>JBNPEE010000010.1:0-61805 GCA_051117475.1 Anaerolineae bacterium | reverse complement strand
TATATTGTGTTAACCATGTGCAACACTCTCACTTCAATAATCGATAATAGCCTCTATGTTAGCACGAAAGCGCAAGCACTCACCGCATGCTCATGCAAAATAGTCGCTTTGTAATATCCTGTTCATCTGTTACCCTGACAATGCGTCTGGTATATCACATGATCTATCCCAGTTTATCAGGAGCAGATGACCTTATGCCTACGACACAGCCTGTATCCCGTTCACGTTATCAGCGCGTTGCTGATTGGGTGAAGAAGCATCCCACTCAAATCACCGCTGTAATTTTCTGGACGCTGGCGATCATCGCTACCCGTCAATACATGCAAGCCAATGATCTAGGCTTCGGCGATTTAGCAACACAATTATCTGACCTGTTGACCGGTACATGGTACGGGCCACTGTTATACATCGGCGTTTATCTATTGCGCCCGTTGATCTTATTTCCGGCTTCTTTGCTGACCTTGCTCGCGGGTAATATCTTCGGGTTGGCGTGGGGCTTTTTGTACGCGCTGATTGCCGGCACAATCTCCAGTCTGGTGCCATACAGCGTCGGGCGCTGGTTCTCTTCGGCAGAGCAGGCCAAGCGTGAGGTACTCGCTGATGCGAATGGATCGCGCATCCAGCGTTTCATCGGTTTACTGCGCAAGAATCCTTTTCAGGCGGTGCTGACGATGCGCCTGTTGTTCTTACCGTATGATGCCGTGAGCTTGCTGGCAGGGGGCTTGCGTATCGGTCTTGTGCCGTTCATGTTGGCGACGGCTATCGGCAACATCGGCGGGAGCTTCGCTTATGTGGGGGCGGGGGCATCGATTGAAGGCGACATCAGCACCGGTGAGATCAGCATCAATCCGTATATCATCGGGGTGACAATCGCCATCTTGATCGTGAGTTTGATCGTCAGTCGCTTGCTCAACCGTCAGCACGATGAACCGAAAAAATCTGAAAGTGAGCTGATGGCAAATGCATAAGCGATCTGTGCCCCGTGTACCTGATCATGTGCGCGGGGCATGGTTATATCACGCCAAAAATCGTTCTCCTGTGACGACACACACACGTTCGGGATCGCGAACTACCCCCAACCCCAACTTCTTCTTGCCAACTTCAAACAGGTTTTAAACCGCAAACTTGCACACGCACCACCAAATAGCATTATACTGAGTTTAGTTCATCGTCACTCGATGAAAGCTTTTTATTTGTCCACTAGCTATTGGTGATTGCACGCAACATGAACCGTGACCAACAACGAGAATCACGCACAATCTTACGCCGTATCGAGGCACACCTGCGCCAATCCCATATTTACATGGGCGCTGATGAAGCGGCACTGGGTTTCGTCGATGTCATTCATCATACGACGAATACCTTACGCACGCTGAATTATGTCACGCCACGGCGCAATACGGCATGGGTCTCCGGCAATCACGTTCAGCAAGGGCTAGACTACCTTCATGAACATGGACGCTTACACCGTGTGCGCTTTGTCGATGGCTTGTACCCGCCGGTTTTCGTGCGTGCCCTGCGCGATCTCAAGCTAGAACTCGAAGAAGAGATCCCGATGATGGTCTATAAAAAGCCTCAGGAACCGCGCCCCCTGACACCAATCAACACCTCCATCACCTTCCTGCTAGCTCAGACAAGCCGTGATCTGGCGATCTGGTGGTATGTGTGGCGCAATGCCTATTATGATGTGGCGGTCAGCAGTGTAGAGCCTTTATTAATCGGGCGGGATATGCATGCAGTCTATTTCAAGCATCAGATCAACTTAGTGATGTTGCGCCACAATTATCCCATAGGCGTGATGCGCATCACCCTGCACGAAGGAACTGCGCACCTTGTCGCGCACGCTTTGCTAAAAGAATTGCGTCAACCGCCATGGGAACACATGATCCGCAGTGTAGCGCTGGATGTAGCCTTGCATCACGGCGCGGATCTTGTATTTGTGGCGGGCAAAACTGAGGATGACCGGCGACGCTATCGCGAGATGGGTTTCATTGACTCCGGCAGTATCGTATCGTATGCTGAGAGCAGGAAAAAAGCAAACGAACACGCCGAGGTATATGATGACACACTGGCACAGTCTGTATTTATCATCTGAGGCGACAACCCGCATCAGCACAGGGCTTCATGATCACCTGATTGCACACGATTACACACTGTATGATCCCTTCAGTGCCTTGCCGGGCATGTCGTATCAGCACACGCTCAAGTGTTTCATCGCACCGGCGCAGGATGGATGGACGCGCATCCTCATTGATGGTGATGCGCCCCTATTCATCATTGATGCGTTGGCTGAGGCGCTGTCACAGGTAGCAGATTGCCTATCTGTGCGACTGGAAAGGCGTGTCAGTCGCGTGCATGGCTATCGCGCAGGGCAATTACACGATTTATCGCGCTGGTGCGCTCCTTATGCCGATGCAGAGACCATCACCCATATCCTCAATGCCGAACTGTTCGATCTGCCATCACTGGCACAGGGGCAGATTGGCAATATACCGATCAACACCCTGCCCGATGACATCCAACAATTAGCGCGGGAGGTCAACGCCCATCAAGCCAGCACCTTATTTGATAGACTCAGTCAACGTCTGTTGAAGGCGGTCGGGTGGCAGGATACCAGCACACTCATCGGTGACAACCTAGATTGGGATAGTCAGGGGGGGCAATATATTCGTGCCCTGATGGCTGCACTCGGCATCTCGAACTGGCGCACACCCGATTTTAGCACACTGCGCACAGCCTATGCCATTTGCAAACGCCCGACGAATGGCATCCCCGGCGATGAGGATGCCCGACGTGCTGTGCCGAACGCGCTCAATTATCAACCGCTCTATGGGGGCAAGAATACAAGCGCCCAGCACACACAGGAAGGATGACCTCACAGACTTATGTCAGCAAAAGACCGCATCCGTTGGGATGACATCTACAAGAAACGCACAGATAGTACCTATCCGAAACCGGACACGCTCCTGATGGACTATGTGCCGGCAGTGGATCGCGCTAGTGATCAACGGGCGCTTGATCTGGCGGCAGGGCTGGGTCAGAATGGCTTATGGTTAGCCGAGCAGGGCTACATCGCAGATGTGATGGACATCAGTCGGGTGGGCTTACAACGCGCCCGTGCCGAGATGACCATGCGCAATCTCCGCAACGCTAACCTGTTACAAGTTGATATTGATCAACTGGTCTTGCGCCGTTCTGGATCATGTGAAGCGGTCAACGAAATTTGCCCCGAACGGTATGATGTGGTTGCGGTCTTCCGGTATTTGCGTCGCCCTTTATTTCCGATTTTGAAAGAGGCGATTCGTTCCGGTGGGCGCATTGTGTACGAGACCTTCAACCAGCGCTATCTGCAACAGGTGCCGGATTTTAATCCGGATTTTCTGCTGGCGGATGGTGAGCTAGAGAGTGCCTTCATCAACTGGCGTTTCGTGCATTATGACGAAAGCCGTCATATCACGCAGATGGTAGCAGTCAAACCCTAAAATGCCCCGCCGATATTGTACATATTGCGGGCGAGTGGCGCATCGTTGCCAGTGCAATGCACCGGAAAGTCGACTTCACCAATTTTGTCAGCGTGCGTCTACGACATTAGATACCCGTTATCCGCAATGGATGACTGAACCGTATAAGCGTGGTGTTCCGCCACAACTCAAACGGCGCGAACGGTATCAGCTACGCAAGCATTATAGCGATTGGTATCAGGCATTGTGTGCGCGGGATGGGGAACAGTGTGCTAACTGTGGCGCAAAAGGCACTGACGTGTCATTAGTTCTAGATCATATCATCAGTGTGGCGAAAGGTGGGCAATCGGAACTGGATAACCTGCAATTACTATGCGCCGAGTGCAACCGCATCAAGGGCAAGCTATGCATTGATTGTCGTTCTGATACCAATTAAATATTTATGCGTTAGAGTTATGCCATGCAACCAACCATAGAAATCGACACTTATGCTTGAATCTATGATCGTGATTATCATCGCAGGTAGTATCTGGGCGATGAGCCAGCAATTCAACAAGACCAATCGTCGCGTACTGTTGACAAATGATGCCCTTGAACGGCGCTCGCTCTCGGTAATTAGTGAGGGTGGACTGTATCAGCTTGCTACGCCGTCACAACGCGCCTCAATGCGTGCCTTTCGTGAATTACATTTGATCGAGGGCGGGGTGCGCTTGTATGACAATCTCACGCAACAGGCACACATGATTGACTTCAGCACCATTCAATGGGTGCAGGCGGTGACATTCCCCCAAGAAGAAATTGCGGCAACCACCTTGCATCTCGAGGTCGCCCGACGCTGGCAAATCCTGACAATACAGATGCCCAAAGCAGATATGGTCGTGTTCGTCAACATGCTGAATCAGGTGGTTAGCGGGGCACGCTCCAACCTTGGACGACCACCCGCACGCCCCATTGGGCCACTCAACGCCCGCATGAGCGAAGATACGCTACAGGGTGAGAGCGTCCTCGGTGCAGAGGTCAGCTTATATCTGTTACCCCATATGCTGATCGTGCTACAGGGAGATGTCGTACAGGCAAAGATCGACACCAGCAGTATTCGGCGTGTATTGTCCGTTGAGCGCATCAGCGGGCGTTTAGATAGCCTGCTGAACCCTAGCACCCCTGATGGCGCGATTCGCCTCTATTCGCTCTATGAGACGGTTTCGTTCGTCCTACCTCAATTCAGAGAGCTTGCTGAAGAAATCAGTTATTTATCGCGTTGTCCGGTGGAATTCATCACGCAGGATGATAAGAGTGGCAAACAATGAGGGATGACAGTTATCTATCATCCCCTTGTGGGCTAGTCGTGAGTTATTCTAATGCGTACTGATTGCCAGGATCAACCACAATTGGCTGTGAGTTGGTCTCGCGGTTGATGCGATCTGCCCAGGCAGCGGCATCCTGTACAATTGGCGGGAAAGTGTTGTAATGGCAGGGGAATACATGACGCGCATTCAACAATTTGGCGGCGCGGATCGAATCATCAACACCCATCGTGAACACATCACCTATCGGCAAAATTGCCAGATCCAGCTTCTCCTCGCCGATCAGCGCCATATCACCGAATAAGCTGGTATCACCGGCATGATAGACCGTATAACCACCGGTACGGATGATTAAGCCGTTGGGTTGTCCGCCATAAGTGCCGTCCTCAAACGATGAGCTGTGGAAAGCTTTAGTGAACTTGATATCCACCCAATCCCCGCGCATCGTTCCGCCCGGATTCCCCTGAAAGACCTGTTCGGCTGGTACACCTTGATTCATGAACCATTTGCCCATCTCAAAGTTACAGACAATTTGTGCGCCCGTGTTGGATGCAATCGCCAGCGTATCGCCGGCGGGACCCTCATCACTGACACCGGTATGATCGCCATGGGCATGTGTGAGTACGATATACTCGACATCAATCTCATCAGGGCGAGTTTCGATGAGCGGGTTGTTGGTTAAAAACGGGTCGATAATCAATTTGTGATCGTCGGATGCAAAAATAAAAGTCGAATGACCAAGCCATGTGAAAGCAAATGACATCGAGAACGCTCCTTCAGGGTGAATACACTTACGCTCATTTTAGCATGAATTACCCATGATCGATGCAGATCAGCGCGATGGTGTGTGAATCCTAACCAAAAACAAGCGATTTTCTGTCATATGGCACTCATGGGCTATCAGCAGTGGGCAAAGCAATAGTGAATTTTGAGCCTTTGCCTAAACCGTCGCTCTCCGCCCAGATCCGCCCACCATGCGCGTTGACAATCGCCCGTGAGATGCTCAAGCCGATGCCTAACCCGCCATGCTTGCGGATCATGTGATTTTCAACCTGATAAAACTCGCCGAAGATCGCTTCAATCTGATCAGGCGCGATGCCTAACCCGCTATCTTCAACACTGATGTGCATTTCATTCTTCGATGCAAGATGCGCTGATAAGACGATGCGTCCGCCCGGCTCAGTGAAGCTGATGGCATTGTGCATCAAATTCGTGAGCGCCATGATAAGGCGCGTGGCATCAATGCGTAACAGCTTGTCGTTCTCCGGCACGCTGTAGACAAACTCATAGTGTTGTAAATCGAGCAAAGTTAACAGTTCCTGACGCACGATATGCATCAGCGTCGAGACGCGCACTTCATCTAGATGCAGATCGGTCTGATTCTGTTTGAGATAACGCAGGTTGACCATATCTTCGATAATCTTACGCAGTTTGAGCGCACTCTCGAGTACTTTTCCAGCGTGTTCTTTAGCGGATTCGCTCTCCTCCTCCTGTAAAAAACTCGCATAGCCCATAATCACGCCTAGAGGGGTACGGAGTTCGTGGCTGGCAATCGCGATGAAATCATTCTTGAGCTTATCGACTTCGTTGAGGTCACGGTTAGCTTTGCGCAGGTTCGCCACCATCTTGGTATTCTCGATAGCAACGGCGGCTTGTGCCGCTAAAGTGCTGAGGTAGTTACGATCTTCTTGCGTCCACGGCATTTTATGCTTGTTCATTGCTTCCAGCACACCGATAACCTTATTCTTGTAGGTCAACGGTACGCCCAGCAGAGAACGTGTTTCAAACTGTATTTCCTCATCAACCTTTTCATAATGGCGTGGATCGGCTTTGGCATCATCGACTTGCATGATACGGTTTTCAAGATAGATGGTGCCAGCAATGCTATCCATAGGCACAACACGCCCGAATAAGTCCGAGTCGGGGTTATTATTGGCGGTTGTGGTGGTACTAGCAGCAAAGACCAATTGTTGTTTGCCGTTATCCCATAATAATACCGACGCGGCTTCACAATCGACGATTTGCACAGCAACATCCATGATATGTTTAAGCAACGGACGTAACTCAACCTGTGCATTGAGCGACGCGCTAATATCAGCGAGTTGTTGCAAGATAGATACTTTATTCTCTAGTTGAAGCAGTCGTTCTTCAGAAGGTGATTGCCCCATAATACTCTCGATTCTTAAGACTTCTTATCTTATTGCATAGTTTATCACTTTAATACCATCTTGGCGACAAAGGCATTCGAGTGAGCGCATGTTCTGTAAAAGAAATTTTATAAGAGTGTTCTTGTAAATAAAAATAGTAGTAGTAGTAGGGGCAGGGCTAACCTGTTCAAAACTCTGTAATAAACTCGGTAATGTGGGATAAGTGCGTCAAAATATCCCAATTGTGGGATATATATCACAAAAATATCCCAAGCTGTGGGATATGAACTTGAAAAAGTTTTGAACAGGCTGTTCAAAGTTATGAACAGTTGTAGACACGTGTCTATAAAACTGTTCATAACTTTCGACAGAACAGATGTTTTTTACTATGGGCGCATAAAGTTATGAACAGGTGACCTCTTCTGACCCAGAGTTATGAACAGGCTGTTCAAAGTTATGAACAGGTTATGAACAGGTTATGAACAGACCTTATGAGGTTATATTAAATCTATAAGAAACATATGTGCTAATATCCCAAGCAATTTGGGATATAATTGTAATAATAGATCATTTTCCGTAACTTTCGTTTGGGATAAATTTATTTTTGGCGGATCTAAAAATATTTTTTCCCAAAAAATTTGGGATAAAAACCGTACTTTTGTTCTAAAAATTTGGGATATAATCTGGTGACCATTTGTGTAACGTTAATGTACGCCTGTATCTGCGATTGGCATTAAGGGTGATCATTAGGCGCAAACAGGGCTGCCTAAGTATGATGATGGTAAGCGTTTCGTTTGAGATAAAGGGTGTGAAACATGAAGTTCGAGATTCGGGATTTGATAGCGGATGATACACACATCACGCAAGCTGGAGAAATTTTGCATCTGGCATTTGTGCGAGATTTTCCGGGATCGTGGGCGACGGTTGAGGAAGGTATCGAAGAAGTGCGTGAGTTACTGACTGAAGCAGATGCGATCTGCCGTATTGCGTATCATAATGGGCGTGTGCTTGGTTGGATTGGGGGGCTGCCCCAATACGACGGGCATGTGTGGGAATTGCATCCGTTGGCGGTGCATCCAGATTGGCAAGGGCGCGGTATCGGGCGGGCACTGGTGCAAGATTTAGAAGCACAGGTGCACAATCGCGGGGGTTTGACGATCATGCTGGGTAGCGATGATGTCAGTGGGATGACTTCGCTGGGTGGCGTTGATCTGTATCCCGATCCGCTGGCGCACCTCGCCCGCATCGAGAATCGGCGCCAACATCCGTATGGCTTCTATCAAAAGCTCGGCTATTGTTTGCTTGGCGTGATCCCCGATGCCAATGGCTTAGGCAAGCCGGATATTTTGATGGGTAAGCGCGTTAGCAATCAGACCGTTTGATCGGTACGCTGGCGCTCGCGCCAGGCGGGTACACCGACGAGCATCAGCACCAGCACGATTACCAGTGCTAGTATTGCGCCAGAGAAGATCAAGAATGTGAGAACAATCTGATCTTGCAAAGCGAGAACAGCTTCAAAGCTATCGGCCACAAATAAGAAGCCTTGCTCGGCATCGCTGACAATCAAAGGCATGCTAATCATGCGCAAAATACTATTGTCTTCTGTGATGTAATCGATATATACGGGTTCAGTGTTATATAGGTTGCGGTCTTGATAATTTGCCATAGTCATTTGAAATTGTGTGGTGTCCAGCAGTGTGGTAGCGACAATCTGTTCTTCGATGTTGGCGATGGCGGCTTCGATGTTGAGACTGATGGCAAGGTCTTCGACATAAGCATTATCAATGGCATAGGATGCCAGCACGACACCATCAACGGACCAGCTCGAGTTGGTTGATGTGGGGATGGGCACAACGGCGATGATCTGTGAATCCGGCGCACCGATCACGATGCGGCTACGTTCCTCACCATCATTGAAGACCGCTTGTACTAGCTCTGCGCGTATTTGTGCAACCCGTTCAGGGTAGTCGATGAGTTGTTCGGCATAATAAGCCGGTTGCGTCTCACCATCAAGGTAGATGTTGAGTTCCTGCAAGTCGAATTCTTCGCGTACTGCTTGCACCTCATTGAAGACAGCGACATCATCCTGCCCGATCAGCGCCAGTTCTTGCAAATTTGCTGCGAAGCGTGCGGCGAATACGGCGAGATCTTCGTCTTCATCGAAGAATTCCACAAAAGAGATGGCGGCTTCTTGCAGACGAAAATCTACTTCATCACCCAGCTGAGTATCGAGTAGATCGTTGGTGAAGGGCAACAAGCCGAAGATCATCACGAGGATAATCAGTATGAAACTCGCCACCAGAATCTGTAAGCGTTGGCGGGCGCGTTGTTGTAGGCGAGCTTCATGGGCGATGCGTTTGTTTTCTTCAATGCGGCTGTGTTGGATGAACTCATGGTGTAAATCTGTGGGATGGGGCGGGGTATCCGCGTACATCTGTAACCAATTCTCGGCACCGATGATGTCATCACCTGCTAGGAGTGAACTGGGATTTTTCTCTTTATTGAGCCACTCTTGCGCCCGTACGAGCAAGCGTGTGTGTGTCTTAATGTGAAAGAGGTCTTGGTCGATGGTGGTAAGCAAGACATTGAACTCGGTCTTGTATTTGGCGGGGTCATCAAAGAAGAGCCAGTTCAGGTGTTTGAGCGTTTTCCAGTTGCTCTGGGCGATGGGATACCAGTTGCCCTCTTGCCAACTATGATCGACCCGTTGCAATAATGCATCATCAATCGGTTGTAAGATGAGCGGGATAACGCGCTTATTGTGTTGGAGTGCGTAGTGTAGTTCCTGATTACATACTTCGGAAGACAAAGACTCTTCGCTGACCAGAAATAGTATCGTATCGGCACGGTCAATGCCACTGTAGATCTCTTTTAACCAATCGGCGGCGCGTGGGATGTCTTCCCAATCTACCCAGACATCGCGCTGGTCGGCGCTGAGGTCTTTCACGAGCCGTCGGGTGAATTCGATATTGCGTCGTGAGTATGAGATAAAAACCTGTGCATTGGTACTCATGCTTTTTGTGTGCCCCCTATCGTACAATCGGCTATTATGTTGCATTATAGAGGATAATGTGATTTTGCGATGTACTTCTGGTGAGCTGGTGTTGCAATACGGCGGGAAACGCAGAAGATCGCTACTTCATCCGCCTGCTAGGGACCACACGCAGATTATGACACACGGTTTCTTTAGAGTGGGGCGACAGGATAAAATCAGTTGTAGTGGGTCAAAAATGTGTCAGCGTTCAGTATCGTGTTGTATGATGCACATACCATCATGAGTAGTTACACACCGGACAAATAGGAGCAAAGAGCATGTGGCTTGGTCTAGGGTTAATCGCAGGGTTGATCTTGTTATTTTTGGGTGGAGATTGGTTGGTGCGGGGTGCCTCTCGTCTAGCGGAATCGATGGGTATCTCTCCGCTGATTGTGGGCTTAACCGTCGTTGCTGTTGGCACATCAGCGCCGGAATTGCTCGTCAGTTTAAGTGCGGCGCTGAGTGGATCGTCGGATATAGCGGTGGGTAACATTGTCGGCTCGAACATTGCTAACATCGGTCTGATTCTGGGTTTGAGCGGTCTTATTTCTCCGATTAACGTGCATGTGACGCTGGTCAAACGTGAAATCCCCATTATGCTGTTCGTTGCGTTGCTCAGCTGGGTCTTATTTCGTGATAGTACCCTGAGCCGTATTGATGGCGTGGTGTTATTGTTCGGGCTGGTTGCGTTCAACGTGTTCATCGTGATCATGTCACGTCGCGAACCCTCCACGACAACTGAGACCGCTTCGGCACCGGTCAGTGTTCAGCGTGGGCGGGAATTGCTGCGGTTGGGGATAGGTATTGCCGGGTTGATGCTGGGTGCGCAGTTGACCGTCAGCAATGCGACTGAACTGGCGCGGGCATTCGGTGTTAGTGAGTTGGTGATCGGTGTGACACTGGTGGCGGTTGGGACATCTTTGCCGGAATTGGTGACATCGGTCACAGCGGCATTGCGTCGGGAGAGCGATATTGCCATTGGTAATGTGGTCGGTTCCAATATCTTCAACGTACTGGGGATATTAGGCGTGACGGCGCTCATCCAACCGATGGACGTCGCCCGTCAGACGATCACTGTTGATACGCTAGTGATGATCGCTTTTAGCTTGCTATTGTTACCGTTTATCTTAGATCGTCGTCTGGGGCGTGTGGAATCCGGCTTGTTTTTGCTGGCGTACCTCGCTTTCACGATTTACACGGTATTGATCGTGAGTTGAGGGAGGGAGCAGAACGGTGTATGTCTGTACTGCTCCATACGTCAAATTGGATTAAAAGGAACGATTTCATGTTAACTTTGCTCGATTATCGCCGGCAGGTGACCGAATTATATCAGCGTGTGCGTACGCTGGGCACAGATACGCCACAAGCTCATGCGTTGTGGACCACAACCCGCGATGCGCTCTTTGGTGAACATCCGCAGTCGGCGTTAACTGCTGAACAGCGCGACACATTCGCGGGGCTGGCTTATGCGCCGTATGATCCTGCGTATCGCGTGATTGCAACACTCGATACAACCATTGAGCCCTGCACTTATACGCTCAGTGTGGGTGAGGACGGTACGGTACAAATGCTTCAGATCGGGCGGGTTATCTTTGATATGCCAACCGGACAGGGTGAACTGGGTGTGTTCTGGTTAGAAGGCTATGGGGGCGGGGTGTTCATTCCCTTCAAAGATACGAGCAATGGCAAGACCACCTATGGCGGTGGGCGCTATTTGTACGACACGATCAAAGGCGCTGATTTAGGGCAGATCGATGATGCGCTGGTGCTGGATTTCAACTATAGCTATCATCCCTCTTGTTATTATAACCCGCGCTGGGTGTGTCCTCTGGCACCGGCGAGCAATCGTCTGCCATTCCCGATACCCATTGGTGAACAGCTTTTGCCTGATTAATTCGAGACGTTCTTCTTGGCGATGATCTTATCCGGCGTGACACAGATTAAGAGTTCACCTTCTACGCCGTTGCGCTGCCCGTATTGCTCGGCGAGATCATCGCCCATATAACGGCGGGCGAGGCGCGTTGACCAGGTCAGGCGTTCAGCAGGCGTGACAGGCACAACCTCTGCGGAACCTTCAATGATGACAAAGGCGAACGGGGGCTGTTCTTCATCGACGCAAATGCTGATGCGTCCATCACGGGTGATATTCTGTCCTTTGACCGACTCATGCCAGGTGTTGAAATAGAGCTTGCCCTCTTCATAGATGTACCAGATGGGCGCAAGGTGCGGGCGACCATCGGCGCGGACAGTTGCCACTTTGCCAGTGCGCATAGTATCCATCAGGAAGGCAGTGATCTCGGCGGGTGTCATATCTTGCATGGGTATCGCTCCTTAGTATTTTGTACGCATCTGCTGATCGTCTGCATCGTGATCGACAAGTTGATTGTGCCATTGATCGTCTGCATCTTGCAAGCGTATGGCTGGCATATCCAGATCGGTAAGCAGGCGTTCTTCTAGTTTTTGTGTGATGAAAAAGGCATAGTCTTCGATTAGGTCGTTGGCGATCACGCGCCGTGCGCCATCGGCGGTTTCGCCCCAGACGCGATAACGCGGGGTGTCGTACTCTTGTTCTTTGGAAACGTTGGTCTCCTCACACTTGATCTGCGTAATGCCATGCAGATTAATCTCGGTAGCGCCTTTGACTAAACTGGGCAGTGGCTTACGCGAGATCAGAATTTGATCCGCTGTCATGGTGATATGGGTCGCGTTGTAGGCCATTAAGCCAGCAAAATAGAACATGGCCAGTGATAGGACACTCAGCAATATCGGAACAAATAAGGGTATATCATCGATGCGGTACTCGTTGAACATGATGGCGCTTATCATCGCGATGGCAAACCCACCGACGATCGTCGCAACAAAATCCTGATTGGTATCCAGACGAAAATTGGTGCGGAATACCATCTCTAGCTGATCGTCAGTCTCAATCAGTGTGAGTGCATCGGGTTGTTTGGTTTTGCGTCGTTTGGCTTTTTCAGCCGATGAGTTAAATGCAAACACCGCATGACAATTGCCACACACAGCGATCATCTCTTGAATGTTGATTTGATCGGCGTTGATGGCTTCGCCACAGGTCGGGCAATTCAGTTGCATAAGAACCTCCACACTAAGTGGGTGAGGACGTTCACCCCTTGTCGATGGCTTTAGTGTATCTCAAATTGAGCGTTGTGTTCTCCCCTAATTCTTCGGGGGATGGTCTGGCGGGTCGTCAAAATAACCATAATTGACCAACCACCGTTGATATGCTGTTGAGGAGGGTGAGGCAAAGAAAAACGTCCATTTCACCCACTGACAACTTGTTCATACACCCTTACCTGAATACTCCCGCTAAAAAAACAATCTGACTGTGCTATGATTAATGCATAACAGTGAACAAAACGAGGCAAGCATGAAATCGAAACATGTGGTGGTGGTGGGGTGTGGTCGCTTAGGAAGTACCCTAGCCAATGATCTCAGTTCAGACGGGCATCGTGTGATTGTGATTGACCAGCATCCCAGCGCTTTTAACAAACTATCTGTGGCGTTCAGTGGCTTCAAAGTCGTCGGTGATGCCGTTGAGACGCAAACGCTGGAGCAAGCACAGATCAAACGGGCAAACTATCTCTTCGCTGTGACCACTGCCGATAATATTAACTTGATGGTGGCACAGGTAGCACAGATGATTTACTGTATTCCCAACGTGATCGCCCGTGTCTATGATCCCAAACGCGAGAAACTCTATGCGAGTTTTGGCATCAAGACCATCAGTCCGACGCAACTCACCGTGCGCAAATTCTATGATGTGACCACCCTGCACAAAGATCTGTGAGTTGTGCCACATCTGCGATCAACGCTTATATTAGCATCCGGAGCTTAACAGCATTATGAGAATTATCATTGTTGGTGGTAGCAAGACTGTCTATTATCTCGCTCGTGAATTCATGCGCCAAGATTTTCACGTGACGATTATCAATCGCAATGCAGATCGAGCACGAGAATTGGCTGAAAAAACTAAAGCGACGGTCATTCATGGCGAAGGAACTGATCTGGACATCATTGAGGAAGCCGGTGCACGTCAGGCTGATGTGGTCATCGGCTTGACCTCCCATGATGAAGATAATCTGGTCATCTGCCAGATTGCACAGAAACAGTTCAGCGTACCGCGCACGATTGCTATGGTTAATGATCCCGATAACGAAGCCGTGTTCCAGAAGTTAGGTATCACCATTGCCTTCTCAGCGACGCGCATTCTCGGTTCGATCATCGCACAAGAAGCGGTCTTTGAAGAAGTGACCTCGCTCTTGCCACTGGCACGCGGTAAGCTCAACATCACCGAAGTGCGTCTAGATGCCGATGCACCGGCGGTTGGTAAGAATTTGATTGACCTCGAATTGAGCGAAGAAACACTGATTGCCTGTATCATCCGCAATGAACAAGTGACTGTCCCGCGTGGTTCGAGCGTGCTGGAAGTGGACGATCACCTGATCTTGATCTCCGAATCTGGTAAACTTACTCATGATCTCGAAATGTTAGTCGGACACACCCCTTAATCTGGAGCGATCATGCGTCAATATCTGTTTTTAAGGCAACGCTATCGTGCGTTGATCGGTTATATCGGCGCGATTATGGCGATGGTGGGTCTCTTGCATCTTGTCCCGCTACTCTTGTTATTTTTTTATCCGGAAGAAGTCTATCTAATGCCGGCATTTTTAGCGGCAGGGATGCCCCTGATTATCGGTGGGCTGTTATTCTGGCATTTCTTCGCCCCGCAGGACGATGTTACGATTACCGCGCAAGAAGGCTTCGTGGCGATCAGCTTAGTGTGGATCTCGGCGAGCCTCTGGGGGGGCGTGCCCTTCATCATCGCCAGCGATCTCACCCTCACACAGGCTGTGTTTGAATCCACCAGCGGTTGGACAACCACAGGCTTGTCACTGGTAGATGTCACCACCGCACCTCATCTTATCCTGTTCTTTCGTAGTTTCTTGCAATTGGCAGGCGGTGCCGGCTTGGCGATCATCACGCTGGGAACTATAGTGGGGCCGATTGGCACCAGTTTATCCACTGCCGAAGGACGCGCTGATCAGCTTGTACCGCATGTGCGCCAGACGATACAAATCGTACTACGCATGTATCTGGGTTATATTGTGATCGGCTTCATCAGTTTGCGTCTGGCAGGCATGACGTGGTTCGATGCCATCAACCATACCTTCACTGCCGTCGCGACAGGTGGCTTCTCAACGCGGGTGGAATCCATCGGCTATTGGGATGATCCCATAATTGAGGTGATCGTCATCGTACTGATGTTGCTCGGTTCGATCAACTTTCTCGTTGCCTATACCGTCTTGCGGGGCAAATGGCGTGCTGTAGTTCGCAATGCTGAATTGCGCTTAGTCGCATTGGTTCTGCCGATTGCGGCGGGGATGATCTTCATCTTCACTACTACACAACTCGACGTGAGTAGTGTTAAGGCGCTACGTCTGGCGGTGTTCGAGGCAACCTCCGCTCTCACCGGCACCGGCTTCTCACTCGGCTCCTATCTGCCGTGGTCAGATTTTGGTTGGTTTATTTTGATACTCTTGATGTTGCTCGGCGGGGGTACAGGCTCCACATCAGGCGGGATCAAGCAGTTTCGCATCTATATCTTGTATAAGATGATTCGCTGGGAAATCCAACGGGCATTTCTGCCGACAAATAGTGTCAACGAGCCGGCAATCTGGCAAGGCGAACAGCGCCAACTATTGAACAACGAGCGTGTGCGCCAGATTGCGATTTTCATTTCGTTTTACCTGTTTGTATTCATGACAGGCAGTGCCGTGTTCATGGCGTATGGGTTTCCATTCCGCGATAGCATGTTTGAGTTTGCCAGCACGCTGGGGACAGTCGGCTTATCAGTAGGCATTACCACACCGGATTTACCCGAAAGCCTGCTATGGGTGCAGATTGTCAGCATGTTGCTAGGGCGCTTGGAGTTCTTTGCAGTGATAATCGGCTTATCGAAGTTATCCAAAGACATGCTCTATCTGGGCACAGGCAAACCACAATCGGCGAGCTGATATAGGCAAAATGCTCATGGGACATTCACCATATCTGGATGAGAATGTTATAGACTCAAAAAACAAAAAGACTATAACCTTGTCGAAAATGGTATTGTTGAGTTAAAATCTATAATTACTCAAGGGTAAATTAATCATTTTTCGGATATACTGACTGCAAGTCTGATAGTTATGATAGAGGTAGTCAACCAATGGAAGATATTGTTGCGGTGAATGCGACACAGATGGATAGCTTACACACGCCCGAAAAAGTATGGCTTGAGCTTCATCGTGAAAAAGATGCTTGCGATGTAATCGTGCAGATGGATGATGGCACGGTCTATACGGCGCTGTTTGCTGTACAAGCCTATCTCAATCGTCAGATGGACTTACAACTACAGGTCACACGCCAACTGGATGATACGCCACCTGTGCGCTACTGCGTGATCGATACACCGCATATCATGGTTGAGGAACTCAGCCGGGATGTGATCGAAGATACAATCGATAACTTGATCGCGCTCGATGTGTTCGAGAGCCACTTCACACGAGTGACAGAGAATAGCGACAACACCGACACCACGCGAACTAGCAACGGCGGCAGACGTGCGACGCAGGAAGTTGCGGCGGTGGTCATTTCGGATGTGTTGGTGGTGCAGGAGTAGCTTTCCCCCGCGCAACATTGCTTGAATTCAACCACGCTACACGAGGTCGCACATTCCGTTGTGACCTCGTGTTTTAATTTGCCTGCAATTCGCTATAATCAGCACCGCATAGGCTGTCGTCAGGTTAGTCTAACAACCGCACGAACGAATAGCAACGGCATCAACTATGCCGATGACGTGGTGTGATCGATGAGCGATCATGCCCCTAAACACGACTACTGAATAACCATGCAATCATGAGGAGATACAACCCATGCCTGAACGCTATGAAGATAGCCGACTCTATCGCATCCGCCACAGTCTGGCGCATGTGATGGCACAAGCCGTTCTCGACAAATATCCTGAAACCAAGATCGCCATCGGCCCCCCGATTGAAGATGGCTTCTACTACGATTTTGAACTGCCGGACGATTTCAGCGAGAGCGATCTGAAGGACATCGAGAAACGTATGAAGAAGATCATCGGTGGTAACCACCCTTTCGAGCAACGTGTGATCACACCTGAAGAAGGGCGCGAGCTATTCGCCGATCAACCCTATAAACTCGAACTGATCGACGATCTAGTCAACGGGCGCGTTGATGACAACGGCAACCCCATCGCGGAACCCGCCGATCAACTGACCATTTACACGCAAGATTCGTTCACAGATCTCTGCCGTGGGCCACATGTCGAGCGCACGGGTGATATTGATGCCAAAGCCTTCAGCATCCGTTTCCGCAAGCCTGCCGGTGCCTATTGGCGCGGGGATGAAAAGCGCACGATGCTCACGCGCATCTATGGCACAGCGTGGGAATCCAGCGACGAATTGCAAGAATACCTGCAATTGCTG
Source organism: Anaerolineae bacterium (assembly GCA_051117475.1). Taxonomy (GTDB): domain Bacteria; phylum Chloroflexota; class Anaerolineae; order Aggregatilineales; family Phototrophicaceae; genus JAUZRW01. The sequence goes on along the minus strand of JBNPEE010000010.1, from coordinate 44,351 downwards.
GAAGAAGCACAAAAGCGCGATCATCGCACGCTCGGTCAACAACTGGATCTGTTCATCATTGATCCTCTTGTGGGCAAAGGCTTGCCCCTGTGGTTACCCAACGGCGCGATCCTGCGCGACACGCTCGAACGCTGGTTGCGCGATCAACTGATTAAAGAACAGTATGAACCGGTGGTCACGCCGCACATTGGCAGTATTGAGTTGTACAAGACGAGCGGACACTATCCGTATTACAGCGATAGCCAGTATGATCCGATTGATGTCGATGGTGAGTTGTACATGCTCAAGCCGATGAACTGTCCGCACCATTGCCGCATGTACGCCAGCAAGCCACACAGTTACCGTGATTTGCCGATACGCTTTGCCGAGTTCGGCACAGTCTATCGCTACGAAAAATCCGGTCAATTACACGGTTTAACGCGCGTGCGGGGCTTCACACAGGATGATGCACACCTGTTCGTCACGCAAGAGCAATTATTGCCAGAGTACATCAAGACGGTGCGTATGGCACAGCGTGTTTTAAGTGCGCTAGGCATCACAGATTTTCGTGCCCGTGTTGGCATCCGCGATCCTAAGAGTGATAAGTATGTCGGCGAGGATGAAAACTGGGAGACAGCAGCACAGGCGATTATCGATGCTTGTGAAGAAATCGGTATCAATTATACAGTCGAAGAAGGTGAAGCGGCGTTCTACGGGCCTAAGCTCGATCTTGTGGTGCGTGATGCGCTCAAGCGCGAGTGGCAACTGGGCACAGTGCAGGTGGATTACAACCTGCCTGAACGCTTCGAGCTGGAATACACGGATAGCGACAACACACAAAAACGTCCGGTCATGATCCACCGTGCGTTGTTCGGCAGTGTTGAACGCTTCGTCGGTATTCTGATCGAACATTTCGGTGGGGAGTTCCCGGTGTGGCTTGCACCTCAGCAAGCAGTCGTCATTCCGATCGGTGATGATCACTATGAATACGCGCAAGAAGTTGCCAGTTATCTGGCACAGGTGGGTATCCGTGCTAAAGCCGATACGCGCGATAAGCACATGCGCAGTAAGATCAAAGAACATCGGCGCATGGCAATTCCTTATCTGCTTGTCGTCGGCGATCGTGATATGGAAAACCGCGAGGTCAGCGTGCGCTTGCGCACGGATGAAGACAAAGGCGCGATCCCCCTCGATGCGTTCCGCGATATGGTGAGCCAATTGATCCAGAGCAATAGCCTGTCTCTGTTCCCTGAAGGTGAAGCGCAAGCCGGCGATTGACGCTCACTGACGACAATCCACATTCTATTAACGCGAGTGTATGCCATGCACTTGCGTTTTTGTTTTTACTCAATTATTAACAGGGTATTCACTCATTACACATTATTACAGGTGTAATATGTGAGTTCATTATAAACCAAATTATAAGTAGATACCCTGCAGAGGAAAACTTGCATGTCAGATATATTGCTCAATGTGGATCGTTTGAAAGTGCTGTTTGAGTTATCACTCATTGATGCACCCGAAGAGACTGTCTACAACACGATCACTCAATTCGCCAGCAAAGCAATCGGTACGCCGGTTTCGCTGGTTTCGATGGTGGCAGATAATTACCAATTCTTTAAGAGCGAAGTGGGATTACCAGAACCATGGAAATCACAACGACGCACGCCTTTCTCGCACTCATTTTGTAAGCATGTAGTGGCGGATAATCAGCCTCTAGTGGTCAACGATGCGCGTGAAAACGATCTGGTCAAGCATAATAGCGCGATCCATGACCTGAACGTGATTGGCTATCTCGGCATACCTTTGACGCTCGCAGATGGTAAATCGCTGGGATCACTGTGTGTGATCGACAACGATGTGCGCGAATGGACACAGACTGAAATTGACATCATGACGGAACTGGCACAGATCGTCACCAAAGAGTTTGACACCCGCGCTCACATGCGCCGCAAGCAAACCACGCAAGAAGAACTCGAAAGCTTGCAAACACGTATCATAAACTTTGTCGCGAGTATCGATACCAACGATACCAAACCCAATATCCTACAAGCGATCCGTCGTCAACGTCGCTATTTCGACCTGCTCTGATCAATTCCCCATAGCATCCCCTATCGTTAAAACTCGAGGGCGTACTGCATGGTGCGCCCACTCATAAAAGGACATAACCCGATTCACATATCAGCTAAGCGGATCAAAAACTATCTCATACGGATGTTCAGGGCATTCTTAACCATCTATTCACCACGACAGGGTATAATCGGGTGATAATAGTGAGCAACCCGACAGAGAAAAGGTAGTTTGATGAGCGACTGTTTACAATGGAGTGCGGCGGAGATTGCCCGGCAGATACGCGCTCAAGCGGTGACTGTCAGCGAGGTGGTCGAGGCACATATCACACGCATTGAACAGGTCAATCCGATGATTAACGCGGTGATCACCCCAACATTTGAGCAAGCGCGTCAGCAAGCCCGCGAAGCCGATGAACGCATCGCGCAATTGGGCACCGATGATCTACCCCCGTTATTCGGTGTGCCCGTGACCATCAAAGATTGTTGGTCGGTGGCAGGGGTGCGCTTCACAGGTGGATCAAGCTATCACCGCGATGACATCGCCGAACAAGATGCTGAGGTCGTGCGCCGTCTCAAAGAAGCTGGCGCGATCATCCTCGGTAAGACCAATCTGCCGGATATGTGCTGGTCAGGTGAGACAGTTAACCCGGTCTTCGGACGCACCAACAATCCGCACAATGTCAATTACTCGGCGGGGGGCAGTAGTGGTGGCGAAGGCGCGATTATCGCGGCGGGTGGATCACCACTGGGCATCGGCAGTGACATTGCCGGCAGTGTACGCATTCCAGCGGCGATGAACGGCTGCGTCAGCATTAAACCTACAGCAGGGCGCGTGCCCTCTGGCGATCATTTCCCTGCCCCACCACCCCGCCTGCAAGATTGGAACAGCGCGGGGCCGATGGCACGGCGTATCGAAGATCTGGCGCTGGCGCTCGATGTGCTATCCGATACGCCACTGCCCGATTACAGGACAATTGATCTCAACGGGCGGCGTTGTTTGTTGTACATCAACGGCAATATTAAGGTGTTCCCGCCGGTGCGTAAATCTGTCAGTGAGACAGTTGCTATGGCGGCTGGATCGCTCAAGAGTGTGGGTATGGACGTCATCCGTGATGAGAGCTTGCCAATTCAAGAGCTGGTTTTCACCTATGTTTACCTGATGAGCCAACACGGTAACGCGGCGTTCAAAACTGCGTTGGGCGGTGGCGAAAAGTATAAATTGTGGGATGAAATTCAGCATATTCGTAAGGGGCAGGGGCGCATTTCCGCTAGTGTCCTCTGGTTCACCCAATTCATTGATCTCTCTGCACCGACGGCACACCTTTTTGGTCGTCCGACATTTGAACGTGTCGAGCAATGCAAACGCCAGATGAGCGAGGCAATGGGTGCCGGGGGTGTGATCCTCAGCCCGCTTCTCATCACTCCACCGCCCAAGCATGGTTGGATCTATACGATCTTCACACAAATCCCCTATAGCAACAGCATCAACGCGCTGGGCTTTCCATCAGTGATTGTGCCTGTAGGCTATAATGCGCGGGGGTTACCGATGGCAGTGCAGGTCATCGCCCGCCCTGACGAAGATGAGGTGGCACTGGCGGTTGCCGCTCAACTCGAACAGCAGTATGGTGGGTGGCGCATGGCGCAAATATGAGCAAACACAACCTGGCCTGAACGAGTATCGTATAAGGTGAGTAGAGATAGCCTGTTGTTGTTAAATATAAGGTGGCGATCACTGTGAATAGAAGAAATAATCTGTGGCGCGTAGTCATCCTGTTATTGATGAGTACGCTCATTTTAAATGCCTGTGTGGGTCAGGGAGATAACGGGCGCATCAGCGACGACGAAGCGCGTGCCATGATTCAGTCTGCCGTCGATGACCTGCGTGAGTTGCGCTCGTTCCGTCTGGCAATCGAGCAAGGAGGCGTACCCTATCAGTTTAATTTTCAGCTAGGCACCGGCCAACCGCAATTTGTCACGGCAATGACCACCGCAGAAGGCGCATTCATCGCGCCGGATAACCTCTTTGCCACGGCGCGGCTTCGTTTTCAGAGTTTGCTGGTCAATATCGGTCTGTTCGCCACCAGTGACGCGCAATGGCTCAGTCCGCTGAACACCGCGTGGGTGCCCTTCACCTATGCGGAAGGCTTCGATCCCGGCAATTTGATGGGCGAAGAATCTGGCTTTACCTCGGCAATCAACAGCTTAACGGAAGTGACCTATGTTGAAGCGCTGACGCTGGATGGTGCAGAGGTTGAGCATGTGCGCGGGAATGCTGGCGCTGAGATCGTCAACGATTTGCTGTTCGGACTGGTAGTGATCAACTCCGATCTGACGTTTGTCGATGTTTATATTGATCGCGTGACCAATTTGCCCGCCCGCCTGATCCTGACGATCCCTGATACAGCTGACAGCGAAAACGAAGATACCTTCTGGCAGATTGACATCTTCGACGGCAACACGCTGATCGAAGTCGATACACCGCCGGGAGTCGATGCCACCGTTGAACTGCCGGAAAGCACACCGATCAGCGCCCCGCTCTGGGTGCAGTGGGTGTTATGGGGCATGGGCTTGAGCGCGATTGTCGGCGCGGTGGTCACGCCATTTGTCTATCAGCGCAAGGGGCGTAGCATGGCAAACGCGGTGGTCGTTGGGGCGCTAGCTGGCGGTGTGGGCAGTCTCGCATTGCTGATCCCGTTGTGGTGGTTGATCCCACAGGGCGATTTTAACGATGATCTGCCCAAGAACGAGGCGCGTACCCCCGCTGAACCCATACGCGGGAATCCGTGGATTGTGATCGGCTTCATCGCGATACCGGTCTTTGTTGGCTCGCTCGATCTGACGGTGGTCAGTGCCTTCTTGCCGGAACTCATCGCGGAGTTAGGCTTGCCCTTCGATACCGGCTTGGATGATGCCTCGTGGATTGTCACCTCATACTTATTGGCGTATACCGTCAGCTTGACTTTCACCGGACGCTTGAGTGATCTGCTGGGGCGACGCATGGTGTACGTGGTCAGTTTGTTGATCTTCATCGTGGGATCAATCTGGGTGGCGGTGGCGCTCTCTGCACCCACGGACTGGTTATTCAATCTGTATGTGCTACTCGGTCAACGCCCCGATATGGCATACGTCAGCTTACAGGCGATCATCATCGGGCGTGTGGTGCAGGCCATCGGTGCCGGGGCACTGGTTCCGGTCAGTCTGGCGCTGGTGGGCGATATTTTCCCGCCAGAGCGTCGGGCGCGTCCGCTGGGCTTTGTGGCGGCGATGGACACGCTCGGATGGGTGCTGGGGCCGGTCTACGGTGGTGTGTTCATGCAAATCATGCCGTGGCAGGGTTTGTTCTGGATGAACGTCCCCCTGACTGCTCTCGCGCTAGTCAGCGTGTTATACGCCCTGCGTAACCTGACCATGAGCAAAGTGCGCGGTATCTTCGACCTGCTCGGAACGGTGCTGATTGTCGGTTCACTCTCGGCGTTGAGCATCGGTCTAGGCGCGAACATTGACCCGACCGGTGGCGCGGTACGCATCGAGGATTTGCGCCCCCTGCCGGATTACGCGCTGCCTCTGGTGCTACTGGCGGCGGTGCTATTTATCGGTTTTGTGCTGGTAGAAGCGCGGGTGCGCGATCCGCTGGTTAATCTTGATATGTTCAAACGGCGCAATCTGGCGGCGGCGTCACTGGTCAATCTGCTGGTGGGCTATTGCCTGTTCATCGGTCTGGTGAGCGTGCCGATCTTGATTAACCTGCAATACGAAGATGCCGGTTCGTTCAGTGAGGCGGCGTTGCGCGTGGGTGGGATGCTCTCGACGCTGACGCTACCGATGGCGTTTGCGGCAGTGCCGGGCGGTTGGTTGAGTGACCGCATCGGTATCAAACAGACGACGGTCATCGGGTTGGTGCTGGCGCTGGTAGGCTTTGCAGTGATCTGGCTGACGTGGACAATCGAGATTTCGGCGCTAGCGGTAGGCGTGCAGATGGCGGTGGTGGGCGTGGGCATCGGCTTGACGTTCTCGCCGGTCAGCGCGGCGATCATTAACAGCGCCACCGATGATGAACGTGGCGTAGCCGGCGCAATCGTGCTGATCTTGCGCTTGATTGGCATGACAGTCAGCATCAGCACGCTGAGTAGCATCATGTTCTACCGCGTGAACGCGATGGTCGCCGAGGCGACCTCTGCCGTGACCACGCTCGATACCGCGCTATTCTACAATGCCTATACCACGTCAGCGGTGCAGGTATTGGGTGAGATGGGCTTGATCGGTGCGGTGTTATCGGCTATCGCAATTGTGCCGGCGCTGTTCATGGATCGGACAATTGAACCGCCGGATGCGTGATGATGATCGCCTGGGGTGTGCGTCGGTTGCTGATACTGGGGATGCTGGCGTTTTTGCTCGTTGTCCTCAGCATTGGCATGGGCGCATGGCGCGCTCATCCGATGGTGTCGTTTGTCGCCAATGAGGATGATCAGACAGATATTCATCTCTATGATCCGATTCGGCAAGATCGTATCAATATCACAGCATCCACTGCGCCGGAGTGGGCGTTCGGATGGTCACAGGCGGGCGCGTTATTGTTCACGGCATCGGTCAATAACCGTCAGGCAAGCGACGAGTTGTTCGTGATGATGCGCCCCGGCGATGCTCGCTTGATCAACACGCCCGACACGCTCTATAGCTTCGGTGGGGTGTGGTCACCGGATGGGCGCACACTGGCTTATTTTTCGAGCCATCCAACAAACGTCTCTGACCTGTATACGGTCACCTTCCCGCAGATGACCGTTCGCAATCTGACGCAAACGCCCACACTCTCGGAGAGCAACCCGCTATGGTCACCGGATGGCGCGTCTTTGTTATATCGTCTGGATGATAATTTGCATCTGCTGGACGTGGCGACAGATGACACGCGCCTGCTGGTGGATATGCCTGATCCGATTGAGTCGCCGGTATGGGCACCGGATGGCGAGCAGATCATCTTCTACACGCGCAACTGGCAAGATGGACGCACCAGCCTGACGGCTTATCGCATCGGGCGAAGTGGTGCGGGACTAACGCGCTTACCCCTACCGGAACCGATCAGTTCGGATGTGACATGGTCACCGGATAGCACACAGATCGCGCTGATTGTTGAGCGCGATACCCTGCTGTTGTATCATCTGGAACAAGATCAGATGCGCCGTATCGCGGGCACAGGCATAGCACGAACAGCGCCGTCGTGGTCACCGGATGGGCGCTGGTTAGCATTTTTGGAAGATCGGCAACTGGTGTTGTATGATCTGCACCGTGAGCGTTTTCAGTATACGACATTGAACGGGCGCGTGCGTCCACCCCTGTTATGGCAACCCCTGCGCCATTGATGGCGATCATGTTGCGGCGAAGGTCGAACGTCCTTCTAACTGACGACGTAGCGCGTTCAGACGTTCAGGCGCTTGCTGGACGTTGACCGGTGCACCGTGTCCAGCGCAAATATAGCGTGGCGCAAGGTCAAGCGCTTTACGGGCGCTGGCGAGCAGTGCATCATGATCCCACGTTATCAGGCGGGGTGATAGGGTGACCTGATGCGTCAATGTGAAGAACAGATCTGCCGCAAATAACACGCCTTCGCGTTCCCAGAACAGGTTATAGTTTTCCGGCGTATGACCCGGCACATGTAGCGCACGAATGCCACCTACGAAGGGCAACGTATGTTGATCACTGAACGTCTCATCGACCTGTGCCGATTTTTGCAGAAAACCAGTGAGTGCCCGCATCGGGGCAGGGACGTGGGGCGGGGCGCTCGCGTTGTGGATGTAAGGAGCAGATTCTTCGCTAGCGTGAACAGTCGCGCCGGTCTTTTGTGCGAGTTTCGCCAGACTGCCGATATGGTCAATATCTGCATGGGTGATGATGATGTGCTTGATCTGTTGCAAGTGATAGCCTCGCTTAGCCAACTCACGCGCAATGAAGCCTGTCATACCCGGCAGACCGGCATCAATCAAGATCAACTCATCCGGGGCGCTCTCGATGAGATAACAATTAGTTGCTGTCCGTGTGATGACATATAAGCCTGGGAAGATCTCTTGCATGGTCGCCTCTCTTGCCTGATCGCCTGTCTCTTGTTCTGATAATGCCCTGTTTTGGATATTTTGTCGAGTTACGGGGTAATAATAAGGATTTGTGATGCGATTGACAGAGCGCCATGACAAAGACATGAAAATGATAGAGGGTGCCAGATTATAGCACCCTCATGATCGATCTCACTCCTCCGTTGTGCGAGCGACGAACTCAAAAGCGAGCGTGGTTTGCTCATCGACATTGGCAACACGTGGTGCAGTCGGGATCGGAATGTCCCAATCGCCATAGGTGATGAGGGCGCTGGCGCTCCCGCTAATTTCGCTCTCGGAGGTGATCGTCACGCTGGCATCGAAGGTCACCGGATTGGTGGTCTCGATGATGGTCAAGTCACCCACAATCTGGAAATCATAGGTTTCGCCAACTTCGACACTCTCCGGCAAGCCGACCAATTCAGTGGGTTCAAAGGTGATGAACTCATATTCATCGCGTGCCGAGCGCAGAACATTGGCGCGGAGTGCGCTGTTACGGAAGTCATTATCAGTTTGCAATGTGCGGGCGTTGATCGTGATCTGCCCGACTTCTGACTGTGCCGGATCATCGAAGTTAATCACCAGATCGCCCCCGACTTGATCAGTGGTGCCGACGACAGTTGTCCGCACACCGGCTAAATCTTCGTCGAGTGTGAAGCTCGCCTGTGATTCAGCAGGCACAATGCGAAAGCGCGTACCTTCTTCGCTATCGGCGAGTGTGGGAGCTACTTCGGAAATATCTTGACTGGCTTCACCACTGCCAGCGGCGAGGAAGAAATAGACGGCAAAGCCCCCTATAGCGATGACGAACAGCGCAATCACAGTGATGATGATATTTTTGAGATTCATAGAATAGTATATCCTTTGTGTATTTTATCACGAATTAAACCAGCCTATACTATGCGCTCAAAATGTAAAATTGATCTAAACAGCAGATGAGATCACGCTAATTGCCCTCAGCCGATGCTGACCTTGCGCTTGGTTGTGCCGGTGGTAGAAGGTTTTTCCGGCACGAAGGCGCGATAAACTGCGAGTGTCTCATCTGCCATGCGCCCTACCGTGAAATATTGCTCCACGCGATCTTCAGCTACCATACCCATATGCACGCGCACGGCACGATCATCCAGTAAGGTGCAGATCGCATCGGCGAGCGCGTCGGGGTCTGCGGGTGGGACGAGCAAACCGGTCTCCTGATGCGCGATGACTTCCGGCAAGGCGCTGACTGCACTGGCGATCACCGGACGGCGCTTGCTCATCGCTTCCAGCGCCACCAGACCGAAGCCTTCCCACAAGCTCGGCATCAGGAAGAGATCGAAGCCCGCCATCAACGCGGGCACATCCGCACGCCAGCCGAGAAAATGCACGTTGTCGCTGATCTCGTATTGCCCTGCTAAATGCTTGAGTTCGTGCAAGAGAGGCCCATCCCCAGCAATCACCAGATGTGCGTTAGGGTGTGTGAATTGTATCTGTAACAGGGCTTGCAAGGCATAGATCACACCTTTTTGTTCGACTAAACGGCAGGCGATACCGAGCAAGTGCGCGTCATCGGGCAAGGCGAGTTCAGCCAGCAAACTCGACCGTGCTTGATCGAAATCGGCTTGTGCCAGCGCCTGATGCTCGATGCCGTATTGCACCAGATAAACTTTATCGGGTGGGCAATTCTCCACATCGACCACAAATTGTCGTATGGCATCGGAGATGGCAATACAGGCTGATACACGGTTCCACATGAAACCATTTGCCCATTTGATGATGTGCTTACTGCGGAAAGAATCGTCATTGTGACGGCTAACAATCACATGAGGTACGCCGGCTAGTTTAGCCCCTGCCATGCCGAAGGTATCGGCATGAATGAGATGTGTGTGCAAAATATCCGGCTTGAGTTCGTTCAAGCGTGCGCGAAGGCGGTTGATAATCACTACATCAATCGTATGCCGAATTTCAACGGCTTCGGCAGGGATGCCTCGCGCTTGTGCTTCCTCAAATAGATCGGTCATCGGGTTATCGGGTTCTACCATCACCAGCAGGCGCACATCTACGCCCCGCGCCATCAGTGCTGGCAACAACATCAGCAAATGGCGCTCCGCACCACCGATTTGTTTTGCTTTGATCAGATGTACCACGCGCATGAGTTTATCACCTAATGTGTTGTGAGTGTTCGTCACTCATTATAACGGATGATACCGTCAAAAGTTGCGCCCTCGCATCACCCTATAAAGGTCTGATGCCAGTTTTCGAGAGTCAACAGCGCCCACAAGATGCGGTTGTGATCCCGCTGATGGTTGGCGTGTTCGTCGATTAAGCGCGTGACCTGTGCGCTATCCAGCAACCCGCGCTGACGGGCACGCGAGCTCAGTAGCATATCGCGCACAGGTGTCATATCAGCGCGTAACCATGCCCCCAGAGGCACGCCAAAACCGTGTTTCTTGCGGTCAATGATATGATCGGGCAGAAGCCCCCGCGCTGATTCTTTCAGCACATATTTGGTGATTGCTCCGCGCATTTTAAGGTTGAGCGGGATCGATGCCACCTGTTCAGCAAGCACATGATCGAGGAAGGGCGCACGTGCCTCTAGCGATGTTGCCATACTACACCGATCCGCCTTAATCAGCAGATCATCAGGCAGGTAACTGCGCTGATTGGCGCTGAGGATACCGTCAAGCGTCGGTGCGGGCAGATACTGCTCGAAGTGTGCCAGAGCCGGATCATCGGTGAGTTGCGTCAATGCCTGTACCTGCTCGCTATCCGCAACGCGCACCCAATCAAGATAAGCGTGGGCGAGAGGTTGACTAGCACCCGCGACGAAACGCCGTGCGCGTTTGATGGGGTTATAGTAGTCTGTGCCTTCCGGCAATGCGCCCAGAAAACGCGCTAAGCTACCCCATAGCGGTTTCGGGATGATGGCCAATTTTTGTAAGAGCGTGACCGCATAAAAACGTTCATAACCCGCAAACAACTCATCGCCTCCATCGCCGGTGAGCGCCACCGTCACATGCTGGCGCGTCATCTCGCTGACCAGATAGGTCGGGATGGCGCTACTATCAGCGAAGGGTTGATCATGATGCCAGACCAACTTCTGCAACAGATCCATCGCCTGTGGTTCGACGGTGAACGCCGTATGATCGGTGCCGAGATAGTCGGCAACTTCGCGGGCGTGGGCAGTCTCGTCGAAGCTCTCATCTCCACTGAAGCCGATGCTGAACGTTTTGACTTGCTGGTTGCTGGTCGCTTGCATCAGCGCCACAATCAGCGAACTATCCAACCCGCCTGATAAGAACGCGCCCAAGGGCACATCAGCGATCATGCGGATAGCGGTGGCTTCGCGCAGTGCTTCGCGTACACCCTCAACGTAGGCGCGGATGTCGGCATTCTGTGTTTGTTGCGGGTTGATCGTCGGCACTGACCAGTAAGCGTGGGTGTCAACCTTGCCCTGATGATAGCGCAGGGTGTGCGCCGGTTCCAACATACGGATGCCTGCGAAGGCGGTCAGTGGGGCGGGGACATAACCATAGCTCAGATAGAGCGCCAGCAACGCGGGATCATCGTCAAATGCAGATTGACAGGGCACAGCCGGATGGGCAAGCAAGGCTTTGATCTCACTGCCGAAAATCAGCGTTTCGCCATCATGATAATAATAGAGTGGTTTCTGTCCGAAGCGATCCCGCGCTAAGATCAGCGTTTGCTCGTCCTCATCCCATAGCGCTACCGCGAACTGACCGCGTAAATGTTGTGGGAAGTCGCGTCCGTGTGTTTCATAGAGATGCGCGATGGTCTCACCGTCGCCGTCGGTGTGGAAGCGGTGCCCCTGTGCGCTCAAATCAGCGCGGAGGGTACGATAGTTGAAGATTTCGCCATTGAACACCAGTGCCACCGAGCGATCTTCATTATAGAGGGGTTGATCGCTTCCTTTCACATCGATGATCGCCAGTCGGCGCATGGCTAAACCCACTTGTCCGTGTAAGTAATAGCCCGCGCCATCCGGCCCCCGATGCACAAGGGTATCGTTCATCGCTTGCAGATGGGCCTGTGTTATACCTTCTGCTTGTACCGCCCCGCAAATCCCGCACATGATGCGCTCTCAGTCTTCGTAGCCGTTCGGGTGTGCTTGATGCCAATTCCACGCCGTTTCGATGATGGTGTGCAGGTTATCGAACTCCGGTGACCAACCGAGTTCTCGTTTGATCTTGCTACTATCGGCAACCAGCACTGGCAAATCACCCGCACGGCGTTCGCCTTCTTGCGCGGGGATCGGATGTCCGGTCACTTTACGGGCGGTTTCGATCACGTCGCGCACGCTGTAGCCTGTGCCACTGCCGAGATTATACACACGGCTCTCACCATCTTGCAGAGCTTCCAGCGCGAGGATGTGCGCCTCTGCCAGATCGAGCACATGCACGTAATCCCGAATGCAAGTGCCGTCGGGCGTGTCATAATCGGTGCCGAAGATCGTGATGTGATCGCGCTGACCGAGTGCCACCTGCAACACCAACGGGATCAAGTGTGATTCCGGATCGTGGTCTTCCCCCATGTGCCCGTCAGGGTGTGCGCCACAGGCATTGAAATAGCGCAGAGCGCAATACTTCATGCCATAGACCCGATCCATCCAGTGCAACAGGCGTTCGCCCCAGAATTTGGTCTCGCCGTAGACACTGCCAGGGATGAGCGGTTCATCTTCAGCAATCGGGATAGTCTGCGGTTCATCGAATAGATTAGCGGTAGAGGATAAGATGAAGCGTTTGACCTCGTGTTCGCTGGCGACTTCCAGCAGGTTCATCATGGCGAGGACATTATCGCGAAAATACTTGAACGGCTTCTGCATACTCTCGCCCACGAGGATATGTGAGGCAAAGTGCAAGATGCCGTCGAACTGATGCGCGTCGAACAGGGCGCGAATGTCTGCAATGTTGAGCAGATCCCCTTGAACAAACGTTGCTTGCTCGTGAATAGCTTGACGGTGACCGGCGCTGAGGTTATCGAACACGACAACATCATACCCGCGTTCGATCATCTGCTCGACGACATGACTGCCGATATACCCTGCGCCACCTGAAACTAAAATGCTCATGCTAATCCTCTTTTTTGTCTGTGATTAAATACGGATGTGTAGTTTATATCTGCGGTATAGTGATGGTTTGTGCGTGCGCGAGATCATCGGGATTGCCTACCGGTTGCCAGAAATCAGTGGTGATGATATGTACGTCGATCTGTTCGGCGAGGTAGCTCACGTAATCGGTGATCTCGTACTCGCCCCGTGCTGATTTTTGAATATCATGCGCGAAGATTTGTGTGGTCAGCTTATACGCACCAATATTGACCTTGACCGGTGGCACGTACATGCCCGCCGGTGGTTTTTCGTGCAATCGAGCGAGATACCCACGTTCATTTTCGATGATGGCGGCATATTGCGTCGGATCATCGCGCTCTACCGCGAGAATCGCCGCCGGTATCTCGCGCATTTGATGCAAAGCACGTGGGTCGAACAGATCATCGCCATTCAGCACGATGAATTGTTCGCTGTTCAGCAAGGGACGGCACACCTGCAAGGCATGACCTGTTCCGAGGGGTTCCGGCAATTGTTCGGCAATGGCGTAATCAGGGATAATCGTCTGCTGTGCCATGTAGGCTTCGATCTGGGGTTTGAGGTACTTCGCCACCACAATCACCCGCTCACAGATCGGTGCGAGGTTCATCAGTGTCCATTCAAGGATCGGGTGTTCCTGCACGGTCAGCAAGGGCTTGGGCGTGTCGTTGGTCAACGGACGCATCCGCGTGCCTTTGCCTGCCGCTAAAATAATTGCATCCATCGGTTTAAATATCTCCTTGTAGTGCGTCAATATCAATGCCATCAAATGCCGATAAACTCGCCACCAACCAATCCCGATACTGGAGCGCATCGGCGCGGGTTTTGCCCTCAATGCGGATGCTCAGCACTGGCTCGGTGTTGCTCTCGCGGATGATCGCCCAACCCGCTTCAAATTGAGCGCGGATGCCATCTAGCAAGATCAGTTCGCCGTGTTGTGCCAGATCATGCTTGAGCGTTTCCAGCACGCTTGCGGTGATCGACGGATCACAATGCGGACGAAAGACGCGGGTGCTGTAATACGTGGGCAGAGCGGCATTCAGTTGGGATAAGGTCTGGGTGCTGTGGCTGAGCAGGTGTAACAATTTGCCCATTGCCAGATAGGCATCGTCGAAGCCGTAGTAATCTTCCGCGAAGAAGATATGCCCGCTAATCTCGCCGGCGAGGATCGCGCCGACCTCGCGCATCTTCTCTTTGATGAGCGAATGACCGGTCATCCACATGATCGGCTGACCACCCGCGCCACGGATGGCATCAAATAGCGCCTGACTGCTGGTGACATCGCCGATGATCTTGGCGTTGGGGTGGCGCGATAGCACATCCTGCGCCAGCAGTGCTACCATGCGATCCGGTGCGATCACTGCGCCGGTCTCATCGACAGCCACCAAGCGGTCTGCGTCGCCATCGAAGGCCAGCCCCACATCCGCTTGATGCGCGTGTACCAGCGCGATCAACTGCGCGAGGTTCTCGGCTTTGGATGGGTCAGGTGCATGATTGGGGAAGGTGCCATCCAGCGCCATGTTGATCGTCACCGAATCTTGCCCCCATGCTTGCATGAACTCGGTGACGTATAAGCCGGCCGTACCATTGCCGGGATCAACTGCTACTTTGAGCGGACGCGGAGCAACTTTGGCGCTCACATCGGCGATGTAAGGTGTGAGGCTATCATGATGCGAGCGCACACTGCCCGCACCGGATACAAAATCTTCTGTGCTAGCCAGTTGATAGAGTGCCTGTATCGCGTCACCGTAGAGCGCACTTTGCTTGACCGCAATCTTGAACCCGTTGTAGATCGCATCAAGGTGACTGCCGGTGATCATCACGCCGGCACAGCGTTCGGTGGCGCTGTACCAGTAGAGCATCGGCGTGGAGCAGATGCCGATATCCAGCACCTCTGCGCCAGTAGCAACTAAGCCTTTCATCAGTGCGTCATGCAGGCGTTGCCCACTGATGCGATTATCGCGCCCCACAATGACACGGTCAATTTGTTGCGTTCGGCGCAGATACGTGCCTAGAGCCTGACCAATTGCGATCACGGTGGCATCGTCTAAATCGCGTTCAGCAATGCCCCGAATATCATACTTACGGAAAATTTTAGCGTTCATGCTATATCTCGCTGTGTCATTTATCGTTGGGTAGCGTGCGCGTCAGTGCCTCGCCGATATTACGCACCTGTATCAGTTCCAGATCGGGGGGTATGTCGTCAATTTTACGGCGCATCTTGGGCATCACCACCTTACGAAAGCCAATTTTTGAGGCTTCGTTGAGCCGTATCGAGAGCTGATTGACCATGCGAATCTCGCCACTGAGACCAATCTCACCGATGAAGGCGGTATCCGCTGGTACCGGTTTATCATAGTAACTGGATGCAATCGCCACCGCCGTCGCCAGATCGCTGGCGGGTTCATCAATCTTGAGACCGCCGACGACGTTCACGAAAATATCTTGTTCGGCGAGGCGTAAACCCATGCGCTTGCTCAGCACTGCCGAGAGCAAGAGTAAACGGTTGTAATCGATGCCATTGCTGGTGCGTCGCGCATTGCCGAATGCTGTCGGGTTAGTCAGGGCTTGTACTTCCACCAGCAAGGGGCGCGTGCCCTCTAAGGTGACCGCAATCGCGCTCCCCGGCGCGTTGACCACACGCTCGGCGAGGAAGGCTTCGCTGGGGTTGGGCACTTCCACCATGCCACTGCCCACCATCTCAAACACGCCGACTTCGCTCGTCGCGCCGAAGCGGTTCTTGATACTGCGTAACAGCCTAAAACTCTGGAATTGTTCGCCTTCGAGGTACAGCACCGTATCCACGATGTGTTCCAGCACGCGGGGTCCCGCGATATTGCCCTCTTTGGTCACATGCCCGATAATCATCGTGGTGACCCCGTTGGATTTGGCTAAACCCTGCAAGCGCGTCGCCACTTCGCGCACTTGCGAGACCAATCCGGGCGAGGAATCCAGATCTTCGCTGTAGGTGGTCTGGATACTATCGATGATCAGCAAGATCGGATCGAGGTTATTCACTTCTTCCATGATATTGCCGAGGTTGGTTTCGGTCAGCAAGTAAAGATCCTCGGATTGGATGCTGAGACGATCAGCGCGCATCTTGATCTGGCGCGTGCTCTCCTCACCACTGACGTACAGCACGTTGCCGTGTTCTTCCGCTAATTGTGCCGCCATTTGGAGCGTGAGCGTGCTCTTGCCGATGCCCGGCTCGCCCCCGATTAAGCTAATACTGCCGGGAACAAGCCCCCCGCCTAACACCCGCGCAAACTCGCTCATCGGCACATATAGACGCGCTTGTTCTTTGAGATCCACCTCGCCGAGTTTTTGGGGTTTGGCGCGGGTTGCCCCGATGGGCGCACGCTGATTCTTGGCGCTCGTGCCAGTCTTGCGCACTTCCACCACTTCGGCATCAATCGTGCCGAACTCCTGACAGTTGGGGCATCGTCCCATCATGCGCGGGCCTTGCCAGCCACAATTGGAACATACATAGCGCGTGCGAGTTTTCGCCATCAGTTGATCTCTCCACAAGCCGTTGCTGAAACATCGGTGCTGATCTTAGCTGGAATCAGGGACTCTGCCAAGTGGGTGTCTGGGGATTACTGGCTCTGATATAGCAATTGTGTGAATGTCTCTAAGCGCTCGATCTGCACATCAGTCGGACGAATGAAGGGGCGTACTTCGCGGATTTTATCCCACGCTTCTTGAGGACTCATGCCGGTGCTGACTAGGTACGCCGCCGCCATTGTGGGACCACGCCCTAAACCCTCCCAGCAGTGAATATACACACCGCATCCTGTCGCTACTTGCTTCTGAATAAAATCTACGCCTTCATGCAGGTGTTCCAGTGTTGGCGCTTCGGTGTCGACGGTGGGCAGGTGCAAGAACGAGAGCGAGAGATTGAGTGCATCAGCTTTGACCGTATAATCATATTCGCCGCGCATGTTCACCACCCCGCCGACGTCCCATTCGTGTAAGGTTTTCCAGAAGCTCATCGCCGGTTGCCCACCGACAAAGATTTGCGGGGTGATCTCGCTCAAACGCCGTACTGGTTTGCCGGTCACCGAGCGTAAGATCGTATCAGTTCCCGCCCATGCAGTCATCACAATACCCTGTGTTGTCAGTTGGTTCCAAAAACGATGAAGCAATACACCAAGTTGTTTGAAAAACTTCAAATTTACCTCCTGTTGTTTGTTTTAGTGGATGTTCTTACACCGGTCTCAAACCGCTTCTGGTGCCATGATGGCGATATAGTTGGGCACACACTCGGCGGTGAGTGGAAAGCTCATCTCTAGCGCATCGCCATCAATGCTGACGCGCTGAGGTTGGTCCATGTCCACGGTGATGCGCTTGGCCTTGAAGCTCAACAAGCGCTCTTCAATCTCTTGCGATAATATGTTGGCAAGCAAATTCTGACCGAGATCAAGAATCCCCTGCAAATTGTTATTTTGTAAGACCAGCACGTTGAGATAGCCATCATCCGGTACAACGCTGGTGCTGATATTGATACTCGGAATCCCTATGTTGCCAATATTACACAGACTGCAATCGATGCCCGACACTTCCTCGACAGTGTCATCATCGAGGGTGATGCGATAGGTTACCGGCTCCAGCTCTGATAAGGATTGCAGACCGGCGTGGGTATAGGCCAGGCGACCCCATAGCGATTTTTCCTCAGTGGTTGGGCGCTGAGAGACCTCCGCTTGCCAGCCGATACTGGTACGCAATAAAAAGTATTGATCGCCGATCTTGCCCGCATCAATCCAGCGCAGGGACATCTCGCCGTTGAACAGCCTAGCTAGGGCTTCTTGAGCGTTATCCGGGATGTTGAGTTCATGCGCTACCACGTTCGCTGTGCCACCGGGCACAATTGCTAACGGCACATCATGCCCGTGAAGCGCATTGGCAACGCTCATCACCGTCCCATCTCCACCATACGCAATCACCAGATCTGCGCCGGCATGTAAAGCATCTTGCACGCACTCCGGTGCGTCATGATCGGGCTTGGTGATGTGAACGGTTGTGGGGTGCGGGTAGTCTGCCAGTACCTGACCAAAAATATTAAACGGTGCGTCTGACGTACCCGATACAGGATTGATGATGACGTGGATGTTACGCGCAGCTAGGCTCATAGGATCTCTTTTCGAATGATTAACCTTATGGTTGAGCATATCATGCGTACATAAAATATGAGTTAGAAGTGCAACTATGCCATTGTTCAAAATCACCCGCGTGATTCTAGCAGGTAGCGTGTACAATACACAGTAGACGGGTCACTGGCACGTCTTTTTTGTGTACGACAACAGAGCTAGAGAACAAATCACACATGACTGAACAACTGAACATTGCGATTATTGGCGCGGGTGTGGCGGGTATGGCGGCGGCGTGGGATCTCACCCGTGCCGGACATCGCGTCCACATCTACGAGGCAGGAGATCGTGTCGGCGGGCTTGCCGCCGGTTTCAAAGAAGCGGACTGGGATTGGACATTAGAAAAATTCTATCACCACTGGTTCGAGGGCGATCATCACATGCTCAAGTTGATCGAGGAAATCGGTCATAGCGATAAGGTGATCTTCAAGCGTCCAAAAACGAGCTTCTGGGTGGATGGTGAGGTCGTGCGCAGTGAGATCGAACCCATCAGCGTGCTGATGTTGCCGATGTCTCTGCGCGGCAAACTGCAATTTATGCTGGGTGGGGCATTTGTCAAGCTGTTCCCCAACTGGCGCATGTTCGAGCAACATACCGCTGATGCATGGATGCGCCGTTATATGGGAGAAGAAGGCTATGAGCGTTTCTTCAAGACCTTGCTCATGGGCAAATTCGGCACCTATTATGATCAGGTCAATATGGCGTGGATGTGGTCACGGGTGCAGGCACGCAGTCTTAAACTCGGCACGTTTGAGGGCGGTTTCCAGAATTTCCTCGATCTGTTGGGCGAGGCGATCACGCAAAAGGGCGCTGAGATTCATCTCAATACCCGTGTCGAGCAGATCGATGTGGTACAGCATCACCCGACGCTGACCATCAACGGCGAAACCCACAGTTTTGATCGTGTGATCAGCACCACCTCACCGCGTATCATGCTCAAGATGACCCCGCGCCTCGACGATACCACTTATGGTGATCAGATGGAGGCGCTCAAGAGCATCGGGGGCTTGTGCGTGGTGTTCGCACTCAAGCACGAACTGATAGGTGATGATACCTACTGGCTTAACCTGCCGGCTGTCTCGCCGGATTATCAGGACAATGCTTTCCCTTATCTGGCATTGGTCGAACACACACATTTTATGGATCGCTCACATTATAACGGCGACCATATCATCTACTGTGGCGATTATGTCGAAACCGATCATGACTATTTTCAGTGGGATGATGAGCGCCTCTATGAGCATTTCTTACCGTCACTGAAGCAGGTTAACCCCAATTTTGAGCGCGATTGGGTGCGGAAGTGGTGGGTGTTCCGCGCACCGTATGCCCAGCCGATCCCGCAGGTCAACCACAGTCAACATATCCCTGATCTACAAACCCCCTTGCCGGGCGTTATCTGGGCATCAATGTCTCAGGTTTATCCCTGGGATCGGGGCACCAATTATTCGGTGGAGATGGGACGACGGGTGGCGCGTATCGTACTCGGTCAAGAGACACGTACCCGCGCTGTGATCGATTGAGAGCGTGCATCACGAGCAGTCGAGATGTGATCGACCTATAATACCCTACTGCCCTATACGTACAAACAAAAATGCCCATCGTGGTGATGGGCATAGAATAGACGTGATGCTGTAGGGCGCGTCACTCGCTCTTTTGTGTGATGCGCTGAGGATGAGCGGTCAAGCGCGGTTGACTGAATTCTTCCCAGATACGCGCAACCATCAACGGCACAGCAACCAGGGCTAGCACGTAGACGCTCTTATTACCAAATGCGATGATGATGCTCAGTGCCATCATCCCGATGAGAACGACTAGCGCCAGTACGCTCAACAAATGCCGAACGCGATTCGAATTCTGATGTGTCTCTTGCATAGGGAAACCTCCCATAAATTATCGTTACCGCTTTCTCTTACGATATGTCTTTAAACACAGTGTGTCAATGAGAAAGCGTTAAGGTTATCGTGCGCGTTTAGTATCACTTGATTTTTCGTAGGGAGCGAGGGGGCTTCATAAGGCGCAGGGCAAGCGTCAGCTAAGGAGCGAGTGGTACAAAAAAGGGCGCAGTATCGCACTGCGCCCATACGTGGATCAGATTCAGACTTTTGCGATCAGGGGTTAGCCATTTCGGTCAAGCTGAATTCATCGAATAAGATAGGTTCGCTATTAGGATCACGGGTATCGAAGACGTAACTGCGCACCATACCATCTTCGGTTGTAAACAGGCTAAACGCAGTCAGGTCGTTGCTGGCGATACATGGCAGATCGCCATAATCTTCGTCGGTCATCGGTGAGAAGACAGACGGCATGATCGGTTCAAGACCGTGCGGATCACCCGCAGCGACATAGTTATTTGCATTGTAGCGCTCATCGTTAGGGACGTTGCCGCGCTCGCGGTAGCCTTCCAGATAGCAACCATAGTTATTGCCGACATTGGATGTCTCGATGAAGTTCACACCCGATTCATTCTGCATACGCCACCATACATGGCTGTGACCGGTGTGAACTAAGTTGACACCCGCTTCGTTGAACAAGGGTAGCACGTCGTTGTAGACAATATCTTCTTCAATCGGATATTCATAGCGTACGGCGGCAATACTGCCATCGTCATTATAATCAATAACCTGTACCGGGTGCGCCATCACGGGGTTGACGTTATCACCCACCCCATGCGGGCCTTGATGCATCAACACCACTTTGTAACGTGCGTTCTGGAATTCTTCACTTGCCAGCACATCAACTAACCATTCGTATTGGTCACTGCCAACAGCCAGATCTTCAAAGATGAAATCACCATAACCCCAGTTATCAGGTGTGTTGAGTGCATTCAATGGCTCACGGTATTTACCGCGTGCGTTATCGCCGAGGCTGGGTGTGCGCCAGATGCGCGTGCTGTACAGGCTGACGATATAGACATCACCATACTGCATCGCCCAGTAATTCTCACCACCGGGGCTATCATCGGGCAAGGTGAACAATTCTTGATAGGTGATGTTGTTGAAGCTGTTGTTGGTGATCCACTGGTCGCGAATGGCGGGATCATTGTCCGGATTGACGAATTCCTGAATTTGCTCGTAGCGGGCCTCAGCAACGGCGCGTGGTTGTGGGTCATTATACTGCGTGCCCAGTGTGTTGCCCGTGTTGAGACGGCCCATTACTTCGTGGTTGCCAACAGATGTGAACAACGGTGCGTTCTGGATGATTTCACCCCCGTAATAGGTGCGGGTGGTATTGTAGGTCACTTCGCCTTCTGTGCGGGTTGTTTCCAGCGTGTAACCGCCGTTGCCCTGCAAGCCCGGGAAGAATGCCCAGCCGCGGTTGTCATCGAACCATTCCGAAGCACGATCGGGGATATTCTGCAAATCACCGGGGTAGAACACGGCGTCAATGTTACCCGGACCTGCGATCATCTCTGCCATCTGCAAATTAGCCGGTGTCATCGCTTTAAGCTGGTGATCGCTGGTCAGCAGGATGGTTAAGTTTTGATCCTCAGCAGGTAAAGGCTGTAAGCTAAAGGTATCACTGATAATTTCTGTACCATCATCGGCGATGCTGGTGACAAAGTAGGGCACGCGCACGCCACGCTCTAAGCCGGTGACCTGTGCTTCATGACGCCATATATCGCGGGGGGTATAGCCGGGATAGATCGTACCATCTCCGTTTTGCTCGCCCACCCATGACTGATTATCTTCCGCCACACGGCTCAGCTTGGTGGTGGTAGCCTCAACCGTTTGATCGAGTGACTCGCCGAAGGTCACGGTGTGGCCTTCACCTTCAAACTCGGTGAACCAGACAACATACACGCTATCTTCGCCGGGCAATTGTAACATTGGGTCGGTTAGTAATGTGGGTGGGGCTGGCTCTTCAGGTACTTCCTCATCATCTTGTGCCAGGATTGGCAGTAAGCTACCCATCAACAATAAGGCAATGACTACACTGCCAAAAACAAACAAACGTCTTTTCATTAGCCGGTCTCCTCAGAAAATTAACCTGTGTACGAGAGGTGTCCCATATATGGACGCAACCAGTCTAACGAGTGGGCTTTAAGGGGTGATTGTTAGTGTAGAGATTACATTTTAAATTGCGATCAAATCGAATCCATGCGAGTTTAAATGTAAGATAAAATTTAACAAATACGAGCGTGATTTTGTGTGTGCTTAACAATCCGCCTCACCGCTGAAAGCTTGCGGTGACCACACGCCAGCGCTGTTACCCTGTACGCTATTATCAAGTGTGCGCGTGCTGCTATCCATCAGATCGACCAGCACCATCTCATAAGCACTGCGTACCGCCAACCAGCGCCCATCCGGGCTGAAGCGTGGAAAATCGGCGTGGGGAATATCGAGCGATGCCAGATAGCGCGTGGCAAGCGTGTCGTCGGTGGTGACTAGCGGAATTTGCCACAGCACGTTGGATCGCGTCTCACGAAATTCGCGCATCGCGCCGATGATGCCTGTCGAATCCGGTAACCAATCGGTTGCCAGCACCATCGCCCACTCATAGCTGAGTTGCGTCGGAATTGCTGCCGGTTGATTGGCGATCATCCACACCATATCACTGCTATTCTGAGGTGACCACACAAAGCTGAGTAACTCGCCATCTAGTGACCAGTTCGGCTGGCTGACACTGCCCACACGCAAGTTTGTGAGCTGATATTTGATCTCGGCATCGGCGCTGACCACCCACAAATCGGCTTCATTGACAGTCACAGCGGGGATCGGCGTTTGTCCGGGGGGTGGTTCGGCAGTGGGCAGAGCAGTTGCCATCACGTTCACCCCTGCTACACGCTCTTGATAAGACAAATACGCCAACCATTGACCATCCGGTGACCATGTTGGCGCGTATTCGCTACCGGTCACGCTGTAAAAGCGCACAGTGGGATCATCGGCTGTGACATAGGCGATATGATGCGTCAGCTCACCGTCGCTCTGTTGACGGCGCAGGGTGAAGGCGATGCGCTCGCCCTCGCCTGACCAATCCGCTTCCCAGATACCCCAGCGTTCGGGCGCAAGATCAGGATATTGCACCATCTCACGCAGATCACTCCCATCGAGCGCCATGCTATACAAGCGCCCCCAGCGATTATCCGTGCTGTAGGTGAACAAGAGACGACAACCATCTGCCGAAAAATCCCAGACATGATGCGCCCCCACCCCGATGGACACGCGCCGATAGCGATCCTGTGCCACGTCATACAGGATGATGGCATCCTGTTCGACGGTATTGAGCGCCAGCACCTGATCGCGCAGGGGCGGGTCATCCTGTGTAGAAGCGGGCTGGGCAATAAGTAACCAAATACCCACCCATAACAGGCGGAACATAGTCATTTTAGAGATCATCTTCGTTTACCTCAAACAAGCGCATGAGCTTCAACGCCACCTGTAAATTGGTGCGGATCATCGGGTCTTGCAGGTTGTATTCGATGATGTGGTTGATGCGTTGCAGGCGATAATTGAGCGTACTGCGATGAATATGCAGGGCTTCTGCTGTGGCGACACCGTTGCCACCACTATCGAGATAGGCTTCCAGCGTGCGGAACAGATCGGCTTGTTTTTCATCGAGCAAGCGCCGTAAGAGTGGCACGTAGGGGTTACCGGTCAGCGTGCTAGCGCCGGCGTGATAGAGCGTGTGCAGATAACCCAACTCCGAAAAGTACACCACGCGTCCCACCGGATGCAGGCGCTGTGTGATGTGCAACACATCCTGACACTGATCGTAGGCACAGCGCACGCGATCTGTGCCCTGTTGCAAGCCACTGACCCCCACACGCGGTTTGCTATCGCCACACAGTTTGGTGAGGGCGGCGCGTTCTTGCACGCGGGCGGCGAGGGCTTTGAGGTGTTCGTCATCTTGCGCCAGCACGATAATCTGCCCGGCAAATTGCCCGACTACCGCCTGCCAGCCATCGGTGGCGATCATCTGATTGATGGTGCGATAAATGGTGCCGAGCTTCTGTGATCCGTTGAGACGACACGCCAGCACCATCATCACATACGACGAGCGCAAGTCCACGCCATAGCGCATCGAGGTATCGGTGAGGATGGTCTCCCGGTTGATATTGCCTTCGATCAGTTGGCTCATCAATGACCCTTTGAGCGAGGCTTCGGCGCTTTGTACGCTCTCTTGATAGAGCATCATCAGGGCGGCGATGGTGCTGCCACTCTCAATCGCCATCATATCAATCTCACTCAAGCCATGTTCATCAGCGATCACCCACATGAAGCCGTAAATTTCGCCGTGTACCACAATCGGCGCGAGGATGCGCTCCATCTCCAGGCCGACATCCGGCATTGCCGGTAGGTGACGCGGGCGTAAATCAGCGCGGATTTCCGGCAGGATGCCGTGATGCTCCAGTGCACTCACCAGACGCGGATCGGTGCGCCCGTGTAATTGCGTGTATCGACGCGCCTCATCGACTTCGGCGATGTTATACGTGGCGATGGCTTCAAAACGGTCATTCTCAATACTGACACTGTGCCCCAATAAATCAGCCAGCTGTTCGCTGAGATGTTCCAGCCCCCCACCTTCTAAGACGAGCTTGGTCAAGGTCTGGTGAATGGTCAGGGCACGGCGCGATATTTGCAAGCTGGATTCTGCGATGCGTTCGTTGATCGCCTTGGCAATATCGACGAAACGCGCTGTGAAGGGAATTTCCAGCAGGGGCACCGCCACCTCATCGGCGACTTCGCGCAGGTGGATCGGGATTTCGTCGATATAACGCCCGACGGTGAGCATCAAGCCGGCAACATCTTTATCAGCAAGCTGGCGGATATACTCACACTGCTGATTCATGTCCTGTGGCATGTTGAATAGCGTGGTCAGCACCAACTCGCCACCATTGAGCCAGTTGGCGGCATCAGGCACGCCGGCGATGTGTACCCATAGCACCTGACGCGCCAGACCATCCTGACCGGCAACCACGCGGGCATTCTTCAGCAAATCATGTTCGAGTATCTCAGCAACCGAGGGCATAACAGCGACCTATGCGGGTATCAACAGTTTGATTGTATTATCATACTCTAAAGTGTAGGTTTGCAATCTACTAGATACGGTGAATTTTTGATGAGATTACCCGCGTTTATCCAACGAGAAAAACTGCCCATTGTGTAGGTGGGGCGTAGTCGATGCGTCATGCGGTGTAAGTGACGGTGGGCTATAGCGAGTATAAATCGGGCGTTTATCCTCACGCCCAATAGGCTTCCCCATCAGAACATGATCGTGTTTTTTATGTGGATGCAGTTCAAGAAAATCTATCAATTTAAGGCGCAATGGCGCTGGTTAAGCCAATATCCAGCTGAACTACGGATTTTGAATTGGACTGAGGTGCCGCATCGAACAACCTTATCACGGCGCTACAAAGCGTTATACGATATGATCCAAGTCTTTAGTGCCTTTCTCGGTCAAGACAGTGACGCCTTAGGGCAAGAAATGAGTACGAAACATTTGAATGAAGACCAGAGTTTGTTTAAGGTAGAAAATGATGCCTTGTATATGACGGGATAAATCGACTATTCAGAGATGAGGATTTGCTTTGGCAAAGCATACAGGCGCAAATTTGCCTAATACTGACAAAAACTTGACAAATGTTCCAACCTGTATATACAATTGATTATTATATATTTTCTAAAGTAAAGATTATTAATGAAGTCCAAATTGTCAGCAATTAAACTTGAACACGATAGTTATATCGCTCTGCATGTGCAACTTCATAATGCACTACGACAACTCATTGTGTCGGGTCGCTGGCAGCAGGGTGAGAGAATTCCAAGCGAACCACAACTCGCACGACACCTCAATATTAGCCGAAGTACTGTGCGCATTGCTCTTCAAAAAGCTGAAGTTGAAGGGCTAATTACCCGTGCCGCAGGGCGTGGTACATTTGTCTCGTATAATCCAACTGAACGTTCTAATACAGGTTTTATCGGCTACGTAACACGTAGTTTTCATAACGAAATTCACCGCGTATTACTCAGTAGCGTTGAAACTGAGTTGCGTTCTGAGGGCTACAACGTTATTTTCAGCAACGCTATTGATAATCAAGAAGAAGTGACTGTTTTAAAACAGTTATTGCAGGATAATATTAGAGGTCTAGTGTTGTGGGCAAATGCGAACATTACTGATGGTCAACGCTCCATTTTGCGTGAATATCAGGCAAGTAATATTCCAATTGTTTATATAGATCGCTTTGTTGATAGTATCTTGTCAGATTTTGTCGGATGCGACAATCGCGGTGGAACACAGGCACTCATGCAACATCTAATCGAACTTGGACATCGTCATATTGTTTATCTCAAACATAATACGAATAACCTTTTCCCGGTTGATGAACGTTTTCGGACGTATGAATCTATTGTGCACCAATACAATTTACACTCTTATGATGTCTGGAAAGTAAATTCACCAAATCGGGATGAATTCTATGAAACTGATATTTTTCAGTTATTAGAAGATCAGAATGAAGTCTTTACCCGGCAAATAACAGATCTTATCCAGCAGACACAACCCGCTCCTACAGCGATTGTCTGCGTGAACGATGCCCTCGCTATCTTAACGATGAGAGCTATACGATCAATGGGGCTGAATGTGCCACAAGATATATCTGTTGTTGGATTTGATGATCTCAGCTTGGCAGCTTATTTAGATATACCCCTCACGACAGTTTCCCAAAATGCCCACCAAATAGGAATAGAAGCTGCCCAAATCTTATTGGAACGGTTGGATGGTAGCAGCAAAGCTCACCAACATATCACCGTTCCCACTCGCTTGCAGATACGGATGTCAACTTCGACACCTATCGTAGTGAATCACCTTTTGTCCGATGAGTGAGAGGATAGCATTGGGAAAAATCTCGTTGTTTTTGTAGGACGTGGTCACAAAACAAGCCTATGACGCAAAAAGATTGGTCGTCTCAGCAGTCAAAGCTCATTTTGCAACCACCAAACATTTAGAATAACACATTTATACTTATGGAGAAGAATCAATGAATAAACGATTTATGCTCGGCATTTTCGTCTTGTTTATTCTGAGCCTCGTTAGCGTGGCTGTGATAGCACAAGATGATGTTGCCCGTGAAGATACAGTTATCTTCGATTATGACCGGACAGCAACTGATCCTGAAAACTTTAACCCTTTCACATCTGATGGTCGAAACCTGCGCGGTAATGGCGCACATCAATCTATGTGGGAACCACTTTTTATCCTTAACTATGAAACAGGTTCTATTGATCCTTGGTTGGGTCTAAGCATGCAAAGTAACGAAGCACTGGATGTGTGGACATTAACCTTGCGTGACGGCGTTACATGGTCAGATGGTGAAGCGTTCAATGCAGAAGATGTCGTCTACACAATTGAAATGCTCATCAGCGAAGCTGGTAGCACACTCCCCGGTAGCGAAGGTATAGGAGGGGTAGTGGATAGTGTCGAAGCAATTGATGATTTAACTGTTCAATTTAATTTGACGGGACCTAATCCAAGATTCCAACTGGACTTCTTCTCAGTGCGTAGCACCAACAGTATCCTCATCATGCCAGAACACATCTGGGCAGATGAAGACCCGACAACATTCACCTTTTATGCAGATGATGGCAGTATGCCAATCGGTACAGGTCCTTACACACTTACCAGCAGCGAAACCAACCGTTGGGTTTGGGATCGCAATGATGATTGGTGGGGTGTCGCAGCAGGGTTTAACGATTTACCAGAACCACTTCGTTTGATCTGGCTTTCCGTGAGTAGTGAAGATAATCGTGTTCAGTTGATGGCGAATAACGATACTGATGCAGCGAATAGCGTCACATTAGCAGCCTTTGAAGCTATTCAAGCACGTAATCCAAACGTCATTGCATGGGAAACTGACTTGCCCTATTCATGGTCTGATCCTTGCCCGCGCCAGTTAGATATCAACACCACCGTTGCGCCGTGGGATAACCCGAACATGCGTCAAGCACTCAGCTTACTTATTGACCGCCAAGAAATTGTGGACTTTGCTTATGAAGGTACCACAATTGCATCGCGTTCACTGTTTGTTGAATATGGTTCAATGGAACCGTTCATCAGTGCTGTTGCAGAAGCTGGCTATGCTGAACCGGTCAACGCAGATGTTGAAACCGCACAAGCATTGATCGAAGCAGAAGGATATACACTCAACAATGCTGGTTTCTACGAATTAGACGGTGAAGAACTCTCCGTTGAAATTCTCGTCAACAATGCGAGTACCGAATACACCAGCACCGTCGAAATTATCGTTGAGCAATTACGTGCGGCTGGTATTGATGCATTCTCACGTCAGGTTGATAATGGCACCTTCTGGGGTTCCGCAGCACCTGAAAGTGATTACGAAGTAGCGTATGGCTGGTTAGCATGTGGGTCTGTCAATGAGCCATTCGCATCACTCGGACGTTATGGTACTGAGGGTCGTTTCAACAACACAGGTCTATGGTCAGGAGATGGCTATGACGCATTCTCCGCTATTGTTGAGGAAATCGGCACGCGCCCGCTTGATGATCCAGAAATTCCTGATCTCGTAGTAGAAGCTTATAGTTACATTGATGCTGAAACACCAATCGTCCCACTGGTACAAGCAACCAAATTGCTCCCATTCAACACCACGTACTGGGAAGGCTGGCCTACAGCAGAAAATAACTATAACCATCCTGCATTCTGGTGGAATCACACCCATCAGATCATCCATAACTTGACCAAAGCTGGATAAGCAGGTTCGACTCTGGGGTATTGTAGTAGACGAGGTATGCCTCGTCCCTACAGCCCCACCGTTACACAAATTAGTATTCTTACAAAATGGGGAATTATGGGGAGAATACCGCTCGACTATCTGTTGCGACGGCTGGGTATCTGGCTACTGACCATCTGGGTGGCTGCAACTATCATCTGGATTATTCCGCGCCTTGCACCGGGAGACCCGATTGAAATTATGGTCGGTGAAATGGCAAGTGCGGGTGCAAATGTTGAAGGCTCAGAAGCGATTATTGAAGATTTTCGTGCGCGGTTTGGATTAGATCAGCCATTGCATGTTCAGTATCTGAGCTATCTATGGGGCTTGTTACGCTTTGACCTTGGCATCTCTATTTCTAGCTTTCCAACACCAGTGAACACCATTATTGCGAATGCCCTTCCCTGGACAGTGGGCTTATTGCTGCTAGCAATGGTCATCACATTTTTATTGGGGAACTTCCTCGGTGCGATTATGGTCTGGGCAAAAACACCGAAGTTGTTCAAATATTTAATTCCGTTTGGGATGCTGTTCACCTCGATTCCAACGATCTTATCGGCACTGTTTCTCCTCTATATTTTCGCGTTTACTTTTAACTTATTACCCGCTCAAAATGCGTATGCGCTGGATGTAACGCCCGGAATTAATCTCGAATTTATTTGGAGTGTGATTGTGCATGGGACTCTTCCTGCCTTATCAATTATTCTGGTTAGTTTCGGATATTGGGCTTTAGGAATGCGCGGGATGATGATTACAGTGCAAGGCGAGGATTATGTTAATCTGGCACAGGCAAAAGGCTTAAAACCGCTCTATATTCTCTATCGCTACATGGTTCGTAATGCCATCCTGCCACAGATTACAGCCTTTGCTATCACACTTGGAACACTTGTCAGTGGGCAAGTGTTAGTAGAGCGTGTATTTGCTTATCAGGGGATGGGTTACATCATTTACGAAAATATTCTGACACGCGATTTTGCAGTGATTCAAGGGGCATCGTTCATCATCATTGTGATGACGGCAACCGCCGTTTTAATTGTCGATTTGATCTATCCGTTTATTGACCCGCGTGTTCAGCAGAGGAGTGCATAACCATGAGTCAATCACCTGTAATGCCTCCAGTTGGGGAAGAGCAATCTGTTGCTGAAAACACAATGGGCCGTTTCAATGTCTGGGATACGCCTTGGTTTAACATCCGCTTGATTAGTGGTGTGGTGATTCTATCTGCAATTTTATTGATGGGATTAATCGGACCATTTCTGTACGATACAGATAAAGCCTCGCCACGTTCGGGTGCGCCACGTCAAGCGCCTGTAGGGTTTACAAACGCTCGTGGACAAGAGGGAACAATTGACAACCCACTCGGCACAGATAACCTCGGACGTGACATCATGGCACTGATGATTGTCGGTGCGCCGAACACATTCCTGATTGGTGTGATTGCTGCATCCATCGGGATTGGTGTCGGGATTGTACTGGGATTCACAGCGGGTTTTCTCGGCGGTTGGGTCGATGATGTGATTCGCATCGCCGCAGATGTAACCCTCACGATTCCTGCGCTATTGGTGTTGATTGTATTGCAATCGATTTTAGCACGAATAGACATCACAACAATGGCACTGCTGATTGCACTCTTTGCATGGCCTCGCGCCACACGCCAAATTCGCTCTCAAGTTCTGAGTATGCGACGTAGTGGTTATGTCCGTATGGCAAGGATCTCTGGCGCATCGACATTTGATATTATGTTCAAAGAAATGCTTCCAAACTTGATTCCGTATTTATTTGCGAGTTTCATCGCAGGGGCAACAGGAGCGATTCTAGCAGCAGTGGGTCTGGAAACACTCGGTTTAGGACCGCAACGTGCACCCACACTGGGGAGCATCATCTTTGACGCGATTGAATTTGCCGCTTTATCACTCAATATGTGGTGGTGGTGGGGTATTCCAACGCTCTTACTATCACTGATGTTCGTCGGACTGTTACTGATAAACCTCGGTCTTGATGAAGTCGCTAATCCACGTTTACGGAAAGCATAAGAAGAACAATGACAATGACACAGACAAATCAATCGGTTGTTCTCGAAGTTAACGGTCTCAAAATTTTCTACGAAACGCCTAAAGGTGATGTGCGTGCAGTAGATGGTGTTGATTTTGTTCTCTACGAAGGCGAGACACTCGGCTTAGTTGGTGAATCAGGTTGTGGCAAAACAACTGCTGCGATGGGCATTCTACAATTAATCTCACCACCCGGACGCATTGTTGAGGGAGAGATCAATTTAGGAGGTACAGATTTACTCCAATTAACAACAGAAGAATTGCGTAAGATGCGGTGGTCACGCTTAGCATTGATTCCACAAGGCGCAATGAATTCACTCAATCCAACGATGAAAATCAGTGCCCAAATCGCGGATGTCATCAAAGCACATACCGAGAAGAAACGTAGCGCAACGGAACTCCAAGAACGCATCTTGGAACTTTTTCACTGGGTTGGATTGCCCGCCCGTATCTATGATATGTATCCGCATGAGATTAGTGGTGGCATGAAACAGCGTGTCTGCATTGCGATGGCGATTGCACTCAATCCAACTGTCATCATTGCCGATGAACCAACCAGCGCACTCGATGTTGTGGTTCAACGTGTTATCGCCCAGACGATGCTCAAAGTCAAAGAAGCACTCGGTGTATCCATGATTATGATCGGGCATGATATGGGATTAATGGCTCAGATGGTTGATCGTATTGCAGTGATGTATGCAGGCAATATGGTCGAGATTTCATCTGTAGAGCACATCTTCAAAAGCCCTGGACATCCATACTCTGAATTACTCATTGATAGTGTGCCATCTCTAAAAGAGCGCAAGCCACTCAAAATTACTAAAGGCATCACGCATGATCCACGTAATCCACCACCGGGATGCATTTTCCAGTTACGTTGCCCTTATGTGATGGAACGTTGCCGTACGGAAAAACCTGTGCGGCAAGAAATACGTCCGCGTCAAGAAGTGGCATGCCATTTATACGAAAAACAAGCAGATGGGAGTTTCATCGATGTCCGAGATGTTGCTACAAATCCGTAGCGCGACCAAAATCTATCAGCAACGTTCATTCGGGGGTGGGACAACAGATGTTGTTGCACTTCAAGACTTCAATATGAATATCCCAAAATCTCCTGCGACGATTACCACGATTGCAGGTGAAAGTGGTAGCGGTAAAACGACGCTTGCCAATCTCGTACTCGGATTTGCTGATCTTTCATCGGGGCAAATCATCTTTGAAGGTAAAGATATTACGAATGCCTCTGCTAATGACCGCAAACAATATCGCCGTGAGGTGCAAGCGGTCTTCCAGGATCCGTTCAGTGTTTACAATCCGTTTTACCGTATCCAGCATGTGTTTGATATGATCATTAAAAACTTCGGGCTTGCCGATAACAAAACGATGGCACGCGATATGATGGAAGATTCCCTCAACAAGGTTGGTTTATACGGGGAAGATGTTCTTCGCAAATATCCACACCAATTGAGTGGCGGGCAACGCCAGCGTATCATGATGGCACGCGCCTATATGACACGTCCCAAACTGATCGTTGCTGACGAGCCTGTATCAATGGTTGATGCGTCGCTACGTGCTTCTATTCTAGATGTGATGATGCGCTTGCGTGATGATGGTATCTCATTCATTTACGTCACGCATGATCTCAGTACGGCAACGCAAATTGGCGATCAGATATTTATTCTTTATCAGGGTGCTATTGCTGAAACAGGCGATTCATTGAAAGTCATCAATGAGCCACAACATCCGTATGTGCAATTACTGGTTAATTCAGTTCCCATGCCTGATCCTGATATTCGCTGGGAAGGTACGGTTGAATTGCCTGCGGAAGAAGAAATGCGGACATCATCTAAAGCAGGATGTCGTTTCTATCCCCGTTGTCCGCAACGTATGGATAAATGTCTTGAATCACAACCACCCTTGTACAAGATTGATGACATTGACCACAAAGCAGCGTGCTTCTTGCATGATGAGAAAACTGTCGCAACACCATAAAACATCCTGCATATTGATTGACTAATAGGACACTATCGAGTTATGGATATGAATCGCGATGCACGCGAGATGATGTCTCGCTGGCGCACCAAACAAAAGAATGCCCAACGCCGTATCATAAATTTCAGTGAGCGCGTAAACTTACGCCTAGATGCGATTCAAGAACGCATGGCAATCCAACGGCATGCCATCCCTGATTGGGAAATCAAACAAGTTTACTATCGTGATGTGGGGGTCTACGAAGATATTGACCCTGACTTTCGTCCGATTAGAGTTGGGAACTCTTGGGGCGGACCTGATGTGAGTGCTTTCTTTCGTCGTGATGTGACGATTCCGCAAGCGATGAATGGTCAACGCGTGTTCTTGAGAATTTACGTAGGGGGTGACTCATTACTACGACTCGATGGTGTGCCACATCATGGGCTTGATCCGTTTCGTAATGTGGTGCTCCTGACCGAATCAGCACAAGGTGGTAAAACCCATCACATCGAACTCGAATCTTATATTTACTGGTATCCCAGTGAGAGTGATTACAATGTCTTTCGTGCAGCAGAACTGGTCACGATTGATGCTGAGGTTGAAGCAGCTTATTGGGACTTTGTAGCGGCATTCAAAGTGCTGTTCATGGATAACATCAATGATAGCCTCGAAAATTTCATTGAGACACATTTACTTGAAGCACTCTTAGATATTCCTGTGCATGAATCTGATTTTGAGGTGTTCAAATCTCGTATATTAGAGGTGCAAGCTGATTTTCGTCGAAAAGTATATGAAACGGATCGCTTCAAAACATCTGGTTTATTGCATATGGTCGGGCATTCACACCTCGATATTGTCTATCAGTGGACACACCGTGAATATATCCGCAAAGTTGGTCGAACACATGCGACAATGTTACGCCTCATGGAACAGTATCCAGATTTTAAGTTCTCTCAGAGTAGCGGCAAAATCTATGCTGACATGAAAGAACACTATCCAGACATGTTTGAGCAGGTCAAGCAACGCTTTCACGAAGGACGCTGGCAACCAGTCGGCGCATTCTGGTTAGAGCCTGAATGTAACCTGATCTCTGGCGAGTCATTTGTGCGCCATATTTTGCATGGACAACGTTTCTGGCAAGAAGAATTTGGATTCACATCGAAAGTTTGCTGGCAACCAGATGTTTTTGGAATGTCGTGGGCATTGCCACAGATTCTCTATCGCAGTGGGATTGAGGTTATCCTGAGCAATAAATTCTTCGTTTGGAATGATACCAACCCATGGCGGAAAAATACGTTCTGGTGGGAAGGTCCTGATGGCTCAAAAGTATTGACGGTCATCCCTCCCGGGCACTTCATTGGCTTTGTTGATCCTAACCATATGGATAAGTATTGGCGAGACTTCTCTGATAAAGAGACTGTTGGCGAAATGATCTACACGTATGGATGGGGTGATGGTGGTGGTGGCGTTGACCCTGAGATGGTCGAATGTGCTATAAGGTATCAAGATTTTCCGGGCATGGTTCCCTCGCAGTTTAATCATCCTGAAGATACCTTGCTATTGATTGCTGAGAAAGCTAAGAAGACCGAATTACCGACATGGAATGATGAACTTTATCTTGAAACACATCGTGGCACATACACCACGAAAGGACGACTCAAGAAACTCAATCGTCAATCTGAGATTTTAATGCGTCAAATAGAGATGCTGTCTGCATTCGCCTGGTTAGAATCAGATACTTATCCAGCGGAGCAACTAGACAGCGCGTGGAAAATACTGCTCAATACACAATTTCACGATGCATTACCGGGAACACATATCACCGAAGTCTATCATTATCTTCTTGATGAGTATCAAAACCTACGTGATATTGTCGCCACCCTTTATGCAGAGATTACGCCAACTCTGTTTGGCGAAAATAGGGGTGAATATCTCCTCATATTTAATCCTATGCTAGTAGAGACAGACACGATTGTGAAGATACCAAAATCATTAGTAGGTCAACACCAGATACACGGAGAACATGCTGAGCTGTTGACAATTCAACCCGTCAGTAATCTTGATGGAACAACAAGCACACTGATTCAATTAAATAACGTTGTCTCACCAATAGGGTATAGTATTTTAAAGTTAGAATCCCAAATCGATTATCCTGGTGCTGAATATACTGTATGGGCAGAGGAAAATGCGCTCGAAAATCAGTATCTTCGTGCAGAATTTAATGATCGGGGTGAATTAACCTCACTGTGGGATAAAGAATCAGAGCGACAAATTCTCGTTGAAGGTGAAGTTGGCAACCGTTTCCAACTCTATGAAGATCGTCCAGGAAGATATGACGCGTGGGACATAGTCGCCAGCTATGTCGAACAAGAATTACCCATCACGGGTGATTTTTCGATAGAGATTGACGAAGAAGGATCATTACGTGCGTCGTTGTTACTCAAGCGTCAGTGTTATGATTCAACTATTACACAACGCATTAGTTTAATGGCAGAGTCACGCCAACTTGTCTTTGAAACACAAATCGATTGGAAGGAGCGCCAAAAACTCCTTAAGGTCGGTTTTCCGGTTGATATTAATGCGCGTCATGCGACCTATGACATCGCGTATGGCAACATCGAACGGGCAACACATCGCAATACGTCGTATGATGCTGCGAAGTTTGAAGTTCCTTCCCATTGGTGGATGGATGTATCCGAAAGTGGGTATGGGGTTGCTTTGCTCAATGATAGTAAATATGGTCACGAAACACATGAACACTGGATGCGCCTGACCCTTCTCAAAGGCTCTATTTCACCTGATCCTGTTGCTGATATTGAAACGCACCATTTTAGTTATGCGATCTATCCGCATCAAGGCGACTGGCGCGAAGCAGATGTAATTGGCGCAGCAACTCGTTTTAATACTCCCCTTTATGTACAACGTACCGATACACAACGCGAGACACATAGCTTCTTGCAGTGTGATGCCCCCAATATCACAGTAGAAGCGATCAAGCGCTCAGAAGATGGCGAGGCACTGATCGTTCGCTTAGTAGAACGTCAAAATCGGCGCACATGCGCTAAACTGACTTTTGATCGACAATTCTCAGAGGTGTATACCTGTAATTTGATGGAACATCCTGAAAATCAATCGACAATGGCAAACAATCAACTTGATGTAAACTTCAATCCACGAGAGATTGTTACCCTGATGCTGAAAGCATAAAATTTGTGTGAGGATGCCCATGATTGCATCCTCTTTTTTTAGCGCACGTAATCCATCACGAGGACGCGGGTACTGTCAGGAATATCGTCTTTCGTAATTGTTGTTTCGTAATCGAACGCGAAATCGACATTACTATCATCGAAGTAATCCAAAAATGATTGAATCCACATGCCATCACGTGGCTTATATGTCAGCGTTCGGAAGTGCATCGGCACGATTAGTTTTGGTTTTATCTCATTGATAAGTGCCGGACATAGGTCCTTAAGCTGGATCGTAGGAATGTCACCTGCTAGCGTCAATAACACATCTGTATCTTTCAAAAAGTCAATTTGTGTTTGGGTAAATGGATTACCAATATCACCTAGATGCGCGACTTTAATGCCGTCGATTTCAAAGCGATACATCGCGTTTTGGGTTGGATCATGATAGGGATGCTCGAGCATTTCCATTGTTATGGTTGCATGAACCACTAATCCATTAATATCACGTTCGCCACTGGCTTCTGCAATCTCAACTGCATTGACCCGAATTGGATTGCCCGGAATGAGATCACTACGGCAATGGTAATCGTCGTTATCAGATGATGTCAGTACTATATCAGCTGTTTCGGTGAAATCCGAATATCCTGCAAGTTCAGGTGTATATGGGTCTGTGATAATCGTTAAACCATCGTCACTTGTGATTTTAAAAGCAGCATGTCCATACCATTTGAGTTTCATCTATTTGCCTTTCTATAAGCGTCTTTGTTAATTCTTGAGTTCAAGGACAAAATATTTACCGGGATTCCAGCTATGGCAAATTAAAAACAGTTGATTCTCGAATATATGCCAGATCGCATTATGTAAACGCTGGGCTTCTTCAATACCAAAGTCTTGTTTTGGTCTAAGTGTTGAAATAATTTCGTAGGAACTATTCAAGATAAAGATGGGAGCAGGATTCTGTTTATCTTCATCAGTATCGTACAGACAAGCGATAACGCCATATTGTTTACCTTGCCATTGTATCCAATCAATCCCACAGACCCACGCATTGTATGGCATGTGATGAGAGGCTACAAACTCTCCATCGAAATCATGAATTTGTAAACGCGAATTCCAACGGTCAGCTACCACGAGATGCTGTCCATCTGGTGTTAGATTAATACCATGTGCTGTGCGAAATTTACCATTCTCCATGCGATCTTCCGTTTTGCCACCGAAGGTTGTAATCCACTCACACGATGTTATATCTACGATTGATATGAATTGATCGCCATAGCCATCTGCGATATAAAGCTTATCACCAACAAGACATGTATCGGTTGGCTCGTACGTTGCCGCATCTGCTTGATAAGGTGCCAATGTCGGAACACCTAATGTGAAATCAATTTCACCAGATAGAGTCATCACAATCACTTGTTGATTATCGTTTGCCGATAATATCAGACGTTTTGCACCATTGATAGTCATCAAGCGTACACTATGAAAATTGACAGATTTCCATTTAGATGACAAGTGGATGATATCATGCGTGGTTAAATCGGGACTTAATTTGATAAGCCCAATGTTGAGGAGGGTATAGTAGACATCACCCGTGTCAGGGTCTGTGGTCAACATTGTATGAAAATGTGTTTCGTTTTCACAAATCTCAGATGGTAAATTATCGAGATCAGCGCGTAAGCGAAAAGAAAATGGAGGTTGCCCGCTTATCTGTGCTGTCATGATGATTCCTAACTTGCTCTATAACGACACAAGCACAGAATCACTTTTCTGCGACTCTGTGCTGAGAATAGTATTATCGGGTGCGTACTAGCTCAATACTGGTATTGGCTCAATAGGATTGCCAGCCACATTTGTACCACGACACAGCCATAATTTATGTGTCGAATTGCCTTTTGCGTCTGGATTGAACTTCATATCCATCGAGAAATAGCGCATGGTATAGCCAGCACGACGACGTGGACTCGTATTCGCCTCTGCACCATGAATGATTCGTCCATCATGCAGTGAGGCATAGCCGGGCTCTAATTCAAAGTAGACAGCTTTATCTGCGTCAACCTGATCTGCTTTGATTTCGCTACTGAAGGTATTGGTGGATTTATCAACAGCTTCGTAATCAGAGAAACCATTATTGTGTGTACCGGGAATGACACGCATACATCCATTTTCGCGATCAACTTTATCAATTGCCAGCCAAACAGTCACAATCTTATCCATACTATCGAGGCGACCTTCCCAATATTTACTGTCTTCGTGCCATGGGGTAGCACGTCCAACCAGTGGTTCCTTTGAAATAAAATGGCTTGACCATAAACCAATATTAGGGCCAATAAGGGGTTCAACGATGTCGAGAACTTCGTCTGACATCAGAAACTCAAACAAGCGCGGATCTGTGAAATGGGGTTTATCTAGTTCATCCGTCCGTTTACCTTCTCCAACACCTGCGGCGAGTTCTTCAAAAATCGCAGCTAAACGCGCAAATTTCTCTTCAGAGAATAAGGGTTGGTCAAATAGAATGTACCCATTTTTGTGGTATTGCTGAACGGTTGCTTCATCGATACGGAATTTAGACATAGAGACTCTCTCCTAATTTTTTTGCGATTGCACAGTGCCATACAGGTTGATGCACGTACGGTGCAATGAGTGTGTGGTTGTTGTTGACATGATGCCGGTGCAATCTTGTAATTACTAAGTTGAGCGATGTTGTAATGGTAAGCCAAAACGGTGTACACTGTCTTGTGTTCTATTAACGTGTTTTTGTGCTATTTTGATATTTGAGGTCTATATGGAGTTACGGGCAGCTAACATCATTGATGTGGAAATCGAAGGACATTATGGTTTTTTCCCATTTGTGGAACATATCTCAACGCGCCTACATTATCACGATTTTTTTGAAATATTCCTCATTTCTAAGGGGAATATCGCACATCATATCAATGGGAAAGTTATTTTATTGTCGGCTGGTCATCTCGTATTTATTCGTCCCGCAGATGCACATTGTTTTAAGCAACATGAAAATCAAGATTGTGAATTATTGAACATAGCCTTTTTACAGAATACATGTATCTCTGTATTTGATTTTCTCAACAGGGAGATATGTGACAATGTATTGTTAAGCCCTGATTTACCATCAACCACGCTAGTGTCTCAACAAAATATAAAGTCAGTAGTACGACAACTCGAACAATGGGGACGTAATTTATACAGAGATAAGCAACAATCACACCTGACATTGAAAGGGTTGCTGGCAAATCTACTATCAAATTATTTTCTCACGCAATCACCTTCACAGGATGACGCTATACCAGCATGGTTGCAAATGGTTTGCAATGAAATGCAAGATCGTGCCAACATCATTGAGGGGCGCGATGCTCTGCTTCGATTAGCAAATCGTACGCCAGAATACATCGGGCGTAGCTTTAAGCAATATCTAAATATGACACCATCTCAGTTTCTCAATAACTTGCGCTTAGATTATGCGGCTGATTTACTTTTGCACACGAACCAATCTCCAACAGATATTTGTTTTGAGGTTGGATTTGGCAATCTGAGCCATTTTTATCACCTATTCAAAGATCGGTGGCAGTGCTCCCCAAATCAATATCGTAAGCAACATCAGCAAGCACTTATTCCTTGAACCAATATATCACCTTAGTGGGCGTCCGCCATCAACAGCGATGATCGCACCTGTTGTAAATGTAAGGTGTGTAGCAACTGCCAAAACAGCATTAGCGGTATCTTCGGCCTCAGCGATACGACCAAGAGGTGTTAAGTCACGTTGTTCTTGGATTATTTCAGAAGGCATACGCTGAGCATACTCGCCATTAGTCCATCCCGGTGATACACTCACGACCCGAATTTTTGGGGCGAGCGCACGGGCAAGGCTCATGGTGATATTATCCATGGCTGCTTTACTCGCACAGTAGGCAACATTACTGCCAACAGCTGTACGAGCAGCAATCGAGCTAATGTTGATCACCAGCCCCCCTTCATCAGCCATCAGTAGCTGTTTCATGGCGCGAACAGATGCAAGAGCACCACGTACATTAACGCGAAAGATGTTATCAATTATTTCATCGCTTAGGCTATCAAGATCATCATGAGGAACAGGCTTCGTGATACCGGCATTATTGACGAGAATATCAAGCCTGCCATAATGATCTTGTATGATGTTGGCAAGCTCAGTCTGAGCATTGCTGTCATCGACTGGTGTTTGCAAAACTAGATGGTTATCACCATCCAGTTCAGTGGCGAGTTGCTCAGCTTTATCTTTACTACGGCTATAGGTAATTACCACATTTGCGCCTTTTGTAGCGAGTTTACGACAGATTGCGCTACCGATACCACCGGCACCACCTGTTACCAGTGCAACTTTGCCTATAATTGATTGTGTCATATAAATAATCTCACTCTCTGGATAAGTTCTTAACAGACTGGCGCACAATTAAGTTACCTTTGACGCGACTTGTCTCACAGGCACTGTCTGGATGTTCAATTTTGTTGAGCATGACATCTATCGTGCGCTGAATCATGGTGTCCACATCTTGACTGATAGTTGTCAATTGATAAGCACCCCAATTTGCCATCGGAATATTGTCAAAGCCGATAACACTTACATCTAGCCCAACGTGTAATCCCTCAGCACGAATTGCATCAATTGCTCCAATTGCCATGATATCATTGGCACAGAAGATGGCATCAGGGGGGGTGTTGCTGTGTAGCAATGATTGTGTAGCTCTGTAGCCAGAATCGTAGGTGTAATGTCCTTGCACTCGTTGCAATTGACTATAGCCTTGTTCTTGTAAGCGTTGCGTGAAACCCTGTTCACGTTCCTGACTAGTGGATGTATTTTGTAACCCCGCAACGAAGGCGAGGGTTTCGTGACCTGTATTGAGGAGCACATCTGCGACCTGAGCGCCTCCAGCAATGTTGTCAGCACAAACTGCACTTACATTGGGATTGTTTATTGAACGGTTAAATAGGATGACAGGTGTAGCACTTTGCCTTGAAATATCGACCATTTCAGACGAAAGAGTTGCTGAGGTAACAATTAGTGCATCAACCTGATATTGAAGGATCAGAGGTAACAATTCATCGACTGATTGGTTTTCAGACGCAGTGAACAATAATACCTGACGATCTATCGTCTGTAATTCACTCAAAAATTTTTCCAGTACATATGGATAAAAGGGACTGGTGATCGTCGCCATTACAATCCCTATGATATTGGTCTGACTGGTACTCATCATGCGAGCTATGATATTCGGTTGATACCCCAATTCTTGGGCTGCTCTGAGGACTTTCTGGCGTGCTTTATCGCTGACATTCGGGCTGTTCTCACTAAAAACGCGTGAGACTGTAGATTGTGAGACACCAGCCCGTTTTGCAACTTCGATAGAGGTAATTGTTCTATTCATAACAATACCTTTGCCAAAAATTCTATTGGGTGAAATCGGCTCATTTTTTCCAAGATTTGATACTTAAAGACCTTTTATAACCTGATTTTCGTCTATTTCCCGCAAAATTGACGAAGGTATTGCATAATGGTCATTATTTTTTTAGTTCGCTCAGTCCCTCTATCGTACTATGTGATATTTTAGCTGACTGTCTCTTTGCTGTAGCGGCGGACACGTAAATCACATTGTTCTTTGTGACCCATAAAGCCTTCAATATTACACAGACGACTGCCATATTCGCCAATCATCGCACTCGCTTCATCAGTAGTGATGCGCTGATACGTCACTGTCTTGATAAATTTACCAACCCACAGCCCACCTGTATAGCGAGCGGCTTTCTTCGTCGGGAGCGTGTGATTGGTACCAATCACTTTATCACCGTAGGCAACATTGGTACGTGGTCCCAAGAACAAGGCACCATAATTAGTCATATTATCGAGAAAATATTGTGGTTTTTTTGTCAGGATTTCTACATGTTCGCTAGCGATTTCGTCTGCTACAGCGACCAGCTCTTCATCTGTGTCGCATAGAATAATTTCACCAAAATCCGCCCATGCTATACTGGCTAAATCAGCAGTGGGTAAGACAGCAAGTTGTCTATTAATCTCATCCTGAATACCTTCTGCAATAACTTTGCTCGTTGTAAGCAAAACAGCCGGTGATGTTGGACCGTGTTCTGCTTGACCAAGTAAATCTGTGGCGCAAATTTCAAGGTCTGATGTGTCGTCAGCAATGACCAGAACTTCTGTTGGTCCTGCTAGCAAATCAATACCGACTGTGCCGAAGAGTTGGCGCTTAGCTTCTGCAACATAGGAATTACCCGGACCAACCAGCATATCTACAGCTTGCATCCCGACTGCTCCATACGCCATTGCCGCCATCGCCTGAATACCGCCAAGCAAGTAAATTTCATCTGCACCACCGAAGTGCATTGCGGCAACAGTCGCTGCTGGAATTTCACCTTTAATCGGAGGCGTACAGGCTACGACATAATCACAGCCAGCCGTCTTAGCCGTGAGAACACTCATGTGTGCTGATGCCACCATTGGATAACGTCCACCCGGAACATAACAGCCCACCCGTTCGATGGGTAGATTTTTGTGACCAAGGAAAACGCCGGGGAGAGTTTCAACCTCTATATCTTGCATAGACGCACGTTGTGCCTTGGCAAAATTACGTACTTGTTCTTGGGCAAATTTGATGTCATCAATTACCTGCAGGGGTAAGCCAGCAATGATATCCTGTATTTGCTCGTCAGACAGCTTGAAACTTTCTGGTGACCAATTATCGAACTTCTCTGATAATTCGCGCACAGCTTCATCACCACGTTTACGAATATCCATCAAAATATTCTTCACAGATTCCTGCACTTTGGCATCAGCTTGTGCTTTTTCATCTACCGTTTTACCACGTTTGAGGTATGTTATTGTCA
Organism: Anaerolineae bacterium; assembly: GCA_051117475.1. Lineage (GTDB taxonomy): Bacteria > Chloroflexota > Anaerolineae > Aggregatilineales > Phototrophicaceae > JAUZRW01. The sequence goes on along the minus strand of JBNPEE010000010.1, from coordinate 1,172 downwards.
TCTCTCATAGCCTTTCGCTCAATTGATTTTTTGTATCGCTGACTACTTTTTTTGCAAATTCACTTAGTATCATGCTGTCTGTTTTAACAGTCACAAATCTGAAGCCACGCTTAACCATTTTTGCTGCATAATCAGCTGATGCTGTAAATAACCCTGCGACGAGATTGTTACGTTGACAAGCATCCAAAATTGTGTCCAGAGCTTTGTCAACCTGTACATCATCACTATCGAAACCGATGCTACCTGTGAGGCTCAGACGCAAATCGCCAGTACCGACAAAAATCATATCTAAGCCTTCAACACTGGCAATCTCATCAATATTCCTGAGGGATTCTGCTGTTTCTACCATTGCAATCGTTAGGATTTCATCGTTTGCATGTTGGGCATAGTCCACACCCATGACCACGGATGCTCTTGTTGGACCTAAGCTACGATACCCATCTGGTGGATAACGACACGCACCAACAAATGCCTCACATTGTTCAGAAGTATCGATCATTGGACAGATGATGCCGTACGCGCCAGCATCAAGTAAGCGCATGATTTCGCCAGGAGTGTTCCAATTCACACGTGCGAGTGGAACGGTAGGGGTTGTGCTGATAGCCTGAAGTAACTGAATCGCGCTCTCCATGCTGTGCATCCCGTGTTGCATATCCACAACGATGCTATCCCAACCAGCATTTGCCATCACTTCCGCTGACCAAGTATTGGGAATATGCAACCAACCATTGATGACAACACCATCTTCTGACCATATCTTGCGTAGGGGATTCTTTTTCATAAGATTTTTTCATGCTTGAGATATTTTTGCATACGTATGCAAAATACTTCATTATTGGATTCTTGTCAATTAGCACGAATTCTATATTTATAAGACTCCAACCATTTTTGAGACGATCCAAGATATATTTCTAAATTAGAAACAGAAAAACCACCCGAAAGGATGGTTTTTGGTTAAGTTATAGTTTTAGTAACCTCAATAGGACTCAACTCGAACCTGTTTTCTCCAGAAATACCTTCGAATTTACACAAAGCATCTCGTTTCCTTGTCAAGTCCCCAATTTATGAAGACAGTCGTCTGAGTCAATTTTCATCGCATAAATGGCTGGTGGCATCTTGAGTACCGTGTGGATGCGGTCATGGTTGTAGTAATGGATATGTCCATAGACTTC
>JBNPEE010000047.1:0-62416 GCA_051117475.1 Anaerolineae bacterium | reverse complement strand
GGTCATGAGGTTGTGGTGCGGGCTGCGTCAAGCTGTCATTTGCCTGGTCGCCATGCTTGGCTGGAAGGCGTGACATGTGTGGTGAAAACCATGCTCAGCCAAGCGGGTGCCGCTGTCCTCGATCTCGATTTCCCGCGTGTTCGGTTTGCACCGGATTTGATGCCTGCCGATATTGTTGGCACAGATATTCTGGAGGAAACCGAAGACGGACGGCGCGAATTTCGCTTTCAATCCGGCCCCATCTTCGCCAATCTGGTGCTAGCTGACGAGATCAACCGTGCTACCCCCAAAACGCAATCCGCCATGCTCGAAGCCATGCAAGAGAAAACAGTCACAGTAGCCGGACGGCAATACCCGCTTGAAAAACCATTTTTCGTGCTTGCCACCCAGAATCCGCTCGATATGGAGGGTACTTATCCTTTGCCGGAAGCCCAGCTCGATCGCTTTTTGTTCAAAGTAGATGTGCAATTTCCGTCAGTGGATGAACTGGTGAGCATTATCAACCGCACCACCGGCATCGATCAACCGAGTGCAACCCGCGTTGCCAGCGCCAACGATATTCTCCGCATGGGACAACTGGCGCTGAGTATTCCGGTTGCCAGCCATCTCAATCAATACGTCGCCAGATTGATTGTGGCGACACACCCTGAGAGCGATCAATCGACGGTGATGGTGCGTCAATTTGTATCTGTGGGGGCAAGCCCACGCGGGGCGCAGGCGCTGATTATTGGTGCGAAGGTCAACGCTCTATTGGAAGGGCGCTTCAACGTTGCCTACGCCGATATTGAAGCGGTGGCGCACGGGGCGCTACGGCATCGACTTTTGCTCAATTTTGAGGGACAAGCCGAAGGCATCCGCACCGATGACATCATCACTGATCTGCTGAGTGTGGTCAAGAAGAAATGACCATCTTCACTCAATATAACCGAGCGCCCGCAAGTTATCTATCACATCGTCGCTGACTGACGCATTGCCATTGCTATCATGATCACGGATGTTGGTATCATCGACAAACTGTAATAACTTTTTCTGCAAAGCCTGCGTGCGCTCGGGTGCTTGCTGGGCTATGTCCTGTTCTTCGGCAGGATCTTGCGCGACGTTGAACAAATTCTCGACTTGATTACCTACCACCGCCAGTTTGTGGTCGCCTTCGTACACCCCGCGCCGAACATGCGTCAGACTGAGACGTTCGACCAGTTCCGGCCTGCGTGGCTTGAGGATACTGAGTAAGTTCAAGGGTGGGTAGGCTTCTGCGTAGACCACCCCGCGTTCGGTATCGGGTCGCCCATTAAGCGCCTGTATCAGTGATAAGCTGTTTACATCAGCGTTGGGGTCATCCTCAGCCAATGGCGGGGTGATGTCGGTCAAATCCAGTACCGTATGGAACAAGCGTCGTGTGCTGACATTAGTACTGATATGCTTGCCAACCGGAAAACGTTCCGGATAGCGGATCATCATCGGCACGTGTACGAGCTCTTGATAAACCACAAAACTATGCCCCTTATAACCATGATCGCCATGCCCCTCGCCGTGATCGGCAACAATGATTACCATCGTATTATCGAGCGTACCAGAGGACTCCAGATAAGCAAATAAGCGCCCTAGGTGTTGATCTTGATAGGCAATCTCGGCATCATAGTAGGCATCGAGCGTCTGCCGTTGCCAATCTGCAAGCGGGGGATCATCGGGGCTGAGCCAGTCGGCCGCATCACCATTGAAACGTGCAATGAAGCGCGAAGATGCTTTATCTTGACTGATCCCCGGCGCCACATGATCGAGATAAGGCTTAGGCGGGAAATAAGGCGTGTGCGTGCCCATCAAATTGAGAAACGCAAAGATCGGACGTTCTGCGCCCCCATCATGATAATCACGCCAGTAATCGATCAGATCATCAATCGAGCGTGCGCTATTGCCTTTGAAGTTTACCAGACGTGTCCACAAAGGCACAATATGTGGATTGACTGCGAAGTTGAACAGGTGATCGCTATTGGCGAACCAGTTGGTGACATTACGCGCTACTTTGCGAAATTGCGTCGCGAGGTAACGTTGTGGCGCACTGCGCGTGCGTTCAATCGGGCGGTTGGGTGATGCGCCCGCGTAGTTGTAAAAGTCACGAAACCCGCGTTGTAAACCATTGTTCAGTACGCCGAGTAATGGATTATTACAAAAAGCCACCGTGTGATAGTCATCCACCTGCAAAATTTCTGCCAGCGTGGGATGCGTGGCGCTGAGCGTTTGAAAGGCTTGTGTCAATTGATGCGTGCCCGGATAGACACCGGTGAACATCGATGCGTGTGCCGGAATTGTCCACTGTGCCGGCGAGATCGCCCGTTGAAAGATAGTCGCATCGCGTGCGAAGTTGTCTAGATGTGGCGATGTATCCGCTCGATGTCCGTACAATGATAGACGATCACGCCGTTGGGTATCCAGCACAATGAATAGGATATTGGGTTGAGACGATGCCATGGGCTACTCTCTACAAAGGTTGTATCACGTTGAATCCTCAAGAGATAAGCATAGCAAGTGTCTGACTGTCACACAATGGTCACTCAAACTGCATAGGACTGATAGTAGGAGGATACGGAATCGACATTTTAAAAACTTACTCACCTGTGATCATCGCTCCTTGTGGTATCTTTTAAGAACAGGTCCGTACACGCTCATGAATCCGACATCCAAACAATTACCATAGAGGGCTACCATAACCCATGCTGACATTTGATTTTATTATGTTCGCAGTGGCAATTCTGCTCATCATCAGCGTATTAGCCAGCAAGCTATCTAGCAAATTGAGTGTGCCGGCATTGGCGATCTTTCTATTCATCGGCATGTTAGCCGGTTCCGAGGGTATCGGTGGTATTTACTTCGATGACCCGCAATTAGCGCAATCCATGGGGGTTGTTGCTCTGATCTATATCTTATTCTCCGGCGGTCTTGATACCCCTGTGATCGATACATACCGCGTCCTAGGGCGAGGGGTGTTATTATCGACAGTGGGCGTACTCATCACGGCGCTTGTCGTGGCGTTAGGGGTCTACTGGTTGCTGGATTTTTCAATTGAGCTAGCGGTTTTAGTCGGTTCAATTGTTGCTGCTACGGATGCAGCGGCGGTCTTTTCGATCTTGCGCACACAGAAGATCAGCTTCAAAGGCGATACTATCCCTCTGCTGGAGTTGGAATCCGGCAGTAATGATCCGATGGCAATCTTTCTCACAATCGCCAGTATCGAAGTAATCAACCAACCACAAATGCCCGTCATCAATCTAGCCAGCATATTCGCTCAACAGATGCTCATCGGTGGTTTGCTCGGTGTATTATTGGGTTATGTCGCTGTGCGGGCACTTAATCGGTTACGCCTTGAAGCCGACGGGTTGTATCCGGTGTTCACAGTGGCGTTTGTACTATTTGCTTATGCGTTGACGGCGTTGCTCGGTGGCAGTGGATTCCTCGCAGTGTATCTGATGGGGATGATGATGTCTAATCAGACCTTTGTCCACAAGAACAGTCTATCGCGCTTCCACGATGCGCTGGCATGGCTGATGCAAATTGCGATGTTCCTCGCGCTGGGTTTACTGGTGTTCCCTTCGGAATTGTTGCCGATTGCGGGTACAGGGGTTCTCATCGCGATTGTACTAATCTTCGTCGCTCGTCCGTTAAGCATCTTTATACTGCTCGCTTTTTCACGTTTCGATTTCCGCGATAAGGTGATGATTTCATGGGTGGGTTTACGCGGAGCAACACCGATTGTTCTGGCAACTTTCCCACTATTAGCAGGTATCGAACAAGCCGATGTGATCTTCGATATTGTGTTTTTTGTGGTATTAGTCTCTGTTTTGTTACAGGGATCAACACTGATACCGGTTGCCAAATGGTTAGGGATCACCGAACCCTTCATCGAGAAGCCGAAATATCCACTAGAGCCAACCAGCAACACAGATTTGCGCAGTGAGTTGATTGAAGTGCGCGTACCAGCAGAATCATCGGCTGTAGATCGTCAGATTGTGAATCTCGGTCTACCGGCAGATAGCTTGATTGTGCTGATCTCACGGAGGGGCGAGATTGTCGTGCCCAATGGCAATACCATCATTGAAGCGAATGATACCCTGTTGCTCTTAGCAGATCGTGAAGCGCTACCAGAGATTCGAGCTTGTATTCAAGCACCCATAATCGCCTGATTTATTATCAGCGCTTATAATGGGTGGGTGATCAATAAAAACATACATCTAAAGGACACAATAAGATGCTAACATTTCTAGGGCTAGCTGTTGGTTTAGTTGGCCTATTCTTCGGAGGCGATTGGCTGGTGAAAGGTGCATCGCGCCTGGCAGAATCGCTCGGTATTTCGCCACTTGTCGTCGGGTTGACTGTCGTCGCACTGGGTACATCCACACCGGAACTACTGGTCAGCCTTAGTGCTGCACTCAGTGGCTCATCGGATATTTCTGTCGGTAATGTCTTAGGATCAAATATCGCCAATGTAGGTTTAATCTTAGGCATCAGCGGCTTGATTTACCCGATTAAAGTGAACGTGATCTTGCTGAAGCGCGAAATCCCCTTGATGCTGATTATCACCCTTGGCACATTCTGGTTATTCCGTGATACGCTGGTCAGCCGTACTGATGGCACAATCCTGGTGATCGGATTAGTCGCCTTCGTCAGTTTCATGATCTTTGCCTCACTGCGAGAGCGCGATAAAACATATGACATCCCGGAAGAGAAACGTGCCACCCCGACCGATGTGAACCGCCTGAAAGAAGGCACACGCTTATTAGTCGGTATCTTGGTGCTGATGGTTGGCGCACAGTTGACCGTTGAGAATGCTACAACATTGGCCCGCAATGCGGGTATCAGCGAATTGGTGATTGGCATCACCTTGATTGCAGTGGGGACATCTTTGCCAGAGCTAGTCACATCCGTGATGGCGGCATTCCGTCAGGAGAGCGATATTGCGATTGGTAACGTAGTGGGTTCCAACATATTCAACTTGCTGGGAATCCTCGGCGTGACAGCAATCGTCCAGCCGATCAACGTGGCACAGGCGACGATTAACTTCGACGCAATTGTGATGCTAGTTTTCAGCGTCTTGGTCTTGCCGTTTGCGCTTGATCGGGTGTTAGGACGTATCGAAGCGGGTTTATTCTTGATCGGTTATATTGCGTACAATCTGTATGTCGTTTTCGGGTCGTTATAATCGCAATTAATCGTTAACTTTCGCAAACGCCACATCCCGATAAAGGCGGTATAATGTGAACTATCTATTGTGGGATCAGCTGGTAACCCATACAGTGGGTATAAATCACTCAGCTTGCGCGTATACTTATCGAATCAACACAAAAAGGCAATGACATGGCGCGTGTTATTATTTTAGGCTCGGCAGCCGCGGTCAACGATGCACAACATGATTACACTCACTTCTTACTGATCGGTGATGAAGATAGCCCGATCTTAGTCGATGCGGGTTCCAATCCACTGGGAAAGATCAAGAATCTCGGTTTGGATGATGAAGAATTGCAAGATGTGATCCTTACCCATTTCCACCCGGATCATGTTGCTGGTATCCCCAATATGATGATGCACATGTGGCTGTTGGGGCGCAAAGCCCCTCTGCGCCTCTATGGTTTGCACCATTGTTTGAACCGCATCGAAGATACAATGGAAGCCTATGGCTGGCAGGAATGGCCGAACTTCTTCCCGATCTCCTTCGTGCGGGTGATGCACCGCGAAAACGCGCCTCTGTTGGAGAACAAAGACTTCATCATTCGCTCTTTTCCAGTTAAGCATTATGATGTGCCGACAATTGGTATGCGTATCTTCAACAAGCACACGCAGAAAACACTCGCATATACCTGTGACACCATGCCCTTTGAGGGTTTAGTTGATCTCGCCCGTGATGCAGATGTTCTGATCCATGAAGCAGCTGGTTATGATGGTCTGGGGCACACAGATGCGCGTCAGGCAGGGGAGATTGCACAGGAAGCCGGAGCCAAAGAACTCTATCTCATTCACTATCAAGTATGGAACGCGAACCCGGAACCACTCGTGCAGGAAGCACAAGAAACATTCAAAGGGCCTGTTCACCTCTGTAAAGATTTTGACGAATTCGAGTTCTAAACTTGCCTTATACATCCCCTGCTGTACTTAATTAGCGTATTGGCAGGGGTATTCGTATCTCCATATCATATTTTTATCAGAAATTTATGGTTTGCTATAGCAATCTTACGCACTTTTTACCCACTAACCGTTACACTTACTCTATACAGTTATAAGTTGTAACATGAGTGATGACCACATATCACAATTTTGCAAACACGTCCCCCCATAACACACCACCATTATCGTTAATCGGGGTATACAAACTAAGGACAATATATGAGTGACGAACTAGAGCGTCTAATAGCGGATTTGCTCTCAGATAAGAATGGCAATGGAATAAGTAGAAGCCGATTTGAACGGCAGAATACCGAAGCCGATAGCAATAATGCCAGTGATTTTGATTTGCAGGAAGTTCCTATTTTACCCCTGCGTGGTATGGTCGTCTACCCACAGACTGCCATCCCCTTAACAGTCGGGCAACCACGCAGTGTCCGTCTGGTGGATGATGTCATCTCTGGCGAACGACTCGTCGGGCTAGTTACTGCCCATGATGAAGAACAGGAATCACCGGGGCCTAATGAGGTCTACCGCGTCGGCACACTAGCATCGATTCACCGCCTATTCCGTGCCCCGGATGGTACCATACGCCTTCTCGTTCAGGGAATTGACCGCATTCGTATTACCGAATTCACGGGCGAAGAACCCTATCTTAAAGCCAGCGTGATGCCCGAACCGGACGTCGAAGAGGTGGAAGATCAACTGACTGTCGAGGCGCTGATGCGCAATGTCAGTGAACAATTTAAGACGCTAGCAGATCTGATGCCCGGCATACCGGATGAGCTGGTCTCATCGGCGGTATCTGTTGATAATCCCTTACAGATTGTCTATTCCATCGCCACCTACATCCGCATTGATGTTGAAGATGCCCAGCGTTTGCTGGAAATGAATGACATCGTTAAAAAATTGCGTTTCCTGCTCGAACTGCTCAACAAAGAGGTAGAAGTGCTGGAGCTTGGACGCAAGATTCAGACCGAAGCACAATCTGAGATGGAAAAAACTCAGCGTGAATATTACCTGCGCGAACAACTGAAAGCCATTCAGCGTGAACTTGCTGATGGCGATGAACCGGGCGCAGAGGTCGAGCAATTCCGGCGCAAAATCGATGAATCGGGTATGCCAGACGAAGCACGCAAAGAAGCTGAGCGCGAGTTAGACCGCCTCAGTAAATTATCGGTGGCCAGTGCCGAGTATGGCGTGATTCGCACCTATCTCGATTGGCTCACTAGTATGCCCTGGGAGATCCGCACCGATGACAATTTAGAGATCAGTCACGCACGGGGTGTCTTGCAAGAAGATCATTACGGCTTAGAGGATATCAAAGAACGCATTCTCGAATTTCTGGCAGTGCGTAAATTACGCGCCGAACGTGCCGACGAACTCGAAGACTATGATGATAGTGTGCGTCGTGAACGCACTGGCGCTATTCTGTGTTTTGTTGGGCCTCCGGGTGTAGGTAAAACTTCACTCGGTGCCTCGATTGCGCGAGCGATGGGGCGTAAGTTCATCCGTATGAGCCTTGGTGGTATTCGTGATGAAGCCGAGATTCGCGGTTTTCGTCGCACTTATATCGGCGCAATGCCCGGCCGCATCGTGCAGACTTTACGCCGTGCCGAATCACGCAACCCGCTTATCATGCTCGATGAAGTAGATAAGCTCGGACGTGATTTCCGCGGTGATCCAGCATCTGCTTTGCTTGAATTGCTCGACCCTGAACAGAACAATGAGTTCCGTGATACCTATCTCGATGTACCGTTCGACCTGAGCGAAGTGTTTTTCATCTGTACAGCTAACACGCTCGAGACCATTCCCGGTCCCTTGCGTGATCGTATGGAGATCATCCAATTAAGTGGGTACACCGAACAAGAGAAACTCGCCATCGCCAAGCAATATCTCGTTCCGCGTCAGATCCGTGAGAACGGCTTACGCAAAGGCGAAATCGATTTTCATGATGACGCGCTGATGACCATCATCCGTGACTTCACCCGTGAAGCCGGCGTGCGTAACCTCGAACGCGAGATCGGACGTGCCGCGCGCAAAGTGGTCACCCGCATTGCTGAAGGCAAAACGGATACAGTTGTTATCGATGAGGAACTTGCTTCAGAATTGCTCGGTAAACCGCGTTTTGGTCAACGAACCGGCTTGAAAGATCGTCTGGAATTACCCGGGGTGGCAACGGGGCTCGCCTGGACACCGACCGGAGGCGAAGTGCTGTTCATCGAAGCTACAGCGATGCCCGGCGCGAAGGGCTTTAAGCTCACCGGACAATTGGGTGAAGTAATGCAAGAGAGTGCGCAGATTGCGCTCAGTTACCTGCGCTCACGGATGCAACCCCTCGACATTCCAGAGAAGTACTTCGAGGAACATGATATCCATTTGCACGTACCAGCTGGGGCAACACCTAAAGATGGGCCTTCCGCAGGTATTACCATGACAACTGCGCTCGCTTCACTGATCACCGGACACGCCACCAAACCTACCATTGCCATGACTGGCGAAGTCACTCTTAGTGGACAGGTGTTGCCAGTAGGCGGTATCAAAGACAAGGTGTTAGCTGCACATCGCATTGGCGTTGATACGATCATCCTACCCGAGAAGAATGAGCAAGATCTGGATGATCTACCCGAAGAAATTCGTGAGCAAATGACCTTCCATCTTGTTGAACATATGGATACTGTCTTGGAGCTGGCGCTTCAAGGTGCTGGACAGCTTGCACAAGAATAAGCTAAACTGAGTATAATATTAAAGTGGGGCATCGTTGGTTGTCGGTGCCCTGCTGGTGGGTTTAATCAAACTAAGGAAAGGCGATCCCTTGACTAAAGTCTTAATTGTTGATGACGATGCAGTCACCGTCTCTTTATTGGAGACATTGCTCGAGTTGGATGGGTTCACTGTCCTGATAGCACGACGTGGCGCTGACGTGATCCCTGTTATGCAGGGTGATAAGCCGGACGTGATGATGATTGATTATCACCTAACAGATGTCGAAGGGGTTGATGTTATCCGCGAAGTTCGGGCACATCCTGATTTCAAAGATATTCCTATTGTGATGGCATCGGGTATGGATATGAGCGTTGCTGCTATGGATGCGGGCGCAGATGAATTCTTGATTAAACCATTCGAACCCTCCGATTTACCTGATTTATTCAACCGATTAATTTCCGGATAACGTATGAAACTGAGAACAAAATAACGTGGGACGAAACAAAAAAGGAACGCAGTGGTATCGGGTCGATTTACATCTGCATACCCCTGCCAGTCTTGATTATAAGGACAAAAACGCAAGCTATATTGATATTTTACGCCGAGCAGAATACCGTGGCATCGATATTATCGCCTTCACTGACCATAACACGGTCGGAGGCTATGCCGCCATGCTCAATGAAATCGAACGCTTAGAATTTTTAGAACAATCGGGACGCGCACTCGCTGATGAGATGCGCCTGCTCGCTGAATATCGCCGCTTATTGGACAAAGTGCTGGTCTTGCCGGGCTTTGAATTTACCGCGACTTTCGGCTTTCACATTCTGGGCATTTTCCCGCCGGAGACACCGCTACGCTACATTGAACATCTCTTACTCAGCCTCAATGTGCCGCCACAAGTCTTAGAGACGGGCGATCCCGCGGCTGGTGCAACTGCGGACGTGCTAGAAGCTTATCATATTATCAACGAAGCCGGCGGGCTTGCTATCGCCGCCCATGCCAACGCCGCCCATGGGGTTGCGATGCGTGGCTTGAGCTTCGGCGGGCAGACGCGCATTGCTTACACGCAGGATAAGCATCTGCACGCGCTCGAGCTGACCGATTTACACCGCAAAGGGCGTGGTAGCACACAGAGCTTCTTCAACGGCACCAAAGCTGAGTATCCGCGCCGAATGCACTGCATTCAAGGTTCGGATGCGCACGCGCTGGAGACTTTCAAAGAAGGCAAGAACACGCGCTATGGAGTCGGCGAACGGGTGACAGAAATGCTCTTATCATCGCGCTCGTTTGAGGGCATCAAAGAGATGTTGACCGGCACGGATTTCTCGCGTCATCGCCCCTATAATCCTGACCATCAACCCTATGATTATATCTTAGCGGCACGGGAAGAAGGCGAAAGTCTGGTGCAGTCCTTCCATGAATCGATGGATCGTCAGGGGGGCAAATTACACGCCATCGTCGCAGATGTATGCGCCTTTGCTAACACCAACGGCGGCACGATTTACGTCGGGCTTAGCCCCAACAAACGGAAAAATCCTAAAGGCGTCAACGCAATTAACGATGCCGTGCGTGTGCTAGAAAATGAGATTAACCATCTGCTCAGTCCATCACTGAACATAGAGATTGACGTGCAAGAGGTACAAGGCGCAAATATCATTCGCATTCTCGTACCCTATGGCGAAGATCGCCCCTATGCCATCAGCGATAACAAAATTTATCTGCGCGACGAAGCCGAGACCAATCTGGCTGTGCGTGATGAGATCGTCAATTTAGTGCGGCAGGGCATGATCCTCAACAATAGCGATACTGAGCATCCAATGCTCGCGGCTGCTAACGATGATACATCGGCTAACATCGTACGCATCAGTGGTGGTGGGGCGTCGATCCCCGATGCTGTCCTGCCTGATGAACCTGCCGATGATGCTGAAGCTAGCACCAGCCCGCCCCGTAGTGGTGTAGAGATTTCCGACGTGGAAGAACGCGGCGGCACATTCTATTACACCATGCGCGATCTGCGTAACGGCAACAAAGTGAGCAACGTCACCCGTTCGTCAGCACGGCGTTTGTGGCACTACGCCATCAAACAACATGAGGGCAATCCCGTCAAGGCGAACCGCGTCGAATGGGTCAATGATATTGGCATATGGCGCCGTTACACTAAAGCCGGTAGCACCCGCTATGATCTCGTTCAGCGCGATAATGGCAACATTCGTGTGTTTTATGGCGTAACTGAGAACGGAATGCACAGCCAGTGGATGCAATTCCTCGGCGAAGAAAACTAACACACACGCATATTTAGAAGATGATGATATGGGGCGAACAATCACGGTTCGCCCCGTTTGTGTGTCAGGGGTTTAAGCGTAGAACGTATAAGCTGAATGGTGCTAGTGGTGCGTCAATTGGTACATAATCGACGAAGCCCCCGCTCTCGGTGATCTCTGGCAGGTTGGGTGTGATCTCGGTACTGCTGTAAATCACATCAATGCTGCTCACGCTCTGCAAGGGGCTTTCTTCGAGGGTGAAGGTATAGTCATTGCTCTCACGGTCATCGAGATTGTGCACAATCAGCAACGTTTCATCTTCGGTGTAGCGCAAATAGCCCCACGCGGCGCGATATGTCGAATCAATCAGTGCGGTTTCGCCATATTGTAAAGCCGGTTGCGCGTTGCGTAGCGCAATCAGATCACGGTAGTAGCTCAAGAGCGAATCGGGATCATCGGTCTGATCGGCAACTGTGCGCTCGGCGTAATTATCAGCGAGGGGATGCCAGGGCGTGCCGGTAGTGAAACCGCCGTAAATGCTCGCATCCCACTGCATCGGACGACGATAGTTGATATCATCGCCACCGGTTGTCGAACTGCTGGTCATGCCGATCTCTTCGCCATAGTAGATGAACGGGAAGCCCGGCAGGGTCATCAGCAGATTGAGTACCACGCGGTTCACCCCTTCATTTTCGCTGATCGTTGAGAACAGGCGTGGAAAATCGTGGTTGGTGGTCAGCGTGGCGAATGTGCCCGGCTGGAACTCGCGCAGGGTGTTCGCCAACTGTCGTTCGATCTCGCGCTTGTTGCCCAATTGCGCCGCACTGATGATTGCATTCGACAGCGCAAACTCGAAAGCAGCGTCGGCGGCATTATCGTCGGTGTAATTGGCGATGATGCTCGATGTATTCAGTAGAATTTCGCCCACCGTGAAGGCCTCTGGATTGACCTCATGCACGTAGGCGTTAAAATCTGCCAGATAAGCGCGGTTACGCGGGGAATCCGCCAGCACAGGACGCTCATTGACCTCATCTTCGATCACATAGCGAATCGCATCAAGGCGGAAACCATCCGCGCCCATATCTTCAAGCCAGTAACGGGCAATATCATAAATTTCTTCAGTCACGGCGGGGTTTTCGTGGTTTAAGTCCGGCATCCGTCCCCAGAACACGCCATAGTACCAGCGGTCGTTGACATTATTACGATGCCACGCCACCGCGCCCCACGGCCCCTGATAACCCGGGTTTTCATCTTCCCACACATACCAATCTTCAAATTCAGGATCGCCTTGCTCGGAGGCTTCAAACCAGGGGTGTACGTCTGAGGTGTGGTTGATGACATAATCGACGATCACCCGTATCCCGCGAGCGTGCGCTTCTTCCATCAACTGACGGAAATCGTCTTCTGTGCCATAATCCTGTTCCACTGCGCGATAATCGATGGCATCGTAGCCATGATAACTCTCGGCTTCGACAATTGGCAACAACCAGATGCCGGTGATGCCCAGATCATCGGAGGTGTTGGGATCGCCATCGTTGAGATAGTCTAATTTCTCAATGATACCCTGAATATCACCGACACCGTCGCCGTCGCTATCGTAGAAACTGCGCACGAACAGCAGATACCACACGCGCTCCTCCCACCAGTTCGGCTCCCGAAATTCGGTTTCCTGCGCGGTGAGCGGTGCAAGCGTGCCCATCGTCAATAACGCAAAACAAGCTAGTACAAACAAACGTCGCATAATATTATCCTCAATTAAAAAACCCTATCATTGAGTTTAAATATAGTCGGGAATAGGGTTTTGCACGAGGTTTTTTCGTCGGATCGTCGGAGAGGGTATGCTGAACGGAGAGCAAGACACACTCTCCGTTCGCCTGCTGCGAGCTTAGACGCTCAAGAGTGTGCCGGATTGAAATTCTTTCAACACCTGACGGGCAATCACAATATGCTGAATTTCGTTGGTGCCTTCGCCGATTTGCATCAGGCGTTGATCGCGGTAGATACGCTCGACAGGGTAATCACGGCTATAGCCAGCACTGCCGTGTACCTGTATCGCATCGTAGCTGACAGTCTCTGCCACCAGTGAGGCTTTGAGCTTGGCAATCGAGGCGATGCGCGTATAGTCCTTGCCCTGATCTTTTGTCCATGCCGCTTTGTAAACCAGTGTTCGCGCCGCTTCGATCTCCATCGCCGCCCGTGCGATCTTCTCCTGTATCAGTTGCTTGTTGGCAATCGGCTCACCGAAAGCAGTACGTTCGAGTGCGTATTGCACCATCGCTTCGTATGCGCCCTGTGCCAGCCCTAACGCCAGCGCACCGATACTCACGCGCCCACTGTCGAGCGTCTGCATCACGTAGTAGAAGCCTTCACCGATCTCGCCCAGCGTGTTGCTAACAGGCACGCGCACATTCTCGAACGTCAACATATGGGATTTGCTGGCGTTCAAGCCCATTTTCTTCTCCGGTGGATGCACGGTGAAACCTTCACGATCAGCCTCGACGAGGATCAGGCTAAACCCGCGTGAACCGGCTTCGGCATCGGTACGCACCAGCACCGAAATGACCGGTGCCCACGCCGCATTGGTGATCCATGCCTTGGTGCCGTTGATGAGCCAGTCATCGCCTTCGCGGGTGGCGCGGGTGGTCACGCCGTTCAGCAGATCTGTGCCGGCTTGTGGTTCAGTCAGTGCCAGCGCCCCCAGATACTCGCCACTGGTCAGCATGGGCAACCACTTATCCTGTAGTTCCGGCATGCCCCATTTCATGATCGGGCCACAGCCTAGGCCATTGTGTGCCGAGATAGTCAAGCCCGTAGAGCCACACACGCGCCCGATTTCCTCGATAGCAATTGATGCGCCCAACGTATCAATTGCAATGCCACCGTGCGCCTCATCGACTTGCAAACCCGTCAAGCCTAACGTGGGCATCTTATTGATCGCCGCCCAGTTGAGCGTGCCGTTCTCGTGGGCGTCGTTGGCGTGTGGTTTCAGCTCTCGCTCGCAGAAATCACGTAGCGCTCGTTGAAACATCTTTAATTCATCGTTGAGTTCAAAATCCATTTTGAGTTCCTTAAAAAATAGCTGTGTGTGGTATGATTATAGGGGAAATTAAGATGAGAGACGAGAAGCAGTTATGGCACGTTTTGGCGCACGATTAGGACTCACCCGTTACGAAGCTGATGAGTACTATCACCTTGCGTTGGGTCACTATGATAAGCGCAATTTAGACGAGGCGGTCTTGAATATCAATCAGGCAATTGCCATGTACCCGCAACGTGCCGAGTACTATGCCGCACGTGGCTATTTCCGGTTGCAGGATGGTTTACCCAACGAAGCCGAGCCAGATTTCGATCAGGCGCTGATCCTCAACCCCTATGAAATTTTAGCCAACTATGGCAAAGGGGTGATCGCTTACAACCAGCAAAATTATGAAACAGCACGCCAGTATTTTACCCACGCGTGGGCGGCGGATAATCAGCGCCCGGAGATACTCTATTATTTAGCACTCGTGCATCACCGCCAGCGCGAGAATATACAGGCGAAGCAGTGGATGAGCCAGGCCGCTGATCGCTATGAACAACAAGCCGAGCATGACCGTGATGCCCGCAAACGGATGCGCGACGCGGAGAAGTGGTTGCGCGAATTTGACAAACTCATCGCCGAAGCCGAGAAACGCGCACAAGTCGCCAGTGATTAGCTGATCTTAGAGACGCGGGTCTCATCGGCAGTTTGGGGTTCATCGGTAGATATTTGCGGGTTGATGAAGCTATCAAGTAATAACAACCCGACTCCGATTACTACAAAATGATCTGCAAAGTTCGACACGTTCGAGATAATACCGGGGATCGTGATATGCACAAAATCCACCACGTGACCCAGACGCACGCGATCAATGATATTGCCCACTGCTCCACCGATTACCAGCGCCAACGCGATCTGTTGTAGGCGTTCAGGTGCCTGAGCGCTTTTCAGCATCCATAGCAAGCCGAGCGTAATCACCACCGAGAGGATTAGTACTACCGTATTTCCGCCAATCGCTAAGCCGAAAGCGATGCCGGTGTTGATCGTGCGCGTGATTTGCAAATACGGTTGCCAGCTGGCGATGATCGGGCGAGTTTCCAGATAAGCTACGTTATCCAGTATCCACAACTTCGCTAGTTGATCGATACTGACGGTCAAGATCACTAACGCCAGCGCAAGAAGCCATTTATTGAGTGCCATGTTCAGTCCATCAGCTATCTGCAAAATTTCTGTCATTTTAAGCGCGAATCGGTGTGACTGCTAGTGTAAGTGATTGGTCATAATTTTTGTGTAGGATATAAATCCGTTACTCGTTTAATATCTATGAGAGGATAAAACATGTGGATGTCACGCTGGGCTATCATAGCTGTTATTGCTCTGCTGAGTGCCTGTACGGGCTTCAATCAATTGCAAGCCAATTATCTGCAAGGACAAAGTGCCTCGTCTGCGGATGCCGATGTGGTCTTCGTGCGCGCCGTTGCCACTGGCGAGCAAACATGGACGTTTCATGTCACCGTACAACATCCTGATACCGGTTGGGAAGATTATGCGGATGGCTGGGATGTGGTCTTGCCAGATGGCACGCCGATCCTAGTCAACGCAAATGACCCTTTCACGCGCTTGCTTTTGCATCCCCACACGCCGGAACCTTTCACACGGAGTCAGAGTAATATCCGTATCCCTGCTGATGTGACTATTGTGCGCGTGCGTGCCCATGATCTTGTTGATGGCTGGGGTGGTCAGGAAATTACCCTTGATCTCACACAGCCTGAAGGCGAAGGCTACACGGTTGAACGCTGAACGTGGCAATATTACCATGCTCTTATTACAATAAATCTCAGATAATAATGATTGTTATTTGAGGATATCAAACAATGAGTGATTACATTCTATCTTTAGATCAAGGCACGACATCGTCACGGGCGATTGTGTTCAACCAGCGCGGTGAGATTGTCAAGACCGCCCAGCAGGAATTCACCCAGATTTATCCCCGTCCAGGATGGGTAGAGCATGACCCTGCCGAAATCTGGCAGACACAGCTCAAAGTTGCCCGCGAAGCCGCAGAAGGCTACCGTATTGCTGCGATTGGCATTACCAACCAGCGCGAAACCACCGTAGTCTGGGATAAAGAGACCGGCGAACCAATCCACAATGCTATTGTCTGGCAAGATCGGCGCACGTCAAAGTTCTGCGATGAACTGCGTGCCGAAGGCTTCGATCAGACCATCCGCGAGAAAACAGGATTAGTGACCGATGCCTATTTTAGCGGGACAAAAGTTAAGTGGATTCTTGATAATGTCGAAGGCGCACGTCAACGGGCCGAAATGGGTAAGCTCGCTTTCGGCACCATCGATAGTTACTTAGTCTGGAAGCTCACCGGCGGAAGTTTGCACATCACCGATGTCACCAATGCCTGCCGCACTATGCTCTATGACATACATAAAAAGTGGTGGAGTACGACCATCACGGATCGCTTCGATATTCCGCGTGCGATGTTGCCTCAGGTCGTCGCCAGTAGCATGGTCTATGGCGAGACTGATGCTGACATTCTAGGCACATCAGTGCCGATTGCTGGCATCGCGGGCGATCAACAGGCGGCGACTTTCGGGCAAGCCTGTTACGAACCCGGCTTAGCCAAACAGACTTACGGCACAGGGGCTTTCATGCTTATGAATACCGGCACTAAAGCCACACCCTCGAACAACAACCTGCTGACTACTGTCGCATGGCGCATCGGGGAAGAGCCGACGCAATATGCGCTCGAAGGCAGTGTGTTCATCGCTGGCGCGGCAGTGCAATGGTTGCGCGATGAGATGAAGCTCATCAGCACTGCCGCCGAGAGTGAAACAGTCGCTACCAGCGTTGATAGCTCGGATGGCGTGTACGTCGTGCCGGCTTTCGTGGGTTTAGGTGCGCCCTACTGGGATCAATACGCACGTGGCACCATCGTCGGTTTGACACGCGGTTCTGGACGGGCGCAGGTTGTGCGGGCTACGCTGGAGAGTATTGCGTATCAGACACGCGATGTGCTGGAAGCCATGCAAGCCGATAGCGGTCTGGAGTTGCCTGCGTTGCGCGTCGATGGTGGAGCAGTTGCCAATGATTTCCTGATGCAATTTCAAGCAGATATTCTCGGTGTGCCGGTGCAACGCCCCGCCGTGACTGAAACGACTGCGCTTGGTGCGGCGTATCTGGCAGGTTTGGCAGTTGGATATTGGGATTCACAGGAGACGATTCAGAAACAATGGCGCGTTGACAAGACCTTCGAGCCACAGATGAACACCGATCAGCGCGAAGCCCTCTATAGCGGTTGGCAACGTGCTGTCGAACGTGCCCGTGACTGGGCACAGTCCGAATAATTGCGTCTGTTCTCTAATGTCAATGTCACATACGCAACCATCCCTATCAGCACGATAGGGATGGTTGTTATTAGGGTAGTGATAACGTCGTGTGCTATGTATCACAGGGAGGAGCAACCCCTGATCGCAACTTAGCTATTGGTAACAGGTGCTTCTTGTCCATCTCCGATAGGAACCTGTACCTTCTCTGGTACGGTGCCCGGCACGACTAGTACAGGGCGCGTCATGTGTGAGATCACCTTCTGGGTGACGCTACCGAACAACCAGCGATTTAAACCGGTACGTCCGTGCGTAGTCATCACGATGGCTTCGACCTTGTGCTTATTCGCCGTATCGTTGATGACGGTTGCCGGTTCGCCTGTCTCAATGATGGTTTCGACAGTGAAGCCTTTTGCAGTCAACTTGCGTGAGAAACCTGCTAAATAATCTTGCACTCGCTTGTAGGCGGTGTTGTATTCAGCTTCTGAGAATTGGCGGGCAGTGACCAGCGTCATCGGTACATCGACCAGCGCATATTCGTAATCTGTCGGCACTTCGATCACACTCAGCAAGATAACTTTTCCACCGGGGGCGATCACGTTAGTAGCGTAATTAATCGCTTGTTCAGATAATGCGGAGCCATCCAACGGCACTAGAACTTGTTTTAACATGGTATGTACTCCTAAACTGTTGTTAACTTATATCATTAGCATAACCGCTTAACCCCGATGACCGTTAGTTATGAATGTAAGTATTATGGCTGAAGAATGGCAGTATTTTGCACTTAATCGCAATAAACAGGCGTTAACCAATCCCGATATGCATCTATCCGTCCAGCGACGACTTCAAAATACAGATCGCGGAGTTGACGTGTGATCGCACCCATTCTGCCATCGCCCACCTGACGATGCTCGATTTGGGTCACCGCCGCGATTTGCATCCCGGTTCCACACATCAACAATTCTTCCGCTAGATAAACTTCGGTACGGTCGATCTTACGTTCGACAACGGTCACACCCAATTGCTCTGCCGCTAATTGTAAGAGGGTACGTCGTGTAATGCCCTCCAAGATGTCATCGCTGATTGGTGATGTGATCAGTTGACCATCGCGTACCATCATCACGTTGGCGGCACTGCCCTCGGATAGATGCCCGTCGGCGGTGAGTACGAAGGCTTCATCATAACCGGCAAGGATCGCATCACTCTTGATGAGTGCAGAGTTGGCATAAGCGCCTGTGACCTTGCCCCGTGCCGGCATAGTGTTATCGCTCACCCGTTGCCACGACGAAAAACAGACGTGTAAGCCGTCCTCACTGGCAACATATTGCCCGAATGGCACGGCATAAATTGTCACATCGTCGTCGATGTCATGCAAGCGTACCCCGATCATCTCGGTGGATTTGTACACAATCGGACGGGCGTAAGCGTTCTCACGATAGTTCTCTTTTTGAAGCAGGCTACGCAAGATCTCGACCAGTTCATCGACGCTGTGCGAGACATGCATCCGCATGATGTGTGCGGATTGTAAGATACGCTGAAAGTGGTCGTATGGGCGGAAAATGTACAATTGCTCTTCATCGGCATTCCAATAGGCACGAATACCCCCGAAAACTCCTGTGCCATAGTTGAATGCGTGCGTCATCACACCCAAACTCGCTTGCTCATAGGGCACAATCGCTCCTCTGATATACGCGAATTTAGGTAATGTCTGCTGTGCCATAAACTCTTCTCCTCAACTGTATGGGTTACTTATGTATATTGCACTAAATGAATCATCTTTAGTTGTGTATTGTGTACAGTATGATTATACTATTGCTAGATTTTGACGCTAAAATATAAATAACACATCTTACACAAAAATACATGTTTTAGGAGAAACCCCAATGAATGTTTTTGATCATCCTGAATATGATAACCATGAACAGGTGGTGTTTTTTGCGGACGACGCGACCGGATTGCGGGCGATTGTCGCTGTCCACAATAGCAATTTGGGCCCCGGCGCGGGTGGTTGCCGTATGTGGAATTATGCTAGTTTCGACGATGCCCTGACCGATGTGTTACGCCTCTCTAAAGGCATGAGCTATAAAAGTTCGCTGGCCGGGCTAGATTGTGGCGGAGGTAAATCAGTCATTATCGCTGATCCAAACATGCCCCGCGCTGAAAAAGACGCGCTGATGCGTGCCTTCGCCCGTCACCTACAAACGCTCGGCGGGCGTTATTGGGCGGCGGAAGATGTTGGCACGAGTGTTGAAGATGCGCGTGTGATGATGCAAGAGTGCGATTATATCTTCGGCTTGCCGGATGGCTCCGGCGATCCATCGCCTTTCACCGCGTTGGGCGTTTTCCAGAGTATGCGCGCTACTGCTCAGTTCCAACTTGGGCGCGATTCGCTCGCCGGGATTAAAGTCGCAGTGCAAGGTGTCGGACATGTTGGCTATCACCTGTGCCAGCGCTTGCATCAGACCGGTGCTGAATTGTTCGTGACCGATATCAACCAGGAAGTTCTGGCGCGTGTTGCCTCTGAATTAGGCGCGTCAGTTGTCGCACCGGATGCCATTTATGATCTGGATGTTGATATTTACGCTCCCTGTGCGCTGGGTGCAACCCTCAATGATGCCACGATCCCACGCCTGAAAGCCTCGATGATTGTTGGGGCGGCAAACAATCAGCTGGCAGAACCCCGCCATGGTGATCGTTTGCATGAGATGGGCATACTCTATGCGCCGGATTACGTCGCGAATGCGGGCGGGATGATTAATGCCAGTGGCGATATTTTTGGGGCATATAGCGAAGCATGGGCAACCCAAAAGGTGATGCGCTTATACGACACTTGCTTGCGTATCTTCGAGACTTCTCGCGCTACGGAAACCCCGACATACCGCATTGCTAATCAACTGGCAGAGGAGCGGATGCGTCACACGATGACCGTGGGTGCTGGTGATTGAGCCATTAACGAAAACGCCCCCCATGCTATCACAGCGTGGGGGGTGTCGATTTGTCGATTGATCGAATCAAGTTGATTGATTAGCCCAGATAATCACGCAGGTTATGTGCCAGACGCGGATGACGCAAGCGTCGAAGAGCTTCTTTCTCTAACTGACGAATACGCTCACGACTCAGACCAAATTTGTTGGCGATTTCTTCAAGCGTGTGTGGTTCACCGCCACCTAAGCCGAAGCGCAAGCGTAAAATATGGCTCTGGCGGGGTGTGAGTTCGCCTAATACTTCTTCAATTGTCTCTTGTAATAAATGTTGGGTAGCAGATTCAACGGGACTGGGTGTCTCCTGATCTTCGATAAAGTCGCCAAACTCACTATCTCCTTCATCACCGACAGGGCGTTCCAGCGCGATGGCGTGCTGACTGGCATCCATCATCGCACAGACCGTCTCGGTAGCTAAACCCATCGCTTCCGCAATATCTTCTGGATTGGGACGACGTCCATTCGATTGTTCTAAGTCCTGTGCGATGCGGTACATTTGCCGGATGCGTTCGGTCATATGTAGCGGAATGCGGATTGTGCGCGTTTTCTGTGCGAGCGCCCGTGTGATTGCCTGTCGAATCCACCATGTGGCATACGTGCTGAAACGGTTGCCTCGCCGATAGTCGTATTTATCAACTGCACGCATCAAGCCCACATTGCCCTCTTGAATCAGATCAGGAAAAGGTAAACCTTGCCCCATGTAGCGTTTAGCAATGCTCACAACGAGGCGCGTGTTTGCCCGTCCGAGATGTTCGCGTGCCGATTGACCATCTAATACCAGACGATGCATACTCTGATGCCAACGGCGACTTTTCTGGCTTGCATCGGGACGGTTGATTCGCTCTTTTGCTTTGCATCCGCGTTCAATGCGTTTGGCTAGATCAATTTCGTCCTGTCCTGTTAATAAGGGTTCCTGCGCCATTTGCCGAAAATATAACCCGACTGGATCATCGGAGGAAATCGCGGCAATGTCGCCAATGGTGGGGTCTTTCAGTGGCTTGGAAACTGTGATATCGGGATCACTTCCGTCTTCGTCATCAAGCGAGTTATCTTCGCCTTCTTTCTGGAGTTCAATACCTAATTCGTCTAGTTCGTAGAGGATGCCTTCAATTGAATTGAGATCGTCGGTGTCGTCTTCTAATATTTCCAGTACATCTTCGAAGGTGAGGTAGCCTTGTTGTTCGGCACGGTTAAGAAGTTCCTGAATCACGGTAGTCTTCCCCTGGTTAGCTAAATTGTCACTAATTTTGTGCATGCTGCGTCAGCATACGCCCGATTAAGGTAAAACAACATTACTTGTGTGATCTATTACACATAATTATCACATCATCTGCGATAATTTTTAATTATTACAGCACCCATCTATACGCTCATGCTTTGCTTATCATAGCATAAATTTGATTGTCGCATAGATTAATCGCTGATAAGTGTACAAGCTCATTAGCACATTGCGCAGGGTGATAACTGGACAGATGTAATAATGATGCTCGTTACGGCACGTTACACTTTCCTTAATCCTCAAAAGTAGTATAGCAGACTTTTCAATTTGCTCATGCTATTTTTACAACATCTTTGAGAAATTTTGCTAATTTACCCATCGAATTATTATAATGGTATAAATTTAAGTGTTGCATAACACATCATACAGTACAATTAACCTGTAGGGTGGAGTTTGTGTTCAACACTCCACAAGAATCTTATTATGCACACGCGACGCATTATAGTAGAAGTTTTCTAACTTTTGCTTGTTCATTGTGCATAAAATAGACATTTCAAGTATGATTGAAATATCCACATAGTCATTTGAAGGAAAAGGGTGTTATGTCAACCCGTCGTTTTGCAGATGATATGCCAGATCCCTCCGAAACCTCTGATATTGATGAGGATGAAACGCTTCTCACGGCAGACGAAGATCCATCATCTGTCGCTAAAAACCGCTTGAATGCGCCCAAGCCACCGCAACGCGCATCAGCAAAGAAACCGGCACCGCACTTACCGCGCACACTCACGCAAGTGATCGATGAAGCGGATGATAAGATCATGCAGGGTGATCTTGTTGATTATATCCCGATTCCTACTGGCTTCGACCCCCTCGATGGCTTGATTGGGGGTGGATTGCGCAAAACAGAATTGACCCTCCTGGGTGGTGCACAGGGTATCGGCAAGACCATTGCCACATTACAAATTGCACGTAATATTGCCATGCGCCCTGATCAATACGCTTTCTACCTCTCGTATGAGCATACCGAAGCGCACTTGATGCATCGGTTACTCTGCCTGGAGAGCATCAATCCGCCCGAAATCGAAGCGATGAAAGGCGTCAAGTTACGCGATATGTACCAGATTATCGTGGCGCAACGGGCGAAGAAGTTCATGGGGCGCAACAGTGGCGAAGGCTCCTTACAAGCGATACTCAGAAATCATCCCAAGACTGCACCGGCTATCGACCGCATCATGCGTTACTCGGATCGCTTGATTATGCTCAAGGCTAGTCCTGCCGTGACCAACCTGCGTTCAATCAAAGAGATGGTAGCGCGTCTGGCAGATGCCACCGGTGGCAATGTGACAGTCTTTGTTGATTACTTGCAGAAGATTGCCGTTCATCCAGAGCGCCCACGCGATGAAAATGACAAAGTGACAATCATCGTTGAAGGACTCAAAGATATTGCGCTCTCATTGGATGTGCCGGTCTGGTCAATTGTCGCCGCTGACCGCGAAGGCTTGAAGAGCAAACGTATCCATCTCTATCATTTACGGGGCAGTAGCGCCCTCGATTATGAATCGGATATCGCGCTCATCATGAATAATAAGTATCAAATTTTGGCGAAGGATCACGTCTCGTTCAACCCATATACCGCCAAGCAATACCGGAACTGGGTGGTCTGGACAGTCGAGAAGAACCGTGCTGGACGCGCCATGATGGATATTGAGTTTGAACTGCACGCGCAACACTTCGCCTTTAACCCTCGCGGGCAAAAAGTTCAGCAACAACTGATCGACGATAAGATCATCGAGAGTTGAGTGCCGACGCCTGTTATCGGGGCGCTTCGATGATACAATATGCCACAATCAGACGCTTGCCACACGCTGGTGGGCGTTTTTTTTGGAAAACAGGATAGAAGAATAGATCATGCGCGTTCAACAACAAAACTCATGGATGTGGTTAGTGCCCATTTTACTGCTGGCGACTTTGCTCGGTAGCTGGCTACTGACCTATGATGCAATCTGGTTCGATGAATGGATCACCTACTTCATGAGCAATACCGGACGCATCGGGGCAGATACCGAGCTATACGGGGTGACCACCGTCGAGCAAATGCCGGTTTGTCAGGATGTACTCAGTCATCAAGAGCACACGATACTTCATACACTGTGTATCGTGGCAATTGATAATAGCTGGCCCCCGCTGTTCTTCCTATTGTTGATGGGTTGGGATGTCCTCGTGGGCGGGGTGCTGTATGTCGATCGCATCTTCGCGCTATTCATTGGCTTGCTGGGGATTAGCCTCACCTACCGTATGGCAAGTGTGATGATCTCGCGCCGTGTCGGGTTGATTGCGAGCCTATTGCTGGGCACACTGGTCTTCTACACATTTTATATGCACGAAGTACGCGGATACACGCTCTATGCGACCCTGCCAGCACTCAACGGGTGGCTATATTGGCGCTTACACACACGCCCTGAAAGTGTCGGGCGCGGTACGCGCTGGGGTTTTGTCCTGAGCATCATCGCGACGCTGTACACGCACTATATCGGCATCGCTGTGGTCTTCGGTATTGGCTTGTATCATGTATTGTTCGCCCGCCCGCGTCAGTGGTGGCAGGGTATGCGTCAACCACAAGATCAACGCCCGCCTGACGTGCAACACTGGTTGAGCTTGCTCAAGCTCATCATCAACGCTAGCCTGACCTATGGGTTGTGGATCGGTGTGCTGTACATCTCGCTCTATAACGAATCGCTCAACCCGCGCAGTTTGCCACTCAGCACCTTACTCTGGACGATGTTGCGGGGCTTCAGCAATAATTTGTGGTGGTTGGCACTGCTGGCTATCGGCTTATCTTTGGTGCGCTGGCGTGACGAAGCCTTACGCTTCCTGTGGGTGTGGGGTTTGAGCATCCTCGCAGTGGCGATGGTAGCAAACCTCGTCGCTGATTTCCTATTTCACCCACGCCATATCATAGGCTTGTTGCCGATCTTCGTCACGCTGACTGCGATTGGTTTAGTCGAAATTGCCCGGCGCACACATGCGCTGGTGCTGGTGGGATTGCTCGCGTTGTGGGTGGGGGCTGGTGCTTGGTATAGCCTGACACCGGACTTTATGAATGGCTTGCCCGAACACGTCGATGCGGTTCCGCTCAGTGTGATGCAACCTATGGTCAACACGGCAGAAACTTGTGGTACTGCGTCGGACACGTTCATCTTTGCGTGGAACGAACCCGACGAAGAATGGGCGCAAGATCACATGGTGACCTATTATCTACACGGGACACCGGTCAGCGGTGTGACCATCAGCCGTATTCTCAATGAGGATGAGAACCGCCATACCACTCACCTGATACCAGAAACAATCTTCGAGCAATCGAGCGCTGTGCGTTATGATTATTTTGTGCAAGATGCTGAGCGTGTGTTCGTGTTCGAGCGCGTAGAAGCAGACCTGAGCGACGCGGTTCAAGAGATCGAAACTCGTTTAGCCCGCGATGGCTTCACGCGCTGTGAGTACCTCAACAACACTGATCTGCGCAGTGCAGCCTTTGTGCGCGCTGGGGCATCGTGCGAGGCTGTTCAGCAAACATGTCAACCCTGAACAAAAACCGATGATACCATCTACGAGTATCATCGGTTCATCGTGTTTTATCGCTGGGTGACTGTCTGCGTCAGTCGCCCGCGCCTTCGCGCTCTTCGTGCAGGCGGAAGTGATTGAGCTTGCTCAGTTCGCGTACCTGTTGATCAGCATGATAGCTACTGCGCACCAGTGGCCCACTCTCTACCCACTTGAAGCCCATCTCTAAACCGATGCGTTGCAGTTCGTCGAATTCTTCCGGCGTATAGTAACGCTCAATCGGCAGGTGCTTCTTGCTCGGTTGCAGGTATTGCCCGATAGTGAGAATATCGACCTCAATATCAGCGAGGTCTTGCATGGTTTCAACGATCTCATCGAAGGTTTCACCTAGACCGACCATAATTCCGCTCTTGGTCAGTACCAACGGATCCATCGCTTTGGCATTGCGCAGGGTGGCTAATGCCCACTCATAATTATCCTGCGGTTGCACGGTCTTGAACAGGCGTTTGACAGTTTCAACATTGTGATTGAGGATTTCTGGTTGCGCATCCATCACAATCTTGAGTGCGGTTTCGCTCCCTTTGAAGTCCGGAATTAACACTTCGATACTGCATCCGGGTTGCAATTGGCGAATACGACGAATCACCATTGCGAAGATCGGCGCACCGCCATCCGGGCGATCATCACGGTTGACGCTGGTAATCACCACATGGCGCAGGTTCATGGCCCGCACGCTCTGTGCGATGCGGTTCGGCTCTGCCCAATCCAGCGGGTTGGGGCGACCGGTCTTAATATCACAGAAGCCACACGAGCGCGTGCAGGTATCACCCATCATCAAGAAAGTTGCCGTACCACTGCCCCAGCACTCACCAATGTTAGGGCACATCGCTTCCTCGCAGACGGTATGCAAGGATTTACTGCGCATCAGCGTGCGCACGTTCTCATAAGTCTCGCCCATCGGCGCACGCACACGGATCCACGGTGGGCGCCGGCGCGGATGCTCGGGATCGGGTTCCCAATCGGCGTTGTTGGTCACAGGGATGTTGTTCGGGTTAATGACATCAGTCACAAGATTACTCCGTTTTCTCAAATGCAGATGAACTGCGCTGAGGCAATTTCGCATGATAGCGCGAGATTACACGTTTAGTTCAATTTTAAAGATAATAATCTGTTTTATCCATACCCATCGCATACCATCTTCGGTTCAGGTATCCACTGTCGCATACAGCATATCATAATGCACCGCATCCTGCCGAATGATTTGAAAACCTAGCCGTTCATAGAGATGGCGTGCCGGATTGATCTTGAACACGCGCAGCATGATCGGTGTGCGTCTCTTACGGGCTTGCTGAATGAGATGACCTAGAATAGCCGTACCGATCCCTTGATTTTGATAAACGGGCAAAATCTCAATGCGTGCTAGAAAATCATATTCTGCGTGAGATTGCATCGATAGTACGCCCACTTCTTCATCGGCTACCTGAATGATTTGATAATCATCCACGCTGAACGAACGTTCATAATGCTGGCGTTGTGCGGTCTCGTTCCAATCCCAGATTTGCTCGATGTAGGATTTCATGGTGGTGCGGTATACGCGAAATATGAAGCTGAAATCAGCGATTGTCACAGGGCGTAAACGCCAGTCGGTCACACGATGCCCAATCATTATCTAGATGCATCTCGGTAGCGTGCGCGGGCCTGTTCGCTCTCTTTGAGGATGGCTTCGGCTTCGTAGAAAGGCTTGATGACCAGCGCAATCTCACGGGAATCGGCTTCTAGCGCCTGTGTTAATCCACGCCATAGCACATAGATCGCCCCTTCGCGCAGGGCTACAAAGATGCTGATATTCAGGATACCTATCATAACTAGATGCGATACCTCTGTAAATCCAAAAAAGCGGAATAGCGCCGGCACACTCAAAAAGACCAGTACCAGCGCTGCCGTGTAAATCAATATCTGAACGCTCAGGAAGCCCAGCAAGGCGCGTATCTGTGCCTCAGAAGCATCTTGCACATCAATGGTGCTGATCTGAGCAATGACAATCGCAGTCAGGATCGAATAAATATGATCAATATAGAATATGGCCAAGAAGGGCATGATACTGATGCCCAGACGCACAAAATCTAAATTCTGAACGAACGCCATTTGCGTGTCGGATAGCTCGTCAATCAAGGTCAGTGTGATAGTTGTCAAACCACACAGCGCAATGAACGCCGAAATCACCGTCATCATCACCAGATAAGGCACCCAGCGAAATGAAGATCGCTGATGCATCGCGCCGGTACTCAGTGCCCAGCTTGTGCCGAGTAAGCCATCGGGCAATGCGCCGAATAAGTCATAACGGCGTGTCTCTTTGGCGCGGGTGATAGTGCGTGCAATGCGCACCACCCAGCGCGTGGCATACACACTGTTCAGCGCAATGAACGCGACTAAAATCGCCCACATCAACGGTTGAAAGAGCACCGTCCAGATGAACAAAGCTGTCGCCAGCATGAACGCCCACACCACAAAGCCACTGGTCACGCGGGGTTGCTCGCGTTTGGCATTGCTCAGCACATATTGAAAGAGGGGGTGTCGGCGTGGTGGCTTTGAGAGCGCCCGCCATAATTTCAAACTAATCATAACCTGTCCATCGTATTCTATCGCCGCGACGCACCCATTGAGCATAGCGCATTCGTCAGGCATTTCTCACGTTCAAATAGTAGGTTAACGTGACATCATCATACCGTATGACCATCACCTGCCATAAGATGCTCATGATGGTCTCACGCAGGGCAAATAAACTAAAAACGCCGATGATCATCAGCAGTAATGGCGTGAACCACAACATGCCCAGCAAGCTTAGTGCGATGACACGAGCCAGTTGATAGATCACCAGCACCAGCAGATAAGTCAATATCTGAGTAACCACGAAGATCAGCACCAGCAGTGTGCGCCGTGGCAATGCATCTTTTAGAAACGTCGGCGCGAGGATTCCCAATAAGAGCGCGATCAATATCGACTGAACATGATCGAGCCATAATGCGAGTGCCAGCAAGCACAGTTGTAAAATATCACCGATGAAGCGGGCTTGCTCGGCGCGTAAACCTGCGCTCGGTGTAGATGCGATCAGCATGAGCATCACCACACAGGCAATCCCCAGCAAGATCAGCACTGCACGCAATACCCTCAGCACCACACGGTAACTCTGCCGATGCCATCCATCGCGATGCACAATGCCCGTCGCCAGCATCCACGCCACGCCCAGCGCCCCTGCCGGCGAGAGTTGCATCAGGTCAAATTGTTGTTTAGCCTGAGCAGTGGCTATTGCCTGGCTGATCGCCAGCATCCAGATCAATCCTAATACCGTGCCATTGCCAATCAGCATCAGCACTGGCAAGCTGATAGCAACCCCTAAGCCAATAACCAGCGCTTGGACGGGAAAGATCACTGCGAATAGCCCCACAAACAACCCGATCCCAATTTGCACCCCGCGCCAATCCCCACCTGACCGCGTACCAGCAAAACGCTGTCTGAACCCATATCGAAAGATCGGATGCTGTCGGCGTGGATAGCGCACTGCCGACCACAGATGCCACGTCAGGAAGAAGGCGCGTTTTGGTGCGTTTGCGCTCATGGCACTGTGCCCCATGCATTTAATTGAGGAATCCCGTAAACCGGAAACATGCCATTGCTCAATTCGGTGAACGTTCCAGTTGTCACATCCACAGCTAGCAGAAGCGCACCTTTATCATCGCCAGGGATGTTGCCAGCGAACGCCAGATGCGTGCTATCCGGTGACCAGATAATGCGCGGTGTTTCCGGTGTGTGTTCGCGGGTGCTGTAATGACAATAACGGCGTGTTTCGCCATCCGCGAGTGCTACCACATGTAAGACTGCTTCATCTGTATCCGCTTCGGGATTTGTGCCGGTTAACGGAATTACCCAGAAGGCGAGATATTGCCCATCCGGTGACCAACTGAGATCGGTGGGCGCATAACCGTTGATCCGTACTGCTCCATAGGCTGAACTGAGTGCGGTCAACTGTTGTTGTTCGGTGCCATCCACCCGCGTCAGGTAAAGTTCACTGCCCCCTTCTATAGTGCGTTGAACATAAGCGAGATATTGCCCATCCGGTGACCACGCCGACGCATTGAAATAGGGCACATCCTCTGCCAGTACAATAGGCGCTTGTGTTGGATCATCTAAGTTGACGATCACACGGTTGAACTGACCTTCGTCGCCAGTGATGCGCAGTGCAGAGCGCCCATCGGGTTGTATACTCACTAAACCTGACGGGCTGAACGGCTCCGGTTCCGCTTGTAAATCAGCTTCCGGGCGCAAGTAGGCTTGCTGATCGGTTGTCCAGATCACCAGCGTATCTTGGTTCCACCAATCCACCTCGGAGGCATCACTCACTAATGGCGTGCGCTGTGTGCCGTTGAGGCGCATCTTGCTGAAGCGATAATTTTCTGGATCAAGATAGATTATCCATTGTGCATCAGGTGATAAGTGGCAGTTGCTCGTACAGGGGCGTGTTCCCGGCAGAGGATAGCGCGTGTTGCGGTTGATATCGTAGACCCATAACGCCTGACTATCGAAGGCAGTTAAGATCAAGCCACCTGGCTCAAAACTCGCTGATCGTATTTGTATATCCGTATCAGGACACAGGCTAACGATGTTATCCTGTGCTTGTGTAGGGGATAATGCCACGAGTACCAACAGGCTCACCCATATTGTCATTTGCCACTGCGCGCGCATAGATTGCTCTCGGTTTATCCTGTGGTCAAGTCATAGCGTGATTATAGCCCGTGCCTGATTGCGTGCAATGGCTTATCTATGTGGGGTTGTAAATGAGTATTCTGCTAATGTAGGCTATGCCAACCGTGAATATTCGTTACACTACCTAAGATGATTTCAGTCAGCACTGATGGGAGTAATCCTTTGAACCCCACAAAATCTGATAATGATGAGCGCGAGCAACGTATTCTGAGCGTTGCCTCGGATTTGATCGCTCACTATGGCTACGATAAGACTACCGTCAGCGATATTGCTCGCGAAGCCGGCATCAGCAAAGGCGCGATCTATCTGCATTTCGATAGTAAAGATGCGCTCTTTGAAGCCTTGCTCCAGCAGGAATTACGCGCCTATAGCACGCGCTGGTTAGAACTGCTGGAAGCCGATGAAAAGGGCGGCACACTCGGCGGCATGTACAAGAACACACTCTATGCCTTGCACGAGAGTCCTTTGATGTCCGCATTTTTTCGGCAGGATACGCGCATCCTCGGCAGTTACCTGCACCAACCTGATAATTTCTTCCGTCGTCAGCAAGACCAGGATGCGCGGTTCATCTTCGCTAAGATAATGCAAGACGCGAGCTTGATTCGGCAAGATGTAGATGCTCGGGTGTTATCGCACATCATGGATATGCTTGCTTACGGACTGGTCAGCATGGCAGACTTCAAAGCCGAAGCGCAAATCCCACCCATAGATGCCCTCATCGAAGGGATTGCTGTGATGATGGATCGTGCTTTTACTCCTGATCACGTCGATTCAGAAACGGGTAAATCTATCTTACGCCAGATGCTTGCGCCGTATGTCGATACTGAACAAGAGTAGATTTTGCTCTATAATCGTCACAAATACGCTGGAATGATGAGGAGCCATAACACACATGACCCATCCTGATTTACAACGCGCCTATCAACTGATTCAAGCTGGCAATCGACAGGAAGCTATCGCGCTACTCGAGCCAATCATCCGTGCTAATCGTGATAATGAGGATGCGTGGTGGTTGCTCGCTAATGCCACCGATGAGCCAATCGCCAAACGTAACGCACTCAACAATGTCTTGCGCCTGAGTGAGCAGGATAATCGCCTGAGCAAAGCACAAGCCCTCTTACAGCAATTGGATCAAGACCCGTTTGATTTTGATGTGCCTGAAGATGGGTCATCGCGCACATCATCCTATCGTGAAATCGACGAAACACCGCCTAAATCAGCGCGGGGGATGAGTTGTAGTCGGCTCACGTTGATTGTTGTGGGCTTAATAGGTGTTTGCGCCTGTATCGCCAGCTTTGGTATTTATTCACTGGCTGGCGGGATTGTCGAGAGCTTGAATTATCCGCCCTCATCCGAAGATCGCGTCACGCTCAGCCCTGATACAGCTTATGATGATACACTCAGCGCCGAACAACCTCAGGATCGCTATCAATATCAGGCGCAAGAGGGCGATTTACTGACTGTAGTCATTGACTATGAAGTGCTCGGATCGCCTCTTATCGTACTTTTCGATGATGATACAGGCACACTGCTTGACTTTGCCCAGCCGGTGACGACAGGCACAGTCACCTTCACTTATCGCGTGCCAGCAGATGGCGATTACTTGATTACAGTCAATGGATTTGAATTGTTAGGGCAAGCCTTCGGCTTTGGCGAATATACCCTCACCTTCGCTGTTGAGTGATCGCTACCCCTGATAGGCGATAATTTCAAAAACCCGTTCAATATCAGCGTTCTACCTACCCCCCAATTATTGGGGGATATTTTTTTTGCATCATTTATCGTACAATTTGACTGAAATAGCTTATCTGGTCAAAACGTTCGGTAGAAAGGATCGTATGGCAGGAAATGATGATCACATAGAGACGCGGGTTTTGGATGCCGCGCAGGGGCTTTTCCTGCATTATGGCTTTGATAAGACGACAGTCAATGACATCGCACGCGAAGCCGGCGTGGCGAAAAGCACCATCTACACCCGCTGGAATAAAAAAGAAGCAATCTTCGATACCTTAATCTGGCGTGAGAGCAAACGCTATACCGAAGATTGGATGGCGCGAGTAGAAGCCGATCCACAGGGGGGAACTTACGGTGCGTGGATGCGTCATGCGCTGGGCGCGTTCTTTGAGAACGAGTTCTTGCGCGTGTTGTACAAGCAAGATCGGCGTATGATCGGTGGGCTTCTACAACGGCAGGGCATGGAGAATTTATTCGTGCGTCGTAAGCAAATGTTTGAAACATTCTTCAAGCAGATGCAACAGGCAAATGTCGTACGGCAAGATATTGATGCCGGCACGCTCAGCTATCTGATGAACAGCTTGCAATATGGCTTGATCCACATGATCGACATCATCCCTGAAGATGCTACACCAGAGATGGATGACGTGCTGACCATGATGGTCGATATGTTGGAACGCTACGTCACACTGCCAGAAGGCGCCGATAGGGAAGCCGGCAAGCAGGTTTTGCGTCAGTTTATGATGCAAGTTCGTCAGCTACTGGATGCATTTGAACACACACATAATCAACCATAGAGGGAGTATATAAACAATGGCTACAGGCGCGGTGATTGTCACCAACAATCTAAGCAAAGAATACACATCACGCGGGCAAGCGAACACACTCGCCTTGCAAAATCTGAATCTCGCAGTGCAACCCGGCGAAATCTTCGGCTTTTTAGGTCCGAATGGTGCGGGCAAGACCACAACTATTCGCCTCTTGCTTGATCTCATCCGACCAACCGCAGGCAGTGCGTCGATCTTCGGGCAGGATGTACGCGAGAACAGCGTTGATCTGCACCACCAGATTGGCTTCATGCCCGGCGAACTCAACCTGTGGAAGAACCGCACTGCTAAACAGGTGATTACTTATGTGGCGAGTGTTCGCGGTGACGTATCTGAACAGAAACGCTACGCACAAACGCTCGCCGAACGGCTCAAATTCGATATGAGTAAGAAGGTCAGCGACTATAGCACGGGTAACAAGCGCAAACTGGGGATCATCCTGGCGATGATGCACCAACCGCAACTGTTGATCTTAGATGAGCCAACCAGCGGGCTGGATCCTCTGATGCAACAGACGTTTAACCAGATGATGGGCGAGTATAAGCAAGCTGGCGGAACGGTGTTCTTATCATCGCATGTGCTCAGCGAAGTCAAAGCCATTTGTGACCGTGTCGGCATCTTGCGCGATGGGCAACTGAAAGCCGTTGAACACGTCGATGCGCTGACTCATGCCGAGTTCTCGCATGTGCGCGTACATCTACGCGATGCTGTCCCACAGGCGTGGGTTGCTCGTTTGCAAACCATCGATGGGGTGAGTGATGTACGGGCAGATAAGCAGGTCTTACAACTCAAGCTCAGTGGTGATTTTGATCCGCTCTTGCGGGTGCTCAATGAAGGCTATGTGGTGGATATGCACATCGAAGAGCCGACGCTAGAAGACATCTTCCTGACATTCTACGATGATGCCGGCAGTCAACAACGTGTGCCGGAGAGGGCGCAGGTGCTATCATGACAGGCACAATCTTTGTCGAACAATTCAAACAAACATGGCGGCAGATGCTCTATTGGGGTGTGGGCTTGTTCATGCTCGCTTTCTATATCCTGGCTGTGATCGAAGACCCGGATATCATCGAGCAGTATAGCGTACTCTTACAATCGTTCCCGCCTGCGATGCTCAGTGCCTTCGGGCTTTCTGACGCAGCCTTGCTCACCAGCGCTGAGGGCTTCGTCGCGTTTGCTGGCTTCACCTATGGTGGTCTGGCGCTGGCGGTGTTCGGTGTGCTAGCTGGTTTGAATATCACTGCCAACGATGAAGACAGTGGTATGATGAACGTCATCTTAGCCCTGCCAACACCGCGCTGGCAGGTGATTGTGGAGCGCTTCTTAGCGTATAGCGTGCAATTGCTGGTGATCGTGGCGCTGTTGTTGCTGGGCATCGTGGTAGGTGCTAACGTGTTCAATGTTGAGCTAGATATGATGCTGATGGTCTTGGGGAGCATTAACCTGATTCCAGCCTCATTGGCGATTATCGGTGTAACCGCGCTCATCGGCGGGGCATTCTCCAATAAGACCCTTGTCACTAGTCTTGCTGGTGGTTTCGTGTTGGTCAGTTATATGCTGAATATCATCGCGGGTGCGGTCAACGCAGATGATATGCCATTAGCAGAATGGTTAGGGCGTGTGTCAGTGTTCACCTATCTGGATTCTGAAGGCGTGATACTGGAAGAATCGCTTAATACCGGCAATGTGCTGATCCTGTTAGTGCTGGCAGTGGTCAGCGTGATGATCGCGCTATATGCATTCGAAAATCGTGATATTAGAGGGTAAGGAGTAATCAACATGGCTTGGTCAGTATTCAAAGATACCATGCGCTACACGTGGCGCACCACACTCGTCTGGGGATTGGGTTTTGCGGCGATGATGTTCCTCGTCTTGCAGATGTCACCGGCGCTCAATGGCTTGCAATTGGTGGATTTATTCGCTAGTTTGCCCCCGTGGATGATGGCGGCAGCCGGTGTGACGGATG
Organism: Anaerolineae bacterium; assembly: GCA_051117475.1. GTDB lineage: Bacteria > Chloroflexota > Anaerolineae > Aggregatilineales > Phototrophicaceae > JAUZRW01. Next base: position 27,896 of record JBNPEE010000047.1, on the reverse strand, counting down.
TCAATGTGTTAGCGAGTGTGGAGGGCTTGATTGCAGTCGGTGTGTTCGGCAAGCTGGCGCTGTTGTTTGCCGCTTACCCGGTGGTGATGGGCTTGCGCGTCACTGCCGCTGAAGAATCGGAAGGTACGCTGGATGTCATGCTCAGTTTACCCTTACCCCGCTGGCGCGTGATCTTCGAAAAGTTTCTCGCCTATATGCTCAACATCCTCTTACTGATGGGGATGACTTTGCTTGGTTTGTATGCAGGGCAGTGGGGCTTATCGCTGGAGCTAGATATTCAGCAATTGTTGATCGTCACCGCCGCCGTGATCCCTGTGATGATCTTCCTGCTAGCGCTGACGACCTTCATCGGGGCATGGGTCGGACGACGACAACAGGTACTCACGCTCATCACCAGTTATATCGTGTTCAGCTTTGCCGTGCAGAGCCTCGGCGGTCTGATTGATAATGCGTGGATGGATGTGGTTGAGTCATTCGCCATCTTCACCTACTACAACGTGGAGAATACCTTGCTCAATGGTGTGGTACAGTGGCATGTGTGGTTGATGATCGGTTTGACGGTGGTACTCCTTGCTGCTTCGTTCTTCAACTTTGAGCGGCGCGATATTGCCGTGTAAACACCAACGGGACAACTCACAGAGCTGTCCCGTTTTTTGTCATGCATCTGTTGGCCTTACTTGGCAAAGTCGATAGCGCGTGTCTCACGGATTACATGTACTTTGATCTGTCCGGGATACTGCATCGTTTCTTCGATCTGACGGGCCACATTACGGCTCAGTTCCATCGCGGCGAGATCATCGACATCTTCCGGACGCACGATGATGCGCACTTCACGCCCTGCCTGTAGCGCGTAACTTTGCTCCACGCCTTTGAAACCGTTTGCGATTTCTTCCAGCGTTTTCACGCGCTTGATATAGCTTTCGAGGCTTTCGCGCCGTGCCCCCGGACGCGCTCCGGAGATTGCATCAGCAGCTTCTACAATATACGCTTCTACACAGATTTTCTCGCGTTCGTTATGGTGTGATTCCACACAGTTGATGACCGATTCATGCACACCATAACGCCGTAGCACCTCACCGCCAATCAGCGCATGAGTGCCTTCTGTATTATGATCAATGGCTTTACCGAGATCGTGCAACAAGCCACCTGCTTTGGCAATCTGCACATCTGCACCCAGTTCATGGGCGATCATTGCCGCCAGATGGGCAGTTTCGATGGCGTGTGCGTGCTGGTTCTGACCATAGCTGGTGCGGAACTTGAGCTGACCGAGTAGGCGCAAAATTTCTGGATGTAAGCCATGAATGCCTGTTTCGTAAGCAGCACGCTCACCTTCTTCACGAACCGTCTGATCGACTTCGGTGCGCGTGTCTTCTACTAGCTTTTCAATGCGTGCCGGATGGATACGCCCATCTGCGACCAGTTTCGCCATTGTTTGTTTGGCAACTTCGCGCCGCACAGGGTCGAAACTACTGATGGTGACGGCTTCTGGCGTATCATCAACGATCACATCAACGCCGGTTGCAATCTCAAAGGCGCGGATATTGCGCCCATTGCGCCCGATGATACGTCCCTTCATGTCATCGCTAGGCAGAGGGACTACACTCACTGAAATTTCGCTCACGTGCTCACTAGCGAGGCGCTGTACAGCCATTGAAATGATGTTGCGGGCGCGTTTATCCGCTTCTTCATGGGCTTCTGCTTCTACCTGGCGGATGATACGGGCGATGTCGTTACGCGCTTCTTCTTCTGCTAATGCCAGCACGTGATCCCGCGCCTCGTCGATAGTCATCTGTCCGATACGTTGCAATTCTACGAACTTCTCTTCTTCGATTTTGCTCAATTCGTTCTGTTTGCGATCCAGCATACTCTGGCGTTTATTCAGTTGTTGCTCGCGCTGTTCCATACGCTCCAGACGATGATCGATGTCCTCGGCGCGTTTGTCGAGACCCACACGCCGACGCTCTAAACCTTCTTCTTCTCGGTCTAGCTCTTTACGGCGGCGGTTGATGCTCTGCTCGGCTTCTTCGAGGCGTACCCGTGCTTTACGCTCACCCTCATTAATAATCGAATTCACCTCGTCATTGGCTTCTATGAGGATGCGTTTGGCTTCTTCACGAGCTTGTGCTAGTTCACTACGACCTTCCAGTCGTTGTTCATCCAGCAAATCAGCTCGCCCTTGTTCAATGCCCTGAGAGAGTCCTTGCTGTAAGCCATTACTAGCCCCTCTTGATCGACCGACGAAAAACCCGACTACGGCGGTAACCAAGCCAACAAGCACTACAATGAGTGTTATTACGATAGGGTCCATAGGTTCTGCCCGATGGTGTCGGCTCACATCACTGTAATGCCTTCACCACCGATTCTCCTTTCACGGTATCCAAATTGATTATGTTGAGTGTCGCCGTGACGAACACCGTCGGGATCACATCCAGTTCTCATCTGCTTCTGCGAAGAAATCAGGTTCACTTTCTTGTAGATCAGCGATGATCTGCTCGAGTGCCTGATTGATTGCATCGTAGTTGAAACCCCGACGTTGGAGAAAAGCACCTATCTTCTGTTTGAATTCGTATTCAGTTGCGCCACGCAAACGCGCAATCCGTTTTTGTGCGGCTTGATATGCCCCGGATTGCTCATCCACCATATCATCCAGCAAACGGCGGATGATGGTATCCGAGATACCCTTATTGCGGAGTTCATAACGCAGGGCACGTTTGCCCCTTGGTTTGCCCCGATTACGGCTCTCAATCCAAAAACGGGCGAATGCCTCATCATCGAGGTAGTTACGCGCAGTCATGCGTTCAATCGCAACATCGATGACAGGTTCTTCATAACCTTTTTGGCTCAATTTTCGTCGAATTTCTTCGGTACTTCGCGGACGATAAGAGAGCAGATTCACAGCCGCGTCAATCGCCTTCACGATCGCGTCTTTGTGTTGCAGTTCGATGACGGTCATCTCGTCTAACTCTTGACCTTTCTTCAACTGCATCGCATCCATGACGTTCAACCCGAAGGCAAATTCCTCATCGAGATAAACGTTCACGCGGTCTTTATTGTTCTTCTGCCATTCCAATGCGGTGACTTTGGGCATGAATTGATTCTTTCAAACACAAACAGCCGTCTCATCCGTTTAGGATTTACGGCTGTAAAAAGCGCACACCGTATCAGGGTTGTCGGCTTTATCAGTGTTGGATTGTCATTCCACCTGTCACTATCGGTTTTATCGTGACCTTAGATTATCACAGCGCACAGCGTGTGCTGTTGATTGACCATAGTGGCATAGGACATCGTATACAATCATATTACCGATTTCCCTGCCGAGCAGTTTTCATAATTGCTCGTTTTCAAAGCATCATCCGCATTCAGGCGGTTGGTTTATGGTTTCAGTATTGCGCTACTTACAGCCGCTTTCATCATTTTTACCGTTGAAATTCAAAGCTGTGTTCAAACAGTTCGGTGTTCCTCTTCACGTTGACCCTCGCAACTGGCGAAGATCAGTTCTTAATCATAAGTTGTTCGTCATTGCAAAAGCACGCTTATTTCTATTAAAAACTGTATATGAAAACTAAGTTAAAGGCAAGCATTCGTTAAAATTTGGGTGCAATCAATCTGAATACATCGTCAAATTAGGGTGATATCCTCACAAACCAATGCGTCGTAATTCTGCTAGGATGATACGGTAGGTCTTATCTGGATTTTGTGGATCGAAGCGGATCGCTGGCATGTTTCGGATGATCATTGGCAATTTGTCGATTTTGCCATACTGTACCAATAGCACCGGTTTCTCGCGGGCGATGAAGTGCCGGATACTGCGGATCACATGAGTCATAGTGATTGAATGCGCTGAGATAATCGCCAGCAGGCAAGGGCTTTCAGCATGTGCCTGTTCCAGTGCTATGCGCCAATCATCAGTGTTGGGTGTCAGGTACTGTTGCGTGTGGGTCTTGATATTATTGTCATCAAGATAGGCATAGACGTGTCGCCCAATCACGTTCCACTCCTCACGGGCGTAGGTCATGAATAATGTATTTTCAAGATCGCCATTACTCAGCCCATGTCCGATCTGAATCACGGCATCGGTTTTAGCCTCCGGCTTGATTACCGATCGATCATGCGTGACCTCATCTGTCATTGACGGGTTGGGATCATTTGTGGTGTGACTATCTGGCAACGCATCGTCGCTGATGTTTGTCAGCAAATAGTCAGGATCATCGGTGTACCACATGGTTACGCCCATACCAACTGTAATTTCATTGTTAGGGTGTAATAGTTGCTGTGTTGTGAGTGACTCACCGCCGATTGCCGTCCCGTTCATCGTGTTCAGGTCTTCCAGCATGTAGCCGTCTTTCGTCAGCACCAAACGCATATGATGCCGACTAACTTCCGGTTCATCAAGGCTGATGTCATTATCGACATCGCGCCCGATGGTAATTGTCACACGATCGAGGATGTAAATCTCAGGCTTATCTTGTGACCGTTGTTGGATCACCAGATAGAATACGCTCTGTTGAGCGTCACTCGGAATTGTGGGTAAAGTGCCGGTGGCGACATCCTGCGGTTGATATTCCAGTGTGATCGAATCACCCAATTCAACAATACTACGCCCACTCAGCAACCAGCCGCCTTCATCGATGCGCTGACCGTTGACGAAAGTGCCATTGGTCGAACCAAGATCATGAATCTCATAATCTTCAAGGACACGTACCAATCGACAATGAGTGCGACTGACTTCATTATCCTGAATGATGATATGATTTTTGTGCCCACGCCCGATAGTCATCGTCTGTTGATTGAGATTGAATTCCTCACCGGGAGAGGGGCCTCGTAACATTTTAAGACTCGGCATGACTAGCTTGAACTTTCATGAATATTGTGAAATACAAAAGATCAACACGTAATCTAACTATAATTTAAAATGCTACGTCTTGCCTAGCATCAAGCTCAGATTGGATGTATTTCATCTTCGGTAGTATTGCGGAGAGGTATAATGTGATAGGAGGGTATAGCAACTATCACACGAAATTGAAAGTATCCGCTCATATTACCTGCACTGCTCTCAATAGTTGTGTCCGGTATATGCATATAGGGGCAAACGGTGCACCTGAGCACGGATCATGCGTCCCGGCTCAATCTCTAAGATGCCAACAGTTGAATGTCGTAGCTGTTGTTTTTGTTTGCTAGTGCGGATGTGCTGTTGGAAGATAGTACTCCGTTGCGGATCTTGCTCGTGGAGCAGTTGCCACTGTGCTTGTTCCGGTGTGATAGGATGTACCACGCCTGGATTGATCAACACGATTCCCTCACGTCGGATGTGCATCGGCGCTTGTAAATGCCCGAATACGATCACATTCACATCATCATCGGAAAAGCGTTGAAGCAGTGTATCCAGCAAATGCCGTCCGCCTGCATACAGGTTACCCAGTTGTTGTTGTAGTTGAAAATACCGCTCAACCATAGGATGACGATTGCCATGTGTCAAGCCTACGCGCACCTGACCGAAACTCAACACATACTTATCATCAGACTTCTGTGATTTGCCCGATAGAGGCATCGCCTGTGTAGGCGCAATGCTCGACAAAGCATCCAGCAGGGCATCAGAGCGCATCTGTCCGACGTATAAAATGCCATCCATACGACGAAAAACTTGCTCGATTGCCTCGTAAGGAAGTAGGGCAGTCTCAGTTAAGGTATCTGCACCCGCTATTAACCCTAAGCGAATGGTCTTCATAACGTTATGCCACACAATCTCATCTGCTAGCGTCCAATTTTCGCTGATCCGCACCCATGCGAAATCTGATCCTAGTATAGGGGAGATTGTGATCGATTACCTTTGCGACTGCCCTACGCTTTGCCAGCATAAGCATAATATCTTATGGATTTTGTGGACATAAACAGGTTAATCATCTCCGTATAAGTCGAAAATATCATCGTCGTCGTCATCGTCGAAGAACAGATCAAAATCATCTTCATCGTCGTAACCACTGTCGTCAATGATATCACCCTCTTCTTCTTCCTCATCATCAAAGATAAAATCTTCGTCATCAAGGTCTATATCGGCTTCGTCGTCAAGGTCGAATTCGTTGTCTTCATCGATGCTGAAATCAACCTCCTCCTCGTCGTCATCTTCGCTGAGTTCCTCTTCTTGTAAGGCTTCCAGCGACAGTTCTTCCTCTTCTTCGTCTTCGAAATCATCCGGGCCTGTCATGTCATAATCAAGCCAGAAATCTTGGAGAGCTAACATGGCTCTAACCCCCTTCGGTAGATATGTTAAGTGATTACAGTTTGTTTGATACAATACCATAGAAATAGGCGTGGATACGATTGTCATTTGTTAATTCTGGATGAAATGCTGTAGCCAGCAGATGCTCCTGTCGTACCGCGACAATACGTTGTGCGTCCAACTGTGCCAGCACCTCAACCCCATCGCCTACATCCCTGACGATAGGCGCACGGATGAATACCGCGTGGAAAGGTGTATCGTCTGCTAACCCTTTGAATGGCAAATCTGTCTCAAAACTATCAACTTGCCGCCCGAAGGCGTTGCGATCAACCTTGATGTTCATCAGACCTAAAATTGGTTGCTGTTCCACACCAATATCTTTCGCCAAGAAGATCATGCCAGCACAGGTTCCCCATGTCGGATGTGTGCGGGCAAACTCACGCAGAGGGTCAATTAAGCTGTATTCTGCCGCTAGTTTGCCGATAGTCGTACTCTCACCACCGGGCATCACCAACCCATCCAGCCCGTCCAGATGCGCCGGCAAACGTACCTGCACGGTCTCAGCACCTAATTCTTCTAAGATATGTTGATGCTCAATGAACGCGCCTTGCAACGCTAGAACCCCAATTTTTGCCATGGTCAGGCCTTCCTGTTTGTCACGAATGCGCGGATTATATCGATTTTGCTGAAAAACAACATGCTGAATTGCTCAGCGGACGCTCCACTTAGTTTCCGGTTCATCATGCTGGGCATTCTCGTAACGTGCCAGCGTGAACAGAAAATCAGACAGACGGTTGAGATAAATCTGTGAAGCGGGGTTGATCGCCTCACTTTCGGCGAGTGCTACAACGAGCCGTTCTGCCCGTCGGCAGATGGTGCGTGCTACGTGCAAATGCGCTCCGATAGGCACACCACCCGGCAAGATGAACTGCTTCAACTCGGGTAAAGCATCGCTCAGGGTGTCGATGCGCGCTTCTAACCACCTTACTTCTTTATCGGTGATGCGTACCAACCAGTCCGCTTTCGCGTCCATTGGTGTTGCGAGGTCTGCGCCCAACCGAAAGAGGTGATTTTGTATGGTCTCTAGATGGTCAGCGCTGCTTTGCGTCGGTTGTGATGCCCGCGCTACCCCTAGATATGAGTTCAACTCATCGACTGTACCATAAGATTCTACCCGCAGATGATGCTTGACAACTCGTCCGCCACTGAATAATCCTGTGGTACCATCATCACCGGTTTTCGTATAAATTTTCATCGAGCCTAACTCCCGTTATTGGCTTTCAACGTAGTCATACTCTACATGAAAAATTGCAACACACAATATCAAGCCTACCTATTGCCATTTTAGAACTTATGTGCTAAGATGTGCAAGTGTCTAGAGCAAGCCCATCCAGTTAAATATGAACAAGAGAGAGAAAACATGGCGAGAAAAAAGAAACCCGTAGAGAGTGTCAATATCCCTGAAGATATTGCTGGACGGATCAAAGCACTTGATAATACTCTCAAAGATATCACCAAACGCTACGGCGATGGTACGATTCAACGTTTGGGGGATGCCAAGAACCTTGATATTGACGTGATTCCTTCCGGTTCTTTGGGGTTGGATATTGCGATTGGTGTGGGTGGCGTGCCCCGTGGGCGCATCACCGAAATTTACGGGCCGGAAAGCTCCGGTAAGACAACCTTTTGCTTACATGTGATCGCCGAAGCGCAAAAACATGGAGGTCTGTGTGCTTTCATCGACATGGAACATGCGCTTGATCCGCGTTATGCGGAAGTGATCGGGGTAAATGTGGATACCCTCTATGTCTCGCAACCGGATACCGGCGAACAAGCATTAGAGATCACAGAATCGCTGGTGCGCTCCGGTGCGCTCGATGTGATTGTCGTTGATAGCGTGGCGGCACTGGTTCCCCGCGCTGAAATCGATGGCGAGATGGGTGATAGCCATGTGGGCTTACAAGCTCGCTTGATGAGCCAGGCATTACGTAAACTATCCGGTGCAGTCAAACAATCTAATGTCACCCTGATTTTCACCAACCAAATCCGCGAAAAAGTGGGCGTGATGTTTGGTAGCCCTGAGACTACCAGTGGTGGACGGGCGCTCAAATTCTATGCCAGCGTGCGCCTCGATATTCGACGTATTCAGTCGATTAAAGTCAGTGGTGAAAATGTAGGTAACCGTACCCGTATCAAAATTAAAAAGAACAAAGTTGCGCCACCCTTCCGCGAAACAGAATTTGACATCATGTTCAATGAGGGCATCAGCAAGACGGGCGAGATCATCGATATTGGCGCAGATTTAGAAATCATCGAGAAACGCGGCGCATTCTATCGTTATAACGATGAATTACTGGGTCAAGGGCGCGAAAATTCCAAGCAATATTTGATCGAAAACCCTGATGTGCTGGATGAGATCGAGAACAAAATCCGCTTGCACTTCGGTTTACCGACGATCTTTGACGAAGATGAAGACGACGAGTAAGTGTTAGAATAGCGTCACTCTATAGGGTTGGCATCATGCTAGCCCTTTTTTATTTCTCACGTCGATCTGATCCGTGTTAAAATGAACTTGGTATCGACAATCACTCACTCTGGCATACAATATGCGTGGTGGGATGTGTTTAAAAAGACTCAAAAGGTGTAACACATGCGTAAATGGTTTTTAGCAATCTTACTCTTGTTACTCGCAATGCCGGTTATGGCACAATCGGAACAGGAAGAAGTCTACGTGCGCGCCGCACACTTCTCCGCTGATGCGCCGGCAGTCGATGTGTATCTCAATGGTGAGCTGGTGCTAGAAACCTTCAGCTTCCCTGAACTCTCCGATTGGTTTACCCTCACGCCAGATACCTATTTGTTGGATATTGTGGTGGCTGGCCAAGCGCCTGAAAATGTGATCTTATCCGCAGAATACACATTAGCGGCGGGTGACTGGCTGACAATTGCTGTGATCGGCTTGGTTGAAGCAAATAATCTCAGCGTGCAAGCCATCACCGAAAATGTCAACCTGACTGAAGCTGATTTTGCTCCGGTAACCGTCGTCCATGCGATCCCTGGACTGGAAGCTGTTCAGATTGTAGCCGATGAGAATCTGCTTGCGGAGAACTTGAGTTATCCGGATGAGGTCTCTAGTGGTTATGCATCATTAGAATTGCCGACGGATGAGTATGTCTTTGATATTCAGGATAATGCAGGTGTCTCGCTCTTAATCACGGATACGCTGGCGATCAATGCTGGACGCTCTTATTTAGTGGCATTGGTAGGGACAATTGATAACCCGTCACTGGTACTACTCTCTACCGATCTAGCTACACAGACCACCAACAACGGCGATTTGCTCGCCGAGATCGAGACCGGTGAGGGCACGTCGATGGTGCGTATCGGGCATTTCTCTGTCAGTGCGCCGGAAATTGATATTTACCTCAACGATGAGATGGTCTTGGAGGCGACGGAATTCGGCACACTTTCGTCTTACCGTGAATTGTCCGCGGGCTTATATAGCATCGCTTTAGTACCCACCGGGGAAGTGCTAGCAAATGCGATCTATCAGGGACAGGTGGCCCTTGTGGCAGACTCGCTGACACTGATTGCCGTCATCGGTTTCGCTGAAAACCAGACTTTGCAGGTTGTCACCGCGCAGGAAGATAACACACCTCCGCGTGAGGGGATATCGCGCATCGCCTATTTCCAGGCGATCCCCGGTGTGGAATTATTTGATCTCAATGCCAACGGTAACACCTTGATACAAGGTGTACCCTATCCCAATGCGTTCCTTGGTGCGTTAGATGGCTATGTGTCGGTGGATATTGTTGCCAATGTATATGAATTTGTTGTTGAAGGTGCGGGTAATACCCTCAATGTAGGTAATGTGACCACTGGCTCACAGCGTATTTACCTGATTGTCTCTGCGGGGACTGAAACCACACCAATCTTCTTCTTAATTTCCAGCGAATTTCCGGAAGAACTCTCAGAAACTCCGTGAAAGCCCTTGTTGATAAACGAACAATCACGCGCATCGGATCAGGGTGCGCGTTTGTGTTCAGCACCCGTTGGGCACGTTAATATTGGGGACATCACCGATATCGAACAGGTTATATTGCAGATTAATTGTGCCAGATATCGGCAAGCTCTGGTCAAGGATCGTAGCATTTTCGACTTCGAGCGTGGCATTATAGCGCACCACCACATTATGTTCGGGGGCAACCCATAACTCCCCGACGAGCGAGAGCAAGCGCCCATCTTCGCCGATCTGCACGTTGGGTAAGAGCAAATCATCCGCCAAAAAATTATACAACCATACTTCTTGTCCGTTGATCCGCTCACTGCGTGCCACTGATGTTGCCAAATCTACGCCCCCTAACAGACTACCCGCGCTTAAATCCGCCAATAATTCAGCATCCGGCGTGTTGACCGCACAACGTCCGTCGCGCACCAGAAAGGCATCTGGACCTAAGCGTACCCCTTCAAAGCTCAGAGGATCCGCTAGCCCTTCTAAATCATTATCAAGCAAGGCTTCTACCCGACGTGCCGAACCCACCTGATTATAGCTGATAATTGCTTGTGTGGACGCGCTGACTGTGCGTGGGGTGCGGGCGAACACCCCCTCAAAGGCGAAGAACATCTCATAGCGCCAGCCTGCTAATTGGGGCAGATTGGCATCAATCGTTGGAAAAGAGACGGTATCGAAGCCTGCTGGCGGTGCATTTTCGGTCAGCACAAAGCCTGTGGCGATGGCATCCGGTTCTGCCAGTGTCGGCAGGACGGGTATATTTTGTGTGGTATCACAGCCTGCAAGTAGTAACAGCAAGCTGATGCTCAGCAAGAGGTATTTCATAGGTGATCTCTTCATCATCATCATTTAACCCAAACATACTATCCGCATTCTAATCGATTGGATGCTAGGCGCAAAGTGGGTTAAGCGATTACACTATGAATGTATTCGACACGTTTGTTATTGAGGGACATGTATCATGCGCCGTATTATCGTTACATTATGGGTGATAACCAGCACTTTTGCTCTGGCTGCACAGGATAGTCCTAGTTTTACCTGTGCTGAGGGTAATCGTTATCAATCGCAGTTCACTATCATCCCGCCCGATATTTCCGAACAGGTCACGGATGTGACTGTGACCGCACTCGGGCAGGGTAATTATACGCCTATTATCGGTATCACCGACGCAGACGACTTCACCGATTGTTATGAAGCCTCGCGCGAAGCTGAATTTTACGAACTCACACTACCCACAGGGGTTTACCCGCCGACATTCACCAATGCATCGGGCATTGTCTTTGGCGAAGGCGCAAACACCGTCGAAATTGGTGAGATCAACGACACAACCGGTGCACTGGTTGTTCTATTGGAATCCTTCATTTTCGAAGATGATCACACCTATCAACTGACATTGACCGAAGCCATCCTGGAAGCCAGCGCCGATGCATCGCTCTCGGCTTATCTGGTGTCACTCGATGCCGAATATCAACCGATGCTCACCCTCACTGATAGCGAAGGCGAGACGGTCACTGCCGAACCCACGGAGGTTGAATTGTACTCAATCTTGGGTGATGCGTTCGATAGCGTGCGTGTGCCTCTACCGGAAACCCCCGGTGACATCCGCCTGACCGTGGGTGCAGATGAATTCGGTGTCTATGCACTCATCCTTGAATTGCAATCCGGCGCGGTACAAACCGGTGATGGTCAGGCAGTCGTCACTGCAACCGAAGACAACATGCTGACACTGACCTGTGATGATCTAACGATATTTGAGAATGGCATTCGTGTTCGCTTCCCTGATGATGCGACTTACACCGCCACTGTGCTATCCAATAACAGCGATCCAGTGCTAGCCGTACTCGACGTGGATGACATCGGCACCTGTTATGATGATACGCCGGATACGATCGCCTATACGCTTGAATTACCTGTGCTGACTGTCACTCGCGATTTAGTCTTCCCGCAGGCATCGATCACGCCCGATGATCGCAGTATCGTCTTCGGTGGGCGCGAGAGTGCACCGGATAATTACCTGCTGATCGTTGAAGGCGGTACAGTCGAAGCCGGCGATGAAGGTGATTTGTTTGAGATTGACCTCACGCCGTCCATGCTAGCAACCGATGGGATCTTGAGTGCCTACGTATTCACCACCGATCTCGAACTCAATCCTATTTTGACATGGGAACATCCCGACGATGATCCCGTAGTTTGTGATGATGCGGGTATCCCTGATTTGTGTGATCAAGACCTAGCCGATTTTGACGATGCACGGGTCACACTCGCGGATAACCTGACCGTGCGCGGTGTCGATCTCAACCCTGCGCTAGAAATCCCTATGGCAGATTTGCTCGATGTCGATAGTGTGCGTTTGCGTGTGACTGCCTTTGACGAGAGTGCCGGTGAATATTTGCTGGTGTTATATCTGGTAACGGATTGAGTGAGAAAGGATCATAGGCATCATGCCAACGCATAACTTACTTGATCAAAAGCGCATCGTGCTGGCTGTCACAGGGAGCATCGCTGTGTACAAAGCGGTAGACCTCGCCAGTAAGCTGACACAAGCCGGTGCGCTGGTTGATGTCATCATGACCGAATCTGCTCAACGCTTTGTCGCACCGATCACGTTTCAGGCGGTGACCGGACGCGCTGTCTACACCGATATGTGGCAAACGGATACCGGCGGTGGTCTGCCGACACATATTGCGCATGTGGGTTTAGGCGAAGGGGCTGATCTGCTGGCAGTGGTTCCCGCCACAGCGAATACGCTGGCTAAGCTCTCTGCGGGTAGCGCCGATGATCTGTTAACCGTGACCGCACTTGCCATCCGTTGTCCGCTGTTGATCGCGCCAGCTATGGATGGCGGCATGTATCGCCATCCTGCTACACAGCACAGCATCGCCACCTTGCGCGAACGGGGGGCGTATCTTGTGCCACCGGATAGCGGACGCTTCGCTAGTGGTCTCGTAGGAGAGGGGCGCTTACCTGATACCCCGACACTGATCGGGCATATGCGTCGGGTGTTGGGGCGTGATGGGGCGTTGGCGGGGCGACACGTCGTGATTTCAGCGGGCCCCACCCGTGAATCTTTTGATCCGGTACGCTTCATCAGCAATCACTCGTCTGGCAAACAAGGCTATGCGCTGGCACAGAGGGCGCTGGATGTTGGCGCACAGGTGACCTTGCTCTCATCAGTCAATTTACCTGCGCCGGTGGGCGCACAGGTGATTCCCTTTGAATCGGCACAAGATTTGCAAACGGCGCTGATGAACGCACTCACCCATGACACAGGCGCAGACGCGCTCATTATGGCGGCGGCAGTGGGCGATTTTCGTCCGGCGCAACGCGCTACACAGAAGATCAAAAAAGGGGATGATGACGCGCAGATGACGATCGCACTCGCCCGCAATCCTGATTTGCTCAAGGCACTGCATCAGGCGCGTCAGCAACCGCAGACGTTCAGTGCAGAGGTACAGGCAAACTTGCGCCGACTGCGCGTGGTGGTGGGCTTCGCCGCCGAGAGCGAAAACCTACTCACCAATGCCGCAAACAAAGCACGCGCCAAAGGCTTAGAGTTCATCGTTGCCAATGATATTTCTGCACAGGATGCCGGTTTCGCTGTCGATGATAACCGCGTGCTGATCATACACCGTGACGGCACACAAGAAACCTTTGACTTGATGAGCAAGGCACAGGTTGCCGCACACATCATCGAGCGCGTTGCCCGTTTGCTGGATTAATCCGGTAGGGTGATGCGGATGCGCGTTAAATAGGCAAAATCGCGCTGAGGGCGTCCATCCGCACTGATGAGGGTTAAGCGCGGGAAATCATCGCTCTGCACGTATAAGCCGATTTCTAACTCATAGATGCCCGCTTCAGCATCGGGGTAGACTGTCAGGGTGTGGGTGTCGTGGATAATCTCATCGACAGCCCAGCTTGAAGTCGGGCGTGTCCAGTTAGCAGGCATCGCGTTGCTATCAGCAACTTTGGTCAAGCTGACTGGATCAATGATATTGGCGAACACTACATAATCCCGATCCAGTGGGCGCTGTGCTTGCCAGTAGAGCGTCAACTGCACTGTGTCATTCGGTTCTATACTCAGTTGATCTATATCATATCCTGCTAGTGTGATCTGATCGCCAAAGTTCAATCCGATTGGATTAGGGATGCCCTGTTCGTTGACCTGTTGCGGTGCGTTCAGCGTGTCCAGCCGATGATAATCTGCACCCTCATCAACACTCATACGCACACCACTATCCTCATCATATAAGCCCAATACCAGCTGTAATTCTGCAGGCGTGTAGATCGTCTGTGGAATAGCGAGTTGGATGCGCGTCTGCCATGTGCGCCCTGTACGTAGATCGCTGGTGGCGATGCGGTTGAGCGCCGGATACAAATCGCGCTGTGCGACGATCACACCCTGCGGGTTAATCGCATGGATGAATAGCGTCCAATCGGTTGTGAGCGGTGTTTCGACGCGCCACGATACCGCAATCTCTAATAGATCACCGGGCCTGATCGTGGTCTGGTCAATATCCGTACTGAGCAATGCCAGCGCTTGCTCTTGATGGCGAAAGGTAGCCTGTGCCTCTGCTGAACGCATCGCTTCTGGTAATTCTGGTGGAGCAGAGAATGTCGGTATGATGACCGCAAAAGGCGCAATAGACGTAACCGCTATGAAATAGGCGCTGACTGCTAGCAATATGCCTTGACGGACTCGTCCTGACAGATGGATACCGAGTCCGTAAACGACGGCAATCAACGCCGGTGATAACGCGCCAAAGGCTAATCGTCCCTGTAAGGCGGGTGTAGTCAATGACCAGCGCACCATACCGACGACGATGATCGCCACCCAGAGTAGGCTTAGGGTGTGTATCAGTGACGGTTTACGCCGATGACGGGCACTATCGATCACCATGCCCAGCACCCCGAGGGTTACCATAGCGTTGAACAGCGCGTACACCCAATCCGGCATGGGCGCGTAAATCGCTCCGACAAAGCCCCACGTGCTCCGAATTAAAGTCGGATAGTCGAGTGCCAGTTGCCGCAACGTGATCTCATGCCGTCCAACTACATCTAAGAAGACGTTGAGCGCGGTGGGGTCACCATAGGTCATCCAGTTATGCCAGTACCACCATCCCGCGATGAGTATCGTCATTCCGCTGGAAATTATCCCTCCAACCAGCACATGACGCATCGCCTGTCCGTGTTGATAAGCGCGATAGTCGCGTATGAGCAGGGCGAGTGCCACCATCAGGATGCCGAAACCTAAACTGAGCTTGCTCAGCAAGCCCGCCCCGACGATTAGTCCCAGCAGAGCATAGGTGCGCGGTGTTGCGGGTAGTGTATCGTTCACCAGTGCAATCACTGCCAGCAAGAGACTATTCCCTAACAAGATCGCCAGCGCATCATTGCTGACCGAGGCACTCACCAGAACGAACATCGGCAAGCCTGCGTTGAGTGCCATTGCACCCTCTGCCACCCAACGCTGTGCCGGGCATAACAGTCGCGCCAGTGTATAGGTTACCCATAGCGTAGCCAGTCCGAACATTGTCGATAGCCCGCGTGCGATGTGTACTGCTAATACTGTTCCGCGCCACGGAAACGCTTCCCGCGTCGGGTGATGCACAACGGCGTTGGGGATGGTATCAGCATATTGTACGCCGAGTTCTTGTGGGTTCAATCGGCGAACAGTGTCCATATCACTGGTATCAATTGGCATGGTGATGATCGCCGCCAGCAGGTAATAGAGCGGGGGTTGTGCGGCTTGTTGCCTCCATGGCATGGGATCTTGTGGGTTAAGGATCGGCAATTGTAGGCGATTGTTCTCCAGATGGTGCACCACCGGATAATGCCAGACCTCATCGGCTGATTCAAAAATCGGTGTGGTGATGTTGTAGAGTGTCGCTAATAGCACAAATAATACGCTAATGAGCGCGGGAAAAATCCGATGAGGATCTGTTTGAGGTTGGCGCATTCCCTTATTGCATCCTTGATCGCTGTTTCGCTCACACAATCTATCACATATCTTGCACCTTGTGCTAGATAGATGCTTCTATTGCATAATTTTTTATGTTCAGAAAATTATGAATTTAAAAAAAGCTTTAAGGTGCTACTGTGATCTAACTTACAAGAGACTCATAAAACTGTGCCATGATGGATGTTGCAAGTAAGTAAGAACACATCGAACAAGAACATCAAAGTAATGGTGGATTGCAAAATATAGACTTTACCAATCGTGTTGAGGTCGCGCAATCGGTTAGGTCTCTTGTAAACCACTGATGTTCAACCGAAAGGTGCTATCGGATAAGCTAGCACCCTGAAATATACACATTAGTGAGGAACAACTGATACATGTGCGCATACAACAACAAAGGTTATAAAAACGGTAATAATAGTAACGGGCGCAAGTTGGATGTACAGATCAACACGCAGACTGCCCCGGCTATTAAAGAGTCAAATGGTATCCCCAAAATCGAAGTAATTAATTTCGACAATGTGGATGAATACGGGCCGAGCTTCATCGAAGCTTACGAGCCCACAGAAATTGTTACCGGTGACCGTGAACAGTACGAGAAAATCTACAACGCTGTTCATGATTTGCTCGATGCGTTCAACGTTAACTGGGAAGATCCCAATTACAGCGATACCCCCAAGCGCGTTGCCAAAGCCTATCTCGAACATTGGGCGAGTGGTTATGCCATCGAACCAGAAGATGAGATCACTGTTTTCCCGAACTCCAGCGGTACAGGCGATTTAGTGCTGGTCAAAGATATGCGCTATTACAGCACCTGTAGCCATCACCTCGCACCATTTCATGGCTACGGGGCTATTGCCTACCTGCCTGGCGAGAACCTACTCGGTTTGAGCAAATTGGGGCGGATGTTGAATATCTACTCGCGCCGTTTCCAGTTACAAGAACGTATCGGTGCACAGACAGCCGATAAGTTAATGGAATTGCTCAACCCACAGGGTGTGATGGTCGTGCTGTATGATACCGAGCACATGTGCATGTCATCCCGTGGTGTGCAACTGCACGAAGCGAGCACGACAACAGTTGCTGCACGCGGTGTCTTTGAACAAGATCGCGATCTCCGCCATGAAGTGCTATCAATGCTACGTAGATAACGTACCCGATCCAATCACAGACAAATGCAAACCCTGATTATCTGCGCGATAGTCGGGGTTTTTCATCTAATTGCGCCTGCTTTCCTGTATGCAGCCTCACCTTAATTCCAGATCTTTCTATTTTGGGATCACACAAGCATTGTAGTTGTAGAGGTAACAGGAGCGCGATTCGTTTGTATCGCATGTAGATGTGTGCCCTCGTGAATGAGGCTTATATGAAAGAAGCTAACCACGCTCGACTTTGCGCCAAATAATCTTGTGCAAGCTTTGTATGCGGAGCGATACTCTCAAAACCATGCGGACCACCCTCTACGACATGTAGCAGACAATCAACACCGGATGCCATAAGGCGTTCAGCATAGGTTTTATCCTCAACGAAGAACAATTCTATGTCGCCTGTGCCAATCCATGCTGACGGCAAACCTGTTAAATCATCACGGCGGGCAGGCACCGCATAAGCAGGAGTTTGCTCGGATCCAAAATGAATACCGAGATAAGCATGCCATCCAATGCGATTGTTCTGATTATTCCAGATGAAATGATTGATGTCATCCAATTCATAGCGCAAGGCGGTACGGTCATCAAGCATAGGGCAGAAAAGCCATTGTGCGCGAGGTTGTATACCACCATCATCATGAATACGCTGCACGAGACCAGCAGCCAGCCCACCACCGGCACTTTGCCCACCGATAGCGATGCGCGTTGCATCTATGTTGAGTTCAGAGGCAGAGGCTTGTAGCCACATCCATGCCGTATGACAATCGTCAAGCGCAGCAGGGAATGGAGATTCAGGTGCAAGGCGATATTCCGTAGAAACAACGATGATCCCAAGTTCGCGTGCGGTATCTGCACAAAATTTATGATCTTGTTTGGCACTACCGATAACCAGCCCACCCCCATGAATCCAGAGTAATCCAGCGTCTGTTAAAGCCTGCTCCGGTGTGTAAATGTGTATTTCAATGTCTTTAGATAGCATACGCTTTTCGATGCTTACACCGTCATAATCCTTCTCACGGACGAGAAAATTCATCGCCTTACGGATGAACCAGCGACCCAATTTATTACCAATGGGTATGGGTGGCATCTTGCTAATAGGCGCTCTCAGTTCCGGCGCAACTTGTGTGAGAGTCATGGGTGTGTATTCGTTATCTGCTGTCATCACTATTATCCCTAATTTGCGGTACAAGAAATCTCTTCTGGTGATATTTTGCCGCATTGACATGTGTCACGCTTGGCATTCACTGATCGTCACCAGTGAAGTTGCGTGTAGGCAAAGGTACGTCTAACTCAAACGGATCATCGAGCGTGATCTGGTAAGGCACATCGTCGAAGCGTCCGGTGATCTCAACCGTCTGCACATCAATTTCACCGGCATCGCTGGTTTCAGTGTGCGAGACGCTGAACTGAAACTGCCCTGAAATTGCTTCCCCGATGGTTGTCAGCGTCAATGTGCCGGCGATGTCCTCTGTGAAGGCATCTACCTGTGAGGATTGCACACCATCGAACACTAAACGCTCAAAGGTAACAGCGATCACGCCAGCACTTTGTTCATAATCAGCAAGGGCAACCAGCGGGTATTGTCCGGTAGCGATCTCTGGCGGAAATTCAAATGATAGTTGCTGTGAGGCATCCGTATCACTGACCGCGATATACAGCTGATTGCGAGCAGGTAATGCACCACTGTTCGGCAAATAGTTATAGACAACCGTACCCTGATCCCACTGTGCGATAAATTCGCCACTAATGGCAAGATCAAACGTGCCGGGGCTTTCGCGCAGGATGATCGGCTCACCACCGGTAAAATCTAGTGGAATCGTCACATCACCCATTTCATCCGGCGCAGGGCGTGTCTCAAACGGGCGGGGTGTGGCGGTCTGGAATGGGATGTCAGTGACAGTAGGTTCAACAGTACAGGCGCTACTAATGAGCACGATCACCAACGCCAATAATAGCCCAAGCATGGCTTATCCTTATCAATAGTGGTCTATCTGTTTGATTGTACTGGCATCAGGGAAAGTTAAAAGGGGCAGGGGACACAAAACCACCGCATATGTGCCTCGGTCTCGAGTTAGCGGTGGCTTTGCTGGATACGGTTTATCATCAGTTGAAAACTCCCCCGTTGTCCCCATCGTCTGTTATTGGTGGCTCCCTCAGGATTGTGCCACCACACGTTACGCGTGTTCGTTTTACGTGGTTACAACTCATTCAACTATGCAAACTTATCCGATTTGTGAGATGAATATGTGCTGTCATTCTTAGGCTTTCAGCCTCCTCTCACTTGTTATCTATACTATATGACAGGTGTTGCAGATGCCCTAGTTGTATCTGTCATAAATCTAATATGACATCTCTCATATGCTCATCAAGCTGTGATAGAATGACAATGATGTAAGTATGAGTGAGGCTTTTTATGTTACGATTACCGCGTTCAATCGCCATTCTGATGCTGTTTAGCCTGTTTCTTGTGGGCTTTATTGGGGCACAGACCAATATCTGGATAGCGATCACGTTGTTCATCTTTTTAGTGGGTGTGCCGATGGGTTACTTTGTCACCGTCTACTACATGGGAACAGCGATGACTGTCCGGGGTGATATTCGCGGGGCAATCAATCATTATACACGCATTATTAAAGTCAATGAGACTTTGCACTTGCCGGTGAACCGGGTGTTCTTGCATACACAACGCGCCGCCTTGCGCAATGCATTGGGTGATATTGATGGGGCGATAGCCGATTACAGCGCTGCTATTCAACACAGCAAATCTGATTTACCCGCGCTCTATGGTATACGTTCTGCGCTTTATCTCGGCAAGCGTCAATACGCGCAAGCTCTCGACGATAGTGAGCATGTCTTACAGCTAGAGCCAGATTCAGAAATTGGCTATGCTAACCGCGCCGCCGCTAAGATGTTTCTTGGCGATATCGACGGCGCAATTCGTGATTGTGATGACGGCTTAGCCGTCGCTGACCATTTATCCGCTTCCGGGCGTGCGTTGCTCTATAACAATCGGGGGACAGCCTACCGCATACAGGGCGATTATGCTGAGGCGATGTCGAACTATAATCTGGCACTTAGCACCGCGCTAGAACCGCGCCACAAGCAAATGATTCACCCTTCCGTGATGACTAATCAGGGGCTTCTTTATTACCTGATGCAAGAGATCGAAAACGCTCGTGTATATTTTCAGCAAGCACTGGATACCAACCCCGCTTTTCATAAGGCGATGGCCGGGTTAGCGGTGACGCGCTTTCGTCTAGGACAAGCTAGCGAAGCCCGTAAGCTCTGGAAAGACTTGATTGCACTAGAACCGCGTTATCGTGATATTCGTACTTTGCAGACCGATATGAACCTGCCTAACCAGATGCTCGCCGATATATCGGAGCTTGTTGAGGCTGTCCGTGCCTGATGCCCCTCACTTATGGCGCAAGTAGTTGACGATATGCCAGCGTTGCGTGCGAGTCAGTGTCTCTTCGCAAGAGGGCAGATTGCGCCAGCCGCTATGGGTGATCTCGAATAGATCGTCATCGCGCCAGCTATCTAAACGCGCTGATACTAACGTCATCATGCTATCGTCCGTCCATGCTGGCGGGCACTGCGTCTGCACAAGGCCACCTCCCAGCGCAATCGATCCCATATCCGGCAAGACGGTATTCACCTGTTGGGGTAACGGGTTGAGTTCGCTTTCTAGTCGTTGTGCCTGATTACTGAGGAAGATCGTGCTCCCGATCAGTGCAACCGCTGTCATAACAATGACACCCCCACTAATCAGTAAATTCGTGCGCGTCCATGCCATACGTTTGGCTACTTTACGCCCTGTTGGATAGATCACGTATAACACCGCCCCCAGCGTGAGGAAAGCGGTCAGCAATTGCCACCACGATGGCGGAATGCGTGTGGTCACACCCGCATCATCGCCCACTGACCACTCGAAGACGACCCGTGTTAATTGTTCGTTACTGTCGACGATGTTCACCAGCGCCAACCAACGCCCACTCCGATCAATCGAGTCATCGACAATGGTGTACAAGCCCTCAGCGATATGCTCTGCCTCTAACCAGTCGGTACGTTGATCGCGTTCAGGTAAGACCAATTGCACGTTGACCGTCACATCATCGACTAACAGCACCTCGCGCCGTACTACTAAATCGACCGAGTTGATCCCCGGTGCGCCGGGTGCCAGTGTCATCTGTACCTCGTATTGCCCAACACGCCGATTTTCGCTCAGTGTCTCGTTGTTTTCGGTCAAGAATGCCGGTTCGGGGACAGGGGTGGCGCTCAACCAGGCAGCGGCGCTCACAGTGATGATCGCCAGCACGGTCTCAAGGCGCATTGTACCTCCGAAGGAACGCGCCCGTTCGACCCAGGCCCGCAACGGCACGCGCTTTAACCATTGCGGATTGAGCGCAATATGGTGTAAGGCTCCCACCCATAATAAGATCATACCCATCAGCAATTTGTAACCGAGCGCACTGCCGTAACTACTTAACAAATCATCTGCCGAGAAAAACCAGTTACTCGCACTGTAGATGCCACTGCTGATGACCAGCAACACGGCCCCCACCACATAACGGCTAAAACGGCGCATCACCGGACGCAGCGCTTGCCAGCGTGTTTCGCCCTCATACGGCGCAAGCGCCACAGGCAATACCAGCGTCAGCGCGATTACACCACCTACCCAGAACGCAACTGACAGTGCATGTAACCAGTGTATCAGTATCGCGTTCCACGGCATCACCAACGAACCTGCCGCATGACTGTTAACCGCCTGTGCGCCCAGTAATAGCGCCAGCAAATAGGTGTTTGCTGTCCAGAAAGAACGCACCACCCGCGGGAATTTCTGGCGATAATAGAGGCTTGCGCTGTGCATCACCAACACCAGCACTAAGATCACCATGCGGAAGTTCCAGACATCACCAAAGCGTGACCCGATCCGCACCACATTCCACAGGTTGCCCGATAACACATTATCCAGTGATGTTCCGAAGAAGACCATCGTCTGTTGCATCAGCGCGATGATATTGGCATAGCCGGCGAAGAAAATTCCCCCGAACATGATTAGATTGAGACGACGCATCACACGGGGCGGGAGCAAGCCCTGCGGGTAGCGATCACTGCCCCAGACCGGAACCAGCACGAAGCTGTATAACATCGCTGTGCCAAATAGCACATAACTGGTATTGAGCAGAAGCGCTTTCCACACAGCTTCAAGGGGCAGGGCCTGGTCTGATGCGGATTGTCCGACTATGCCACTGACTTCCTGACCCACAAAGAACACACGGCTTTCACCAACCACATGCCCATCACTGGCAAACGCCGGACGTAATTCGACAATATAGGCGCCCTCGCCGACATCCTGCGGGACGGTCAGCGTTAATAGTGTGCGATCAGT
This sequence comes from Anaerolineae bacterium, assembly GCA_051117475.1. GTDB lineage: Bacteria > Chloroflexota > Anaerolineae > Aggregatilineales > Phototrophicaceae > JAUZRW01. Next base: position 5,171 of record JBNPEE010000047.1, on the reverse strand, counting down.
CTCTGAAACACCCCCACTTGCGAGGATGTCACCACGATCATTGCGCAGGTTGATCGAGCTGAACTCCGGCTCAAGTGCTTCGCTGAACCAGTATTGCAAGCGTGAGGGTGGGCGTTCGAGTGTACTGCGATCTTCGGGGATACTGCGCACGATATAACCATGCGCCGATGTTGAGGTTGTCAATACCAGCATCAACAACGTGATCAAGCTCAGTCGTTTGTAGGGTAATCCACTCATAGGTATTCAATCGAGCTGAAAACGCTCGCCTGCCTCATTTTTGGTGGGCTCATGATCAGGGGCATGTGGCATGAGATCGGTCTGTTCGTAATCATCGCTACGGCTACGGAACCAACTCACCAGCATCATCCCCGCAAAGATCACGATGATGCCTAAGAAGACCAGTTCGTCATACCAACCGAGTGCTCCATGTGCCAGAATGACTATCATAATACGCTACACTTCATCTACTTTGTGCGATCATTCACAAGTAGTATAAAGTAAAAGGCAATGTGTTTCTAGCACGGTAAATTTAGGGAAGGACATAAGTAGCGTATTATATGCCCTGTGCCTGAGCCTGATACAGGCGTGCATATTCGCCCTCTTGCGCCAGCAAATCCTCATGTGTGCCGTACTCCACAATGCGCCCGTCTTTCAATACGGCAATTTGATCGGCAATGCGTGCGGTATCGACACGCGCTGAAATCATGAGCGTGGTCTGCCTGCCTTTGTGCGCCAGAATATGCTGATAGACCTGTTGTTTGGCGTGCGTGTCTAAATCAGTGACGGGTTCATCGAAGATCAAAAAGTCCGTATCACGCAGATAAAGCCGTGCCAGAGCAATCTTCTGCCATTCACCATCAGAGACATCAGCGCCCAATGCCTGCACATCGTCAATCAAATGATGACTGAGAATGGTCTCGTAGCCATCGGGTAAACGGGCGATCAACTGTGTGAGTCCAGCTTGTTCAACCGCTCGTTCAAGGGCCTGCTGATCAGCATCCGGTTTGCCTAGTAAAATGTTCTCGCGGATGCTCAAATCATAGCGCGGGAAATCCTGAAAGACGGTGGCAATACGCTGACGCACTGCCGATACTGCGAACTCGCGCACGTCGATATCATCCCACAAAATTTGACCGTCATCCGGCTCATAGAGGCGTGTCAGCAATTTGCCCAGCGTGCTCTTGCCCGAACCGTTCGCCCCGACCAGTGCCACAACTTGTCCCGCGGGAATGGTCAAAGAGAGCGATTGTAAAACGGTTTGCGCATGGCCGTTCTCATATTGAAAATGCAAGTCTTTGAGAGTGATACCCCGTTGTAAAGGCGGCACGCGCTTAGGATGTGCCGGATGATAGAGATCGTCTGGCAGGGCTTGCAGGTGCTTGAATTGCTCATAGAACAACACATAACTATGTAGGGCGCTGATTTTATCCGCAATTTCGGTGATGGCACTCATCACACCAATCAACGCCGAAAAATAGAAGGTCACATCACCGACCGTGATGACACGCCGTAAGGCTTGCCAGATCACCACACCGAAGGTGGTGCTTGCTACTGTACCGATCAACAGATTGAGTGCACTCTTGATCCCCAATTGTTTGAAATCATAGCGCCGATTGATTTGATGCACTTCCTCACTGGTTGTCATGAATTCTTGAAACAGGTAGTCTGTCAGGTTATGAGCACGTACATCCTCGATGGCATTGGGACGTGAGAGCAGGGTGGAGAGATAATCGCGTCGGCGCTCTTTGGGACGGCGCGTCTGATCGGTCTGGAAATTGAGACGGCTCATCCACAAGCGCCCGATTAACTGCGGTAAGCTCACCAGCAACACCAATCCTGCTAACCACGGACTCAGTACCAGCAATATGCCTACAAAGCTCAACAGCGTGACCATATACTGAAATAACTCACTCAAGCGGATGATCACACCGGCGGGGCCGTACTCCAGCCCATACGATGCCGTATCCAGCGTATTATAGAACTGCGCTTGCTCGAAGTAGCGTACCCCTTGAAAACGCTTGAGTTCGTCAAAGATCATCGTGCGCGTGATGATATTCAAGCGTCGCTTCAACTCACTACGGCAGATGACCTGTATATCATACAGTACCTTGCCTAAGATCAAGACTGTACCCTGCAAAATCACTAGAAACCACAGGTTTTCGATCAGCGCTTGTAGTAAATCCGCCTGTAGATTGCTTGCCAGCACATCGACAAGGCGCTTAATCACCCAGGCTGAGATCACCGGACTGAAGCCCAGCAGAATCTGTATCCCAATTAATGTGAAGAATAAAGCCGGACTGGCTTGATATGAAATGCGCGTGATCTGCCACACATCTGCGATGAATTTACGAATCATCTGCCATAACATTATCATGGGGTCTGCGTCCACGTTCAGCAACCAACAGTTACCCTAGCTTACCATTATTTGCCTGTTTGTGGGAATCACAACCCAAAATCCGGGTGCCGATTCAACTGATACACGGTCTCTCATTATTAGAGATGCGCAATATCCGTATGAAAACACAAACAATTAATTTACAATGAACACAAATAGATATTTAATTAAATTAACAATTTTAGTTAAATGGTCTTTGCTTACACCTCTGGTGTGGAAAGAAGTTAGAAATGTCTAAGCGCATTGCAATTTTCAGTATTCTCTTAATCGTGGCAGTTGCCCCGATGGTCGTTCATGCCGATCCGGTTGACGGCTGTTATGCAAACGCCTCCGCCAGCACCATCAATGAGGGTGATAGTGTCGATATCACCATTGAGTGTGTCAACATCCCAACTGCCAACAACGTATTTGGATATCAAATCGGCACGACCACCACTGGTGACTATGATGTAACCACCTTTCCTACCGTATACACCGCTGGCACCTTCTCTGATGCTAGCACCGGTGCAACCAGTGGCGTGATCGTTGGTGCGAATAATTTGGCAGATTTATACGCTGTCACCCGTCAGGGTTCTGAGACAGCGACCACTACCGATTTCACACTGGGCGCGTTCTCAATAGATGCCCTGAGTAGCCTGACCACAGACGGCTCGATTGTGGTCAACATGGATGATGGTGATTTCATCCTCTCCAACAACGTCGGGCAGGCACTCACTGGCTGGTTGCGCGATGTCAACGACATTACGATTACCATCACAAACCTCGATCTAGCATGGTTGAACAGCACCATGACTGTTGTCAGTGATGTGACAACTATCAGCAACCTGCCTACAGTTGAATTGGTACTGGGTGATAAGACTTATACACAATCTCCTGTGGCGAGTTACACCTATACATTCACTATGGATGATACCCATCAATATTCAGAGGTGGGTTCACCGAGCGGTGATGGTGTCTTATCAATCGATGCTAGCGCCAATATGACCGGTCATCTCTCTTGCTCCAACACCATTGATCTGGGCGATAGTGGTAGTGCGATTGATGTCAGCACCGTAGTGGGTACAGCCGGCGAGATTGTACTGAAAGCTGGCGATGCCGACGATGACGACGACATCGATAATGCGGATGCCACGACCATCGGTGCCAACATGGGCACGAACCCTGCCGATGATAAAGATATCAACGGTGACGGTACAGTGAACATTTTGGATCTGGTACATGTTGGGCGCAACTTCGGCTCAAACAGTGGTACATGTGGTACGGGTAGCTAAGCTGTGATACAACAGGATGAGGAGCGCCATGTGCGTTCCTCATTCGCTTTTGATACTGACGAGATGCTAAACTCCACGACGGGTTAAGGGGAAAACTCATGAAATTCAAACAATCGATAGTCTTACTCGTGCTGTTTCTGTTCAATCTGGTGTTATCGCACGCCCAATCCAATCCACATGTTGAACTAGTCTTATCCGAAGAACGTGTCGCCAGTGGTGAATCTGTCACGCTGGATGTTATCGTGCGCGATGGGGTCAACGTGGCAGGTCTGGATGTCGGTGTGGTTGTTGATGAGACGTGCTTGCGTATTGTAGAGCGCGAAGCTGGCGATTATCTACCCACTACCGAAGAAGAGGGCGCCTTCTCCACATTTTCAGCGATCAATGATAGTGACACGCGCTGGGCTGTTGCCTTGCTTGATCGCACACGCTACGTCAATGGAAATGGTACATTTTATCGCCTCACACTCGAGACCATCTGTTCTGATCAAGTCACACCGATCACAATTACCTATGCACAGGTCAGCTCTTATATTGATCCAACAGCTGAAATTATTGAAGTGCAATCGTATGAACTGAGCAACAGCACCTTGAGCGTGCAGAATACCGCGCTGGCGATTGGCGATGCAGTCATCGTTGCCACTCAAACACCAACTAGTATTGTCACCGACACGACTGATAGCGTAGATGACATCGAGCGTGTTGAGGAAGAACAGGGTTTGCCAACGCCTGTGATCTTCATCATTGGCATTACAGCACTCAGCGTGATTGCTTTGTTATTCTTCTTCTTCATTGCTAACCGCAAGAAGAAGCAAGAGGATGAAGAAACAACCGACAGTTAAGACAGTGTGAGTGATCCGATACTGACCCACAGTATCGGATCACATGAATTAGGAAGCGGTGGCACTATGACACGGCAACAGCAACAATGGATCTCTAACATAGTCGTCGCACTGGCAATGAGCCTGACAGCTTTTGTCCTGTTGACCTTCTTCTATAGTCAAAGCACGACACCTGCTGATGACCCTGCCGAAGCGACCGAGAGCATCATCGAAACAGAGTCGATTCCGCTGACCGACACGCCGATGCCAACCGATCAACCGCCATCAGCAACACCTATTCCGATCCTAACGAGTACACCAGCGCCCACTGTAACACTGACGACGACTTTCACACCGACGCTAGAGCCGACAGCGACCCTCACGCCTGTGCCGGAGATCACTGACGAGCCGACGTTAGAGCCGACAGCGACCCTCACGCCTGTGCCGGAGATCACTGACGAGCCGACATTAGAGCTGCCAGCGACCTTCACGCCTGTGCCGGAGATCACTGATGAGCCGACGCTAGAGCCGACAGCGACCCTCACGCCTGTGCCGGAGATCACTGACGAGCCGACACTAGAGCCGACAGCGACCCTCACGTTTGGACCGTCACGCACTCACACGACCACTGCAGCGCCGAGAGCAGACCAACCGCCCGACGCGGAGACACGTGAAGCGCCAGCG
>JBNPEE010000042.1:0-63240 GCA_051117475.1 Anaerolineae bacterium | reverse complement strand
AGATCACTAAACCTTCGATCATCATCACAATCAGCGCAATCGCACGTTCCATCAGGTGCGTCAATAATTTAGGGCTGTATTGCGTGTTGAGCACCATGTAACTCGCCGCAAGCATCAAGGGCATCATGATCATCTGCACCAGCGAGACGGTCAGCATCAGCGCCATTTCGACTTCTTGTGGTAACGGTTGGAGTTTGGCCTGTGCTTCGACCGTTTTCGCCAGACGTGCCATGATCGTCGCCGCGAGACGGCTGGGAGCGCGCATCGACGGCGCAGTCGCCAATGTCATGTGCAAGCTCTCGAGCTTGGCTTGTTCTTCGGCGGCTTCATTATCTTTTTGCAAATGCTCAAGCAAGGCTTGCTCGGTCTGCGGATCAAGCTGACCATCTAACTGTTCCTGCATCAAGCGTTGATAATCCATCGACATTACTAATACTCCGATAAACGGTTAATTGCATCGTCTTCGCGTTGGTCGGCATCGTCGTCAGCATCGCTCGTCATCATAACCGCAAGAGCACGCCGTGCACGGAACAGACGGCTTTTGACAGCGCTCTCGGTGGTGTCGAGTACGTCTGCAATTTCAGCATACGAATAATCGTACCAGTACTTCAAGATGATGCCGGCGCGGTCATCCGGTGACAGGTCATCGAGTATCGCCTGAATATACTCACTCTGCTCGTTGCGGACGGTCTGTAATTCCGGGCTGACCTGATCGCTGGTGAGTGCCAATTCCATGCTACCGGGCAAGGGTTCATCCAGCGAGAGATACTTCAAACGGCGCTTGCGCAGGCGGTCAATACAGTGATTGGATGCGATAGATAACAACCACGTTTTGAACTTACGGTTGGTATCGTAGCGATCCAGATTGTTGTAGGCACGGATAAACGCTTCCTGTGTGGCATCTTCGGCTTCGGTACGTTCACCGAGCATCCGATAACACAGGTTATACACCGCATCTTGAAAACTGTAGACAATCTCAGCAAACGCATCTTGGTCTGCCGTATCACGGGCAGATATGATCCATTCCAGAAGAATTTGATCGGTGTCCGACACCGCTAGCCCCCTGCACCTTTTCCTAATTACTAATTAGGCTTATCTTAACCGTTGATACGTATAAAGCGCAAGCGGGTTGCATGATTTGGGTGAGGCAATTACAAATGTTGATGAATGAATGACTGGTGCAAAAGCTGTTACAATTTGGTTGTGTGATGATAGGGTGGATTGTATTAGATGATTTTATTGCTTTTGGCTAGATTGCAGGCCATACACAATAGTTGAATGTTCTTGCCATCTAGCGATGTGCCACCCCGAGAAAAAGGGATGATGTGATCAAAATGTAGATTTTTATTACTTCCACAATTCACACAGTGTCCATTATCTCTTTTCCATACATCAAGTTTGACATGGCTTGGAATAAGGCGCGTGTGTTCTAATTGTATTGTTTCTGATTTGTCTGTTCGTGGTGTGGTTATTGCTTGCAGTCTGAATTTGAATACACGTCGTTTACCTACAGAGGCTTGCCATGCGTCAACCAAGTGAAATTGCCTGTTGAAAACCCAGATGCCCATTTTGATTTTTTCGTATACATGAACAATCTCTGCTTCACGTTTCCCTGCTTGATAGTTCTTTGCGGCTTCAAAGAATAACCCATTTTGTGTGAGTTTGCCGTTCTTAGTGGTCATGGGTTGATCAAGTTCTTTGGGGTCATCTATGTCAGTTGTTCGTGACACATCATGCCCCTCATAGATTAGCATTGTTCCGTCATCGTTCAGTTCATCCTCATAGGGAGCGTTCGCTCGCATACTCATCAACAAAACGCTGTGACTAGCGCCTAAACGATAATTCATGCCCCGTTGCAGTGTGCCCACGTGTTCAGCATCACACATGTCACGATAAGAGATAATATCACCGGCTCGCATCAAGATGCTCCATAGTAGTAAGTGTATTGAACTGTCCTACCCAGGATAGTATACGGTTGTCATTAAAGCAAAAAACCACCCGCATGTGGGGTGGTTTTGACTGAGGATGTAGGAGTCGAACCTACAACCTTCGGCTCCAAAGGCCGCTGCTCTGCCGATTGAGCTAATCCTCAATAACGAGGGACATTATACCAGAGCGCATCGCAAATTCAAGGCTAGAATTGCTGATCCAATTGATTAATTTCCGGCACGTGGATCTGGATAGGCATGTCCACCACCGAAGGCGAAAAAGGGTGTCGGTGTGGGTCCCGGCGGCAAGGGCACATCGTAATCAATCGGGAGGAATTGAATCACTGTGGTGGTCTCTAAAGTGGTCAGGGATAGCCAACCAATGCCCGCGTCCGATTCAACCTTCACGAATGGGCTATAAGGACTGCGTGCCAGGATTTCGACGGTACTATTTTCGGGCAGTGTCTCAATCACGTCGAATTGTATATCCGGCGCACGGCGCAAATTTGCGCCATTAGCGGCGATCACCAAGCCAGCATGACCGGATTCCCCGTAGCGTTCCGGCGGTAAGGGGGTGTTATCATATGTCACGCTAATATCACCGATTTGTCCGCTCACAAGGTCAGCACGCATCCAACCATTATCCCCATTGGGCAAGCGCACATGATACCATGTGCGTTCGATATTCATGCCGATAATACTCAGCAACTGTTCGGCGGGCACTTCGGCAATGATTTGTGAATTGGTAGAGGGCATGATACGCATGTTGACATTGCCACTGGTGCGTGCAAAGCCCGGTTGGGGTAACAAAATCGGGCGGTCTAATAAGGGAATGGGGATATTGGCGATACGCCCGAAGCTGAGCAGGCTTGCTTCGTTTGGCATCCCTATCGGCTGAGTGAATGAGGTGTTATTGTAGGGTACGTCCAACTGTTGACCGGCAACAATCACTTGATCTTGCCCGAAGATTGTCAGCAGGGATTCGCCTTCTAGCGCCATGAAATGGGTGGTATCCGTGCTGGTTTGTACCGCTAAACTGCCGGTGAGTTCGATGGATACGCCGTTAATCGCGATGTTGGTGCTAGCGCCCCATGGCCCCTGAACGATCAGTGTGCTGTATGGTTGTGTGCTACACGCAAGACGTTCTATACTGGCATCGCCTGTGGTGACAGTCAATGATTGCCATGGTTGCAGGTTGCTATCGGGCGGGGTGATGTCGCGCACATCCACATCACCAATCAAGAGCGCGTTGATGCCGATGGGTTCTTCGAGACGCACCCACATCAAGCCCCCGCTATCATTGCGCAAGAGTGGGCTGTTATCCACCGCACCGACTACATTTGCCGGAACCAGTGAACCGGGCACTGCCAACGTATTGCTGACATTGACTGCGTTTCCGCTCGGCTCGGCTTGAGGGGGCAATCCCCCATTGCAGAAAAAGCCGGATGGCTCGCCGATGCAGGCTTCGCTCGCCTGTAAGTAGAGCGCCTCCAGCGTATTGAGGCATTGAGCTTCTGAAGCTAACAGCGATTCAGGTGTCTCGCTGGCACGGATGGGTGCGCTGGTTGGCGCTTGCGTTGCCATGGATGCTGTCGGGATCGATGTCGGTTGGCGGGTGGGGGTGACGTAGATGATGCGCGGTGTCACCGAAGGGATCTGCTCACCATCGAGTTCGACAACTGCCGCTGGCGCAACCGATGAACAGGCGGTCAAACTTGTTAAAAATACAATCATTAAGGAGATTACGATACGCATGGCACTCAAATTCAGCTCACGGGCAAAATCAATGCCACATTTTATCACAGAACACGGCGCTTCATAGCGAAGAATACGCAAGCGCATAACTCTTATGCTACACTGACGTTATCAAGGCAATGATATATCCGCTGTAGAAAGGCAATCGGATGAACCCACCGCTTCGTTTATTAGGAGCATTCCAACAAGCAACCGACAAACAACCTAGCATGCTCTTGCAATTAGAGGAGCGGCAGATGTGGGTGGCGGCAGAGATCACAGGCGGCTTTCCCTATACGGTCATCGTGCCCGATTTACAGGCACGTACCACATTTGATCGGCGTAGTGCCAAGCTCCACAAGACTACGCGCAACCGTCCCCTACCGCCGTGGGCGTTATATATGGCAGGGGTTGTTGCCATCCTTGACCGCGACGGCTTGACGCTCGATGGGGCAACGATTGTGATTGCAGGTGATGAACCGCCCGGCCCACGCTATCACCATGCGCTGGGGATGGCATTCACTGCACTATGGCATCAAGCCAATGATCGCACCTATAACACCGATACCCTGATGAGCTTGATGGATGAAGTGCGTCGGACGTATGTGCGTTCCTGAGGGACTAACGCTTGAAGAACGCCATGAGGCGTTTGACGGCGTGCTTCAGACCGCGCTCTCGCTCCGTGTCACTGGCATCATAGCGATTGTGAAAAGTCTCATCGCCCATGTGATACGGCTCGCCTTCCGCACCGATAGCTAGCACATGGTTCTCTGGCACATAGACCGGCTTCTCATGCTCCAAGCCCTGAATGTACACGCCTGTCTCCAGAGGCTTCGCCCAGATGCCAACCGCTTTATAGTAGGGCTTACACCCAATCGCCATTAATTGGTGCTGTGCGCTGTTGGGTGTGAAAGCTTCATCCCATTTTTTGTAGGTTTTCTCGAAGATCGCTGGCTCCACCGGCCAATGATCATAATCCGATGGCTGTGCGCGTGCGTGTTCACCGACACTGTAGCAAATCATATAGCCGGCGCTGGCGGTGAGTGTCTCGCCCCAGTTGGTTTGGATCACCAATGGCGCTTCATCGGCGGGTAAACGGCGCACCATCACTAGTGATTTTTTACGCGCATATTGCCGGAACCCTGCGCGCTCTAACTCATCTTCTGACCGTTGCTGCTGTTTGATCACACCTGACATCGCTACCATCTCCAATTGCGCCCGCTTTAGGACAATCACAAAATTACTGACATTGTTGAACTCTTTAGATCTATGAAACCTGTTAAAAATGAGGTAGTGGAAATGCCTTATTCTGTCATTCGCACTATCATGATGAAATCAGGTTTAGTATGAAATATAACATCAAGCCGACACCGAGCAGAGTGATGCTCCCTGCTCCAATGTAAATTCGGTAAGCACGCCACTTTTCTGCGCCTGAAAGTCCCGCTAAGGGTGTTTGACGAATAACCCATCCTGATAGACATATCAGAGGGGTCATGACGATAAATGAAATCCCAAGATTTAAGAGTGCATCAGAACCAGACATGCTTACCCCTGACGTCTGATGTAAAACTAAAAGTCAAGAAGAGTTGAATCGAAAAGATTGCACATCAGGCGTACTCTATCCTATAGGATAACGTGAAATATAATTTTTGCGCCTACCAATTACGTTAACATGGGCATCTCGTCATTAGAATCTTGAAATGTCGTGGCAGTGATGTGTCGATTTAACGCATCAATGGTATGCTTGTTAGCGAATCAGTACTATCGCTTGCTGTTATACAGGTCGCTGTGCGGTATACTAGAAGTCGTAACAGTCACAGTTAAAAGGTTGAGGGTATGAGACGGTTTTTTCGTTGGGGTGTGATATTCACGGTGTTGTTTGCCATCTTCAGTGTGGTGATGGCACAGCAAGGCAGTCCTGAAAACGTGTTTCAGGCTTTATTGCGTGATTTGCGTGATGATATAGAATTACTGGCTGATCGTGCTTTCCCGGGTGCAAGTCGTCCGGATGACTGGATTGGCAATACCGATTTTACTTCGACTGGAATGCTCGCCGATCTGTTCATTGACAATGAACTATTAGCCGATGAAATCTTCGGGGGCGAGCGCCCTGAAGGGTGGATTGGCGTATCGTCTTCCGTGGCAGATATTGTAGCGCGTAATATTCGTCATGACCTTGAACTATCGGCGGATGAATGGCTAGGCGAAGATTTGCGCCCGGATGAATGGACTGGAGGCCCCCCACTCTATCGCTGTAACCAGACCTTGATGAACACGGCCTATCTCCTCGATGTGGAATATAATATCCGTCCACGCACGCCGGAGACCGTCTTCGATTACTGCGCTACAGTTGAGGTTGAAATCGCAGAAGAATTGATCCCTGCCGCACTCGGTGCAGCCACATTGGAAGATGTGCCTGATCTGCTACTGGCAGTGCGCGGTGATCTCGAACGTCTTGCGAATGAGGTGCTGGGGGTGAATGTGCGTCCGGGGGGATGGGTGAATAATCTGGACGTGTCTGACCCCGCTTATATCGCTGATTTGATCGCTGACCTTGAATTGTTAGCTGATATTATCCTCGATAATCGTCGCCCGCCGACGTGGGTCAGCGTCAGTATCAACGACGATGTTAGTGCTTTGCGTAATCTGCGCTTCAATCTGGAATCACTCACCGATCGCGCCCTCGGTGCGGGCACGCGCCCAAATGGTTGGCAGGGGGATAGTCAACTGTTCCGTTGTGCACCGTCTCTGCAAAATTTAGTAGTGCTGATCTCGAACACGTATCCATTCAGCTTGCCACAGACCGATGCTATCGGATCAAGCTATTGTGCGTTGGTGCGGATTGCGGCCAATTTTGTGGTGGAAAATCCGCCATCGCCGGAAGTGCTGGAAGAACTCACGCAGGATGAACTCGCGGAACGACTGAGCGCGGAATCGCGCAATGCTTTCACCTATGATGATCCTGCCGCACAGGTCTACTATGGCGTGATGCCCTGGGGCACGTCGTTCCGCGCCTGGTATCGTAACTTTGGCGAATCCACGATGATGTTCGTCAGCGGTGATGGCTTCGCCCTGTTTATTGATCGGCGTTGGACGACACTCAGCGAAGAAGTGTTCCGCACCTTGCCCACGCTGGAAGGCGTGATCCCGATGACCTTCTGTGATGCGTCGTGGTGTAACGGCCCTGCGCCAACTCCGACCCCCACAGGTAGTGGGCCACTGCTGGATATTATCAACTCCGGCACACAACCGGCAGAGAGCGCACCGATTGTTACGCCCGATGGTGATACCACCGGCAAGCAGTTGGTGACATGGAACAATATTCGCGTCAATTACTTGCTGTTCCGTGAGGATGTCGGTCAAGTACAGGTGACTTTGGAAATCTGCACCGATGCCAGTCAGGTCGTTTGTGAGCCAGTGATCTCGCTGTTCAACACAGCGACTGGTCAAGGTGTACCGGTTGTCTCGCAGTCTGGCGGGCTAAACGTCTATCAATTGCCGTATGGTTATCGCACAGAGTTCACCATTGAAGGTGAGACACTCTACAGCAATGATATATGGCTCAACGATCCGACACTGGCAAACACCGGTCAGTAAGGGTAAACAAAAACGGGCGCATCACACGATGTGCCCGTTTGTTTATATCGGTATTCGGTATTTCAGCGTGTCTGATAAATCTTGATATTGACGCAATGGGGTAGAGGCTCGTCAGCGAGTCCGGCTAGCAAGTTCTCAGCGGCAATGAAGCCCATACGCTCGCGGGTTTGCCATGTAGCGCTGCCCAGATGAGGCACGATGATGCAATTGGGCAAGCTGACCAGCGGATGTGTTGCGGGGATCGGTTCTGGTTCGGTGACATCCAGCGCCGCCCCGCCGATTGTGCCATCACGCAATGCATGTAGTAGTGCGTCACTATCGACAATTGCCCCGCGTGCAGTGTTGACTAAGATCGCAGTCGGTTTCATCTGTGACAGTTCTTCCGCACCAATCATGCCCTGTGTTTGTTCGGTGAGAGGAACGTGCAAACTGACATAATCACTGCGTGATAGCAGCTCATCTAACGTGACGGCTTGTGCCGCGACAGCGTCGGCAAATTTGCGCTTGCCTCCGTGATAGAGAATCGTCATGCCAAAGCCCCGCGCCCGCTTGGCAACGGCGTAACCGATACGCCCCATGCCGATGATCCCTAACGTTGCGCGGTGTACATCACGCCCTAGCAATTGAATAGGGTTCCACGTTTTCCACTCGCTATCCCGTACATAATTCACCCCCTCAACCAGACGACGCGCCGCCGCCAACATCAGCGCAAAGGTCTGATCGGCGGTAGTTTCGGTCAGCACGCCGGGGGTATTACCAACGGGTATCTTGCGGGCTGTTGCACTCTCGACATCGATATTATCGTAGCCTACGGCATAATTGCTGATCACTTTCAGCTTCGGCGCGGCATCTAAGGCTTCGCGGTCTATGGTCTCGGTGAGCATGGTCAGCACGCCATCGGCGAGTGCCAGTTCATCAAGCAACTTGGGGCGCGCGGGGGGTGTATCGGCATCCCACAGATGCACCTCACACTGCGCTTCGATCATTTGTAAAGGTTTCTCAGGGATGGTTCTGCTGATGAATACGCGGGGTTTAGCAGGCATGGTTACCACCTTTTCCTAGATGCACGATTCAACATCGTCATTGTGAGCGTGTTGAACGCTCACAACAGCGCATGAACCCGTGCAAAGATCGTTTATGCCTACGACTATAACCTATTGCGGCAGAGTTTCAACCACTTTAGCATGGTGGATGGTCTCAAAATGCCCCAGACGCACCAGCGCATACTGATAGATAGCTTCGGCAATGTTGACAAGCCCTTCGTGAGCGCGTTCCATCCCCGCGAAGCCTGGCGATGAGTTCACCTCGCAGATGGCAAAGTGATCGCCATCAAATAGCAGGTCAACGCCGGCGATATCTAGCTCAAGGATGCGGGCAGATTCTAACGCCAGCATTTCAATCTCTGGCGTGACTGCATACGGCTCTGAACCGCCGCCACGAGAGACATTCGCCTTGAAGTTATCATCGGTCGAGAAGCGACGCATACACGCCACCACACGCCCACCCACGACAATCACGCGCAAATCTTGCCCGTGACTGCTGGCGATGAACTCTTGCAAGATGATGTTGGTATCCGGTTTGGTCGAGTTCAACAGCGTCGAAATATCGGCGAAGTTATCGCGGTTTTCCGATAAATACACACCGGAGCCATGTGAGCCAGAGATGGTCTTGACCACCACCGGAAAGCCTAACTGCTTCTCTACCAGATCGACATTCACCGGAAAACGTGCCAGCATCGTTTTGGGCACAGGCAGGTTACTCGCCGCAAGGATTTGTTGTGTGTACAGCTTATCACGTACCGCTTCGATGGCAGTTGATGAATTGATGACTGTCACGCCGAGCCGTTCTAAATGACGGATGATCGCCAGCGCATAATACGTTGTTGAAGCGCCCATCCGTGGTATCAAGAAATCCGGCAGGGGCGTTACCTTGCCATCAACCAGCACACTCTTACGATCATCGCGGGTGACAATAATATCAATCTGATCGGGGCGAATGACCGTCAGCTCAATGCCCATCTCTTGTGCCTGCGCCACAAAGCGCGGCATCTCGTAATTATGAGGTGGCAAATTCTCTAAATCGAAACGGTATAGAATCCAAGCTCTCATCAATATCCTATCTGATTGTGGTTATCGTGTATGGGGATTGTATAGAATCATACCTAACTTTAACTGTATTTTCCATCGAATTATGTTAAGGCTTGATATGATTTTCCGCGAATGGGGTGTTGCGTGTTGCGAGTGCCTGCTTACATGCGCAACATCGACTCATTGATAGCTCTCGCCACCATCGACATTGAGCGCCTGACCGGTAATGAAACGTGCCGCATCACTGAGCAAGAACAGCACCACATCCGCGACTTCATCGCAAGTGCCAGCGCGTTGCATAGCATTGGGTGGTGTACCCTGCATTGGAATGTCGGGTGTGTCGATATGTGCCGGACAAACCGCATTGACGCGCACGTTCTGCGCGGCGAGTTCGTGTGCGGCCTGTCGGGTTAAGCCGATGATCCCCGCCTTACTGCTGACGTAGCCAATACCCTGTGTGATCGGGTTAGGGTGTCCGGCGGTGCTTGCCAGATTGACAATCGCGCCGCCACCTTCATCTGCCATCACGCGGCTCATCAATTGTGTGCAGAAGAATGTGCCGGTCAGGTTCACTTCGATCTGTCGCCGCCAGTCCCACTCATCAAATTGCATCAGTGCGTCTGTTTTGTAGATGCCTGCGGCGTTGACCATAAAGTGAATTTGTCCGAAGCTGTCACGGGCACGTTCGATCAAGGCGGCGACTTGGAAACGATTGGCAATATCACCGTGAAAGCCAACTGCCTGACCGCCATTGGCGTTGATCGCATCGGTGACGGTCTCGACGCGGTCAGGATTGAGATCATTGAGCGCCACGGATGCACCGGCACGCGCCAAAGCTTCCGCAACAGCACGCCCGATACCGGAGCCTGCACCGGTGACGATACCTGCTTTACCGTCAAAATTTGTTACGAAATTTGACATGTTTGCTTTAACCAATGCTTGATACTCGTCTCTGATCCTTTGTGAAAGGTGTTACCGCTCGTATACATCAATAAGCGGTTGGTATTGGTGGCAACATAAAATGAGCCATCATAGCCATATTGGCGGGCATGTGCATCGGAAGCGCGTTCGGCGTAGGTGCGCCAATCGTTCCAATCATTCTTGCTGACAACAATATGCACCGGTACAGTCAAGGCGAGGATGGCACGCTCATCGAGCATGTTCCCCGCTAGCACGATGCCACAGGGCTTGGTCAAGCGCGCAAAAGCCTTATATTCTTGCCCCAATAACAGCGTGCCTTCACTTTGCGCGAAAATCACCACCTGCGAGATATTAACACTCGGCAAACTTAAGGCAAACTCATAGGCTTTGAGCGTGTCGTTTTCGAGCGTGCCCGTTGCACCACTGCCACTCTTGCCTGTGCCGCGCTTATCCCACCGAAAGACTGCCGCACCGATGCTCATGCCCAGCGTCGTGATATGCTTGTAATCAGCGCGTGAGATGCTGGTTCCGTGTTGGATGATGAAGATGAGCGGATAGCCCTGAGCCGGACGGTTGGCTTCAGGATAATCAATTTGTCCGGCAAGACGCACATTGTCGCCGGCAAAATCAACGATTTCAGTCGCACCGATGGTGTTAGGCTGATCGTCTGTACGATTCACTGCCATGATGAGTCCTAGGTGTCATTTACAGTTGATTATTGCGAAAAGGCTTATACCGATACAAAGTAACAGTTAGGGTAATAGTTTTTAATGAATTTGAGGTATAGTACTTTTTATTATGACATCTTTAAGTTTGAAAAGGTAGTGTAATTCTCATCATTTGCTCGGATTTTAGCGCATCATACACTCACTTTGACGAGAAAGTCTTTTTTCACATTAAATAGCAATCTTCGCTCATGTGATTTGGTTCAACCTGCCTCAAACATTTGACAACTTTTGAAAGCATGTTCTATAGTGAAGCCACTGACATTTAACGGAATGCGTGACAGAGGATTAATGGTATGTCGCTAGAGTTCAATCAACTGGTACCTCAGGTCTATAAGATGGGCGTGATGCTCGAACAACTTGACTTTAACCTGAGTGCAACTATCGAACTAGCCCGCCAGCGCTTCGATGACAGTGGTGATCTGGCAAGAGTGAATGAACGCATCGAATGGGTACGCAGTAGCGATGTGAGTGGCTATCGCGGGGCTGGCCCGCTTGATTTGCCCGATGCTGAGCCGATCAACGCCACCATCCCTGAGCCTGATCTGCCTGCTGAGGCACTGATTATCGCAGCTGATGGGGGGCAAGTGTACCCCGATGAATTAGCGCCTGTACATTATTACCTGATTAACCTCGGCTTGTTCATTTACCATCACGGAGCCAATCATACGCCTGAGCAGATCACCATCCCTGATTTGCGCTTCCACAAAGATCACGTACATGATCGTTATGGGCGCTTGATACGTAACCGTGTCGTCGATGATCGGCGTACCGTCGCGGAGATGCGCAAACTTGCGGAGTTAGCATGGCAACGCCGGCAACCAAACCTGCCCTTGATCACGCTCTACGATAACCGCTTACTCTATCTGCCGGGTGGCGATGATGCCCGCGAATCGCATGATCTGCTCAATGAATATTTCGCTGGCATGGTGCATCTGCATGATGCCGGCGCGACACTCGCTGGTTATATCGACAATCCCTTTCGCAGTCGGCGTGTCATTCAACTCTTGCACCTACTGACCTTCGATGACCGCGAGACACTCAAACTTCAACAAGCCTCACTCAGCAGTGCGGGTGATATGGACGGTTTGCGCGATGTGCATCTGTACAGCCGCGTGCTACAGCGTGGAGAACGTTCGGCGATCATGGCGCAATCATCACCCCAGAACAAAGTGTTTCGTGATCGCGGCATCAATTATGAGATTGCTTTCTTCTATCTCAAAGTCTATAACGATTCTACAGAGCGCGTGGTGCGCGTTGATATACCGATGTGGGTGGCGCGTGATAAGCGTCGGGTTGATGAACTGCACGCGTTTCTGGTATACCAGTGTAAGTTACAGGGGCGCAATCCTTACCCTTACGCGCTCACCCGCGCCGACGAACTGGCATGGGTGGGGGGCAAAGACAAAGCCAAACTAGAAGAACTGGTCAACGCGCAGGTTCGGCGCATCCGCGAAGAATTGATCGGATCAACGTTACCAGCGAAGGCACGCGGGAAGCAAATCGCCCGCAGTGATAAACGGTATCATGAGATGTGGGGACAGGTTGAGATTGATGAGCGATAAAATACGAATCGGGCGCGTACTGCGGGCAAGCACACGCGGGTTTGATTGTGGCACACATAGCCGTGAAATAGGTCCTCAGCACGATTTTGGCGCGTTTGTGCGTGCCCCGATTGCCAACACCAACGACGGCGAAGGCATGATCCAAGCGATCGGTATCATCTACAAAGTGGAGATCAAAGACGATCAACTGATTAATGAACTGGTCTTAGGTGAATCCGTGCCGGATATGGTACTGCGCGATCAACGCGAGAACCGCATGATTCCGGTAGAGATCAAGGTGATTAATGTGGGTTATCAACGGGGCGATCACCTGATTCATAGCCTGCCCCCGCGCCCCCCGATGAGCTTGGTTGATGTCGATCTACTACCACCGCCGTTGGTTAGACAGTTCACACAATCGCCGGATTTTTTCCGCTTGTTGCTGAATGCGTCCGAAGTGCCTACCGATGACCTGATCGCTGCGGCTATCCGTTATGCGGCTATCGAAGCCTATGGGCAAGACCGCGCTGAACGTTACGCCTTTCACGTGCGTTGTGGGCAACAGTTGGCGCGAGATGTGGGTGATCTCAAACGCCTATCGCATCTGCTTAGCTTGATTCGTCCGTCTCTATGATTCACACACGAATCGCTACGATCATATGGGGATACAGCAGATAGGAAATGATACGATGATACGTGATGGCATTTGTCCGGAATGTGGTGCAACTGAAATTTATACCCGCAAGGGGTGGTTTAATAATGTCATCGTGGCGTTTTCGCCGCCACGGACAGACGTTTACGTCTGTGGAAGGTGTGGTTATCTGGCGGAATTTGTGGCACAAGGCTCACATCTTAACTACATCCGCAATAACTGGTCGGCGTACCAATCAGGAGAAAAACGTAAGCGTGAGCAGATTGATAGCCAAAACGATCCCGAAGCATGATAGGATGTAAGACTGAGGAGCATCAACTTGCGTGACGGGGTATGCATCAAATGTGGACATGCGACGGTCTATAGTGGGCGGCGGGTTACGGTTAAGACGAGTGCGAGCAATCGCCTGCCGATTGATTTCACCCATAGCGCCCCATTCGATAATTACGTGTGTACCACCTGTGGCTATGTCGAACGCTACATCAGCGATGCCGATAGCCTCAAACGAATTGAAACGCAATGGTCACCTGCCAGCAAGCACAAGCGCAAATGACTCAACGCCAACCTTCACTCAAAAGTGATCATCTATGTGTGCGCTGTGGATCGCAACGGATTCAATCTGGCGCGATGATTGCCGGCAAAGAGGGCTGGCGTGGGAGCAATCGCCTACCTATTGACCGCACGACTATAATTGAGTTGGATAATTTCGTCTGCCTTGATTGCGGGTATACCGAAAGTTACATCGGTGATCGCGGTATGCTCAACCGTATTGAGCGACAATGGCAGAAAGTCGCGCCAGCGCACAGCAAAGCAAATAACCGTCCATCAAGTGAGGACACATGAATATGGCACAACAACCTGATCCCAATAATCTGGATGCGTGGTTCGGCGAAGGCGCTGAGCGATACCCGCACAGTGATGATCCCAACCGTGTGACACGCTTAGGCGTGGTCGTTGGGGGTAGTATCAGCAAGGGCTTATCCGTCAAATTAGAGTCATCCGTCAGCGTGGAGGATCTAGCAGTCGGGCGCTACGTCGTCGTGCATGGTCAACACAAACGCTTCTTTTGTATGGTGAATGACATCACACTGGATAGCACCAACCCCGCGATACAATCTGAGCCACCGGATATTAGCGATGCCTTCATCCGTGATGTGTACACGGGTACCGTCGCCTATAGCGTGATCACCGTTACACCGATGCTCGTAATTGATGATGAGCAGGGTGCAATGCCTGTTAAGACTATTCCGGGTCACTTCAACAGCGTCTATAACGCCACCGAAGCCGATGTGAATGCGGTCTTTGGTGAAGAAGATCAGCATCATTTTTATGTTGGATCGCCGCTGGAGCTTCAGCACACCAATATCAACCTCAACCTGAAGCGTCTGGTAGAACGTAGTATTGGCGTGTTCGGCAAATCCGGCACCGGCAAGAGTTTTCTCACGCGGGTGTTGTTAGCAGGATCGATTGCGCGTAAAGTTGCTGTCAGCATCATTTTCGACATGCACAATGATTATGGTTGGGAGATCACCAGCGAGAACGGCTACAGCGTCAAAGGCTTGCGCCAATTATTCCCCGAAAGTGTGACTATCCTTACCATGGACGCGGAAAGCTCTAAACGCCGTGATGCACGCTTCGATTTTGAGGTGAAGCTCGGTTATAATGAGATTGAGCCAGAAGATATTGCCATGCTCAAAGCGACCATGAACCTCAGCGATACCATGATTGATGCTGCCTACACCCTCAAGAAAATGTGGGGTGCCGGCTGGGTTCATCAACTTATCAAGGGTAACCCTGATGATATGGATCTCGTCACGCAGGAGACCAACATCGGTGGCGGAACGCTGGCGGCACTGCAACGTCGCCTCGAACGGTTCGAGCGTTGGCATTTTCTCGTTCCAGAGAATGATGGCGATTCCGTCGAGAAGATCATCAATCTGCTGGTCAATCAGGAGAAAAGCGTGGTGCTGGAGTTTGGGCGCTACGGGAACTCGCTCGAAGCCTACATGCTGGTTGCCAACTATCTCACACGGCGCATTCACCATCATTATGTAGAGAAGATGGAACGCTCACTCGGTGATAAATCGTTAGAACCGCCACAATTGCTGATTACTATCGAAGAGGCGCACAAGTTCCTCGATCCGCAGGTGGCGCGTCAGACGACATTTGGTGTGATTGCGCGTGAGATGCGTAAGTATAATGTCACCTTATTGGTTGTTGATCAACGCCCCAGCGCCATCGACGAAGAAGTGATGTCCCAGATTGGCACGCGGGTCACGGCTTTGCTCGATAACGAACGCGATATTGCGGCTGTGCTGAACGGTATCAACGGTGCAGGTGGCTTGCGGGAAGTACTCGCTCGCCT
This sequence comes from Anaerolineae bacterium, assembly GCA_051117475.1. Lineage (GTDB taxonomy): Bacteria > Chloroflexota > Anaerolineae > Aggregatilineales > Phototrophicaceae > JAUZRW01. Next base: position 47,687 of record JBNPEE010000042.1, on the reverse strand, counting down.
CGAGACGCGCCAACAAGCGATTATCATGGGACATGCCGTCCCGATGCCAGTGGTTATCAAACCGCGTAACTACGATACTGAGTTTTATAAGTCGCTCGCCGGGGAGATGATCGATCCTGAAAAAGCTAAACAATCGCTAGGAGGCGGTAAACGACGCCGAATCTGATTATGAATCATAAAATTGAAGGCTATAACACGCTGATCTATCTCCATCAACATCTCAGCTATGTCATGTGTACTTTTCCGATAGTGCTTGATGACAAGCAGATCAAGTCGATCCGCTTGTTGCATGAGCGCTCCGCTAAATTGATCAAAGTTTGGAATGATGCCATCACCGAGACGCTCGAAGGCTATGAAGTGGAACCGGAATTGCGTCGGCGGTTGGTTTACCTGATGACACGCATGATCATCATCAATGAGATGTTATCAAAAGAACTCGATTACGATATGTATCTCTACTTCGAGGATATTACAGCGTTGCTTGAATATGTGAGTAGCACTTTCTTCAAAATTGATCCGCTCGGTGATACGACCTGAGCGTCTGCTATCTGGATGACTGACCATGACGACCCAACCCGATTATGACAAATTACTGACTCCGATCGATGAGATCATCACCACACTAGAGAGTGTGTTGAGTGGTGCATTCGGCGGTTTGATGGGCGATCAGCGCGAAGGACTCAAACGTATCTATGCGCTGGCATGGGGTTTGCACACGCTCTTTCTGGATGTGGTCACGCATATTGGCATCGATAACATCGCTCTGCGCCCATATCTAGCTCAGAAGTTTGATGAACATCTCAACCCCCTGATCACCACCGCCGATAACCTAGTGCAGGGTATGGATGGCCCTCTGCATGATGAGCAACAGGTTGGGGTATTGTTCATCCACGCGAGTGGCGAGTTACTACGGCGCTATGTGGATAACCTTTGGTTGTATTCAGGCCTGTTGCACGCAAAGTACACGCCTCAAAAACGCCTGACCACGCCTGATCAGTTTCTCGATCCCATGCATTGGCCCGTGACCGAAAAACCCATCGCGCTCGATTTACACCTGCCAGATGGCTTACCCTCATTAAAGGTTGACCTTGATTTAATGCGCAAAGCGCTCTATCAAGTGATTGAAAATGCCTTGCACCACACGGATTCAGGGCGTGTTCTGGTCACGGCTAGCGCAGATGATGCGATGTTTATCGTGCGCGTGCAAGATAGCGGATCTGGCATCGCCTCCATGCACCACCAGCGTATTTTTGAACCCTTCTTTCAGGTTCAGCGCGACCGTCCCGGGCTGGGTTTAGGCTTGCCGATTGCGCTCGCGATCCTCACTTTGCACACCGGTCAGCTTACCCTCAAAACGGACACTTCAACAACTGTCTTTGAATTTAGCATCCCTCTTTAAACGACTCTAATGAAAAAAGGTCATTTTGTAGAAAATTTGATCCTTAGATATATTGTTGTGACCCTTTATGATCAGAAATTCTCGTGTCATTTTGAGTTCTTTCAGGGCAGTCTTAAACGCCCCGTCATATTATTTGTAACGATTTTGTACAGATTGCACAGTCTTAACGCTTGGTGTAAGTAATTGTCTTATAATTAAATTAGTCTAAAATTTTAATGTTAAGGCAATGATACATGTCGTATAAAATCGCAAAATACACGGACATCATTTACTTGCAGTCACAATTGCTGACAACCAGCAACAAATCCTACATGACGCTGGCACAACGGCAAGCGATCGAGTTGATTTGTCGCTATTCAGCACAATTGGCACAAACCGCCAAAAAACTGACGGATGATCCCGAACAGCAGGCATTGGTACGCCATGACATGATCAACATCCTCACGCCGATTGTGGGTTATGTAGAGATGCTATCCGACGGATGGATTGGCTCGCTCAATCCTGATCAAGCTTCACATGTTGAGATCATCCAGCAGAGCGTTGATGCTTTGCGCGAGTGCATCTTGACGTACCGCACGCAACAATGGAATGCCTCAGCTTAGTCGGTGATAATAGTGCAACCAGCGCCTGAGCGTGTCATGCGGTAGGGCTGTCAGGTAATGCCCTCGATGACCGTGCGTGGTTTCTGCCACGCACAGCGCGTTGTACACACTCTCCTCAACGCTCTCTACCACTGCTTGAAACAAGCCATTCATCGGCAATACTTCGTCATCGATGTAGCTCTGAGTGCGGTCAGTGCTGAACGCGATCACAAAGTCACCACTACCATGATGGCAGACTGTGCCAGTACGCCCTAGCCCAAAGGCAACACGATGACTCAAACGCCCCAATTGACGCGCCGTCAGTGGGGCATCGGTGGCGATCACAATCATTACCGAACCATCACCGGTAGGTGGTGGAGGCACATCATCCTGTGCTAGGTGTTGCCCGATCGGCACGCCGAGTATGGTCAACTCTTCTCGCCGTCCGAAGTTAGTCTGCATCAACACGCCGAGGGTGTACTGCGCGACGCGACGCGATGCCGTGCCGATGCCACCTTTTAGCCCGTAACAACTGGTTCCTGTTCCGGCTCCCACGCATCCCTCGGCGACTGTGCTACTTTGCGCGCCTACAATCGCCGAGCGCACGTGAGCGCTGGTGATGTGCCGTCCATGAATGTTGCTCAGGTAGCCGTCGTTGCACTCGCCGACGATCGGATTGACACTGCGTAGGGTCGGGTTTGCCTCCAGCATGTAGTCGATGCAGGCATCGGCTACTTTGCCCACGTTGAGTGTGCTGGTCAGCAAGAGAGGCGTTTCGATCTTGCCTAATTCGCGCACTTGCTCGAACCCGCAGGCTTTACCGAACCCGTTGATGGTGTGGACAGCGCCACGCACCGGTTCAGTGAACAGGTTTACGCCGTGGGGCAGAATAGCGGTCACGCCGGTGCGAATATTCTCACCAATGTTCAGGGTATGATGCCCGACCCGCACCCCGTCTACATCGGTGATGGCGTTATGTGTGCCTGTGGGCAAAGTGCCCACAGATACACCGAATTCACGAAAACGCATCCGCTTAACCGCGCTTGCGCTTGGGCTTGAACGCACCCCGAATTAGATCAATATCAAAGTTATCGGGTGCGGCACCGGTTTCCGCGAAGCGATAGAGCGCCGCCTGATATACACCACTCAGCGCACCCTGTATGATGCCCAGTAAGATCATTGCCAGAATGGTCAGGACGATTGCGCCTACGATCATGGTCATGGATTCTGCTGCTACGCCGGCAAAGATCAACGCGCCACCGATCAGAATCACTGGAATATACAGCAAGAAGAATACTCCGCCGATGCTCCAACTACCTGTGATTTGCTCGCCCCACGTTTCGCGCAGTAAGCTGGTACTGCGTTTGACGGCATCCCACGGGCTGAGATCGTGTACCACTAATACCGGAATCACGAGGAACGTCGCCAGGCTCCATGCCATGCCACCCAACCATGAGACAATATTGCCCACGACTCCGCCGCGCTCTTGCAACATGCGCAGGATCACGCCAACTGTCGCGCTCATTGCCGCAAACATCACGATTTTGCTCAGGCGGGCGTTGGCAATTTCGATGCCATCTTTGAACGTCGGATCACCACCATCTAAGCGGATCATCGCTGCACCGATCAATGCCGTGTTGAAGTAGATGCCCACGGTATAGGTAATCAAGTAGTAGATGAACAAACCGATGAAGCCCATCACCTGCGCGATTTCGTCGCTCATGGTTGCCGTGAATAAACCGAAAGCAACGGTGGGGATGAATAACGCGATCGACACAGCGATCATCGCCACACCGGAAAGCACCGGAAACCACAACAATTCCTTATCTGCCTGCAACACTGACCAACTCGCCTTGACCAGTTGCCAGCTTCTTCCGAACGTTTCAAACATCTTGTTTTCCCTCATCTTGTGTATACTGTTATTGCTATACTATACGTCATTCTATCGGAATCTGTTGTCAAAATCATGGGGAATACGATGCGTTTGGGTTTATGGGTGCTTATTGGTGGGGTCTTACTACTTACTATATCGTCAGGGCAAGCGCAGGTGGATTGTGGTGTGGTGGATGGCATCAACTTTCCGGTTGATACCGCACAATACTCGCTCACACAGGATTATGCGGTACTCAGTTCACGGCATCAGGGACGTTATCATACCGGCGAAGATTGGCACAATCTGCAAACCAACAGTATCGGTGAACCGGTGCAAGCCGTGGCGCGGGGGCGCGTGACCTATTCATCAGTCAACGGCTGGGGGCGAGATGGAGGCGCGATCATCATCGAGCATACCTTCCCGGATGGCGCAGTCTATTATACGCTCTACGGGCACATTACCGAGTCCGAAGCCTATCGCTTCCCGACGCGCCTCGCTTGTGTGCAAGCTGGCGATGTCCTCGGCGTAATCGCTGATGTGCGTCCCGCACCTCATTTACATTTTGAAGTGCGCGTGGGCGGTGCGAATCAAGGTGCTGTGGCGGGTGCTGGTTATAGCATCGCTCGCCCCTATGACGAAGGCTTGCGTGATCCGAGCAAGTTTCTGATCAACCAGCAGGCGTGGCTTAGTCTCTGGCACGACTGGCACCTGCTGATCGGTTCCGAGCGCATGATCGATTATGCCTCACCGTTTGCGCCCCCCCTGATGCTGACCGATAACAGCACGCTCTATCTCGATGCAGAAGGGCTAACCGTTCGCCGTGCCACCCCTGATGGGCGCGTCTTGTGGCGTGTGCGTCAGGATGTGCCGGCGGTGGCGCTGGAAGGTTGGCGTGGGCAATCTTTGCTCATCCTGAGTGATGGGACCATGCAGGTTTTAGATGTAGAATCGGGTGCAGTGACTGACTCATGGCGTGTGGAAGCGCGTTTTAGTGGTGCACCACTGGTGGTTGGCGATGAGTTGCTTATACCTGCCCCTGACAATCGCTTAATTCGCATCAGCGCAGACCGTCGTACTGTCCTTGCCGAACATGTCGATATACCCGCCTATGATCATGATCATGCGCTCTTGGATGGTGCGTTTGTCATACTTACCCCTAGCCGTGAACTGCACTATTACGCCCCCGATGGCACGCACATCACCGATGCCCAGATGCGCTCACAGGCGAGCTTCGGTCAATCTTGGCAAGGTGATTTGCTGGTGTACTCGCGTGGTGGGTTGTGGCAAGTCACATCAGCAGGCGAATGGTCTCTATTCATTGAATCTGCGCCGATAACAGGCGATAATAGCGCACTGCTGACTACTGATGAGCGCCTGTATCTCTTTGATGGCAACCGCCTCTATGCCTATGACCGTTCACGTCAGTTGCTCTGGCAGACCAACACGCCACCGGTCACCGGACGCGCTCAAATCGCCTGGTACGAGGGTACACTGCTCATCACCAGTAATCACGGGGACATTGTGCTGGTAAATGATCAGGGCACGTTTTGTAATCAGTTGCAGGTGTTCGGGCAGGATAGTGCAGGACAATGGCATCATCTTGGCAGTGATCAGCGCCTACGTCTCGCGATTGCCGATCAACTGCTGGCGCTGAACTGGCGCACTTTCAACCGTCCTTGCACTGCTTGAGTAGCATGATGCAAAAGCGTAACGTGAAAAGTTCTTAGGCATTGTATACAATAAGGATGCGCGTTGATCGCACCTACGATATGATCGTGCCAATAGTTAAACTAAGCTTAACATCAACCTGTATCGTCGAATTAATATCTTCTTACAAAAATACCTTTTGGTTCAAACTTGCCAGCCAATAATGAATGAGATTGATGTCCCATGAACCAGCAACGTGTTTTTGATTTTTCGCACTTCCCAACCCTTGAAACGGATCGTTTGATCCTGCGCGAAATTCATCCTGACGATGTCAATGCTTTGTTGCGCCTTTTCGGCAATACCGAGGTGTTACGTTTCATCGAGATGCAACCGATCAAGACTATTGAGCAAGCGAATGAGTGGTTGCGCTGGATGGGTGGGGTCTTTGCCTCTGAGGATGGTTTGCGCTGGGGGATCACCTTAAAAGATGGCACGTTCGTCGGCTCAGCAGGCTTGCATCGCTGGAACCGCGAGGTGCATTTTGCTGAGATCGGTTGCGATATTGCCCATCCGCATTGGGGGCATGGCTACGGGCAAGAGGCAATGCGCACCATCGTTAATTTCGGTTGGGATTACATGAACCTCAACCGTATTGAAGCGACAGTGGTCAAAGGCAATAACCGATCGGTACATGTGATGCAAAAAATTGGCTTCAAGCAAGAGGGCACGCTCCGTCAGCGTTTGTTACGTGGGGGCAAATATTATGACATTCACATCTTCGGCATCCTGCGCTGTGAAGATCGCGGTGAGTGTTGATTGATGCAACACCCTGCTGAACGCTTACAAGCGATGATCATCACGCTGGATACACTGCTGGAGCAGACCGCACTGTCGCCGCAACAAGTCACTTTCATCCAACATATGCGGCGCACCGCTGACGAACTGCTGAAGGCGGTTGTCCCCATTCCAGCTAGTGAGCACGCGCTACAACGTATTATTCCCACTTTTGGCGATAGCTTTCTGCAACAGCATGCGGTCTTGTTCGGTTATGCTCGCATGTTACTCAAACATCCACAATCCTTCGATGGCGTACAACTCAACCCTGTACAGACGACACAGATGCAGACCGTCTATCAGGTAGGACAGGCGCTTTACGCACAAGTCGCACAGTGGATTAACGGGGCACAGGCACACCAGCAGGCTGGATTACGCGCCTGTGCAGAACCGATTGACCTACATGCGCTGTTTAATGCTGAACGCCCGATATGGCGCTATCTGGTGCGCCATTGTGCGGTTGAGATCAATGCTACATGCACGCCGGCACTGAGCGTATGCGCCTCAGATTACCACTTACGCGCCCTGTTGACACACTGCGTCAATGTCATTAGTGCGGAGTTGATGACAACCGGTACGCTCTATATCAGCGCAACCCCGATGCGCTTGTTTGCGCTCATTGATATTCGTGCTGATGGCGTTGACTTCACACCGGTTCAGCAAGCTATGCTGTTCAGGGATAAGGGACGTTATATTTACAAACGGCGCGTGCATCAATACGAGGGCGGGCTTGATTTTGGCTCGACAGAACACAACGCTAGTCTGTTCATCCGCTTTCCTTTCACATGCTAATCTCATCACAACGTCCTATGAGGTACGAATATTGCGTCATAATACAGTTGCGAGTTCGGAACTTTCCGCTAGAATGAGATAAGGATTAAGGGTAATCATGTGGTAGAACGGCATAGAGAAATGATGAGTGACAATATGGTAATGATGCAGACCAATCTCAAGCTGATTGAATCGGCACAAAAGGTTCAGGTTTGGAGCCGTAAAATCTTAGATAAAGCGCCTCTGACCGCCTTACAGCGCGAAGACTTGCTCGCCATTTATGATGCGTCTGATCAGTTCGTGCGTTATGCGACCGATCACACCGCTGTGATCATGGCAGAAATTGGCGATGAGGCAAAGCGCGAAGTTCGTCATCAATTGGGCAATTATTTGAATGTGATCATCGGCTTTTCACAATTGCTGGTCAAAGAGTTGCCAGATAATTTGTTGTTGCATATGGCGATCATCCGTCAGATTTCTCAAACTGGTGAGCATTTGCGTCAACAGGTAGATGCCATCCGCTGAGCCAAACTGAAGCTAAACAAAAACAGTCGCCCATCTTGTGGGCGACTGTTTTTTGACTGCGGGTCAAAATGATGTTGTACGAGATTATTTAATCTCGACGACAGCACCAGCTTCTTCGAGTTGTTTTTTGGCGTCTTCAGCGGCGTCTTTGCCAACTTCTTCCATGATGGTGTTCGGTGCGCCTTCAACCAATTCCTTGGCTTCTTTCAAGCCGAGGCTGGTCAAGCCACGTACAGCCTTGATGACGTTGATCTTCTTAGGACCAACTTCTTTGAGGATCACGTTGAATTCAGTTTGTTCTTCTTCTTCTTCAGCGGCAGCTGCGGGACCTGCGCCAGCAGCCATCATCATCATACCGCCACCGACAGCAGCTTCTACGCCGAGTGCTTCTTCGAGTGCTTCTTTCAGCTCTTTGGCTTCCAGAAGGGTCAACGCGCCAATTTGTTCCACTAATGCTTGAATATCAGCCATGGTAGGATCCTTTCCTAATGGTTTGGGAGTATTGTCCCGTTTATCAACTTGGATTGTTTGTTAATTGGCGGCAATCACGCCGCATGTGAACCACAAATTACTTTATGCTGCGTCGTCGCCGTCTTTATCCAACCATGCTTGCAACACGTTGACCACGCCACTTTCGGCATTGTTGAGAATGGTAACGATATTGCGTGATGGTGCGACGATGAGACCAATAATCTGTGCTTGCAATTCTGGCAGGCTTGGCAAGTCAGAAATCGCTTTCACGTCGTTGGCACTAAGTACACCTTCGCCCGACATCACACCACCCTGAACTTCCATCACTTCACCGAGATTTTCATCTTTGATGAAATTCAGCACTGCTTTTGCAACGCCAGGGAAGTTATCCATACCGAAAACGACCGCACTCGGCCCCTTCAGGCTTTCTTCAGGTACATCCCACCCGGCTTCTTCAAGTGCCTTGGTGAGCAGTGTGTTCTTTGCGACGACATACTGACCGCCAGCTTTGTAGATTTCTTTACGCAGTTGTTCAACTCTGCCTACGGACATGCCCTGTGCAGACACAATCGCAAATCCGTTGCTTTGTTCGAGAATTTCGACATACTGCGCGACTAGCTCTTCCTTACGTGCTCGTGTAATTGGCAAGACTCGCGCTCCTTTCTGTTCATCAGGCAACCCTGATGAGGTACCAATCAAAAAAGCGACCCGCATACGCCGAGGTCGCCCACTAGGATTATATCCAATGGTTTGTGCGAACTCTTCCTCGGCAGGATATTAAGGACACAATAGGGTGTCCACCGGCTGTCTATGGTTGAGTGAACCATATTCAGTTAACGTAGAGCATTATAAGCCTCATTCGGGGTGCGTCAAGGGCAACCTTTGTCTGAGGGGCACAAGCCGCCTCGCCTGATGACGCGGTTTTCACTCTTGGGCATCGCTAAGACGCGCTTCAAATTGGGCGAGCGCGTCCTGCAATTGTTGCTGTTTGAGGCTCGATGTCAAATCACCCCGCGTGCGCTCCAGCACCCCGCGCACGATGTCGGTCTGACGGCGTAAACCGTGCGTCAGCGCGTCGGGGAAATCAAAGGTGATCAGTTGTCCGTAAATATCATCCATCCAATTAAGCAGGCGCTCGGCTTCGTCGCTGTGGCGTTCGCTGTGGCGCATGATGTCGAGGATGAAGCGTCGTAATTCGGTTGCCGCCTCGCCTAAGCCTTTGAGATAAGTGGCAGCTTCAACGTTCAGTTCCTGTGCGCCCGGCAAGGGTTGATTGCGAATGATCGCTAGCGTGATATGCGCCTCGACCACTTCTTTGAGCGCGTCCTGCGTGTAGCCACTGTGATATAACTCCGGATAATCGGCGATAACAGCCCGCAAGGCTTGCTCTTTCTCACGAACAATCATCAGGTTCGCTTGCACCGCATCCCACTCATGCCGATGAATAGCGCGGATCGTCTTGGCACATTCTTTGATGAGTTCGCGAGATTGCACGACTGCTTTATCGCGGGCATCGTTGATCGCGTTCAGGTCATCGCGGATTGCTTCGGCAATCTCATTCAGGTTGCTCATCGTCGTCCTCTGCATCCTCGTCGTTGTTTTGTACCGTGCGGAACAGTTGATCGGCTAAGGATGCCGGGCGCTGGGGCACTTCGATCTCACCGAATTGTGTTTCAAAACGGGCGATGTTCTCCTGCAAAGCCAGCATGAACAGCTTGGCATGCGTGGGGGTCATCACGATGCGTTGCTGTACTTTGGCGCGGGGGTCATGTCCCAGTGCCTGAATAAAATCGAAGAATAGTTCGTGTTTGTTGTGGCTAATCATCACCGTGTTGGCGTAAGTTCCGCTGGGGTCTTTGGGCATTTCGAGCTTGATCTTGCGTTTTTGTGGTTGCATGGCGCACCTTTTCCCATCGCTAGCATATGTATGAATCAATGGGTTTATTATAGCGCACACACTGTTAGACCCTCGTTGGTGAGGGGGCAGGTGCGCCCCCTCTGAAGCCTTTAACTTGCTTTAACTTGCATTGCCTTGGCATTTTTGGCGATTAGCTCATCAATGCTGGCATCGGGATCGGTATATTGGCGATAGTACAGACCCGCGTACATCCCACCGAGCGCCAGCAGTTCATCATGCGATCCATCTTCGATGATCTCACCCTCTTGCATCACCAGGATGCGATCCGCATCGCGCACCGTGCTGAGTCGATGGGCGATGATTAAGCTGGTGCGGGTCGCCAGAATATCCTCCAGACCATCCTGAATGTACGATTCGGTCTCGGTGTCGATACTGCTGGTCGCTTCGTCAAGGATCAGAATACTCTCCGGACTGTGAATCAGCGCACGCGCCAATGCCAGCAATTGCCGTTGACCCTGCGAGAGATTGCGCCCACCCGGCAATAGTTTAAAGTCATAACGTCCACTCATCTTATCGATGAAGGGCTTTGCACGGGCAATCTCTGAAGCCTGTTCCATCTGTTCCGGCGTGATGCTGTCATCGAACAAGCGCAAATTGTCGCCGATGGTGCCATTGAAGCAGTACGGATCTTGTGGCACAAGGCTCACATATCGGCGCAGGTCTTTCAAGCTCAGTTCACGCAGATCAACACCGCTCACTTCAATACTGCCTTCGCTCACGTCATAGTAACGCGCCAGTAACTTGACCAGCGTGGTCTTACCCGCCCCTGTCGCGCCTACGATAGCAATCCGTTGTCCCGGCTCAATCGTCAGGTTGATATTGCGCAAGACCGGAAAACCTTCTTTGTAGGCGAAGCTCACATCACGGAACACCACGGACTGTTTGAAATTGTTGATTGTCTTCGCCTGCTCCGGTTCAGCAACGTCCGGTTCTACGTCTAGCATCTGTGCGATGCGCTCACCAGCACTGAAGGCGGTCTGAATCTGTGCGAATTGTTCCGAGAGTTGTAAGATCGGCTCGAAGCTCAAGCGCACGTATTCGATGAACGCCACTAGGATACCAATCGTCACGCCGGGCCAACCGGCTAACACACCCTGACCGCCACCCCACAGCACCAGAGCCAGACCAACCGTCGTCATGATCTCCAGCGTGGAGCCGTAATAGGTGTAAATATCGCGCAAATCCATGTGCGAATCAAAATAATCTTGATTGATGACATCGAAGTCATCGCGGGTTTTTTTCTCGCGGGTGAACAATTGCACCACCATCATGCCGTTGAATTGCTCGTTGAGATAGGCTTGGTACGCCGCCATGATCTTGTGAAAACGGCTGGAGATACCACGCAGACGGGTGCGGAAATACGCGCTGAGACCAATCATGATCGGAATCACAGCGAGGCTAATCAGCGCCAGGCGCCAGTTGAGCACCAGCATCACGCCGATGATTCCTACCAGCATAATCATGTTGCGCGCCACCATCACAATACTGGTTGAGAGCAATTCCGTCAGCGCTTCGATGTCGTTGCTCATGCGTGAGACAATGCGTCCGACAGGTGTATTGTTGAAATACTTGATATCCTGCTTGACGATATGCTCGAACAATTCTTGACGCAGGTTGACCAGCGCCGATTGCCCGATGATCTGCAACCAGTAGGTGTACCCGAATTGCAATACGAACACTATGACAATTGTGCCCAGATATGATAAACCGATGGGTAGCACGCCTGCGAGATTTTGCTCAGCAATTGGCCCATCAATCGCCAGCTTGATGAAGTAGGGTAGGAGTAACTGCAAACCTGCTACCGCGAACAACAGGGCTGTCACACCGAGTAGTTGCCAACTATAAGGCTTAAGGAAACGCCACAGCATCCGCACCAGAAAGCTATCACTGATGCTCTTGATCTCCGGTTTTTCATCTTCCAGCGTGTAGTTTTCGGTTGTATCGCTGATGTATTTTTTGTTCAGTTCAGCTTCTTTTGCTGATTGATTTGCGTCGCTCATGCTAGCATTTCACCTTCCTGTTGTGCTTCGTATTCCACCATGCTGGCATATAGCCCGCCTTGCGCGAGTAGCGCATCATGTGTGCCTTTTTCAACCACTTGCCCGTGATCCATCACCACGATGAAATCACAATCTTTGACCGTTGCCATACGCTGGGCGATGATGATGCTGGTACGCGTATCGAGTACGGTGCGTAAGCTGGTTAAGATTTCGGCGGCGGTCTTGGTATCGACAGCGCTCAGGGCATCATCTAGCACCATGATGGACGGATTACGCACAATCGCCCGCGCAATTGCCACACGTTGCTTCTGCCCGCCGGAGAGCATCACGCCCTTCTCACCAACCATCGTATCTAGTCCATCCGGCATCTGATCGAGATCGTTGCTCACACGGCTGATATGAATCGCTCGATCAATCGCCTCGTCACTCAGATCATCTTGCCCCATACGCACGTTCTCATGAAGTGGTTGGCTGAACAAGAAAGTCTCTTGTGGTACATAAGCAATATTACTACGCAGGTCTTGTAGTTTGATCTGGCGCACGTCATGCCCATCGATCTGGACTATACCTGCGTCAACATCGCTTACCCGCGATAATAAGTTGACCAGCACACTCTTACCACTGCCGGTTGGCCCCACTAAGCCAACGACACTACCGCCCGGAATATCGAGCGTGACATCCTTGAGGATGTCGTTGCCGTCTTCAGTCAGGGTGACGTTCTCGAAGCGGATATGGCCATCAGACCGTTCCATCTCAACGGCGTCCGGCACATCAGCAATGCCCGGCGCTTGTAAGAGCGGGGTAATGCGTTGCATCGCGCCACTGGTCTGGACGTAACGCTGATAAGTCGTGCCAATCATCAACAGGGTTCGGCGGATCAAATTCAAGTACAAGATGAAGCTTGCCAGATCACCGACGCTCATGCCACCCGTGATGACCATTCGACCACCCAACAACAGCACCATGCCGGTTGTCAGGTAGATAATCATCTGTGGGATCATACCAACAGGTTCGTTACGCACTTTGAAGAACAACCAGCGCCGACGATATTCCTCATTTTCTTTGAGGAAGGCATCGCTGACATGTGTCTCACGCCCGAAGGTTTTGATCGTCTGTATCCCACTCACCGAATCTTGCACCAGCGCGGACATCGTGCCGGCTTGTTCTTGCACGTTTTCTGAGAGCGGTACAAGGAATAAACCTGCTCGCATCTGAATCGTCGTGCTGATGGAGAGGGTAATGACCACCAGCGCGGTCAGTTGCCAGTTGACGAAGCTCAGCAAGATCACTGACATGATGAACGCTGAGACAGCATTCCCACCTCGATTGAATCCTAGCGCCAGCAAACGCCACACCCAGTTCAAATCGGTGAACATTCGACTGATCAGATCGCCTGTGGCATATTTTTTGTAGAAGTCGTTATCGAGTGTAACCATGTTCTCGAATACTGTCTTGCGGATGTCATAATGCACGCTATAGGCGACTTGCCCGCTATAATGGCGCTGGGCGAAAAACATCGCTACCGTGAACAGGGCTAGCCCGAACAACATGCCGATACCTTGCAAGACCTGGCTCATGATCACGCCTTCTTGCAACAAGTTATCGACAATCATACCGACTAAATACGGCTCAATCGCCATTGTGATACCACCCAGGCCACCGCTGAGGATGGCTAACACTGCCGCCCGCTTGTGGCGCATGACGAAGCTCCACAACCAGCGGATATTAGCTTCTGGTGGACGTTTTTCTATATTCTTATCTGTTCCCGTTTGGCTTAACTCTGCTACACGTGATGCCACAGTTACCCCTTTGGCTTCAGTTAATTGTTGATGAAAGTCGTATTACCCTATTATGCAATTTTACGGGTAAAGCGTCTATAGCCACTATCGAATGTTAAGCGTATATTATTTTATTGCTCATGTGTATGAATATTTGCTAAGTGGTGAGGTTTGGTCCAAATCTTGTTAGGCTCATCTTGCCTGATATAGTCGCTGTTAATGCAATTCATATGTACGATCCATTTTGTTCATATGTAATTCTAGCACGCTGGATGTACAGTATATTTGTAATATTCGCTTAAATCTTTGAGAGGATTATCATATGGCTACTAAGACAACAACACGCTTTCAGACTCGCATCAATATCGAAGAAAATACCCGTGTGCAGTTGGTTGATCTATTGAATCAACACATTGCTGATCTCACCGATTTGCACAGCCAGACCAAGCAGGCACATTGGAACGTGCGTGGTATTCATTTCCAACAGTTGCATGAGCTGTTCGATCAAGTTGCGGCTGACCTGCCCCCATTCATCGATGAACTGGCAGAACGCGCTGGTGCGCTCGGTGGCTATGCGATGGGTACAGCACGTATGGCGGCTGACAATTCGCGCCTGACCGAAATGCCGACAGATGCCACCGATGGTACAGTCGTCACCGAGGCACTTGCAGATCGTTGGGGCGCTTATGTCGCCTTTGTTCAGGAAGCCATTGATATTGCCGATGACCTTGACGACGATACAACCGAAGATCTCTTCACCGAGATTTCACGGACAGTCACCAAAAATCTGTGGTTCATCGAAGCACACTTGCAATAAGTCTCGCTTGATATTGAGAGACTAAGAAGCCCGCTCATTCACGAGCGGGCTTCTTTTATTTTCATGCGAGTGTGTCTCTGCGCTTGATTAAATCAATCAAGCGTAGCGATCACTCAGATTAGTTGTTACCAATCACCGTGAAGTTGATGGTGACCGGTGCGCTTGCGATGCCGTTGCCGACAGTTCGGGTATAGCCGGTGGCAGTCAGGCTGTACGCGCCATTGTCAAAGTGCAATGACCAGTAATCCACGCCATCTATATCGCCGCCCACTGTGAACGGTTCCGCATTTTCAGTACGTGAGAAACTACCCGAGAAGATCATGCTACCCGCACCTTCGGCAATGCCGATGATGTTCAGCTCACGCGTGCCGATTGCGTCAGTATCGATCACATCGCCATCGA
Source organism: Anaerolineae bacterium (assembly GCA_051117475.1). GTDB lineage: Bacteria > Chloroflexota > Anaerolineae > Aggregatilineales > Phototrophicaceae > JAUZRW01. The sequence goes on along the minus strand of JBNPEE010000042.1, from coordinate 32,671 downwards.
CCAAGGGCCCGATGATCGTATCGGTTTCGGCATTCACCAGCAGGAATCCAGTCACCGCAATCGCGGTTGGCGCGGGTGTGGGTTCTGGTGTGGGTTCGTCGGTCGGTTCTGGTGTGGGTTCGTCGGTCGGATCCGGCGTAGGTTCATCGGTTGGATCCGGCGTAGGTTCATCGGTTGGATCTGGTGTGGGTTCGTCGGTTGGATCCGGTGTGGGATCATCGGTTGGATCCGGTGTGCTGTCAATCACTGTGAAGTTGATGGTAACCGGTGCGCTTGCGATGCCGTTGCCGACAGTTCGGGTATAGCCGGTGGCAGTCAGGCTGTACGCGCCATTTTCAAAGTGCAATGACCGGTAATCCACGCCGTCTATATCTCCACCTACTGTGAACGGTTCCGCATTTTCAATACGTGAGAAACTACCCGAGAAGATCATGCTACCCGCACCTTCGGCAATGCCGATGATATTCAGCTCGCGCGTGCCGATTGTGCCAATGTCGATCACATCGCCATCGACCAACGGCCCGATGATGGTATCGGTTTCAGCATTCACCAGCAGGAATCCGGTCACCTCAATCGCAGTTGGCGCAGATGTGGGTTCCGGTGTGGGTTCGTCAGTTGGATCCGGCGTGGGTTCGTCAGTTGGATCCGGCGTGGACGCGACGTGAGTATTGGTAATTATGACGGTACTCGTCGTATTGTCCATCACGCTATATGCGCCTTCACCGCTCACTGTCCACATTGTGCCGGGATCAGTTTCCGCAACGGTATAAATGCCAATGGGCAGGTCTGTCAATGTGACAGTGCCCCCGTCAAAATCGAACACGTTACAGAGTGCTTGGTCGAGTTCAAGCCCGTTGACACAAATTTCAAAGGCCTGATTATCGCTGATCGGTGCGCCGTTCCAATCGACGATTTTCACAATTTCGAATGTGCCAGTTGCAACCGGTACGTCGAGATCCAGGCCGACGATCAAGGGATCATGATCGGAGTTGCGGTAGCCATTGCCAGCGAATAACTCGTTGCCGGAAGGTTTTGCTTCAAAAGAGGCTTCGCCACTATCCACGATAGGATCGTTATAGTCGAAGACACTCACTTCGTCCGAGTTGACATTCCATGCGCTCGTGCCGGTCACCTGTGGAGTGAGCGCACTGCTCGCCATGATGTAATCGAGATAACCCAATTGCCCGTCAAAGACGTAGGTATAACCCGTGCCACCTGTGGCGATTTCGAGCAGGTCGCTATATCCAGCTGATTCGAGGGTGGTGATGGGCGTTTCGTTGGCATAAGCGTTGAGATCGCCCAGGATCAACACGTTGGTGTTATCCACGCCAGTGGGGTTGGTGGGTAGCCAGATGTTCACCAGATAATCTGCGCCAGCAGTACGGGTGGCGTTGTACGCGCCTGCACCGTCATTCTGAGCACAATCTGCACCGCTACAACCGCCTGCACCTTTCGATTTCAAGTGATTGACAACCACAGTGAACGTCCCGCCGAAGTCGGGGTTGCTGATGTCGGTGACTTCGAAGGTTTGCGCTACTGCCGGACGGCTACGCGGTACGCCATAACCGAGCGGATCAACAAAGGCGGGGTCATCCAGCACGGCTGTAGTGCCGACCGGGGTCACCACAGCGGGTTTGTAGATCACCGCAACAGTGATCGCATCGGTGCCGATGATGCCAGTGTTGATGTAGGCATAAGTGCCTGCGCCAACTTGCGCGTTAAGTGCATCGACCAGCACGGAGACAGCTGTGCCATTGTTTTCAATTTCGACTAAGCCTACGACGTCCGCATCCATTGTTGCCAGTGCGCTGACTGTCTGTTGCGTCTGGCGGGCGAGTTCGGCTTCGCTATCTGCGCCACGGCACTGGTTCGCCGGATTAGCGCTACAATCGCCACCGTCAATGCTGGTGAAGTAGTTCAGCACGTTCAAGCTCGCGACTGTCACATTGCCACCCACGGGTGCAGGCGTTGCCTGACGAGGGTTTGTCGGGTTGAAGTTGATCGGGAAGGCATCGGGAACCGGACGAATGCGCCAGGCATCGGTACCGGATTGCCCCGCGAATGACCAGTGCAACACGCCGGTCAGGTTGGTGACGGTGTCGCCACCACGGAAGAAATCCACGCCCTGAGTGCCCACGCCGAAACCGTTCGGTTGCGGGTGATACAGCACACCATCCGGTAGCGGGCTGTTCTGTGTGTTGTCGTCATCGTCGAGGATCACGCGGTTGCGTGCTAACGCATCGACGTGTGCGCTGTATCCGGCAACATCCGGCGCATTGTCATCAGTGAATTGATACGGACGCGCATCGCCGTACAACACGATCTCGCCGTAACGCGCCAGTTGGAAGTATTCCGAGACAACCAGCGTGTTCTCGTAGCTGACCAACATCCCTTCATATTGCTCGTAGAAGGCGTTGAGATCAGGTGCGGTGATCGGCAAACTGATTGTAGCCGGTGCGGGCAACGGATTACCACTGCTCAATACTTCAACTGTGCTGGCGTTGAGCTGGCTCATGTTGAAGAACTCGTTCGGTGTGCCCGTGATGCGCACTACATCGCCCACACTTATTGCAGGGAAGCTACCGCAATTGTTACTGCCACAGTAGACAAAGATACCTTCTGAGGTGGCGCTGTCGCCGTCTGCATCGGCATCTTCTTCTTGAATGAAGAAACCATCCAGTTGATTGTCTGCGCTGTAATCACCAATGACTACTGCTTCAACAATCACCGGTGTAGTGATCACAACGCTATCACCTGCACCTTGAATCTCGTGAATGAACACGATTTGCGGATCACCTGGATCACCCGGATCATCACCACCACAATCGTTGGTGTCGCCGGGCGTGTCATTGTCTAAGCCGAATGCGCCAATTTGCCACGCGCCATCGCCATCGGGGCAACGGAAGACATGTCCGGGGACGAATGAGCCATCGGGGCCGACGAGCGTATTGCTGTAGAGCAAATCGCCACTGCCGGGGGTTTCAACAAGCCCGACTGAGTCGAGGAGGTCTGTCCACGGTGTGCTATCGAGTATGCCGTCATCATCTGTATCCAGATCATCGTCATTTGTGCCGGTGAAATCGCTGACCAGCAAATGCGTGACGTTATCGCTGTTTTCAAAGTTGAGTGTGGCAGTCAGTTCAGCAGTGCCCAACGTGAAAGTACCTTCTGCCACGGTGAAGAAGCCCGAAGCCGATACAGTCTGTCCGCTCAGATCGACCACCGCATCGATCACACCACTGCCCCCTGCGCCGTCACCAATCACAAGATAGGTCAAGCCGTCGAGGCTGGTGCCTGCTGGCGCGAACAGTTCAAAGTATTCATCATTATCAGCACCGGGTTGATCAATGCGAATTTCGTTAATGTGCACAGCTGGCGTGCCACTATCACCGCCCGCAACACCTTCAATGATCACATTACGAAAGGCGAAGGCTTCTGTACCACCGTCTGTCTGTGCGGTGAAGCTCAACTCAAGCTCGGATCCGGTTTGTGCAATTGGGATTGAGAAAGTCTGGAACACATTGGTCAGCACGGTGCCATTGAGTGTCATCGGATCACTGAGATTGACCGTTGTGCCATTGGCGAGCGTGTAATCGGTGCTGATGCTCTCATCAACGATTGCTGCTAGCGTGACCGGCGCACCGCCATCAAGGGCAATCGACCAGATGAAGCTGTCGTTGCTCTCAAAATCACCCATGGCAGCCACATCGACGTTCAGCACAAGGTCAGTTGCACCGCTGATGTCAAATGTCCATGTCGCGGTGACTGGATCGCTGGTCACACCGTTGAACGTATCCGTCGCGCCGAAGAAGGGCGCAAAGTCTGTTGCCGAATCGATGATACCCTGCGTATCACCTACAAAAACGCCAGCGGAATCATCCACCTGCGCAAAAGGAATACCATCTGCTGGTTCATCGGAGCCAACCGCCATGATCTGGAAGGCATCACCCGCGCCGAAGGCATCGCGCCATGGATTATCATAATTGAGTAAATTAACAGGCGAACTGGTGGTGATGTCGGAGGCAATGACCGTGCTCGTTTGGGCTTGCCCGAGCATCCCCAGTAAAAGAAGAACAATGCTAGTAAAAACAAAGACAACAGCGAAGCGCCACTGTCGTGGATGAGAGAGATCGTTCAATTGTGCTACCCCTTATATACAAAATAATAAACATGACTCCTGTTACCCTTTACAGCAGTCACGCCGATTATAGCACCTCATTCAATAAAATGTTATTAAGTCTCGGTAAAGAGTTGATGCTATGCTGTGGGGGTATTAAGTCTGTAAACAAAGAGCCAGCACATGATGGCTGGCTCTGTATGGGTTCCATGCTGTGTGATCAATCAGAAGGGGATGTCGTCGAGTTCTTGAGAGTTACTGCTATAACCGCCATCATAATCATCCCCGCTACCGCCTTCACCATCGACGCGGGTCAGGAATTGCACATCGCGGGCAGTGATATCAAGTGAGGCGCGGGGTTGCCCGTCTTGCCCCATGTAGGCGCTCGCTTCGGCTGTGCCGACAACCATCACTGACATGCCTTTTTTGACATACTTTGCCACCACTTCCGCCTGACCTCGCCAAGAGGTAACGCGATACCAGTTGGTTTTCTCGCGTTGTTCGTTAGTTGTGCTATCACGCCAACGACTGGTCACTGCTACCGAGAAATCACAGACCGGCACACCACTCTGTGTATAGCGCAGTTCAGGATCGCGCCCGACATTTCCGATAATGATTGTTTGTTCAAATGCACCCGCCATGTGATGATCTCCTCTATTTTCTCTTTGCTTGTAGGTTCAATTATACCTGATAATGGTTCGTTTTAGAACATGTTTTCTGAATAAATTGACCGTTTGAGGCGTGCCAATACGTGTCAATTTGCTATCCGCGCAGATCGTCCAGTGTATCGTTCAACACCTGACGCACTATCGCCGGATCCCCCTGTCCTTTGAGCAAACCCATCACGCGCCCGAACAGCGCGTTGATGACCTTGTCGTTGCCGTCTAAGTATTTTTGCACGATGTCCTGATTGCTGGCGATGGCTTCTTGCACCTTCTCGCTGATGATGTCACTATCGCTGACCTGTGCCAGTCCTTGATCCTCAACAATTTGTGAAGCATCAGTGCCCTCTGACCACATCAGCGGCAGAACGTGCTTGCGTGCGGTGGTGGCGTTGATCGTCTTATCGTCAATCAGCGTGAGTAAACTGGCGAAGTTCTGCGGGGTGATCTTGATCGTGGCGATGTCCTCACGGTCAATTTTGTCTTCGTTCAACAGGCGGAACAAATCGCCGGTGATCCAATTGGCAACTGTCTTGGCATCTAGTGTATCATCCGCGCTGAGGATTGCCTCGAAATAATCAGCAATAGCTTTGTCCGCCACCAGCACGCCCGCATCATAATCGCTCAATTCGAGTTCGTCGATGAAGCGTTGACGCTTGGCGTCCGGCAGTTCCGGCAATTGCGCTTGAACGTGTGCCACCCACTCACGGCTGACTTCCACAATCGGTAAATCAGGCTCCGGAAAATACCGGTATTCGTCAGGGCGTTCTTTATACCGTTGGATGATGATCTTACCGCTTGCATCGTCCCAACCGAGCGTCGCCGGTTTGACGTCTTCGCCTTTTTCCCACAGCTTGATCTGACGCTTGACCTCAACATCAATCGCCCGCACCATACTTCGAATGCTGTTCAGGTTTTTTATCTCAGTGCGCTGACGAAATGCGGTATCTTGTTTGTGCATCACGCTGACGTTAGCCTCAAAGCGCAACACGCCCTTGCTCATATCCCCATGATTCACGCCGAGAAATTGCAAGATCGCCCGCAATTTGCGCGAGTAGGCTTCTGCTTCGGCACTACTGCGGATGTCTGGCTCGCTGACGATCTCCAACAAAGGCACACCAGCGCGGTTATAATCCACCAGTGAACTATCGCCCCAATGGGTGAGCTTGCCGGTGTCTTCTTCCATGTGTGCCCGCGTGATGCCGATGCGCTTCTGCGTGCCATCCTCTAGCTCGATATCCATATAGCCATTGATCGCCAGGGGATATTCATACTGGCTGATCTGATAGCCTTTGGGCAAATCGGGATAAAAATAATTCTTACGGGCAAATTGATTGAAGGGTGGAATCTCACAGTTCAACGCAAGACCGACCATCATGCCCCATTCCATCGCTTTCTGGTTGATGACGGGTAATGTGCCGGGCATCCCCAACGAGAGCGGATCAACTGCACTGTTCGGTTCAGCATTCACGCTATCCACTACGGGACAATTGCTGAACATCTTGGTTTCGGTCAACATCTCGGCGTGGACTTCCAGCCCGATGATCGTCTGCCAATCGCTAGCTACCATACTATCTTCCTGATCTATGTTGATGCGAATGAATCGCTGTGATTATAGCACAATCACCCACAATGCCGGCCACCAGCGATCAGCATTGTGGGATACGGTTGGAAGGCGGTTTACTCGGCGCGGGTGGCGAGGATCACCTGTTCGGTGAGGAAGCGCACCAAGGGTACGTCTTTCGCCACGCTGGCATCATCGACCGGTAAGCCATGCACGCCCGCTAGCATGATCGCGTCGCGGGTAGCCGTGATGCGCTGTGCCAGCGTGCGCACGGTTTCTTCAACGACTGTGCCACTATCTAAGATCACTTGCTTGATGGCGTCGCTCTGCACATGTTGCCGGATTAGTTGTTCTAGCAGATCGGCATTGTTCACCTCGCGCTTATTGGCTTCAACCAGCGACACAATCCGCGCCAGATTGCCATTATCTGGCTTGAATGTCTCCGAGCGCAACAGATGATATAACTCATCGTATACCCCGACATGGCTCACATCTTGAAAGAATAGTTCCAGCGCTTGATAGAAACTCAGAAATTGTTGGGTGGCAATCGGCGAAGCCAACCCCACCTGATAGAAGCGCACCAGATCATGCCTAAAATTGCTATCCGGTAAGGTGATGTGATGCATCTTGTGATTGTTGGTTTTGATCTTCTGTACATATTCATAGCGCGAGCTGGGGTAGTGGTTCGCGAGCATCAAGGGGATCCCAATCTCATGGGCTAATGTGAACAGTGCCCCGTTGATGAGTTCGTCTGAGCGTTCAATCGCTTCATCGGTGGTATGTGCCCCGATGTGATACACGCGCACACTCAACGGATGAGCGAATATTTTACGCACATCGAGCGCCTGTTTGGCGCTTGCTTGTCGGATAGGCTTGGGCAGGGTAAATAGGCGATCCAAACATAGATTCATGTACGCCGGCTCAAAGCGAAAATAATTCGCGAATACCAGCGAGATGGTGTCGATTTCCACATAAGTTTTTTCGTCGCCTGCCCGCTTGAAGAACAGATCATCCACATCACGAATATCAATGCCCGGATCCAGTGGAATTACCAGACTCTCGCGGAAGTTGCGGTTGGCTAAACCTGTATTGCTGATCGGCACAAACTCGCCCCGCGCTTGCATCAGCTTGCTGTATTCTTCCACATCCTCGGTGGTGATTCTCAGCGTCACGTCGTAAGTTTCCTGTTGCGGATAGCGCAATTCAGCCTCGCCGTTGGGGGGTTCTGCTACCACATCGAACCCGTTGCGCTCATAGCCATCTTTCAAAAATTTCTTCACCTGATCGAAGTTCATCGCACCATCCAGCTTTCTATGTTTGTCATGACCTATGTGCCCATTATACGAAGCCCTGCGATTTTAAACAAACGCTATCATAACCGTAATTGCTGTTTGAGGTCAGCGAAGGGTGGGGTTTCGAGTGCTTCACGCATGCTGGCGCGTAGTGCCGGCGGTGCATCATCCAGCGCTTGCTGGCAGATTGCACGAGCTTCTTGATGCTTACCTTCGATGTGTGCCAATAAGCCGAGGTTGAAGCTGATAGAGGCATCGTTGCCGAGGATGCTGGCGCTTGCCTGATAATGTTCGCGAGCTACTTGCGTATGCCCCAACCGACGATAAGCGTGAGCGCGTGCGAGCATCATCCGTGCCATGAGCGCGTGTAAATAATCCTCACGCATTGATGCTTTCAAGTTGTCGAGTTGCGCCAGTGCCAGCCCATAGCGTGCTGTCGCCTGTAGATCATCCTGCATCAAGACCAGCACATCGCCCTCGCGTTCCAGCCAGCGCCACGAGCGATTCTGTGCGTGTATCAACGCCAGCGCTTCTTCGTAATCTTGCATCTGCATAAGCAGGTCAAGCAGGCGTTCGCTCAGACGCTGGTTGTCTGGTACAAGTTGATGTGCCTCGCGCATCGCATCACACGCCTCGGATAAGTGCCCTGAGCGTTCGAGGATCACCGAGCGCGTCTGATAATCCCTAGCAGTGGGTGCGCTTAGTTGGTCAAGTTGGTCTAATAATGGGGCGAGTGCACTATCATCAAGGCGACGCATCTGAATTTGCACGCGCAAACGGTGCGCGTCATCGTCATGCGGGTGGTCGGATAAATGCTGATCAATGGCATCCAGCGCGTCGTCCAGCTCACCCGTTTTCAAGAAGGCTTCAACCAGTTCCATCGGTGAATAGGGCATTGCGTTCACTCTCCATCTTGCACGGTTCAGATGGATTCTAGCTCACTTTTGGACATTGGCAACTGGATGTGAAAAGTTGTGCCGACCCCCACTGTACTCTCTACAGAGACATCTCCACCGTGTGCTTTAACAATCTCCTGTACAATTGCCAAGCCTAAGCCTGCTCCCTTATGATCATTTGAAACTTGATAGAAAGGTTGAAACACATGCGGTAAGTGTTCATCCGGGATACCCGGCCCGCTGTCGATCACATCAATAAGCACATCCGGCGGAACACGCTCTACACGGATTACAATCTCAGACTGAGCGGCGGTGTACTTCAGCGCGTTGCTCAGCAAGTTGCTGATGACCTGTGTCAAACGATAGGGATCTGCATCAATGACGAGCGGTTCTTGCGGCATATCCAGTGTGATCGTGATATCCATGCGCTCGGCTTGTGGAATCTGATATTGTAAGATTTCCTGTAAAAAGTCTTGCAGGGGAACGGCTTCGTGTGCAATCTCAATGATGCCCCGTTGAAAACGCGATACGTCAAACATATGCTCAACCAGATTTTGCATCCAGTTCACCACCGATTCCGCCACAGCCAGATGCTCCTCGAGCTTCTCAGGACGGCGCTTTATTAGAAATAGGCGTGTCTTGAGGTTGGCAATCGGTGTGCGTAGCTCATGCGCGGCGGTGGTGATGAACCGCGCCTTCTGCGCTTGCAAGTGTTTTTCATCGCTGATGTCACGCAAAACAGTCACCACACCGAGCGGGTTCCCCTGTTGATCGCGCACGGTGGTGCGCGTGATGCTCGCATCAAAGTGCGTACCATCTTTGCGCGTGAAACTTGCTTCGCCCGTCCATATCGGGTTGTTCTCCAACCAGCGCAGGATACGTCCCCATTCATCACGGAGCATCTCCTCAGAGTCGACATTCATCTCACGTTGTGCTGTGCCATCAATCCATTCGGTTTCGTTGTATCCGGTGATCGCCTCCAGTGCGCGGTTGACGTATTGCGGCACGCGGTGCATATTGGTATAGATCACGCCGTTGCTCACCCCGTTGAGGATGGTGCGTAATTGGGCTTGTTCTTGCTCGAGTTCCTGCGTGCGCTCTTTGACTAGCTGTTCGAGTTCGGCAGCATAGCGGGCATTACGGATCGCCAGCCCCACTTGCTCACCGAAGGTCATCAGCCATTGTGTTTGTTCAACCGAGAAGTTATGCGGGTGTTGACTATCGAGATTGATTAGCCCCACCACTTCATCATCAATGATGATCGGCACACTCAAATTTGAACGCACCCAGGGGTCTTCTTCTTGCCAGCTATTAAATTCAGTCACATCATTGATAATACTCGGGATTCGCTCGGCGATGATCTTCTGCACATCCTGCATGTTCTTGATCAGATAGCGCGTGTTGATGATGGGTTCGGGATAACTGCTGGCATGGACGATCACAACCTCATCGCCTTCAATCAGCATAATATTCGATGCATCATGCGTGATGATTGTCTTGAGTGTGTTCAATAGATGATCGAAAATCTCGTGGCGGTCAAGTGTAGTCGTCAACTTGGCGACTCCATCACGCAAGGCTTCCGCGATCACCCGCTGCTGACGCTCGGCTTCTTCGGCACGTTTGCGTTCCTCAATTTGTGCCATCAGTTTGTTATTAATGCGGCTCAGTTCCAACGTGCGCGATATCACGCGCAACTCAAGCTCCTCGTTGAGTTGTTGCAGGCGGGTTTCCGCTTGCTTGCGCGTTGTAATATCTGTACAAACCCCGACCACATACCACTGATCGTCGTCAATAGCTTCGATCATCACATCTTCACGCAACCAGTAGACCTGATCCACACCGTGCAAGTCGTACTCCAGATGATAGTCTGGTGAGTTATCGGTGCTGTGTTCGTGGAAGATCGCGTCGCGCCGTGCCTGTTGCTCTGCCGGAATACTCGCGATCCATGCCTCAGTGTAGCTCATATCTTCTGTTTGTTTTAAGGGTAAGAAGTCCATCGCAGCATTCTCATTGACAATCTGGTATTCCCAGTTTAGTTTCTGCGTACCCGCATCTTGTGTGACTGTCGCTGACCACAACAGGCAACGCGCACTACGCACCACTTGCTCTAGTCGTGCCTGTGCCTGACGCAACTCGGTGATCTCATGGTTGATGCCGATCAATCCGCGCACCGTGCCATCTTCATTGATTAACGGTACTTTGGTCACAAGCAAATGGCGTGATCCTCCCTCATGATCGTTATAAATGCGCGAGTGATCTACCCGTTGCCGTTGACGGCTGATAATCAGTTGTTCTTCCGCAATCATACGATCAGCGTCAGGATAGAGATCACGATCGGTCTTGCCGATCAAATCGGCTTCGTTGTCAGCAATGCTGATATTCTCCACTGTAGCTTTGTTCGCCATCACGAAGCGATGTTGTGCATCTTTGACGTAAATCGCGTCGGGTATCGTATCGATGATTAAGCGCAAGAGATTGCGCTCTTGTGCCAGTTGCCCCTGAGCAGTCTTGAGTTCGTTGTTCGTCAATAACAGTTCTTGTGTGCGTTCGGAGACGCGCCGTTCGAGCTTGTCTGTGTAATCGTGTAATTTTTCGATCAAGCTCGCTTGTTGCATCGCAATCGCCGCCTGATTGGCAAATGCCATCAGTTGTGCGGTTTGCTCCGGGCTGAAATGATTAATTGCGGTGCTATCGAGATTGATGAACCCGATCACCTCACCGTTGGTGATGATCGGCGCCGTAAGTACCGAGTTCACATAATCTGCTGTGGGGCTGTTCACCCATTTGAACTCTTTAGAGTGATGGGTATCAGGGACATAGAGCGGACGCTTGTTGACTGTAATCCAATGCAAATTACGCGCTTCTTCCAAAGGCAGACGGATAGCCTCTACTTCGGCTTTTCGTAAACCGAATTGACCATAGCCGATCTGGCGCGTGACGTAGGCTTGATCTTCCTCAATAATCATGATGTTGGCGCTGTCACAGGGGATGATTCGGCTGACGGTGGTTAGGATTTTATCCAGCACCGTGTCCAGATCTGGCGATTCATTGAGCGCATTGGCTGTGCCTAGAAGTGCCTCGGCAAAGTTGCGCTGGCGCATCATCTCCGCTAGCGTGCGCTTGCTATCGGAAATATCGCGCACGAAGCTAATTACGATTAATTGTTTGTTGTGCATCATCACCCGACTGCTGATTTCAACATCAATCAAACTGCCATCGAAGCGTCGGTACTGCGATTCAACCGTCAATTTGTTAGTGCTGTTGGCGGAGGATGAACTGTCGGGAATGTTGATCTCGTCCGTTTCGATTTGCTCGATCGTCATGTCCAACAGTTCATTCTGTGAATAGCCCAGTAAGTACGAAGCCTGTGGACTCGCCTGTAAAATTTGACCGCTTCTAACATCAATCACGAAGATCGCATCGCTGGCGTTCTCAAATAGTTGGCGATAAATGCGTTCTGAGATCATCACCTGATTTTCAGCTTGATATTGGCTGGTGATGTCGCGCAGAATGACGACCACTTCTTCGCTATTCACCGGTGAACCAATCGCATGATAGGCACGTGATTCTTGATCAGGGCTGAGCGTGTAATGCGTCTCTTGTGTGCGGGCTGTATACAAAGTCTTTTTCACTAGTGCGGATAAAGTATCTGCCACCTGAGACGGCAAAATGTCGTGTATTGTCTTACCGTACAAGTCACCAACGAGCAAAGGATGCGTTCCCTTGCTCGCAGTGAAACTGATCGTGTTATCCTGACGAATCACCAGAACTGTATTCGGTAAGGCATTCAAGATGGTATTGATTTTACGACGATCAGCGAATGGGTGCTGAACATCTCTTGTATACTGTGTAACACGCTTTGCGATTAAGCGCGGGTGATAGGGCAAGCAATCATCCGCGCCGGCGTTCAGTGCCGCGTCAATATCCTCACTGATCATCATGATCGGTGCTGTTGTCAATGGCCTGAGCATCTCACAACAGGTCAGATCATCGACGATCACGAGAGCAACTGCGTGTTCGACAAGTTGTTGTTCGATTTCTGTAACTGTTTGTACAATCAGGATGGGGTAGGTGGTGTCATGCAATGCCCCGGCGATTGCGTCCGCATTTGTCGCACAAACGACTATAGCGGTGCGCTGATCTGATTCAGGTGTCATGGGTTATCTATCTCATCATGCGAGTAGTTTGGCTCTGTTATTTACTTCTTCATACAGTCACTATACAACAAAAAAGCCCTTGCTCAATGCAAGGACTATGTTGGATTTTTCTAACAATTGCGCTCAGCTAACGAGCGATGTCGTCAAATAACCGTGTCGTTGCATGAAGCGCGTCATGCGTTCGAGTGCATTTTCGATGTTGTCAAGGCTTGAAGCATAGCTAGCACGGATGAATCCTGCACCACTCGCGCCGAAGGCACTGCCGGGGATTACGGCGACGCGATCTTCTTTGATCAGCAGTTCGCAGAAGGTGCTATCGTCCATGCCGGTTGGCGCGATGCTCGGAAATGCATAGAATGCTCCGCGTGGCTCAAAGCACGGCAAGCCGATGCTGTTGAAGCCATCTACGATGAAACGCCGACGCGCATCATAGCTCTGGCGCATGTGTTCCACGTCCGCTTCTGCATTGCTCAGCGCCTGAATGGATGCCATTTGACTGACGGTGGGTGCGGACATGATCAAATATTGATGTAATTTCTTCATTGCGCTCAAAATAGGTTCTGGTGCTGTCGCGTAGCCGATGCGCCAGCCAGTCATCGCGTAGGCTTTACTCATGCCACTCAGCACGATAGTCCGCTCGAACATCCCCGGTAAAGAGGCAAAGTTCACATGCTCGATGCCATACACAAGGCGTTCGTAAATCTCATCAGAGATCACAACAAGATCATGTTGTTCGGCAATTTGGGCAACCTGTGCCATGTGTTCCGGTGTGAGTACCGCGCCGGTGGGGTTGTTGGGGTAGCTGAGCAAAATCGCCTTGGTGCGCGGGGTGATGTGCGCTTCCAGTTCAGCCCCCGTCACCTGAAATTCATGTTCCACCGATGTTGAGATCATCACCGGTATACCCCCTGCCATCTCGACGGCAGCGGCGTTCGCCACGAAACACGGTTCAACCACTAATACTTCATCACCCGGATCTAAAATGGCTTTCATCGCTAGCCATAGCGCTTCACTTACGCCGACAGTCACTAAAATCTCAGTTTCTGGTTGATAGTGTAGGCCATACAGTCGCTCGATATGTGCCGCAATCGTCGCTCGTAATGCTGCATCGCCCGCGTTCGATGTGTACCCTGTGTTGCCTTGTAATAGGCTCTCAATGCCGGCGTTCATGATATGGCGCGGGGTGACAAAGTCGGGTTCACCGATGCCCAGTGTGACCACGTCTTCCATCGTGGCGGCGATGTCAAAATAGCGCCGAATACCCGATGGACGTAGATTCTGCACACTGCTTGATACATAGTTTCGCATTACGTTTGCTCCTTTTTGGCAGATAACGCTTATAGTTGTATCATACACAGTGACGGATAAAATACGGCAAAATGCATCAAATTATGCTTATATTTCGTACACAGTGTACGAAATTGACTGATTGTGATCTCTCAGAGCATGTCAATGGGATAATTTCTCACATGAGATGCTCATCATAGAGCAATCACTACCGCCAGATTGCCAAAAGCCTGCTACAATAGAAAACGTGCTACCATACAATTTCATTGCAGGATGACCTTTGCTGAGGAGCGCTAACCTATGGAAGTCGGCTTTTTATTGACAATCAGTTGCGTGATGACCACAATCGCCATGATCCTCTTTTTGGGGGTGATCGCATTTTTCGTGCGCTTTGGTGGTGAAGGCGTGAAGATGCTGATTGATCGCTTTACCGGTGGTGATGAACAACCTACACCCGCCATCCAGAGCGAGCGCTTGCAAGCTCAGAGCGCCCCTGCACGACAATCACTCCGCCAGCGTGCCCAACAACTCGATTTTCCTGCACCACAAGGACAGAACGACGCATCATTTGACGCGCAAGCCTTCGGCGCATCGACTATTGGCGGTAATCGTTACCCTGATTTTCCGATGCCTCAGACCCAACAACCACAACAACCCTCTTTGCGCCCGCGTGGACAATTCGACGCACAATCATCGGCACCTGCCAATACCAGTAGTTTCCAACCTAGTACACCATCACTCTCACCATCACGCCCATTTCAAGCGGGTTCACAATTCAATCCGCGTCAACCTCAACCACCCCAGCAGGGTAACCAATTTGGACAGCCTCAACAGGGCAATCAGTTGAGACAACCACCCCAACAAGGCAATCAATTCGGACAGCCTCAACAGGGCAATCAGTTGAGACAACCACCCCAACAAGGCAATCAATTCGGACAGCCTCAACAGGGCAATCAGTTGAGACAACCACCCCAGCAGGGTAAACAATTCGGACAGCCTCAACAAGGTAACCCGTCCGGACAGCCGCCCCAGCAAGGTAATCAGTTCGGGCAACCCACTCAGCAACAGGGTGGACTCGGACACAATCGCCCACCTTTACGCAGTCGCCCGACGGTGGACGGCAACACGCAATATGATCGCCCGATTGGCAACCGTGACCGTCGGCAAGGCGATGACCGCGATTATATCTATGACGATCGTCAGGGTGGGGATAATTTTGTGGATGATGTCGGGGATTTCATCGACAACTTCTGAGGGTATTTAACTGCTGAAAGTGGTATGGCGCATCCAGCTGATGATCTCTCGTTCCAGTTCGCGCCGTAGTGCTAGCCTGCGCGTGATGTCAAATGCTGTCTGGTAAACGACGCGACTGGCATCCGGCGGGCTAGCCTCATCGCCATAATACGGTGTGAAGCTCTGTGCGATGACGCTGTTATAGGATTCGGGATTGTAGACCACCGCACGATAAGTCAGAGGGCGCGTGCCGATTGCAATCTGTGTACTGTTGTTATTCTGCTCATACACCCATACCCCGAATAGTATCAATTCTTTGTAACCATGATAGCCCGGATAACGGTACCAGATCAGCACCGATGCCCACGCATCTCCGCTGAAGGTATCCGGCCCATAGTGCAACACCTCACTCAGATATTTCGGCGCGGTATCTTCTAGCACTTGTAACACATTCAAACCACTGAGGATCACCGCTTGAGCGTTACGCGAAGCCGTTTGAGGTAGTTGTACCTTGCGTCGTATTTGTCGGCGGATCTTCTTGCGGTAGTCGCTCATGAGGATTGCGCTCCCAGCGCACTCTCCACAGTAGCAATTAAATCCAGTGGCTTGAAGGGTTTGACTATATATTTGTAAACATCCTGTAATTTACCGATCACGCGGTTGGCGCTGTCGCCGTAAGCGGTAGTCACAATCACCGGAACCTGTCCGGTGCCATAGGTTTCCACTAGATATTGCAGAACATCCCAGCCACTGATACCCGGCAGGTTGAGATCTAATAAGAGCAAATCGGGCAATGTTTCGGCGAGGAACTCAATCGCGGTTTCGCCATCTTCAACGTGGACACCTTTAAAACCGCCCCGCTTCAGTGTGAGCATCGTTAATTGCGCCATCGCAGGCGTATCTTCCACCACTAAGATGATGTAATCGGACTGTCGTTGTGACATGATGCCTATCCTGAACGGCTATAGTTGATCTACAAAGTGACAGCGCGACCGCTATCGGCAAATGTTATTGTACTTTATAAAACCTGTTTTGCTACATATAGGTTTGATCTAGCTGGGTCTGTGCGTCCGATCACATACGGAAAACGCCGTATTGCGTCGCTTCGAGTGTCTGGTTGAGCGTAGCCGATAAGGCGAGTGCCAGCACGCGTCGGGTCTGTGCGGGTTCGATGATGCCATCATCCCACAACCGCGCTGAACTGTAATAGGGGGAGCCTTCGCGCTCGTATTTTTCAAGGATGGGTGCTTTGAACGCCTCCTGTTCAGATTCGCTCATATCGGCTTGCTTGCGCCGTGCTAGTTGATCGCGCTTGACAGTCAACAGCACATTTGCGGCTTGCTCGCCACCCATCACGCTGATGCGGCTGTTGGGCCACATCCACAGGAATCGTGGCGAATACGCCCGCCCGCACATGCCATAATTGCCCGCGCCAAAACTGCCCCCGATCACCACTGTGAACTTCGGCACGCGGGCGTTGGCAACTGCGTGAACCATCTTCGCACCATCTTTGGCGATGCCGCCGGCTTCATAGGCTTTGCCCACCATGAAGCCCGTGATATTTTGCAAGAAGATCAACGGAATCTGGCGTGTGGTGCATAACTCGATGAAATGTGCCCCTTTGAGCGCACTCTCGCTGAACAATACGCCATTGTTGCCGATGATCCCAACCGGATAGCCTTCGATATGAGCAAAACCTGTCACTAGCGTTGTCGCATAATTCTGTTTAAATTCCCGAAAAGCACTATCATCGACAATGCGGGCGATGACCTCGCGCACGTCGTAGCTCTCACGGAAGCTATCCGGGATAATGCCGTAGAGGTCTTCTGCATCATAGCGGGGTGGTTTTGGGGCTTGCACATCGAGTGTAATTCGTTTGCGCGTGTTGAGTGTGCCGATAATATCGCGCACAATCTGGAGCGCGTGTGCGTCATCCTCTGCATAGTGATCGGCTACACCGGAAACCCGCGTGTGGACATCCGCGCCACCGAGTTCTTCTGCGGTGACTTCTTCGCCGGTGGCGGCTTTCACCAATGGTGGCCCACCGAGGAAGATCGTGCCCGTGTCTTTGACGATCACCGTTTCGTCACTCATAGCGGGCACATAGGCTCCGCCGGCTGTACAACTGCCCATCACAGCGCTGATTTGTGGGATGCCTTCGGCACTCATCCGTGCTTGGTTGTAAAAGATGCGCCCGAAGTCATCGACATCGGGGAATACCTCGTCTTGCAGAGGTAAGAACGCCCCGCCACTATCCACTAGATAAATGCACGGCAGATGATTTTCTAGCGCGATCTGTTGGGCGCGGAGGTGCTTCTTGACAGTTAAAGGATAGTACGTCCCACCTTTGACAGTGGCATCATTGGCGACGATCATGCACTCTCGTCCGGCAACACGCCCGATACCACACACAATCCCCGCCGAGGGTGTCCAATCGTCGTAGACCTCATAGGCGGTCAACGCACCGATTTCGAGGAAAGCCGATCCTGCGTCTAGTAACTGATCGATGCGATCCCGAACCAGCATTTTACCCTGTTCGGTGTGGCGCTTCTGGTATTTTTCGCCACCCCCTTGCCGAATTTGTGCGAGGGTCTCGCGCAGAGTATGCACCAACTGCCGATTGTATGCCTCATAATGCTGGCTACGAGGATCATTGGGCGTATAGCGACTCTCAATAATATCCATTGTTGTATAAATCCTAAGTGTGTGTGCTGATCTGAGGGGATTGTAGCCTATTGTATCGGACTGTGCCTAGCGTCATACAAAATAAAAACCCCCGTATCGGGGTCAAAGATACGGGGGCACAACCACAAGGGATGGTTGATAAGGTTAGCGTTCGACAACCACAGAGCTGACTTGATTGTTGTTCGCGCTATAACTGAGACCATTGGTGTTGGTGATGGTATCCATCGTAGCCGTACTGCTCGAGTGGCGATTCTGGATATTGTTACTGGTAATGGTACATTCACCGTTGCCGTTCGTATTGCAAGTTTTGTTGGTGCCGCCTCGTGAGAAGTCCACACGCACTGTCACACCATCTACCGGTTGACCGAGGTCATCACGGACTGTCACTGTCACTTGCGCACGCCATCTGCCACCCTGTGTACCGTTGGTGGTGTCCGGTTCCATCTCGGTCACGAAGACGAGCGTGGGTTCGCTTGGCTCATTGATACGGATGCTGTTATCGGTACTGCTATCACCGACTGCCGCAATCGCCATCTGTGCCAGTGCTTCTGAGTTCGGGCCTAGATCGCTGCGTTCAATCGGTGTGCTGTCGATCAGCAACCAGATTGCACCCTGTACGTCGGTAATTGAGTAGCCGTTGCTTTGCCAATCATAGTTGATTAACCAGTTGATGAGTGGCAGGTTTTGCGGACGGTCAACGCTCACAGCAGGATCATTGTAGTTATCGCCGGTGTAGCTACGTCCAGCATAGATCGGATTTTCGTAGTCCACACACCACGCTTCAAAGTCACCTTGTAGATGGCCGGATAGTGATGCGTCAATGTACGAATTGCTACCGAGTGCGATGCTCATGTTGGAAACACCTGCGCCAGGTTGATCGTCAACTGGATTGCCTTCGTCATCACAGACCACCGGATATTGCACCATCACGTGCTGGGCGTTATCTTCGCGGGGTTCGATGATGACCGCTTTTTCCTGACCACATTCAGGCGAGAAGCCTTCATCTTCGGCAGGTGTTTCTGAACCGATTGGATCGCTGTTCGGGTCTTCACAGAAGAATACGGAAGCAATCGCGCCACTACCGGGCAAGCTAGCAACCATTCTGTAAACACCGCTTGTATCGAGGTCAACACGGAATACACCATTATCGCCACCGCCGTTAGGCACGTTCACCTGCTGGGCATTGAGTGTGCTGTTGTTTTCATCATAGAGTGTGACAGTTGCCGCTACACCACCGTTATCTTGATCCAGGAAGTAGATGTAGGTTACGTTGGCAGGGTAGTCGAATTCAAAGATGATTTGACCACCGCGTGCATTATCATCGGGATCGTTGCTATTACCATCTTCCGAGATGATAACCACGTTACCGAGAGGCACGCTGTTCTCGCCAGGGGCACCACTGCGCCCGCCTTGTCCGTGACCCGGTCCACCGAAGTCGCTGTTTGGTGTGCCCAGATCGGGATCGCCACCGGTTGGGTTCGATGTATCAAAGATCATTGCCGGGTGGTTGTTCGGATCATGTGTGGTGATCGTCATACCTGCAAATTGATTGGTCAAGATGGTGCCGGCTGGCAGACCGTTGAAGTCGGCATCGGGTGGGCATTGATTCTGGACCACTTCATCTTCGCCTTGACCATCAGGGTCTTCACTGCCGTCGTTGTAATTGGGGTTCTCAGTATCACCGGACGTGTCCGTACCGCCACCGTCACCGTTGGGGTTTCCACCTTCGTTGGGGGTCTCTTCCTCTTCATTCTCTTCATCTTCGCCACCATCAGCCGGTGGGTTGGTGGGATTTGAAGGATTGTCGTTTGTATCAGCAGGCGGGTTGTCCGGATTATTATTGTTATCAGGTGTGTCGTCAGATTCTTCTGGTAGTTCTGGATTGTTGACAACACGTCGTTCGTCTTCACAACCTTCAGCGATAACGCCACGCGTTGCACCTTCAAAACATTCATTAACTTTCTGATAGTTACCGGCAAGGGTCTCACCGAGGTAACCACCAATAACAATGATGACCAATGCCATCAAGGGGATGAATACATGGTATTCAGCCAGTGCTTGGCCGCGCCAACCTACAGCGCGTCGAGTTTGTTTGGATATGTTCATGATAACTCCTCGAATTATCTGATAATATAGGAATGATTTTTCCGTTGAATCAGTATTGATAATTATGTTGCGTTACAACGGATAATTTATGATCATCTTTATTATAATCACAATTCCTAACAAACAACAAAAAACTTTCTAAAACAGTACAATGGTACTAGTAACATTAGTGTAGATGTCTTTGTAACATTGCTATCGGGTTGTTTTTGGGTTGGTAAAATACGCAGATTCGTGCTGATCATCCCTGTTTTTTCTATATCTCCTATATTTTTACATCGTAATTTGCTCAAAATCTTGCTTAACACATCCTTGCTTATCAGGTATGATTACACCCGTTTTGTAACATCACCCATTTCTGGAGATTTTGAGATTATGCGAAATAGAAAATGGCAACAGCGCATCACCCTCTTCCTTGGGATTTTTCTGTCTTTTGGTATGGTGATTGGATTAGTCACCCCGTTATTGTTGAATCAGCAAAGCATTGCACAACCGCAGACACGCCCGACGAATACACCACGTCCGACCCAACCGGTTCCGCCGGATACTGCGAACATCAATTTTGATACCACTTATTTGCATCCATCTGGCTTGTTCACTGCTTCAATCCCAACCAATTACGAACTCACCAATGAGTTCAACAGCACGGGGGAAGCACAGGTGACAATGGAAGACCGTGATGCACTCAGCGTGCTGGAAATTCGTGTCATCCGCCCGACGGATACTGTCGCGTTGGATACACCTCAGAGTTTAGGTGCGCAATTCACCACCGAATGGTTGCGCTCCAGCTGGAGCCGTTATAGCACATGGGAAGAAGATGCTCGCCGTGTCGACGATGACCGACTGGTGATGGACTTCAACCTGACTCGTAATGGTCAGAATTATGTGGCGCGTCAGGTGGCTTTCACCGATGGCACATGGATCTATACCCTGCGCGTGGTCAGCCCCAGCAATGCCACTGAGGTCATGCAATATGTACTTGAAAATCAAGTGGCATCCTTCGAACCGATTGAACGTTACGTCGGCGAACGCCTCGAATGGAACGGTTACTTTGACGATAGTACCAATCATCTGGTGCGCTTCCCATCCGAGTGGATGCTGGTCGATGGCAGTGAGGGACGTCCGGCATCAATCGCCGGTAATGACACGCAATTGCGCGTAGAAACCACCGATGCCACCATCGATAGCGAAGCCTCAGCCTCAGAGTTTGTCAGTGGCTTGCGCTCCAATATCGATGTCCTCTCCGTTGAAGCCGTTGATCAGTATGGCGATAGTGGTTTTCGCGTCGCTTATACGCAATCCACGCTGGACGGCGCAACCCAGAGTGGTGTTGTATTGCTGGTTAACGGTACGAATACCACTCACGTTCTGAACTTGTTGCTGGAAAATGTCGCTGATACTGATCTCAATGCAGTGGATGTCACCGCTGAAGATACTGATCTCGCGATTGTTGAGGCGCTCAATGTGCTGGATACCTTCTCAATCTTACCTGATCTAGAAGTGACACGTCGCTGAGGCCCATCGCCAGCACAAACAATGCAGTGATTACAAACGGGTAGGCTCAGCTTGCCCGTTTTCGCTTGCAAGATTAGAAAATATATTCTACTATGAGCGCGGATCCTATTTGTTCGCATATACTAGACTCAACACATTCACATCAGCACGGAGCGATCATGATCCATTACATTCACGGTGATTTGTTTTACAGTCCGGCGCGGGTACTGGTAAACCCTGTCAACACAGTAGGTGCGATGGGTTCCGGCATCGCCCACGATTTCAAACGCTTCTTCCCTGAGATGTACGAGCAGTATCGGGATCTATGCCAGCGTGATGCGTTCAACATTGGGCAACTATTGCTCTATCGTGGTTCGCATAAGTGGGTATTAAACTTCCCGACTAAGCGACATTTTCGCGCTACTGCAACTCTCAACCATATTGAAGACGGTTTGAAAAAGTTCGTACAAATTTACGCTGAACAGGGCATTACCTCGGTGTCGTTTCCGGCTTTAGGTGCTGGCGATGATGCGCTCGATTGGGCAGAAGTTAAACCCGTGATGGAAGGTTATCTCGATCCTCTACCGATTGCGGTATACGTTCATTTACACACGATCAACACCGCAAGCCAACGCCGTAGCATCCGTATTATGAAGCACTGGCTGACACAGCGCCCTGCTCAGGTGACCTTTGCTCGCTTCTGGCAAGAGCTTGTAGCACTCGCGCAACAACCGCATACCGCGCACGATTTTCCATTCAAACTGGTGGCTACCGTAGCACAGGGGCGACAACGACTCAGCCTGAAATTATTGCCTCGTCAGGGAGAGACGATTTTCCTGCCGGAAACACAATTACGTGATTTATGGCAGTATGTCGTGCGTGCCGGTTATGTGCTACCGCAAAACCTGCCCGCCGGCTTAGAAACGCACGCCAGCATGTTGATCGCGCTTCTATCTGAGTTAAGCCTGTTCCGCTCGATTAAGATCGAAGACCGTAACGGGCAAATTGTCACCGGCTTGCACTATATTCCGCCGATTGATGCCACATCATCTGATGTGATCGTTCATGCCAGTTGAACGCCATAGGGGATAACCATGACCAGCACAGCACATATCTTCATCTCATACGGGCGCAAAGATGCGCGTGACTTAGCCTTACGTCTTAAAGATGATCTAATGGCAGTGGGCTACAGCGTGTGGCTCGATACCAGCGAGATTGCCGGCGGAGCAGATTGGTCACAGCAGATCGAAACCGCCATCGAACAGAGTGATATTATGCTCGCCTTGCTCAGTCCAGCATCGTACCAATCACAATGGTGCCGTGCTGAACAACTGCGTGCCACACGCAAAGGTAAACGCATCATTCCTCTGCTGGCTGTAGCCGGTGCAGAGGTTCCTCTACATCTCGAACACATCAACTATCTTGATTTCAGCGATGGCACGCGCTATGCCAGCATGTTCCGTGATCTGATGAGTGATATTACCGCTGGCATTGCCTTTCGTGCGCCTACAGCACACTTCGCCGATCAGGGTCAGGGCGGAGGTATGGTGGCAACACCCTATCAGCAAAGCCGTATCAAAGGCAGTTACCCCGATGAAAAACGCACTGCGCCAGCTTATCGGCGTTTCTTGCGTGAATTACGTCAGGAACCGTGGCTGGGGGCGCGTTTCTGGTGGCCGTACTTTTTGTTTCATTTTATGGACTTACACGCGCTGATCGATACGCTGAATGCCAATCAATTGCAATCGCCCGTTTTGCAAGGTGCTGATTTTAACTCACGTTGGGATAAGTTTGTGCGCTTATATTTTCGCCCGCGCACGCCGGATCTGTTTCACGCGGAAGGCATCCGCAGTGCGCTCTCTGCGCCCGCTGTCAATGATTTGCCCATTCCGGTCTATCTGCTGTTTGACTTAGAAGCTGTCATCCTCGATAGCAATGCACGCTTTGCGGATGGTAACCCTGAACACACGCGCAAGACTTACGCCACACCACAATATTTTCGTGATATGCCCTTTGAGCAAATCTATCATGATTCGTGGTTCACATCCGATGAGAAAGACGAGATCATGCGCTATCGAGAAGCACAGGTGCTTCTGCCGGATCGCATCGGTTTAGAAGCCTTGCAGTTTATCTGGTTACGGTCATCGGCTGAATATGAAACTTTGCGCGAGCTAATGCCGACGATGCTCTGGCATCAATGGCGCGATAAAATCACCGTTCGTACCGATTACCACCTGTTCAACCATAAGCGAGCATACGTACACAGTGCCACGCTCACCCCACAGGCGCTTGCGTTACGCTTTAACCCGTGCCAGTATGATTGTCAGCCCTTCGTCGCACAGACTACGATTACCTATGAAGATGGCGAGACTGTTACATGGCAACAGGAGAACTTCCTGCCTGCTGAGGATCTTGTTATTGAACTGCCACGCCAAGATGCCTACCGCGTGCGTTTTGAGCTAGATCGTCAGTTGGCCTATGCCGGGCACTCGCAAGCCTCTATGCAAGTGCTATGATGCAAAACAGGCACTCGTTTTTAAGGAGTGCCTGTTTCTCAGGAACGCTTTGGGTCAATTCAGATTAAGTGAGATCAGCCACGATTATCGTCGCCACTGCTACTCTCATTTTCGGTGTCAATGGGTGCTTCAGGTTGGGCATTATTATCAGCTTCACCACCCGTTGTAGGGATCGTTGGTTGTAAGGATGAAGGCTCTATTTCGCTTGGGGATAACGTATCCTCGGCACTCGTATCTGAGGCACAACGGAAACCTACCCAGAGTGGATATGTGCCGTTGTTAACTTCCGGCGCGGGGAAATCAGATTGACGATGCACCGTACGGGCGAAGAAGGGCAGGGCATTGAAGGAACCACCGCGCAATACACGCTGGGTGCCACCTGCTGGCCCTGTTGGGTTTTGTACAGGTTCACCGCTTGATTGTTGCTGGTTAGAGAGTGTCAGGTAATACGTCTCTGAGTAGTAATCCTGTACCCACTCCGCTACATTGCCCGCCATGTGGGTTAAGCCAAGCGCGTTTGTTCCTGTGGCTAAATCGGTGATGGGTACAGTGGCATTACCCGTGCCTTCAACCAGTGGCAAACGCACGTTGGCGTTTGTCGGTGCCCAGTTATTGCCCCATGGATAAACAATATCCTGACCGCCTGCACGCGCCGCATATTCCCATTCGGCTTCTGTAGGTAAGCGTCGTCCCATTGCTTCACAATACGTCTGTGCGCCGTACCACGTCACCCCATAAACCGGATGATTGCGCAGGGTGCTGTAATTCTCAGGGATACGATAATTTGCGCCATCAAAGGCAATTACTGCGGCTTCTGGACGTTCGTTCTGTGTTTGAATACACAGGAAGCCCTGACAACCGCCTGTGTGGCGTAACCCCTGTGAATTCTGATAATTCAGGAAAGTGGCATATTGTTCGAAGGTCACTTCGTTCTGCTCAATCCAGAATGTATCTAATTCGACTGCGACACGGGGTGTCGAATCATCGCCGAATGAGGGCTGGCATTGCCCGCCATCCCGTGTCTGGCAATCATTCGCCGCCTGAATGATCTCTAACTGATCTGCGCCATACTGGAAAACGTCACCTTCAACCCGTACTAAATTGCTGGCAATCCCCGCTAATTCGGCAGGGATGTTCGGCGCGTTTGATGGCGCGGATTGTCCCTGTGCGCTGGTATCAGGTTGTGTATCCGTATTATCCTGTGTATTAGGATTGGTCAGCACGGCGGCTGTGGGCTCTTCAGTTTCTGTATCTGCACTGGCGCTGTTGATTTCTACTTCGGTGCTTTCGGCGCTGAAGGGTGTTAGCGTTGGCTGTTCGATCTCACCATCGATGATCGCTTCGGTGGGCTCGGGTGTTGCTGTGATAATCTGTACCTCAGCGGTAGCTTCTGGATCAGGCGTTGCCGTCACCACTTCGACAATTTGTACAGGTGGGGCGGTCACTTCGATCACATCAGGTTCACTGTTGAAGCCATCGAATGTGAAGAATAACATCAAGAATACTACCAACCCACCGCACAGGATGCCGGGGAAGAACCCGATCACTAACCATTGCCATGCGCCACTTGCCCGACGTTTCCCTAATCGATTATATTGACCCATAAAAGCTTCTCCTAAGCATAGCACCCACACACTATACCGTGTATGAACTCTTAAATTGCGTATAATTGGTCTTATAGTTCTAAACCAGAACCGAATGCAGTTCAAGGTGGGGTTGGCTAAAGAATACGGAGAATCTCTCAAACCGTAGGGAGATCGTGAGGTTGATGAATATAAAAAAGATGGCATTATGCCATCTTTTTCAATGATTGCAGCTAATGAGCTAGAGATTACCGAATTCCTGGATCACAGTTGAGAATAAGTTCCCGACAGCTTCACCGAATACAATGATAATGACAATAACAACGATAGCTACAAATACGAGGATCAGGGCGTATTCGACAAGCCCTTGACCCTCTTCATATTGTGGATGGTACAACATGATGAGACCTCCATAATAATGAATGATCGGGCTTAGCCCTTTAACAATATAACATAATTTGATGGATAATGTCATTCATTATCGGTAAAACAAACGTATTACCAACAATTTCTGACAAGTTCTATGCATATTATGGTAGGGATTGTTAAGGAAACAAAACAACCCCACGATATCGCGGGGTTGTTTCGTCGCTTTGTCGCTGGTTTTAGCTGAGGCCGTCGATGATTGTTGAGAATACGTTACCGAGCAGTGGGCCCAGAACGATCAGAACAACGATAACGACAACGGCAACCAGTACGAGGATCAGTGCGTACTCAACGAGACCTTGACCCTCTTCGTTTTGTGGACGATAAAGCATGATAATACCTCCAAATAATGATAGAATGATAATTGAACCCTCAAGTTCAAAATCATCATAGCACAAAATTGCTCTTGTAAAGCATTAAGATCCTAATCCTTTACAAATTGGTAACAAAACGGCTCTTCTTGTTAAAATCTTCATTACTTATGGATTGTGGGTAAGGTGGCAAATCCTCTCTATGCCTGCTATGAATGTCACATACAATAGGCACAACTGACCTGTTGAGAATGGATTGTTCGATGATTAGTGTCATGCCAGCGCCCGATAGTTCCATGCAAGACGGCATTCGTCCAGTCAACATCCAAACAGATCTCGCGTCGCTTGCTGACCTGATCGAACTATCTTTTCGGGATACGATGGACGAGAGCGGGCGTGCGGCAATCCGTGAGATGCGCTACCTGAGTAAGCTCGGTGTGGGTTTGAACCTGTTATCGCGTCTCAATGATCTAATGTTGGGTATCAGTCAGGGGTATGTGATGATCCGTGATGGCAGTCTAGTCGGTAATGTGTCAATTTATCCAGCGAACTGGCGCGAGGAGCTGGGTAAGGCATGGATGATTGCCAATGTGAGTACGCACCCGGATTATCGTGGACAGGGCATTGCCCGCCAGTTGATGCATACTTGCATGGATTTCATTCGTGATAAAGGCGCAACCCACGCCATTCTACAGGTTAATTATGATAATCACCCGGCTATTCATCTTTATGACCAACTGGGCTTTGTGCGTGAACGGGCATTCACGCGCTGGGCACGCAGTGCGCTCGTCCCCACACCGGATAAGAACCATGACCTTGAGGATATTTTCTTCACGAAGCCCCGACGTGCCGAATGGCAACAAGAGTATCAATTGGTGCAAAGGACGCGCCCCAATGAACGCGGGGGCATCGGCTGGTTGCAACCCTTGCACATCAAAGATTTTCAACCATCCCTATGGCAAAGCCTAAAGCGCCTGTTTGCATTCGGTGACCGTGAACGCTTGATTGTGCGCGATGACGACAATACGAACTTGCTGGCGATGCTCTGGGTGGAGCGCAGTCTGGCGCTCAGCCGTACTAGATTGACGCTCTTCAAACATCCTGACGCTGAGATGCGGTACGCGGAGGTGCTTCTATCGAATGTACTACGACGCTATCGCTCGGCGAGTTTTTATTTAGAGCATCCACACGATGATGGTGCAGTCAGTGAATTACTCACCGCATATCGCTTCCGCCCACATCGTACGGTGTGGCATATGAGCTATTCGTATTGAGCATCGCTGGAGTTTACATAAACCTAACATTTGTGCCATACTCTGATTGCATTCAACCTGTACGATTGCCATAGGTGATTATCCCTGCGTGGGATAATCGCAACTGAGGAAACCTGTGATGTCATTTCAGATTGATTATTTCACTAGTAGCGGACGCAAGGTTCTGCGTCTAGCGCAAAATATCGCGATACGCGCCCAACACAAGGAAATCACGCCCGATCATCTACTGCTCGCAATGACCCGTGCCACAGATACCAACGCTTATCACGCCCTGCATGATGTGGATGTGATCGAGAGTAAGCTGGCACGGTATTGGTCAGTTGTGCATCCATCGAGGCGCGATCATCCGCTATTTTTCGATGGTGTACAGTATGCGGATAGCACGCAACAGGTGTTTCAGCTCAGTTGGGTAGAAACGAAACTGCGCGGATATGATTACATCGGGTCAGCGCACCTGCTGATCGGCTTGATGCGCTTCGAGAGTGCGACCATTGATGATCTGCTGGCGCATTTCTCGCTTGAGCGCAAGCAGGTGATCAAGGCGACAGCCTATTACTTTGAATACTCTATTGAACAAGAGAAGCACCGCATCCCCATCAGCACAGGCGATGAAGCCAATGCTAGCGGATGTCTGGCACTTTTGAACGATCTGTTATTGGCATGGAACCGAAAGCGAAAACGGGATGAGTGATCGTATTCTTATTGTCGATGACGAACAACGCATCATTGACCTTGCCCGCATGTATATCGAGCGTGAGGGTTATCAGGTTGAGAGTACCACCAACGGTCAGCAGGCGCTGGATAAAATCTTGAGCGATGAACCGGCGCTCGTCGTGCTGGATTTGATGTTGCCGGGCTTAGATGGTCTGGAAGTATGCCGGCGCGTTCGCGCTCAATCCGATGTGCCGATCATCATGCTAACCGCCCGTAGCGAAGATATTGATAAGATTGTCGGGCTGGAACTGGGTGCGGATGATTACCTGACCAAACCTTTCAATCCACACGAGTTAATCGCCCGTATCAAGGCAATCTTACGCCGTAGCCTGCCCAAAACCACCGCCAACCCGACCCGCACCGTTACCGTTGGCAACCTGACGATCATTCCCAATCAGCGTACGGTCAAAGTCGGGGATAAACCTGTGGAACTGCGGATGAAAGAATTTGATCTGTTGTTGGTCTTCGCCGAAAATCCCGAAATCGTCTTTGAGCGCGATACCCTGCTCAACGTGGTCTGGGGCTACGATTTCGCAGGTGAAACGCGGACGGTTGATGTGCATGTCGCCCATCTACGCCACAAGCTGAAAGGCATGTCACCGACGATTGAAACCGTGTGGGGTATCGGCTATAAACTGGTGGTGTGAGCATGTTCAAAAAGCTACAAACGCGCTTATTTGTCTCATATTTGCTGGTGTTGGGACTGACGCTCTTTCTAATTGGCACGGTGACCATCACCTCACTCTCTCAACAACAGGTGCCGCCGGAATTCACATGGAGCCGTCTGGAGCTACTGTTAACAGGTTTTAGCTCTCAGCAGACACTCGGCGATTTGTTGCTCAACCAGTCTGACCGCAACTCGTTCTCTGAGGTGTTCGATGAGTTTGCCGAGCGCAATACGGTGCGCGTGCTGTTGCTGAGTGGCACAGTGGATGCCCAACGGGTTGTGCTGTATGATTCTGATGCGGTATTCCTCGGCATGGATGCGCCTAATTTACGCATCGCCGAACGCGACATCCGCGAGAACTCGCGCCCACTCACACGCTTCATACAATTTGGCAGT
Organism: Anaerolineae bacterium; assembly: GCA_051117475.1. Classification (GTDB taxonomy): domain Bacteria; phylum Chloroflexota; class Anaerolineae; order Aggregatilineales; family Phototrophicaceae; genus JAUZRW01. The sequence continues at coordinate 3,294 of JBNPEE010000042.1, read as the reverse complement.
TTCATGCAAGTCAACAATGGCACTCAGGACGAGTGGCTCTATGCGGGATTGATGCGTGAGGGCGTACAGGGGCGCGGACGCTTGAACAACATCACGCTGATCATTGCCGAACCGCGCTCCACTGAAAATTTACGCGCCGCCCTCGCTGAATTTGCTGACTTTCTGTTGATGCCACTCTTGCGTGCCGCCTTGATCGGTGGTCTAGTAGCCTTCGGTCTGGCGATCTTCCTCACACGCAGTATCACGCGCCCCTTGCAAGCGCTGGCACAATCCGCGTACGATGTCGCACGGGGGCAGTTCAACACAGAGGTACCCATCACAGGTCCCGCCGAAGTGCAACAGGTGGCGCAAGCGTTCAACCGCATGACAGGCGAAGTCCGTGCCGCACAACAATCACAGCGCGAGTTCGTGGCCAATGTCACGCACGATCTCAAAACACCTCTGACATCGATACAGGGCTATTCACAGGCGATTATCGACGGGGCGGCAGCCAACCCTGCCGAAGCCGCCGAGGTCATCCACGATGAGGCCGAACGGCTCAACCGCATGGTACAAGAGCTGACCGATCTCGCACGTTTACAGGCGGGGCGTTTGTCGATGAAGCTCGCACCATTGGATTTGAGCGCGATGGTGAAGGCAATCGGTCAACGTCTAGCGTTAGTTGCCAGTCGCCAACAGATCACGCTGACAATCATAACCGACCCTTTACCACCCATAGCTGCCGATGGAGATCGTCTGGTGCAGGTACTCAATAACCTGATCGGCAATGCCATCAAATACACGTCCGCCGGCGGTCATATTGATGTGCGCACAGGTATGAATGACGATGGCGTGGAGATTGTAATCGCCGATGATGGCATCGGTATCCCACCCGACGACCTCGCCCGCATCTTCGAGCGCTTCTATCAGGTGGATAAGTCGCGGGGGCCTGCACGCGGAACTGGTTTAGGTCTGGCGATTGCCCGTGAGATCATCGAAGCGCATGGGGGCAAGATTCATATCGCCAGCGCTGGCATCGATCAAGGCACAACCGTCACGGTCTGGTTGCCCGCACCACAGGTTAGTACTGTAGTCAACCGTCGGGCAATCGGTGTGTGATCGTCTGACAGGCAAGCACCTTTGATATGCAAACCTTGCTACAATAGAAGCGTGTTATTCAAGGATTAGGGAGCATAATTCACATGAAACAAAAACGTAATGGACGCGGACGGAATCCGTATCTTTTACTGGGGCTAGGTGTGTTGATCGGCTTATTTCTCGCAGTGATTGCCGGTGGCGTGTTATTCGTCACCATGACCACTATCACACAGAGCGAAATTGCCACCTCCTCGGTGGTTCTGCCCACCGAACCGCCAATTGGCGCACAGGGCATACAACCCACGCCGATTGCCAATCAAATGCAGGCGGTTGCCATGTCACCGAATAGCTCTCATCTGGCATATGCTAGCCGTGAAGGTGGGAACACTCAAATTTATCTGAGTACCTTGCGCGTAGCCCGCAATTTAAGCGGGGACGCCATCCCCTTATATCAGACAGGTGCAATGGTCGATGATCTTCAGTTTAGCCCTGATGGACGGCATCTATTCGCGTCTGTAACAGATGGTGGATTGTGGTTGTTCAGTGTACCGTCGGGTGAACTGATCGAGAATTATAGCAACGTGGGTGGTGGTGCTTTCTCGGCGGATGGGGCACAATTGGCACTGGTGGAGCGCGATGCCATCAGCTTATTTGACATCAGTACACCACGCCCGCAGGAGATCACCCGCCGTACTCATGATGTGATGCTAGATACAATCAACGCTGTGACCAGCAACAACGCCGATCAAGTAGCGATTGCATCCAGTGATCGTGTGTTGATTTATAGTCTATCGAATTTGAACGCCTCACCGCGCTTCATCACGCCCAACATGGGCACCCCGACTGATCTCGCCTTTCATCCGCTACGCGATCACTATCTGGCGATGGCGTTCAACGGAATGGATGGACAAGAAGGCACGGTGCAAATCTATGACCTGAACAGCACTGAACGCAGTCAGTATGATTTCGGCACACGCGCCTATGCGGTTGCCTTCAGCCCGGATGGTGCGTGGTTGGCAATCGGGGGTGGAGAATCAGGCTATGGCGAAGCACAGATGATGGCGGTGCGTTGGGATACGGGCAACGATCCCATTCCGACCGATCTCAACGCCTATCAGCCGGTATGGTTCAACGGGCATAATCATACAATCTTTGACGTGGATTTTACACACGATGGGTATTTGCTCTCAACCGGATGGGATGGAAGCGTGCGCCTGTGGGAGTTGACCCTGCCCAATGACGCGATCTCTGTCTACTATCCGTGATTAATGCCTCTAAAATGCCAGCAGAGGCGCATACACGCTGACACGCACGTTCTGCCCGACTTTGTACATGATCTGCGTGTCAGCGCGGGCGATCAATTGTGTGCCATCGTCCAATTGTAAGCCGACACGCTGATTGTGCCCGTAATACTCGCGCCAGAGTACGGTGGCAGGCGTGCCTTCGTCGGTGGGCAACAGGTGTAACATATCAGGGCGGATCAAAATATCGAGTATGCCCTCTTTGGGTGTTAACAGCCTGACCGTCCCCAAGACGGTATCGGCGGTCATGCCATGTGCCTGTGCGCGGATGAAATTGGCTTCGCCGACGAAGCTGGCAACCTGTCGTGTCGATGGGCGCGTGTATAACTCTGAAGGTGACCCCACCTGATGTAAGGTGCCATCGAAGATCACTGCAACTTTATCGGATAAACTGAGAGCCTCTTCTTGATCGTGCGTGACGAAGATCGTGGTGGTGCCAGCTTCGCGCAAGATCGAACGCACTTCGGCGCGTACCTGTGTACGCAGTGCCGCGTCCAAATTGCTGAACGGTTCATCCAACAACATGATGCCCGGTTGTGGGGCGAGTGCCCGCGCCAGCGCCACCCGTTGCTGTTGCCCACCGGAGAGTTCATAGGGCATACGGTCACCCATCGCTGACAATCCGACCATCGTCATCATTTGTTCGGCACGTTTGGCGCGTTCTTTACGCCCACTATTGAGACCAAAGGCGATGTTATCGCGCACGCTCAAATGCGGGAACAGCGCATAATCCTGAAACACCATCCCAATCTGGCGCTTTTCGGCAGGGATGAACGCATCACCCTGTGCTACGACGCGCTCACCGAGCTGGATGCGCCCGTGATCGGGCTTTTCAAAGCCCGCGATCAAGCGCAAGGTGGTGGTCTTACCGCACCCACTCGGCCCCAATAAGGTCACGAACTCACCATCTTCTGCC
>JBNPEE010000011.1:0-7673 GCA_051117475.1 Anaerolineae bacterium | reverse complement strand
CACACGACTCATTGCCAAAATTACCTCTCATTTATTGCGACATCTCTTGAAAACTCGCTTCAGTATTGATATTCAGACCTTTCAAGTCGATGATGCGATTGAGTTTTAGTTTCACATACAACGTATGAGATAATCATCATACATTGCATGAAATCAGAAACGACATATCACAGTATTTTGAGCCGATACACATAACAAACACCTAAAAACACCTAAATTGTCTATGAATCTATACAACTTTAACCGACTTGTAACAATACATTAAGTGTATTTCTCATGAGTTTGCCGTAAGATAGTATCAATAGTGATCAACATCATATCTCATTATTAACATACTGTACTGTTAGATTAAGCAACAATCGCCCAAAATACGGGTACATCGATAAATTAGGAGATTTCAGCATGGTCGTCTTACAAGCACTCGCAATCTGGTCAGTCTTATCCGTTCCAGTTGCGTTACTGGTGGCACGTTTCATTTCTATTGCACATCACTGTGAAGATTTCACCTTTCAAGAAACACCATGCATGCAAGAAGTCCGTACCCAGTCAAAGGTCGTTCAGTTACACGGCTGAGCAACCGCGTTAGCCTCAGGCAATCCTTCACTCATAACTCTTCCGAACCAGATCATATTGATCTGGTTCGATTTATTTCTGGACTACCCCGCTTGTACAAAGATCTATAGATTTTGATGAGAGCCTGCGCGGATTGCATAGGAGTTGCTATAATGGGGCAATCTCATCAGGTTGTACTGGAAACTGAGGAACCTCATGGAAACTAAGACAAAAAATAATCCACTATTCTCTGCCCGCAACTTGAGCTTCGTCATTCTCGCCGTTGCGATTGGTGTAAGTGGGTACTTAAGTTATCTAAAAGTAGATACGAACGCCCGTCCTGCTTGTAGTGTGGGTGATGTGTTCGACTGCGGCACGGTCTTGAACAGCGTGTATTCTGAGATCATGGGCGTGCCGATTGCGTGGTTGGGTTTGGGTGTTAATCTGCTGGTGGTGGCATTGCTCGTATTAGAGCCTCGCGTGCCCTTCTTCTCCGAGTACAGCGTGCCGTTGATCTTCGGTGTATTGTTGTTTGCCTTTTTGTTCTCGGTCTATCTGGTGTACGTGCAAGCTTTCTTGATCACCAGATATTGCCCGTGGTGCTTGAGCCATGAGGCACTGGTAGCAGCCGTCTTCGCACTCTCAACCAAACGCCTCATGGATTGGATGGATCGTGACGAATCACAAATCGAGCAAGTAAGCGATTAAGTCTGCAATCTCTTGCGGTGTCATGATCTCATCATAATTATTGGGCATGGCGTTGCCGTAGCCTTCGGCGATGTGTTGTGCGGGTTCAACGATGCTATAAAATGTGTATTCTCGCGCATCTTGATCTGGCACAATATCGCCCGCCCGCTCACCGTATCCCTCTAAATCTGGCGCACCGCTCGCCCCTGCTACATGGCAGGCATTGCACGAACGCGCCGTGTATAATCGCTCCCCATTGACTGGATCGCCCTCTGTCGGCAACGCATCATAAGCGATTGTGCTAGTGGGATTACCGGTACATCCTGCCAGCGTTAGCACCACGATAGCGACTACAAGCCACTTCAGCATAAATTCTCTCACCTTTGTTATCAGCAACGTTTTCATCAGCAACTATTGTACGGTGATCAGGATAAATTACCAGACTTATCGCCTGCTGTAGATGATTAATCAATGCACACAAAAAACGCCCCGATTGCGTCGGAGCGTTACCCATCATTTATTTGGCTGTTGCCAGTTTCAGCTGTGTTAATGTGCGTAATGCCGATTCATAGACGGTACGCGAGCAGGTCTCGAATTTTTGTTGGCGGAGGTTTTGCGCTTGCTGATCTGTGTGGGCAATTGCCACTTCAACAGCTTGCATGTTATGCACTTTGACGAAATATTGGACGGTCATGGTCATACTCTCTCAATGATTGTCGGTTACGCTAGCAACAAAATTAGGTCATAGGCCCTTGCAAGGAAATAACAACCACCGACGGGACACCTTACAAAGATTTCAATCATTCGTTCTCAACCATCGCATTGCATGATTGTATAGCAAGATCATCAGGCTAAACAATCTGCCATTGCTCTCTCAATATCATGCCAAATATCATGAGAGCGTTTACACAGGTACAGAGGATTCATCACCATGCCCATCTCAGATAATTATCGCGCCCGTTTAGGGCCTCATCTCGAGCAAATTGCCGAGCATTTCGGCACGCCCTTTCACATTTATGATGAAATCGGCATCCGCGATACAGCAAAGCGCTTAAACGCCGTTTTCAGCGATTTTCGCTTCAAAGAATACTTCGCTACCAAAGCACTTCCAAATCCGTGCATTTTAGCGATTTTGCGCCAGGAAAGTTGTGGTTTCGACTGTAGCTCTATCGCAGAATTGATTTTAGCGCGTCAGGTGGGGGCGCGGGGCGATGCGATCATGTTCACCAGCAACAACACACACCCTGATGAGTTCGCCATCGCGCTGGCCGATGGGGGGTGCATCATCAACCTGGACGACATCAGCGCATTGGATCATCTGCCTCACTTACCGGAGCGCCTTAGCTTCCGGTTAAACTCGGGACGTGATATGGGCAATGCGATCATTGGCAAACCGGAAGAAGCCAAGTTCGGCATCCCACGTGAATTCATACTCGATGCGTATCGCGAAGCTCAACAACAGGGTGTGAGGCGCTTCGGCTTACACACCATGATCGTCTCCAATGAGCGCCAGGTTGAAACACATCTGGCATCGGTGGCGGGCTTGTGTCAGCTTGCTGACACCCTGCGCGACACACTCGGCATCAGTCTGGAATTCATCAACATCGGTGGTGGATTGGGCATTCCCTATCATCCTGATGATCCCCCGCTTGATCTCGATGCATTGGCGCAGGGTGTGCGTAATCTGTGGCAAAAGCATGACTTACAGGATGTGCAGTTAATGATGGAATCCGGACGTTACATGACTGCCCCGCATGGCGTGTTGATCACACGAGCGATCAACCGTAAGCACAGTTACCGCACCTACGTTGGCGTCGATGCCTCGATGTCGGCACTGATGCGTCCGGGCATGTACGGCGCTTATCATCATGCCGAAGTCATCGGAACCGGCGTTAGCGCGCTAACGGAGACTGTCGACATTGTCGGTGCCTTATGCGAGAACAATGACAAATTCGCGGTACAACGTCAGCTACCCCGGATAACAATCGGTGACTTACTGATGATCCATGATACCGGCGCACATGGTCACGCGATGGGCTTCAACTACAATGGTCGCTTGCGTCCTCAAGAACTCTTGCTGTGTGCCGATGGTTCGGTAGAACGTATCCGACGCGCCGAAACACTCGATGACTATTTCGCCACGCTGAACTTTGAGCACAAGCGCTGGCAAGCCTAAACGCAACTGCGCGATCCTGATTTTGGATCGCGCAGTGTGAAACATTATGCGGGGTTCAAACTAGCAAACCCGTTGCTGAAAGTTGCGCACCGTTAGCGCGCTAACGCCGATTAGTTTTCGGTGGTCAACATACGCGCATCGTTGACTTTGATCTGGCGCGGTTTGCTGACTTCGCTCTTAGCCAATGTCAACTTGAGTACGCCGTTATCATAGCTGGCATCAACCTGTTCAGGATCAACCGTCTCTGGCAGGCGAATACTGCGTTGGAAGCGCCCATAACGGCGCTCAGTCACGATACGGCGCTCACCTTCTTGTACGTCCTCACGTTGCGTCTCGGTGCTGATGGTCAGCATATTGTCATGCAGGGTGATGTTGATGTCATCGGGGTTGATGCCGGGCAGATCGGTTTCGACGATGTAATTATCGGCATTTTCGTGGACATCGAGTGCCAACCAATTGCCGGTCTCGCTCCACTTGCTATCGCCCAATGAGCTGTTCATCTCATCGAAGACGCGGTCAAGTTGACGTTGCATATCAACAATTTCACGGAATGGATTCCAACGTACAATGTGTGTCATGGTAAAACCTCCTTTAACAGAAAATGCTGATGTTAGACTTTGTTTTGTTTGGTACGACATCCATATCGTAGATCGCTTTTGTATGAAAAATTTATGCGCCACATAAGAAAAATATATGCAATTATCAGAAATATATAAACAAAAAACCCCGCGCACATCTGCACAGGGTTTGAGTGTTCAGGACAGGCAACATTTAGGTAGATTCCACCTTACCGAAGAAGCTCCCGGCAACTCCCAGCGTGATGCCGAAGATCAAATGCGAGATGATCTGTGCGTTGGTGTAAATCAGCGAATCAATCTGATTATCAGGCGTTAGGATCGGTAGGGCAAAGGCAGCAATCCCCCAGATTACCACGCCGAAGATCAAGCCCGTGACAAACCAGAAACCGCGTGGCATCTTGGGCATCAGATAGGCAAAGATTGCGCCGTAAAATGCACCGGCGGCGACGTGCATGAGTGTCCCGATAGCAATTGCGAAAGTACTACCCGCAGCGCTCGTTGCCCATGCCGCATCACGCAAGATCACGCTCGCGATGAAACGTGGTGAAAGCATTGGATCTAACCCACTGAGTAATGCTAGCACTGTAATCACAGCGATAATCCCGAATGATCCGATTACTCCGGCAATCATCCCCTGACGTACTGACAGCGTGCTGAAATAATTTTCAGGCGTCATGTTATCTTTAGCGCCTTTGGAGGCGTCCGCCATCTGCTGACGATCGTCAACTGGTTTTGCTTCGGACATAAATCACCACTTTCTATTTTAATAACGGTTATGTTGGTCAGTGACCTTATTTTTTGATATGTGATTGAGTCACACATACCTGTATTTTGACATAGAAAGTGATAGAACGATCTAAGCGTTAATGGATTGATTATGCAGTTGTTAGCTTCTGCTCATTGAATACGGATGAACCTGAAACAAAACGAGACATGTTAGCGCATGTCCCGTTGTGCGAGTTGCAAAATCCTGTTAGCACCGTTAGCGCGCTAACGCCGAAAACCCTCATCCGCTCTTGAGCGATTCGAGCATATCTTCGAGATAGGCGATGGCGCGTTGTTGCTCTTTCTTCGGCATCTTCTGGATGAACTGATAGACCTTCGTCCCCAGACCATCGGAAAATGCTTGATAGGTGAATCTATCATCCGGGCTTTGTGATGGCTTGATTTCTTTGGGTAGATCGTGATAGGGCGTTAGCACGCTAACGTCAGCATAGCCTTCCGCACGCGCAAACTTGATTGTCCGCACGATCACCTCATCATCCGATTGCGCGTTGCGCAGGAGGTTCTTCTGAATGAAACTCTCTGTCCAGTTGAGATCATCGGCGACTGTCCACACCGGTTGAGGCAAGCGCAACAAACGCCGAATGTGGCGTAATTGTCCCACATCGCTGATGCCCATCGCGTTGATCAGTTGCTCGCCCATATTCGATGGGACTGGATGAGCGCGTCCATCGGCGACCTGTGCATAAAAATCTTGCTCATGCTCAAAGTCGTTATAGTCGTCAAAGTTCTGATCACCTGCGAGAATATCCATCAGCAACAAGGCAAACTGACGCGCCTTGGCAATAGCGTTCAGGTCAGCGCGGGCGTTGTTCTCGGTTGCCTGTCGCCAGATATCTACGCCATCCACCTGACGCGCCGGTATCTTAAGCCACGTATCACCCCCCATACGCCAATTTAAGAGTTGATAGGCTAGCCAGCGCCGCTCACCGGTTTCAATCTCCCACAAGCGCCCATTTTGCGCGATTGAGATCGGGTTGATGAGACCATCACGGTTGATGCTAGCTGCCAGTTCCACCACGCGCATCAGCGAGGCTTCTTTGGCTCGGGTATGGGCGCTATCGATCTGTCCTAATGCCTCCTCATCAGCGATAGCTGCCACGCGGGGCGTTTCATCCCCGTTGAGATACGCATCGAGGGGGAATGGTTCGGCACTCACAGCACGTCGCTCTAAGTTGACCTCATCCAACCAGCGTTGGAAGAACAATGCCATCGATTCTTCATCCGATAAACCTGACCAATATTGTCTCACCGTTGAGGGGATCGCACGGCGTGGTTGTGTCGGGCTGGGTATGATCGCATCAATCTGGATCTGATGAATTTTCTCGCGGCTACGCCCCAGCTTAGCGAAGGGGTCATCGTGCCCCACACCACTGGCATAAGCGGCATCAGCAATATCTGATGCCGTCAAGCCATCGAACGGGGTAGTTGTCTCATTGCTACTCAGTTCACTGAGCAGATTATCAGGATTGTCGCCACGTTCTCTGCGCTTACGAGACATGGGTCACTTTCTCCTTCACGGTTCGTACCACCTTCCAGGCATCGGCGGCGGCGGGATGGTCATAGGCATAGCGGAAGATGCTTCGCTTACGAGCGGCAGCTTCTTCCCAGACGACGCTCATCGGCAAGGGGTTCCACACTAAGTTCGGGAAACCTTGACGCAACGATTTCAGTTTCTCTTGATGCTCTAAAGTCTTGCTACGAAATTTCGTCGGGATGATACCTGTCAGTTTAATCTCACCCAGACCATGTTTCTCTTTTTGCTTGCTGTAGCCAGTTGTGTTCTTGATACTCGCGACTAGACCATCGAAACTGAGATACGTGACCTCGGTCGGGTAGATGATGTGATCGGTAGCGAGGTAGATCATCGCGTGCAGAGTCGAGGGGGTTGGGCTGGTATCAAAAATCACAAAATCAACAATGTCTTCCTGTGCCAGTTCCATCATACGAGCGCGAATACCAAACGGTTCCCCTTCCATCGCCTGTGAGATCAAGCGTGTCTCGCGGTTGCCGCGCACGATGAATAACTTACCCGTGTCCGGGGTCTTAGCATTGGGCATGGCGTAGGCATCTGGTTGGACGGTCTCGACAATACCCGGCGCAGTGAATTCAGCATCACGCACCAGCAAATCATACAATGAATGTGCTTTGTTTAAGCCATAACTGATCGTGAGATGCCCCTGCGGATCGGCATCGATCATCAGCACACGATAGCCCATGATCGCCAGTCCAGCGCTAATATTTGCGGCGAGTGTCGTCTTACCGACACCACCCTTTTCGTTCAAAAATGTGAGAACTTTCATGCGATTTTGTCTCCGTCTCGCTTCGTTTGAGATGCTAGTCAGGTATCCCTATTGTACAGGTTTTATTGCAAAATGAAGGGTTCAAACCTCGTTAATTTTTTGTCGAATGTCACACCCCGTCAGCGGATAACGCACCTGAGCCCGACGAAAAATCTGCCTTCATTATACCACAAACTAAGTCTTTTTATCTATACGGTATAGATACGGTATCAATAAATGTTCATAAGTGATCGATACAGGATGTGCAGTGGGGGAGGTGGGGCAGGGTACGCTGACGGGGTATAAATTGCTTGAGCAATCACAAACAACTTATCACGAATGACAGGCTGTAAACTTATCGCCATTAATGACAAACATCATCCAAAACTTATCAAGGTTTTTTATTGACGGGTTATATCGCACACCATAGCCACATCCACAAGTGACTGCAATCAGGTGATGATGTGATCGTTTTCCATGCGTTCATACGCACATTCCGCAGGTAAAAATGAGCAAAAATGGAATTAATCAGGTATGCTCCCGTGAGTGTGAAAAATGGGAGCAGGCAGATGGACACACGAAATTTGCAGAGTCAAAGACTGGATCATCTCGGAA
>JBNPEE010000007.1:0-64512 GCA_051117475.1 Anaerolineae bacterium | reverse complement strand
TTGCTGCCGCGTCCTTGACGCTGAACTCAGCATAATCGGCATAGGAGATTGATTACCTGTTGTTGACCCCCTCATAGCCGCGTCGCTAGGTGCCGGTATGTTCGCCGTTGACGATGCGTGGGCCTCTAGGGATTGTCCAATCGAGATCCGTTTGCATGATATAGTGCGCCATCGCCAGACTATCAGAGAGCACATGACCGGAGAAGGTCTTGAGCAAAAAGCGGATGGCATGTTCGAGCAATCCAGGCTGGTCTTTATCGGAGATCCACGCACCCGCCCCACTGAGTGCAACTAAACGGTTGACATTGTGTGTTTTCATCACAGCAATGATGTGTTGTATCGATTGTAATAAGAGATCATCCTGCTGATTGCCGGGGCGATGCCCTAGCACGCTGATAACCGCTTCTGTCTGCGCTGTGATTGCCTGTGCCACAGCTTGTGCATCGCGCACATCGCCCTGCACAATGTGTAAATTCGGGTGGTTGTTATCGGGCACATTGGCGGGAGTACGGGCGAAGGCTGTCACATGATGCCCTGCTGCCAATGCTTGTTTGACCACTTCTTTGCCAGTACCGCCAGTTGCCCCAAATACAGTGAGATACATCCTTAGCTTCCTTTAAAATGTTCGATCATTCTCACTGTATGCGTCTCATGAGTGGAAAACAAGTACGCACAATTTTGTGCTATAGTATTCTCAATGATACTAATGGAGTGACTGTTATGGCTGAATCACGCACAACCTGTTCGCCTGTCGAAATCACATTGGATGTGATCGGCGGCAAATGGAAACCCCTGATTATTTATTTTTTGCTAGAGAACGGTGTCATGCGCTTCAACGAAATTCAACGGGCAATTCCAGCGGCGACCCGCCGCATGATTACCAAGCATCTGCGCGATTTAGAAGGTCATGGTATCGTGCATCGAGAGGTATATGCAGAAGTGCCGCCCCGCGTAGAGTATAGCTTGACCGATCTCGGCATGACTTTGATGCCGGTGCTGGACACCATGGTGCAATGGGGTTTGATGTACATCGAGCAGGATCCGACGATAGATATCAGCACCCCACAAGATATGCAACAAGATCACTGAGTTTTTTTCGCATTCGCATCGGGCAGGCGTCCTATGAGTTGTGTCTTAATATCCGCCTGTACTTGCGTGATCGTTTGATCAGCATCAATGCGGATAAAACGCGCTTCGTCCTCAGCAATGATCGTCTGATAGCCATCATAGACACGCTGATGAAACGCTAACTCCATATCATCAAGACGGTTCCAATCTTCTCCGAATAGTTGCCCTTGCCGGCGGCGTTGTAAGCCTCTCGCTGGCGATAAATCCAGATAAATCGTGAGGTGCGGATATAAACCGCCGGTAGCAAATTGTAAAATCTGCTTCAACTCCGCGACGGGTAAACCATGACCATAGCCCTGATACGCCAGTGTGCTATCCGCGTAACGATCACACAGCACCACGCCACCGCGTTCAAGATGCGGGCGAATCAACTCGCCAACCAGTTGGGCACGGCTGGCACAGAACAAGAGCAGTTCAGCGCGAGGATGCATGTGCTGGCTCTCGGCATGATCAAGCAAGAGGGCGCGGATCTGGTCACCGATGGCTGTGCCGCCGGGTTCGCGGGTTAATAACACATCGTAACCTGCGCGTTGCAGGGTGCTGTAGATTGTCTTGATCTGTGTACTCTTACCGCTTCCTTCTGTGCCTTCAAATGTAATGAACATCGCGCTTCCTTCTTCTATCTGAGATCAGCCAGTTGATATTTTACTGCCTGCACCCGCAAAACCGCATGGTACATTTGGGATAATATCTGTCATGAGTTGAGCGAATAATTGTCATGATTGGTACGGGTAAGACTTCACACAATATGCGTTTTGACACATACTTAACGAAAACAGGATCAAAGGGCGCATCATGATAAAGGTCTTAATTATTTACGCAACGCATAGCGGCAGTACAACCGAAGTCGTGGAATTCATGCAAAATTCGATACAGGAGGCGTCTATACAGGTCGATGTGGTTCAGGTGCAAGCCTTCGATGGAGATATGAGTGCCTATGATGCGCTCATACTGGGGTCACCGATTCATCGCGGGGTATGGCTCTTGCCGATGTGGCGTATGCTCCGCAAACAAGCCCGAACGTTCGGGCAAAAGCCAGTGTGGGCGTTTTCGATGTGTTTGCGGATATTGGAAGAAGACGGCTATCAGCACGCGCAACGGCATTATTTTCAGGGTGATTTGCTAACACAACTGAATTTACAAGATCATCAATTTTTCAGTGGAAGTTTGTCGCATACATCAGCGATTGATAAAAGCGATTTCTTACAACGCTATGACGGCGCATCAGTCCTGCGTGACGGGGATTATCGCGACTGGGATGCGATTCGTCACTGGACGCTCATGATTGCTCAATCACTGCGTGAAACCTCTTCGAATTCATCTGTGCGAGGAGGGTAATTGAGATAAGTGCTGATCCCCCATAGTATCGCCTGTTGCAACAGATACACTGACGCGCACAACATCACACTGAGCGCGATACCATCAGCGAGCAAGCTCTGGCTCACTGTGGGGTGGAGCACTAAGAATGTGGCCGGTGCGCCGATTAAGAGCGCTAATACCATGCGTATCAGGGTATGTCGTGGGCGCTGAGGTGTACGTTTGCGTTTAGGCGTATTAGTTAACATAGTCACTCGAATACCTACGGACAATCACTTATTAGGATAGCACAAAGCTTGCTAATCTTACAGTTTCTGTGAGGTGCATTTCATCTTGATAGATGACACGCTATGGCTCCAATAGGGATGCAAGCACTAAAAACATGACATCAAAAGCGATTTGTAGGGGCTTAACTGTGGGACTCTGCCTGCCTTATTTTATAGAGATATGATGCGCGTATTCTCTGAGTGAGGGCTACAAGCAAATTTTGCACGTATTTGACTGATATCCTTCAAGACCTTCCAGAAAAGCTTATTGATCGATCAACCTTGATTTATTCGCCCTGACCTCAGAGCGTACCCCCAACAAACAGCGCATACCCTTTCGAGTGAATCCGGTACCTTCAGCGCATATATAAACGGATCATAACAATTTGGCATGGGACATCAGTACCACCGAGACTTGCAACATCCGTATTCTGTATGACAATAGATGTATATCGTTTTTCAATTAAGATGAAGGCAGAGACAACATCATGTTTAGTTTTATCATAATGATGGCATTCAGTCTGTATCTAGCAGGATATGGTTACATCGCATTATTCAAGCAAGAATGGTTGATGAACGTTCGGGCTTTTTCAGCAAAAGTTGAGGGTAAGGGCGAACTCAAGCACGAAGACCTCACCGAAACAGTTGGACAGGCAAGGCGTATCATGGCGGTGATCTCGCTGATGCTGGGTGTGATCGGGTTGGTATTGTCGGTCATGATGATTGTGCTGTACATCCAGGCGCAAAACGGGCCTATCGCAGTTTAAGCCTACACACAGTCATAACTCATCGCGGGTTTGAATAAAAAATGCTTTGCGCAGATTCGGCAAGGTGAAATCAAACCCGCAAGACTTGAAAAAATCTTCCGAGGCTGAGATCGCCATCACTTCGAGGATTTGGCGCTCTCGGGCTAGCTCTACACAAGCGGTGACCAGCATCTTGCCGACTCCATGCCCCTGTGCATCCTGTGCCACAGCCAGACTACGAATTTCTGCTAACTTACGATTATAAATATCAAGTGCGGCACAACCCACAATACGCTCATCCATCTCCGCGACGAAGAAATTATCCAGCAAATCCGCCAATTCTTTGAAGGTACGCGGGAGCAGTGCCCCGCCCTCGACATAACTCTCAATCAGGGCTTCAATCTGTACTAGATCATTGACGACAGCTTTACGGATGGTGATCGTCTCGCTCACGGTATCGCTCTTCTCCATATGATGAAATCCCCTAGATGCTCGTCGCGCTCATAGTTGGCGATGAGCCAATTGTTCAGTTCGGTGTAATCTTGTAACAGGGTGTGCGAATCGGCGTCGGAATCGGTCACCCATGGCATGTAATCATCTTCCAGCACCAGCACATAAGGGGGCATCGATGCCCACAATAGATCAACATTTTGCTGTTGCCACTCTAGCGGATACCAGGGCGCAACCAGCGGGAAATGTGCTTGATAACGGGTGGCGGGCCACAGTTTAGCCAGCACATAGACTTCCGGACGAAAGCCCCAGATATAGAGCGAATCGCCTACCGTCACACGCTCACGGAGGAATTCTGCCACTGCCAGCGATTCTTCCGGCTTGAGATCGTTCGCCTGAAAGCCATCCCAATATTGAGCCAATGTCTGTTGCCCGCGCACATAGGGCAACGCTTTGCCCCAGATGGTAAATGTCGGAATTGCCATTAAGCCTATCACGATTAGGGCGTAGAGAGCAATCAGCAGTTTGCGCCCTGATGGCACACGCTCACACAATTGATCCAGCACCAGCGCACTCATCAGCGCCAGAGGGGGCAAGAGCGGTAACCAGTGCGTATCGAAGCCTTTAGCCTGCACGAAGGCGAAGCATAGCGCCCCCGTTAGCCACAGGATCAGCAAGCGTGTATGGTCGGCGAGCGCGATGCGCTGAACGCCATGACGAACCAGCTTCACCAACGCCCAGATCACACTCAGCACAATCAGAGCATGCCACACCAACCAGCGATAATAAAAACCCTGACGCATGTTGGCAACGAACGAACTCCAGTCGTAGCCCTGCGCGTTATAAGATGCTGTCCCTTCAGCAACGATCAGGATCTCTTGAACGATGCCCTGTGAGGCAAAATATAGCAGAAGCGTGCCACCCGTTAACGCACCCCCGAGCGCAAACGCAACAACTTCAGCGAACAAAAGGCGGATACGGGCTGTGGATACCTGTTGTAGCAGGTGATAGATCACCACTGCGCCAACGATCAGCGCGTATTGTTGGGGTTTGAACCACAACAGCACACCGGCAATCAAGCCAGCGATCAACGCCCACCAGCGCCCTGTACCTGTTCGCTCATCCTGACTGGCACGATAACTGACATACGCCAACCAGATCGTCGGGATGGTTGCCAGTGAATCACTCTGCGAGAGGTTCTGGAAACCATCGTTGAAGTAGAACGCCCCATAGATCAGCGCACTGAATAAACCGAGCCGTTCGCCTTTGATCTGCCTGCCGAGCACGTACATACCAAACATCCCCAGGGGCACCCAGAACAGATCGAGCGCCCGTATGGCTGGCGCATTCGTGCCGAATAAGCCGAGCGTGAGCGCGTACAGGTAATAGATCGGCGGGGGTTTGATGTCCCACATATCGATGAAGGGCACACCCCCGTTCAGGATACTGCGCCCGATATTGGCATACATGCCCTGATCGCGCCCGATGGGATACGTGAGGATAGGCAGAGCAACGATTAATATCAGTAGGATGAGCGCCCCGAAGCGCACGGGATGAGACTGCAATAGATCACGCATAATAGGTTCGCGATCAGCCCAGCACGCCAGCAAGCGACGCAATCATGAACGCGATGAACAAGAATAAACCGAGCACCATCAGCGCGATCATACGCCCGCTAAGTTGGAGTGGGTTGGCTTCGCGCTCGATGATCTCGACCTGCGCCAGCAAATCCGCCTGAAAATCAAGGTTTTTATCGCCCCGATTGAGCCGTACTAAATCGTTGGCATCGTGGACGAGCAGCCATTCGCGTTGCCACTCGTCCCCGAGATATTCGCGGATGGCGCTTTCGATAGCCTGACGTTGTTCCTGTGGTGATGCAATATCGACCTCATCGGTGTGGGGTGTGGGATGCGTCATGGTCACTGTTCCTCAATAGTCATTCATGGGCGCGATTCTAGCAAAGGTCAGGGCATAAGTCATTGGGGAGATGCTCGGCGTGGGGCAAGCGGCGTTTGTACTCATTTACCGCCAGATGTTAAAATGTCCGGCTATTCAACGGCAGGAAGCGCACTAAAGGCGCTCTGACCTGCCTAAAAGCCCTTCAGTGGGTTTTCAGGCTTTTGTATAGCGCATCATCATACACTAAGATGACATGCACCCCGCCTCGCCTATCAACATCATCGGTGCGCTGTGCTATACTGCTGACTGATCGTATCCATAGAACTGTACAAGAAATCTGATGACATATATCTTAGGAATTGAATCCAGCTGTGATGAAACAGCGGCGGCAGTGGTAATCGACGGACACACGATTGCCAGTAATATCGTCGCCTCACAGATTGACCTGCACATGGAATTTGGCGGCGTATTCCCCGAAGTGGCATCGCGTGCCCATGCGGAAGCCATCGGTGTAGTTGTCGAACAAGCGATGGAAGATGCTGGCATCCATTACAATCAGCTTGACGCGATTGCAGTCACGCGGGGGCCGGGCTTAGTAGGCAGTTTGCTGGTGGGGGTTAACTATGCCAAAGGGCTGGCGCTGATGACTGGCAAACCCTTGCTGGGCATGAATCATCTTGAAGGGCATGTCTATTCGCTATGGCTGACGCAACCTTTCCGCGAGGTGGTGTTCCCGATCCTGGTGCTGATTGTCAGTGGTGGGCATACCGAGCTGTTGCTGATGCGCGATCATGGCGTGTTCGAACATCTCGGCGGGACAATTGACGATGCCGCCGGCGAAGCCTTCGACAAAGTCGGGCGTTTGCTAGAACTGCCGTTCCCAGGTGGGCCCAATATTGAACGCGCCGCCCGTCATGGCAACCCGATTGCGTATGACTTTCCACGTGCTTTACGCGATGGCAGTTATGATTTCAGCTTCAGCGGTTTGAAAACGGCAGTGATGCGTCAGGTGACGGTGCAACCGTCGGCTGAAGCCCGCACACGGCGCAAGCGGGGCGCAGAGAAACGCGCTCAACTACGCAGTGATGTCTCGGTGAACGATGTCGCGGCGAGCTTTCAAGAAGCAGTGACCGATATTCTCGTTGAGAAAACCGCACGCGCCGCGCAGGAACATGGCGCACGCGAAATCTTCCTGTCGGGCGGGGTCAGTGCGAATTCGCTGTTGCGGCAGAAAATGCGTAAAGAGACCGATCTACCGGTGCGTTATCCACCGTTGAACCTTTGCACCGATAACGCGGCGATGATCGCAGCGGCGGCTTACTATCGGCGTGAGTTGGGCTTAGATCACGATATAGAATTTGATGCGCGTCCGATGTGGCCCCTCAACAGCACCACCTACAACGGCTGAGGCTCACAGGGACATTAAGCTGAGATCGTGCAGGGTCAGGCGCTGATCTTGTGATACATCCACCAGACCAAAGCCAAAGCGCCCACGCGGTGACACAATCGCATATTGATTATCCAACCATGCCACAAAACCCAGCGGATGCTGAATGTTGACGGGTGCATCCAGCATCAGCAACTCATCGACGTAGAATCGTGCCCGTTTCGGCAACCAGTCGATGCGGTATGTGTGGCGCTCGGTCAACAGATGCGGATCAAGCGCGGTCTCATTGACACCGATTGCGCCTTGCCCGACGGGCCACAAGGCTTGATAGAGTGGCGGGATGTGCATCAGGGGAATGGCAAGCGGTGCAGTTGGGAGTAAGCTCCAGAACTGCCATTGCTTGGCATTGATCGTGGCGGCTTTCCACCCATGACCGGCGACACCCTGCGCTAGCGCCATATCACTCTCATCGGAGGCAAAGAAGAACCACAGCGCCTGAGGCACATCGAACCCTGTTTCTTCAGGGGCAAAGGGATGATTCCAGAAGCCGAAGCCAGCTGTACCGCGCAAGTTGGCGGTGCTGGCGCTAGCGGTCACGGTCAGGCGTAAGGGTGGGCGCAGGCGAAATTGGCGCGATGTGTCGTAATCGCTGATCTGCGCGTTGTGATAGAAGCTGGCATCGTGGGCAGGATGACCGAGGTGTAAGCCCTGCTCATCCTGCGTCACATGGCATGAACCCTGTTGTGTGATCTGCCACGAACTAGCGAGTGTATGTGTTGAGTCGTCACGCATCAGCGTACATCCTTCGTTAATATGCAGATCATTATACCAACGTTTCAGGCAGGCGTGATGCGTAATAGCGCCACATCATGATGATCGACATAGGCGGTATAGCTGGCACGCACATCACGTTCGGTTGTCTTGTGCCATACATCGAAGACGGTACAGGGTTGATGCGGGTCAATCCCCAGAGATTCCCATGCTACGGTCACACGCCGTTGATCGCTCTCACCGAGATTGAACAAGCCCACCGCCACGGCACCATCAGCGAGAGGCTTTGCCCATACTTCAGCGACTTCTTCACTGTGGATCATATTGCCCAGATAACGCCCCTGTCGTCCGAGCGAGTCTTGATTGATGGCGATGGCATCGGTATTGAGCAAGATCGTCTCTGTCGCGGGTGACATATCACGCACATCACAACCGATCATCAAGGGTGATGCCAGCAAACACCATAGGCTGAAGTGCGTGCGATATTCGGTATCGGTACATCCACCCTGTGCCACTTGTGGATTACCTTTGCCGTACATGCCGACCACCAGCATATCGGGGTCATTCCAACGCCCGATACCCGCATAAGGCGCCAGCGTTTTTTGGCGATTGAAGCCGATCTCCACAATCGACTCCCAATCATCATCAATATCACCGGTGGTACGCCACATATGACCACCGATGCTCGGTGCCCATTGCCACGGTTGATTGCGCCCCCACTCACAGATGCTATACAGGATGGGATGTCCGGTAGCGCGCAGGGCTTGCCCCATGCGCTGATAGAGCGCGATAGGATCAACTGAAGGCGGGACATAGCAATAATCGTACTTGAGAAAATCAACGTCCCATTCAGCGAATGTTTGCGCGTCAATGGCTTCATAGCCGTAGCTAGCGGGACGTCCTCCGCAGGTGTGGCTACCGGCACATGAATAGATGCCAAACTTCAAGCCTTTGCTGTGTACATAATCGACGAGGAGACGAATGCCATCAGGAAATTTATTAACATCCCATGCCAAACGCCCGTTCACTCGCGCTTCAGCTTGCCAGAAATCGTCAATCACGATGTATTGATAACCGACATCGGCTAACCCGCTATCGACAAAAGTATCTGCGATGCCGGCAACAATATCGGCGGTGATATGTTCACCGAACACATTCCAACTATTCCAGCCCATTGGCGGCGTTTGGGCAAGGCTCATGCTGGACTTTCCTCGCGGGTCACATCTCGATAACTGAGTGCAACTTTGAGTACATCGGGCGAGCCACTATCGATCAGTTGATAGGCAGTGGGCGCTTGTTGATACGACATGGTGTGTGTCAACAATTGCCTAACCTGTAATTGCTGGTTGGCGAGCAGGTCAATCGCTGTTTCGCGCAGGCGAGGACGGTTCCACAGGGGATAATTGCGGTGAGGATTCCCCCATGCGCGGGTGCTGGAAACCATGGTCACACGGTTATGATGCCATTCCTCACCGAGATGAAGCGCCGATGCGCCACCCTGATAAAAGCCCGCCGCAACGACTAAGCCTGCCATACGCACGCTACGGATCGCCTGATGTAAAGCGCTATAATTGCCAGAAAACTCGATTGCCACATCGGCACCAGCACTATCGGCTTTGAGGACTGCCCCCACATCATCTGTTACGGGGTCAATGACATCATTTGCACCGAGTGTCAGGGCGAGATCACGGCGCATAGCAATCGGATCAACTGCCACAATCCGCGATGCCCCGTTCAGACGCGCTAGTTGTACGCTCAAGATACCGAGCAAGCCCAAGCCGAAGATGGCCACCTGATCGCCTGTTTTGATCTGTGCGTCATGGATTGCCTGTAGCGCAATGCTGGTTGATGCGAGAAAGATCGCTTGCTCAGGGGCGAGGGACGCGGGCAGAGGCGCACTCACGCCTAATTGGGCCATCGTCCCTGGATCAAAGGTGTGGGTGGCACGGTGTGGTTTTGGCAGATGGACGATGTCACCGATTGCATAGCCCTGTACCTCTGCACCCACTTCAATCACTTCACCTACCCACTCGTAACCGAGGCTTATCGGGTAGGCTTGCCCTTGCTCGTCGGCAACGAATAGGCGTTTCTCTGGATCAAAGCGTTTATCATGAAAGGGTGATGTACCGCGATAGAGATTGATCTCCGTACCGTGACTGATCGCACTGAGAATCGCCTGTGCGCGTACCTCATTTGGGGCGAGTGCAGGCTCATCGTAATCGGAGAAAGTCAAGGTGTAGGCATCAGTTAATAATAATTCTTTTAACATAATCGTTGTTATCTTTCCGGGTAATAATGGGTGACTATTGATGGTTTTCTTCGGGATATTGTACTCCCCACTGCTGGCGCAAATTATCCATCACACGCATGATGGCGAGTGTCTCATCGAGGGGCATCAGAGGACTTTCTTGTAATCCATCACGCAAACAGCGATGTACCTCATGAATTTCGTGCGCGTAGCCGTTCCCCTCGAAGGGTAGATGGTGTGTTTGTGGCTCTTTTCCGTTCAGATGGAGCGTGAGCGTATCAGGGCGAAAGAAGATATTATGCACTTTGATATACCCCTCTGTACCAATGATGAAGGCTTCGCGGGGTTTATAAGCACGCAAGCCACAGTGCAAGCTCGCCATTGACTGATCAGAATAGTGAAAGGTTATACTATCCCACTCATCAACGCCGGTTGTGCCGAGATGTGCTGTACTCTGCACGCGCTCAATCGCATCTGTACCTAAAACCATTGACGCGAACGAGATCGGATAAATACCGAGATCAAGCAATGCGCCTCCTGCTCGCTCAAGGTCATAGAGGCGATGTTGCGGATCAAACGGGACACGAATACAAAAATCAGCTTGTAGCAGTTGAATCTCGCCGATGATACTGTCTTGCACCCAGTCGCGTACCTGTTGTGTAGCGGGGAAAAAACGCATCCAGACGGCTTCCATCAGGAATAGGTTCTTCTCACGGGCAAGGTCAATACAGGTTTGCGCTTGCAGAGCGTTGATGGTCAAGGATTTTTCGCACAGCACATGTTTGCCAGCATTCAAGCTCAGTAGCATGTTGTCATAGTGGGCGTTATGCGGTGAGGCGATATAGATCACATCAATATCCGGATCATTCACCAGTGCATCATAGCTGGCATAGTGGCGCGGAATACCCCACTTTTGGGCAAAACCACGGGCACGTTCAGCCGTGCGCGAGCCGACTGCCAGCAACTCAGCATCTGCAACTGCGTTCAGCGCCTCAGCGAAGTTGTTTGCGATGTTGCCGGTTGCTAAGATACCCCATTTGATCGTTTTCATCTGCTTTATGCCCCTAATGAACAGCCCAACTTGATGGTAACGAGGATAACCATCTTACACCAGTGCCAAAACCATAGGTCAGGCGTTGAGAAACCGTATATGCCCGATTCGCCTCACATTCTCTATAATGAGGGCAGGAGATCAGATAATTTAGAGAGAGTAACAAAGCCCTATGATGAGAACATGGTGGATCATCTGGATAGCCACCTTGATGATGCTAGGTGGTGTGACAGGCGCACAGGAAGGGCAATTTGTGATGCCTGACGAGAGCGGACGCGCCTTCGCACTGAGCAGTGATGGCAACACGATTCAACTGGGCGAGATGGCGCAGAGATTCGGTGGAACCATTGCGATTGATTATCATCCGGCAGATTCACGGCGCTGGGCACGGGTTGATAATTTCGGCATTCTGCGTTTCGTCGATCCGAGCAATGCTGATTTAGTTGAAGGGGTGTACACTTTCGCGCCCTTCTTCCCCGGTTTCGAGGCAAGCTCTGCCAGCGAGAATAAATATTTCGTGCGCGAGGTGCACTGGTCACCGGATGGACGTATGCTGGCGTTTTACATCGAAAACGAGAGTCAACCGGATCTCGCGCAGGGCTTATGGTTCTGGCAACCGTTGCGCGAATCTGCCAGCGATCCAGCCTATCAACTGATGCGCCCCTGCCCCGGATTTTGCTCAGCAGCGGGGGTGGCAGAAGACTACCCCGGTTGGGATGTGCTGGGTTTTGAGTGGTCAAGCGATAACAGCGCGATCTTAGTCAGCACGCGGGCATTGGCCCATGGCGGACGACGGGCGCTGACGGTGCGCTTTGCCCAACGGGTTGATCCCCCACCGGCAACCGTTACACCGACATTCCTGCTGTATGATTATGGTCACTGGGGCACGGACGGTCAGCGGATTGTGGTCAGCGGACGGGCGCCTAATAATGAGGTAGTTTTCGGCACGATTGAACGCAACGGGAGCAATGCGGTCTTACAATCAGCCGGTGAGATCGGCATGGCATGGGTGCAAGATGCGGTACAACGTGCCGATGGTTCGCTGTTGATGCTTGGATCGGTTGAGGGCGGACGCGCTCCGTTGGCGCTAATCGACGCAAACGGCAACGGCTTAACCCCGCCAATCGGTGACCGTGTTCCAGACGATGTGCGCTGGAGCCCTGATTACAGTGCGGTGATGCTGACCATCGGTGAGCGCGTTTACGTCGCGACGATCAGCGGGTTGGTCTATGACATCAGCGCCCAATTGGGGGGCAGTCCCAATGTCAGCTGGGTGAATGGCGCTCTGCCAGCAACTACCACACCGGTGAACCTGCCTGCACCGCTCGCCAGCACGGATCTGCGACCGGAAACGACAACCACCAGTGATGATGCTCCTGTGACAGCGTTCAACGTGGGCGATCTATTGCGCGTGAACGAGGGGCCAGTCAATGTCTACGTTGAACCGCTCACCAGTGCGATTGTCGTTGGCGTGCTGGGTACAGGCGATGAGCTCATCATCACCGATGCGCCGTTACAAACTGATGATCAAGTGTGGTATCGGGTACAGACGCTGGATTTCACCGGCTGGGTGCTGGATGCACAACGCCTAACCACAGTGGAGGAATAGCGATCACGCGCCAATTATGCGATTCTGATGAGGGTTAGGGCTTGCGGTTGATGTGTCTTTCGTGAGGGCGGTATAATGGCAGTATGTCAAATCAATCAATGAGCAGGAACCATCATGGCTGTTAACACGCCCTCAAAGGATATACCGCGTCAGACGCGCTTTACCGAGTACTCGGATACACAGGAAAAGCTGCCATATTGGGCACGCAGCACCAACCCGATTGTGCGCCGCCATCTGGGTTTATATTGGCGTACTGTTCCGCCAGAAATTCGTCCGTTTGTGGTGATTTTCCTGTTCTGGGTGGGTGTGATGACGCTAGGCGTGATCTTCCCGCCGGTCTTCGGGCTGGCGATGATCAGCTTCCTCGCTTCGATTATGATTATCCCGTTTGCGATGGCATTTTATGCTCATGCGCTGGTGCAGATTGCTATCGAAGCCTCGAACGCCATGCAACAAGAATTCGCTAACAACACATTTCAGCTTTTACAAGCTACACCAATGTCCATACCACAGATTGTGCTGGGCAAAGTGGCGGCTGCCATGTGGCGACGCATGGATGATATTGTGCTGATCGCTCAGTTGGCGCTGGCGTTCACGCCACCAATGGTCTACCCGATGTATGCTGATTTCTGGTCAGCAAGTGCACACAGCACAGTGATCGCAGCCGTGCTGACGCTGATCGCAACACTGGTTACCGTGGCGCGGGTAGTGCTGGAGCCATTGATGATCGGGATTGTGTCGGTGTTCATCGGCGTGGTGGTGCCGGGCAAAGGGCGCTCGATCTCGGCGGCGGTGGTGATCGGGGCGTTTTACTTCCTGTTGATTAACTTGCTCAGCCGTCTGCCGGCGGTGCGCGGCTTTGACTCACCGGAAGGGCCTATTCCGCCGAATGGAACGCTGGTCATCCTGACAGATCTGGTGTTGCCGGTGCTGATCCCGCTGATCTTGATTGTCAGCGTGTTGAAACTATCAGAGCGCCTGCTCTCGCAAGATTGAAGCCTCTAATCAGCGTGTGATTTGCCCCGTTCACACGCTCAACTTTTCCCCTGATTAAGAACAAGCTAGCCTGACACGTTCCAGAAGAACTCTATCCTGTTAATTTGCTGACAAGACATGATAAGTTATCCCAAATTGAGTCATTAAATCGGGTTTCTCCGAGAAATTATCCCAAATTTTAACCGTACCATAAAATAAAATTAAGGACAAATATTTAATATTTTCCCATAACAAATTGGGTTATGTGGGATATTTACGGGTCATGAGCTATCTTTTTGTATAATTTTATGATGCCATGTGGGATAAATTGTAATATTTGTTTTCTGTAATCTTTAAGAGACAATTATTGAGTTATCCCAACCTTAAAATTTTGCATTTCGGTGGCAAAATCTGTTGAGAGTCGCGATTATTTTCGGTATACTTAGGCAACCTACGAGTTAACAACTCTTCCTGGCTACATACACGAGCCACCAAGGGGGTACTCGCTATCATCCTGCACCCCGGTTGATTGCGAAGCAGACTTAGTTTCTGACAAAAACAGCTAAAAAAGCAGTTTATGAGATCATCAGGAGACCCTGTTGTCGCCTGTGTGTGTTTCTTATTGTCTCAATTCGATTTGGAGCAGGTAGACCGACTATTCGCAACATAACACCAGAAAGAGTACCATCATTGTGACACCGAAAGACGCTTGGAACGCTACCTACAATCAATTAGAACTCCAGCTTGACCGTGCAAGTTTTGACACCTGGTTACGACGCGCCACATTTATGGGGGTGGAAGATGGCGTATATGTAATCAGCGTGCATAACAGTTATGCACAGGATATGCTTCAGCATCGATTGTATCGGAATGTACGCCGTGTCCTCAGCGATGTGCTGGGTACACCGACGGAACTGCGTTTTGAGGTACACAAGCAAAAGGAACAGACAAGCGAGCCGAACGAAACGCCATCGGAGACTGCCCCACTGTTCCGGTTCATGCAACAACAACAGAGTATGCCAGATTTGCCGGAAACCAACGGTGATTCAGACAAAGCACACAGCTTCGGTCAGCGTAATAATCCGCTGATGAACGACTGTGATCTGAACCCGCGCCACACCTTCGAGCGGTTTATCGTCAATAGTAGTAATCAGGTGGTTTATCAGGCGGCGCTCTCGGTGGCAGAATATCCGGCGAACCAGTACAATCCCTTCTTCATCTATGGGGGCGTGGGGCTGGGCAAAACGCACCTATTACAAGCGATTGCTCATGTTTGTCAGGCGCGGGGGATGCGTGCAATTTATATTCCGTCGGAGATTTTCACCAACGACTTAGTGATGGCAATTCGTTCGCGCACGACGGCGATGTTCCGTGAGAAATATCGCTCGGCGGATATTTTGCTGGTGGACGATGTGCAGTTCATCGGTGGTAAAGAGACCACGCAGGAAGAATTCTTCCACACGTTCAACGCACTGGTGAATTTTAACAAGCAGGTGGTATTGGCGAGTGATCGTCATCCGCGTGAGCTAAAAACATTAGAAGACCGCTTGCGTTCGCGCTTTCAAGGGGGGTTGGTCGCCGATATTTCTCCACCGGAGTTTGAAACGCGGGTGGCGATCATGCAGATGTGGGCGCAAGAGCGCGAGGTGACGCTCACGCCGGATATTATCGAGACGATTGCTTCCCGCGCGCCCCACAATGTGCGCGAGTTAGAGGGTGTATTTAACCAGATTGTAGCGCGGATGCGTATCGAAAAGATGACTGATATTCGCCCGCATATCAATCACACCTTAGACCGCTTTGAGCAACCCCGCGAGCGTGTCTCACTATCCGAGGTGATCGCCGTCACAGCGGATCGCTTCGGCTTCGAGACATCGGATCTGCTGGGCAAACGGCGCACAGCGCGTGTCAACAAGGCGCGTCAGGTGGCGATGTATATTTGCCGTGAATTGACGGAAGCCTCATTGCCACAGATTGGCGAAGCCTTCGGCGGGCGCAGTCACACCACTGTGTTACATGGCATCAACAAGATCGAAGAAGAACTGAGCTTTGACCGTATTTTGGAACAGCGCATCAGCAAGATCCGCCAGAAACTGAGCAAGTCCCTGCGCTGAGGGGCAAGCACTCATCCCCTACTCAGGTAAGACTGCCAGAATGTGGTGCGTCAAGAAGCTAACACACCAATTTTGTAGGCAGTCTTTGCCCGTACACTGAGGACAAACGATGCAAAAACTACAACTGAGCTGTTGTTGTTGTCGATATAATGGGATGCCCACGTCCTAAAGCGACAGCCACAGCGAATCCAAGCAAGATCAGCAATTTGATAAACCCATGGCATGTGCAAGGCGTAGAGTATCCTGATTGATCAGAGATGAACGCGCTCTATGCGCCTTTGTGTTGTATAGAGAAACCACCGTTACCGAGTCGTACCGTATCAGTTGAGTAGAGGGTTTTTTAAGAAAATGAGTGCATTACGACGCATGGACACGTATTCCGATCAACCGTTGGCGGTCAGTGCGATTGAAGACCATATCGGCAACACGCCGTTAATTGGATTTAAGCAGATCACCCGCCATTTACCGGATGATGTGCAAGTTTTCGCCAAAGCAGAGTGGCACAATCCGGGGGGCAGTGTCAAAGACCGCCCCGCCCGTGAGATTGTGCATCAGGCGCTGGCAGATGGGCGTTTAGGCAGGGGCAAAATCTTGTTGGATAGCACCAGTGGCAACACCGGTATTGCGTATGCCATGCTGGGCGCATCGCTGGGTTTTCCGGTCAAGCTATTCATGTCGGAAGCCGTTAGCAAAGAGCGTGTGGCGATCTTACGCGCTTATGGCGTAGAGATTGTCTTCACCGATCCGCTAGAAGGCAGTGACGGCGCGATTGAAGCGGTGCGCGAACTCGTCGAGCGTGAACCGGAGCGTTATTTCTACGCCGATCAGTACAACAATCCAGCAAACTGGCAAGCGCACTACAAGACAACCGGTGTCGAAATCTGGGAGCAAACGCAGGGGCGCGTGACACATTTCATCGCGGGTCTAGGTACATCCGGTACGCTGATGGGAACAGGGCGACGTTTGCGGGCCTACAACCCTGATATACAGATCATCAGCTCTCAGCCTGACATTGCTTTCCATGGCATCGAAGGATGGAAGCACATGCCCACTGCGATCTTACCCGGCATCTACGATGACAGCTTCGCAGATCGGGATATGGGTGTCAGTACTGAAGCCAGCTATGAGATGACGCGCCGTCTTGCCCGTGAAGAAGGCTATCTGGTGGGACCGAGTGCTGGTGCGGCGCTGGTATCGGCATTGACCCTTGCCGAAGAACTGGCGGAGCTTGGTCAGGCGGGGGTGATTGTGACGGTCTTCCCCGATAACGCCTATAAATATCTATCCTCGGATCTGTGGCACAGTTAGTCCCCTTTGTGTTGTGTTCTCGCGCCAATAAATGAGGACACAACACATCACCTTATAGGACAAATAGCACTTTACCTCCTCGCGTAATGAATCTTAATGTTACAATCAGTGTGTTGTGTGCAACACAGATTATGCTGATGCTATCATGAGTGTTATTGCTTTTTATAAGTTACGTTATATGTGAAATTAAAAATCGAATGCACCATGAACTTGAAAAGTCTGAATATCAATATTAAAGCGAGTTTTCAAGAGATGTCGCAATAAATGGGAAGCCATCTTGCTAATCAGTCGTGTCACAAGTCCAAGTCGTGTACGAGCTAACAAACGTTCTAAATGTCGTCCCGTGTTTTGAATTTCATGGAAGACCCCTTCAATGCGTTCACGCACACTATTCAAGAGTTTTTGAACACCAGAGGGCAATGCCATGAGTTGATTACGTCGAGTCGGTGTAAGAAAGCGATTGCCAGTCTGATCCTGTATTTGAGCCTGCCATTCTTGTCCAATAAATCCTTTGTCCCCGATAATCGTTGCATTCTGCACATAAGGTAGGACTGTTTCAGCAGCTTTTCTCTCATCAGTATTCGCAGCAACTAGCTCATACATAATGGGTAAGCCATCTAAGCTGGTCAACATCACCAGTTTATAACCCCAATAGTACAGTTTTCGACTGCTACAGTAGCCATAATCTGCCTCGCCTGCAAAGTCGCTATGAGACTTACTCCGTTTGTATCCCACAACGGGCAAGGGTTTTGTATCGAGCAGATAATAAGTTTGATCTAATGCCCCTAATTCATTCAACCAATAGCGACGCAGACTTTCCAATAGATGCCTCAGATTACGACAGCGACGATTATATTGACTTTGCTCAGGTAAACACGGAAACAACTCGCCATGATTGGCACGAATATATTCCAAAAATTGATACTCACCGGGATAGGGAATATAGTCCGCACTCAGCATTAGGGTCAGTACCTCACTATCTTTGAACTTCGGATGACGACCCACCTTGCCTTTCAACAACTCTTTTCCTTCTGTTTCATACCAGTCATCTACTACAACATACACAATGGTCAAAATCATTTCTATATTTATACTTGGCATGGGTGATTAACTCTCGATTTTTTGTTTTGTCACTTAATATCTTGAGTTTTTTCACCCTTTTCGTCAACTCTATTTCACATACAGCGTAAGTTATCTTTTTATAACGAATGGCAAATGAAAACGATAGTAAACTGAGTGAACATACTACAAGCGAAAAGAGCCTACCATGTCTGTATCGCAAATTCTGATTGTAGAAGATAATCCAGCCATTTACTACACGCTGAACTATCTACTCGAAAGCAACGGCTTTCAGTCAATGATTGCCGAGAACGTCAAAGATGCGATTCACAAAGTGAACAGTGATGTATTCAAGCTGATCTTGCTCGATTTGAACTTACCGGATGGTCAAGGTAAGGATCTGCTCTACCATTTGCGCAAGAAGATGAACAACGATGTGCCGGTCATTGTGATGTCCGCCACCTTACAAGATAGTAAAGTCCACATGCTGTTGGAAATGGGCGCAAACGATTACGTGATCAAACCCTTTGATGTCGATGAATTATTGCATTTGATACGCCATTGGGCGCAACACAATGTGGCGCATTGATGGCGTTCGCTATTATCAGTATGTCACCCTGATTTTGGTGGTGCTAGAAGTAACGATCGTGATGGTGGTGGTGGCATGGTTGGTAGCGAATGCCTTCAACGACGGGTTACTGGGTGGTTTTCAGAATTTGTTGGATATTGCCAATCTGGTCACGCTCGTGATGCTGGTCAATCTGGTGGTGTATATCATCCTCTTTCATGCCGTCAGCCGGCGCAACGAACGGCGGTATCAACAGGCTTATCATGACTGGATGAAACGCTGGGCGCAGAGTTACCTCAGCAATACGCCACCGGAACACATCCCACTTGAGGAGGCGGTCGCAGAATCTCACTTTGATTACACCAAAAGCATGAGCCGTGATCCGCGTTTGGTGCGCTGGGCGCAACAATCTGGCTTGATGCGTTACTGGTACGAACAGCTTTATCAGCGTAATAAGTTAGATGTGTTGCACGCGCTGGAAGCCTTCGGTGTGCTGGGCACTGCTGAAGATATACCGAGCGTTCTGCACCACACACACAGCGATAATCTCGATGTGCAGATGATCAGTGCCAAGGCGCTGGCGCAGATGATCTTCAACCAACCCCGTGAAGGGCGTACCAATAACTTACACACCATGCGCGATGCCCTGTTAAGGGTGCGCTTGCCGGTGTTCGCATTTGAGGAGATCTTCGCGATCCTCGACGAATACAGCCCGACGGTCAAGCAGGTGTTATTCCAGCAAGCTGAACTGCCAGATAATCTATTGCTGGCGTGCATCAATTCAGTCAAAAGTCATTATGAAGTACAGTTCCTCAACGATGTAGCGCATTATCTGCCCCATAAGAACCCCTTAGTTCAGCAGGCCGTGCTAGGTGTATTCGCCACTTTGCAACAGATTCCGTCTTCGGTATATCGTGATGTGTTGCAGATGGTGGTCAGTAATGATAAAGGCGTGCGCGAACGTGCCCTCAGTGCCATTCAATCTAGCCCACTGTATCGCACCCGCCTGCCGTTGTGGTTGGCGCTCGGTGATGCAGATTGGGATGTGCGCTTCGCTGCCGCGCAAATCCTCCAAGCGTATGGAGAAGCCGGTATGCAGGTCTTGCAAACTGCCCGCGAACGGCATGACCGTTCTGCAGGGCGCGAAGTTGCCAAACAACTCTTAGACGCAGAAACCTGATAGGTTTGATACAATGGAGTTGATACGCACTCAACCCTTAATTAAGTAGCCGGCACAATGAATGACCTGTTGATAAACATCCTCAACGCTCTATACTATTTCTTTCAGTATACCATTGTGTTGTATACGCTATTTGTAGCGCTGATCTACGCGCTGACGATTTACCTCGGCGTGCGAGCGATCATTCCCTACTATACCCGCCTCACCCGTCGTTCGTTGGAGAGCATCCTCCAACGCGATCTATACATCCCGATCTCAATCCTTGTACCGGCTTACAACGAAGAACAGAGCATCGTCGCCAGCGTGCGTTCTTTCCTTACCCTGCACTATCCGCAGTTTGAGGTGCTGGTGATGGTTGATGGTGCCACCGATCAAACGTTGAATCGTTTGATCGAGGCTTACGAGCTGTACGAGTCCGCTTATCCCTATCATGAGAGCGTGCAAACACAACCGATCAAGCGCTTATTTCGTTCGACACGTTACCCGAACCTGATCGTCGGCGAGAAAGCTAACGGAGGTAAAGGCGATGCCATGAACGCGGGACTGAATCTGGCGAAGTACCCGATTGTGTGCGCGGTGGATGCCGATTCACTCTTAGATGTAGAGGCACTACTGCGGGCGGCACGCTTATTTCTTGAAGATGAAGAGATTGTGGGCGTCGGTGCAACGATTCGCCCGTTGAACGGCGCAACCATCGAAAACGGTAAAATCATTGAGCTGAATCTGCCTGATAACTGGTTGGCACGGATGCAAATCCTCGAATACAGTCGCGCGTTTGTCAGCGGGCGCTCGGGATGGGCGCGGATGAATGCCCTGATGATTATCTCCGGCGCATTTGGCTTGTTTCGGCGTGAGATGATGCTAACGCTGGATGGGTGGTCGAGCGAAACCATCACCGAAGATATTGAACTGATGATCAAGATTCACCGCTATCACCGCGACCGGAACTTGCCCTATCGCATTGATTTCATTCCAGAACCGTTATGCTGGACAGAAGTCCCTGAAGACCTAACCAGCTTACGCAAACAGCGCAATCGCTGGCATCGGGGTTTGTTCGAAGTCTTATGGATGCACCGCGACATGGCCTTCAACCCGCGTTACGGCATCATTGGTATGCTGGCAATTCCTTATTATTGGTTGGTGGAAGGCCTATCACCAGTTATTGAAATGCTCGGATATATCTTCATACTGGTGGCAGTCTATCTGGGCATCATCGCGGTGGATGTTGCACTCAGTCTGGCGGTGTTCGCGCTGTTATATGGCGTGATGATCTCGCAGATTGCAATGGGTGTGGAATCGTTGTTGGTCTATCGCTATAACAAGCTAAGTGCTCGCCTGATTTTAACTGCGCTGAGCGTGCTGGAGTTCATCGGCTATCGGCAAATCTTATTGTTTGAACGCTTCGTCGCCACCTTTCAGGTACAGTCCAAGCAGGGACAATGGGGTAAGATGCGCCGTACTGGCTTCTCGTGAGCGTGTATTTCAATCATCGTCATCGTCGCCGTCATTGTCGTCATCATCATCGTCGTCGTCATTGTCGTCCCCTGTGGGTGATCGTGGTACATTGTTGGTATCGGTGGATGTATTATCATTAGGTGCTGTTTCAGTTTGCCATAAACGCGGGACATAAAGCGTATCCCCCACAATGATCACCGTAGATTGTCCGAGACAATTAGCCCTGAGTAACGTATCAACCTCAGTGCCAGCATTGACAGCTATTTCAGAGAGTGTATCCCCTGTTTGAATACGATATTCAAACCACCCTTCCGGCAGTACGCAGGTGGGATCGGGCGTTGTGCGCGTTGCAGTGCTGATGATCTCGATGACCGTTGGCGTTGTGGTTACAGTTACCGTCACGGTTGGTGTGTGAGTGCTGGTGTGGGTGACGGTCGGTGTGTGAGTGCTGGTGTGGGTGACGGTCGGTGTCTGGGTATCCGTTGCAGTATGGGTTGCGAGGATGGTCGGGCGCCCCTCACTCAAAAAGAGTGTGGTCACAACACCTAGAAGCAACAATCCTGCCACCAGTGCCAGCATCCCCCACGGAAACGAACGGGTGGACGGAGGTGCAAAGGGGGTGTTCTGGATGAGCGCTTCGATCTGCGGATCGAGACGCCCTCGCATCTGTGATAATTCAGTTACATTTGCCCGGTTGAGGCGCGTTGCTTGCCCGATCGTGAGCAGTGAACGCAATTGATCGGCAAACTCAGGATAATCTACCAGACAATCATCTATGCTCTGTCCATCAGCAAGGCGATCAATGCAATCGTTGACGGCATCGCTGAGTTGTCTCTCACTCATAAGCTTGTCATTCCTGATCGCTGGAGCAAATCTCGTAAGCGCTTGATTGCCCGAAATTGCAAGGCTTTCACAGTGTTCTCATTCTTGCCGAGAATATCGGCAGTCTCTCTGATACTCAATTGTTGATCAAAACGTAACAGCAGGACATCTTGCTGATCGTTAGATAGCATGGCAACGTGCTCACGCAGTACATCGGCATTGATCGTTTTGTAGGCTTCGTATTCTGGATCAATGCTATTGAGATTCTCCCACTGGCCAATGGTCTCAACCGGCAAGGGTTGTTTCTTGCCATAGCTATCATAAATTGCGTGACGTGCCACCTGAAACAACCACCCGCGCAAATGACGATCGGGGCCATTGCCCTGTGTGATTGATTGTATAAAACGGGTGAACACTGTGCTGGTGATGTCCTCTGCCTGTTGCGGATTGCCTAAGCGCAAACGGCAAAATTGATAGATGGGATCCACGTATTGTCGATAAATGATTGTCATGGCAGATTTATCACCCTGACGCGCCCGTTTGAGCAAAGTATCATCATCGACGGGATCCGGTAAAACCATCACAATCATAATTGATGTGCATCCTATCCATAGCCTGACATTGTTATAAAGGCTTATCCCGAAACCATCTTCAGCATCACATATTGTGATACAAAACGAGGAAGGTATGTTCCCCTGATCATACCTTCCTCAAACGATTTATGACATAGTGCCTGATTTAGTCGTCGTTGTCGTCATCATCGTCATCATCATCGTTGTCGTCATCATCGTCGTCATTGTCATCACGATCATCATCGTCATTGTCATCGCGATTATCATCGTCGTCATTGTCATCGCGATCATCGTCGTCATTGTCGTCACGATCATCGTCGTCGTTATCATCGCGATCATCGTCGTCGTTATCATCGCGATCATCGTCGTCGTTATCATCGCGATCATCGTCGCCATTGTCATCGCGATCATCGTCGCCATTGTCATCACGATCATCGTCGGTATCAGAACCACTGAAGACATTATCGACATCATCACGGTTTTCGTAACCGAATTGAAGGACAACGCCAGTTGTAGCGTCTACATCAACACTCCGCTCACCTTCAAAGTCAATATCCCAGACTAAAACGTCATCTTCGTATTCGAGTTCAACCGATGAGATCGCCAGTGTGGGGTAGATCTCGAGCGCGGTTATGATGGCATCATCCAGACTAACTACTGCTAACTCACGCAGAGCGCGGCGGTCATCGTCGTCATCATCATCACGATCGTCATCATCCTCTGCGATCAGCAGGGTATCAGCAGTTGGATCGTAGCAAACGTCAACATCAATTTCGAAATCATCAGCACTGAGAATTTCGAAATCCCAGCAGTCATATAGATCATCGAGATCATCATCGTCGTCGTCATCGAGATCATCATCTGCGGTATCAAAGTCAGCATCTAGCACCACGAGGTCTTCGCCGTACTCGGCACGCAGTGCTTCAAGTGCCTCAGCAAACGTGAAAACAACGGTGTCATCAGATGGTGGTGGTGTGCTGGTTTCCTGTCCGTAGACAATAACGGATAGCATCAGCATCAATACGGCTATTAATACGTAACGTAGTGATTTCATGGGTGTTATTACTCCTATAGAACTTCTTTAAATGTATGTGACGGTTTTTGTACGTCATCACCCATGAAGACGACTGAGTTGCAAAAAAGTTTACAGTACTATAGTCCTAATTTTATTTTATTCGTTTATAATAATGCTGTATTTGTAGAATAGCTGTCAGGGGATAGCAGGCAGCATTTTGCAGATCAAGCGAGACAATTCAACACACACTGACAGGTAAGATACGATCTAAAAGTACTATTTTTGCGGAGAAGCCAATCAATGAACGCACTTTATGATGATGAAAGCCAGGTTACAATTCCCAATGTCACACGCCATGATAATCTGAAGACGATGGTTTATATGATCGTTGGGATATCGATTGCTTTTGCCCTGATTGCAGGGACTGTCTGGTTATTCGTGACCGGTTAACGTTTGATAGATCGCACACCTGTAACACCCTCTACCCGATATGATCCCTATTGCGACCGTTAACGGTCGTCAAGCGGGTTGAGTTCGGCTTAGACGGAATGTGCATAGCCCTTGCCTCTTCTCACTTCTCAGATACAATCGCTCTCATATTAGAAATCAGAGAAAGTTTGATTTGCTGTGGAACGATATTCGCCACCAATCACGCTGTCGATTGTGCTGGGATTTGCTGGCATCATCAATTTATTTGCCTATCCAACGCTGTTCGGACATCGTAGCACCGGCGGAACGGTACTGGGTTTGTATAGCACGCGCTACAGTCTGATGTTGGTAGGCGCAGTGATCCTCACACTGGCGTGGGGCGTGGCATGGGTGTTGAGAACACCGCTACAAGCTCGATTACGCAGTGTACCATCATGGGTCGTGTTTGTATGCATCGTGTTGATCTGCATGGGTATGATCGGGATCGTGCAATTACCGATTAATGGGCGTGTATTACAATATCTCAGTGTGAATGCCATCCTGCTAATGACAGTACTTGCATTTGAGCAAACTGCCCATGTCAATACACACCTATGGCGCGTTATGTTAGTGATCGGGGTTATTGTGATGCTAGCGTTGAGCTTCATCACTATCTTAACCGAGCGTCCTTTCCATCTCGATGATGCACATTGGGCAGATCTCGCAAGCAGTTACTGGGTGGCAGACGGTCTATACACGCGCACATGGGGGCAAGAACCCTTGCTAATTTCTCCGGGGATCGGTTGGGTTCATGCGGTCTATGGTTGGATACTCGTTAACATCAATTTTGAGATCAGCACAGGGCGGTTGATCCGCTTCTTCGCCAATTTATCACTGATACTAGGTATGGGTTGGTTTAG
Organism: Anaerolineae bacterium; assembly: GCA_051117475.1. Taxonomy (GTDB): domain Bacteria; phylum Chloroflexota; class Anaerolineae; order Aggregatilineales; family Phototrophicaceae; genus JAUZRW01. The sequence goes on along the minus strand of JBNPEE010000007.1, from coordinate 39,244 downwards.
TATGCATCACTTCGGCAAGCGTAGTGGGCTAGTGTTGATGGGAGTCTTGCTTGGACTGCCCTTCGTACTGACTGACGGCAGTTACCGCCCCAATTATTTTGCGCTGGCGAGTGGTTTTTATCTATTAACTGCTCATAGCATCGCCCGCCAATCCGAGCGTTCATGGGCATTAGGGTTGCATGTACTGATTGGTTTAGGTGTTACACTAGCGATGGAATTACACGCAGTAGCACTAGGTATAGCAATCGGTATATCTATCTTCTATCTGTTGGATTTAGCGTGGCATTGGCAGAAAAATCGCGAAGCCGGTATCCGTATGGTCATCGCATATGGCATTGGTGCGTTAATCGGTACAGGTATCTATTTTTGGGCAAATATTGCTTCCATTGGGGGGCTCGATGTCTATTTGGGCACACTTGTTGATGAGCGTTATCAGCCTACGCGAAGTTGGAGATGGCTCAACCCACCCATCATCTATCAATGGTTGATTGTCGCTGGTTGGGGCTATTTGCTCTGGCGACGCCATCGAGTTGATTGGTATGTGTTGATTGTGATTGGTACAGTCGTGGCCAGTACCATGCTCATCGACACACAAGGGTACTTCATACATATTATATTTTTATTGATGCTACCAGCAGGCATGGCGCTAGTTGATGGTTTAAATGGCGATGGACAGCTCACCCAGCGACTGGTGTGGACGAGCGCAGGTGCAATGTTCGTAATTGGAACGTACTTCGCCGGGCAGTATGTCGAATGGGGGAGCGTGCGCTATGTGCTGAATAATCGTGCGCTACCCGCTTATGAAATCGACGTGATTGGCGCGGAGATCGTGCCCTATGTGCGTCAGGATGAACGTATCGTCACCACACACGAACTAATCTGGACATTCTGGGATTACCCTGAATTGCTATCATACGGGGCAGAACTGACGCTACAAGGGCGCGGAGGGTATGATGATCCAGTTGAAGTGTGGCGCGATTTTGATCCGGATGTGATTGTTGATCTACCCGGTAGAATGGTGATTAATACCGGTTTGCGAACATATCGTGACACGTATTATGACCTGTGTCACAGTTTAAATGTGAGAGGGTTCGCCATTAATATTTACCGTAAAGATTGCGGACAATCTCCTCAAACGGCTATTCGCCCATGACCGTCAGGTAGGCGATCATGGGGGTATTGCTAAGATTATTTCCCAGACCATCGAAGGCTTCCGGTGATTGTCCGGTAACAGGGTCGTAGAAGCCTGCTACCACCACGTAGCGCGTATCAGGCACGGCATCAGGCGGGATCGTGATCACGAAGCGCTCTACCCAACGCTCGCCTGCTTGCCAATCATCGGCAGGGCGGTGACCGTTGCCGGGCACACTATCGCGCCATAGCAGCTGCTCACCATCGATGGCGTGCAGGTACATCTGCAAGGTAGACGAAGCCGGTTGCAAAGCTTGCCAATACAACTCAATCGTGATCGCCTCGCCCGGACGGGCTTGCCATTCAGCAGGGGCAGTACCCAATAAGAGCGCGTGGTTGTCATAGCGCAGATTAATGGGACGGTCAATTTGATCTGGCATCGGCACGGTACGATAAGCGGGGAAAAAGTGCCCTAACAAGATATAGCCTGCCAGCAAAAATAGCGCGAAGTTCAGCGCAGGGAACAACACATTACGTGCCCGTTGAGGCAATAAGGCTATCCAGAAGCTGATGCCCAGCGCGAGAAATATGCCAATCGTCGCGATCCCACCCAGCAGATAGCGACCCTGATTGCCAGCTGTCGCCGCGCTCGCTGATACGATCAACCACAACACCCACGTCAGCGCGAAGACCGTCACGATCACTATTTGTTCGATCAACACCCGATTGAGGCGACGCTGACGCACTAGCGCTATCATTCGCCCCAATAAGCCGACACTTGCAATCAGCACCATGCCATCAAACAGGCGGTAAAGCCACGGCGCAACCGATACCGCACCATAGCCAAAACGCGCCCATAGTTTACCGTAAGCATAAGGGGCACTGCGTAGCCCCACATCGAAAGCAAATTGCCCACCACGCACTGCCTGCCCTTCCCACATGGCAAACATCGACGCAGTGCCCGCCCAATCTTGATATAATAGTTGATTGCGCGCATACCACCACCCGCCGATGAGTAAGGTCAGGATGAGGGTGAGCGTAGCATAAGGCCACAGACGACGATCTAAGAGCGTCGCTATCCCCACCGGGAGCGCCAGCACCAGCAAAGATGATTTCGTCAGGATGCCCGCGCCTAACACCATGCCGAGCGCCACGGCGACACGCCACGAGCCCTCATGCTGATGCTGATAAAGAAGCAGGTAAAGCGTTAGTGTTGCTATCAAAAACGAGAGTCCATCGTTGTTGATGACGGCGGACATATAGATGAACTGTGGAAAGAACGCCACCAGCGCCACAGCCAGCACGCGCCGATGCGGGTGATGGGGCCAGAGCAACATGACGATCCGATAACATACCCAGACCGTCAGCGCACCGAAGACCACCGACAGCAAGCGCATGACATGCACCGCACGCGCTGTCGGGCTATCGGTATAAGGGAAGCCTTCGGCGCGGGTGTGCAGATAGACGTTCTTGTTATCATTACCGGCGAGGGTCTCGCGGTAGCCGTGATTGGGATTGGTGCGTCCGTCGATCTGCTCAAAATCAGGATCATCGGGCACAAGCAATGCCAGCGGTTGCAGGAGCCAATAATACAGCGGTGCCTGATGATACTGGCCAAAGGGTTGCCCGGCGGGGTTGGGCAGAGGGGTCACCCGTTGCACCTGACGCACATAACGGTAATGCTCGATCTCATCGGGCGCTTCGAAGATTGGCCCCAGACTGAAACCCAGTGCCAGCACGATGAAGCCTACCATGATGAGTGCGATGATCGACTGTTCACCGGAGAGGCGCGTGTTGTTCATAGCCATACCCTGCTGTGCCGTTCAATGATTGCGCTTATTCTATGTGTGGATCAATTTAACTGTCTAGTGCAGGATTGTGGCAGACATGACAGGCAAATAAAAAAAATACTTGACAAGAGTTAAATAAACGGTGTATATTTACAGTGTAAACAAAACGAGAGGAGTTCATCATATGCCCCGCCCACGCAACATCGATAACCGCGTTGAAACCGCCGAGCAGATCAAAGCCTTAGCCCGTCAACAACTGGCAGAGCGAGGTACAAATGGCATTTCGTTACGGGGGATTGCGCGTGAGATGGGGATCACCGCGCCGGCAATTTATAACTATTTCCCGCGTTTGGATGATTTGATCACCGCGCTACTGGTGGATGCCTTCAGCGGACACGCCGAAGCCATTGAGAAAGCGATTGCCAGTCACGATGATGCACGGACGCAATTGCAAGCGGGTTTACATGCTTATCGTGATTGGGCGCTGGCACATCCAGCAGATTTCACCCTGATTTACGGCAATCCAATCCCCAGCTATGATGCCCCGCGTGAGATCACTGTGCCATTGGCGGCACGTCCACAAGAGGCCCTAATGCGTTGCCTGATACGGGCGCAGGAGGCGCAACAATTGCGTATTCCAGCGCGTTATCAGAATGTACCGGTGACGATTCACCAGCATATCAGCCGATTCTTGTACCGTGATTTCCCTGAGGTGCAAGCCGTACCCAATCACATGGCATTGTTCTACCTGATGGAAGTGGGTTGGGCACGCGCACATGGCATCGTGATGCTGGAAATTCATGGACACCTCGGGCCGACACTCGGCGATACCGATACGTTTTATCAGCAGGCGTTGGAGGCATATCTCGATGAGATCGGCATAAGCTAACCACCCGATCAACACAGACACAATCACATAACGACAACACTGAAACGCGAGCCGTCTCAGGATGGCTTTGATGTACGACCCAACAAATTCGAATAGGAGCAAATAGAATGAGCAACTTACACGTTATCTTTGGAACAGGTCCACTAGGACAAAGTGTGATGCGAGCCTTACACAAGCGCGATGTAACGGTTCGTATGATTAACCGCAGTGGCAAACGGGGTGAGATTCCCGCTGATGTCGAAGTCGTGAGTGCTGATGCTTATGATGAAGCACAGGTCAAAACGCTGACACAGGGCGCGAGTGTGGTCTATCAGTGTGCCCAACCGGCCTATACCGAATGGGCAGAGAAATTCCCACCTTTACAGACTGCCATCTTGAACGGGACAGCGAGCAACGGGGCGAAACTGATCGTCGGTGATAACCTGTATATGTACGGGGCAACAGGGGGAGCGTCCATCCATGCTCATCTGCCCTATCAGGCTAAGAGTGTGAAGGGACGGGTACGGGCGCAGATGGCACAGCAATTGCTCGATGCCCATGCACAGGGCACTGTACAGGTTGCGATCGGGCGAGGCAGTGATTTTTACGGCGAAGGCGTACTCGATGCGATGATGGGCGAGCGCGTGTTCGGCTTCATGGTAGCCGGCAAACCGGCATCCGTATTTGGCAAGATTGACATCCCGCACACGCAGACTTATATCGGCGATTTCGGGGAGGCACTGGCGATTTTAGGCGAACGCGAGGAAGCATTAGGGCGAGCCTGGCATGTCCCCAATGCGGAGCCGAATATCAGCCAACGAGAATTTATTGAGCGTATCGCGTCTGTGATGGGCATCCCCCCACAGATCAGCCCGATGCCGGGCTGGTTGTTTGAAGGGCTGTCACTGGTGCATCCTACCCTACGCGAATTTCGTGAGTTACGATATGGTTTTGAAGAACCCTATGTTGTCGATAGTAGTGATTTCATCAAGACTTTCGGCGACATCAGCACACCATTGGATGAAGGCATTGCTCGCACAGTGGCATGGTATCGTCAGCATGTGGCTAGCCATGCTTGAGCATCACAGCATACGGCATATCGTGAAGCGTGGGAGTTTGTGGTAGGATACGGGTCTACTTTTCAATAGGTTATCGACAGAAAGCAGACGATTCATGCCACGTTCTTCATTGCAGGTGATACCCATTCAAGCACCTGTACAATCTCAACCGTTCCCGCTCTATGACACACTCGCCGATGCTCTGCAAAGTCATAAGATCCGTTTGCAAGAGGGGGATGTGCTAGCGGTCAGTAGCAAGTACATCGCCATCAGCGAAGATCGGGTAGTGAATTTAGATGAAGTCCAACCCGGCGAACAGGCGCTGGCGCTGGCAGAACGCTTCAATATGGATAAACGCATCGCTCAATTGGTGGTGCAGGAAGCCGATCATATCTTCGGTGGCATCCCGATGGGCTTTCTGTTGACATGGCGCAGTGGCATCATCGCGCCCAACGCGGGTTTAGATCGCAGTAATATTCCGGCAGGGCAAGCCGTTCTCTTGCCGGAAAAACCGTATGACAGCGCCCATGCCCTGCGTGAATGGGTACTGAACACCTATCAAGTGCGCGTGGGGATTGTGGTCACAGATAGCTGGTTGGTGCCGGGGCGTTATGGTACATCGGGTGTGGCGTTGGCTTCAGCAGGATTTGAGCCGATTGAGGATGAGCGCGGCAAAGCCGACTTATTCGGGAACCCGATGGCAGTCACACAACGAGGGGTTGCCGATAGCTTGAGTGTGACCGCGCAGATGGTGATGGGCGAGCGCGACGAAGCTAGCCCTTTCGCACTGATTCGCGGTGCGGATATTCAACTGACCGATGCCCGCATCACACAGGATAATATCGCGATTCCGTGGGAGATGGATATTTACGTGGAGGCGCTCACGTTGGGCTTATTGCCGGATGGCGCACCCCGCGAATCATTCAGTGCTAAACTCAACAAACGTGACATCGCCGGCATGTGAGTGATAGGGGGCGGGTATGCGCTCGCCCTCTCGTTTTATCACAAACCTTTCACGATTACTTGACTATATCCCTCGCCCGTTATACCCTCTTAATATCGTGCTATTTATTAAGAGGGTACATACATCACATGGTTGACAGTAGCCAATCACAAAATCTTGAGAATCAACAGAATCAAGCCCGCGCTGATGAAATCCAACGTCAACAAGAGCAATCATCAGGATTCGGTTATAAATTTATATTTGCCGGCATTATCTTCGGTGGTATTGCTGGTTATGTCAGTGCGCCAGAGATGGGCTGGGACCCGGCTGTTGCAACGATCGTCTTTGCAATTGGGGGCGGGATTATGGGTGTGCTAGCTTATATTATGATCGGCATCGCCGTTGTTCTAATTGGCTTATACCTACTGTATCAACTGGTGATATATGGTTTTGGTTTGCTGTTTAGCTAGAACAATATCTTAACATCATAAATAAGCTTTTATAGCGCAGAATGGGGACGTATTATCAAAGGCACAGGCTGGATCGGCTTAGCTTCGATCTTGCTAGGGATTGCGTATGTGATCTGGAGTGGTTACTTTGCACAATGGCCGATTAAGACAGAGTATACTCCGGTTACTGCAATGATTATGCTAGCCATTATGACAGGTGTATTCACAGTTCTGAGTTTATTCTACACCATACCGACATGGTTTGGTGATTGGCTCGCCCGCGAACGATAGCCAATCGAGTAGTCACATTGGGGGCGAGTTGTGCGCTCGCCCCTTTTTTGATTAACGCTGGCGTTGTGCAAGTTCCTTCTGTATTTCATCATAGCGTTGGCGCGTGATAGGGTACATCAGCGCGAGCGGGATGCTCAGCGCGAGGATCACGGCGGGTGCAAGGCTGACGATCACGCGCAGGGTGAACTGCACGCTCTCCGGTTGTGCGACGAACTGTTGCACGCCGTCCACAATCTCGGCATTGATATAACCGGATGCACCCAGCGCCAGATTAGAGATGGCAAGCCCTGCCGCCAGACCGAGTTTCTGCAAAAAGACGAACATGCCATAAAACACACCCTCTTGCCGTTCGCCGGTCTGTAACTCGTTGTATTCGATGGTATCCGGCACCATGCTCCACGGGATCAGATAAGCGACTGAGACACCAATCCCCGCGAAACCACTGGCGATCATCAGCAAATTTGCCTGTCCGGGCTGGATAAAATAGAGCGCGATCAGCGTCACCAGCCAGACACTCGCGCCTGCCAGATACACACCCTTCTTGCCGATGCGCGTGCTAGCAATTGTCCAGATCGGCAAAAACACCGCCGCAACGATCTGAATCAGCGCGACGAACACCGTAAATTGATCTTCAGCATCGAGCCAATAGCGCGTATAGAGCAACAGATTCGCCTGAATGAATTGCAAGGTCAACCAGCTCAAGAGGTAGATGCCAGTCACAATCAAATAGGGGCGATTGTTGAAGACGATCTGCAAGCGTTGCACAAAGTTATAATGGCGGGGATTGGGTACATGTGCAGTTGGCAATTCGAATGTGCCAGCAAAACAGCTGAGTGTCGCCACAATAATCAGCACCATCCACACACCCGCACTGAGCGCGTGCCCGATCAACTCATCACTGCCGAGGCTGACCAGCATCGGGTGCAAGACTACCGCGAGGATACTACCACCGATGGAGAACATGAAGCGGAAGGTGTTCAACTGGGTACGCAGGTCAAAGTCACGGGTCATCTGGGGTGTGAGTGCGGTATAGGGGATGTTGACCGCCGTAAATGCCAGACGGAGCAAGTTCGACACGATGAAGTAATAGCCAATCAGCAACCAGCCGTCGAGCGGTGGCACCAGCCAGTGCAAGAAGAACGCCATGCCCAGCGGCACCGCCCCGAACAGCAACCACGGGCGCTTGTAGCCCCATCGCGTGCGCGTGCGATCTGAGAGCGAACCAATCAGGGGATCAGTGAAGGCATCGATAATCACCGAGGAGCCGAGGATCAAGCCCACTGCCCCCGGACGCAATCCCGCGACATCCAACAAAAAAGCTGACATGAAAAAGCCGTATAACGCGGCATAGACTGCGCCAGCTACATCACCGAAGCCAAACGCCAGCTTGTTAATTAGCTTGAGTTCGCGTTCGGGCTGAGGTTTTTCGTTTGTGAGGGCAACCATTGGGCGCTCATCCTTTCATCACAGGCACGGATATTCCATGCACAGGATTATGGATGATGTGTGCTCAAAAGCCAAACAACTGCCGCACGCCCAACAAAATCAACAGTGCAAGCGCCCAGACGAGATAACCACCGATGAGCGTCGGCCACAAGCCATAACCGGAACGCGCAATCCACCATGCAGCGGCGATGAAAAATAGGGTGGGGATCATGTTGAGGGCGATCAAGGCGCTAAAATCACGCAGAAATTGATCGGGTTGCGGTTGTCCCGCAACAGCCACCCACATCCCCAGGGGAATGCCGATGGGCATCACGGCGGTGATCGCAGCGAGCGTCTTAGAATATTCGCTGATGACAGCAATCGCGATAATCAGAACGATTGAGACCAGCACCGGCAATACTTTCTCCCATGGTAGCGATGCGAGCATGGGTACGCCCCTTTCAGTCAATAGGTGGTGAATACAAGCTAGCTATCACGGGCGACCATGCGCTGTGCCTGTGCATCGGCATAGATTTCGTCTGCGTACTGCGTGTCGTCGCTATCATCGCGCAGATGATCGGCGCTACGTTTGGCTTTTTCGGCAGTGGTTTCTTCAGCTTCGTAATACCAATCCGCGTATTTTGACGCGCCCAACGCCCCGACAACTGCGGCAAAAGGTGCGCCGATAGCACCTGACACAATCATGCTGAGAAACAGCGTCAGCACGCCAACAGCAGGCACAATGCGGATTTTATATTGATCTTTGGGCATATTAGGATCGAGGAAGAGGCGGTTGACCATCACGATGAACAGCGCGTTAACCGCAGCTATAACCGACGCAATCAGGAAGCCATAGATTGTCCCTAGCACGCCAAAGAAGGCGAAACTGGCAAAAGGAATCCCACCAGTCAATACGTAGCCAATCAGCGCCACCGTCACGATCATGCCGATGAGATATTTGGCTTTATTCATCATCGCCCGTGCTGCATGGGTGAAGACACGATCACGCCTCTGATAAGCGTCAGTGCTGTGCTTGCGCTTTTCGGTCAGTTGGGCGGGATTTTCGGCGTATTGATGCGTGACATAAGCCGTCACCAAGCCAGCTACCAGCGCATAGATGAACAGTAGAGGCAGTGCCATCGTGATGGTGGCTAGAAACCCTGCGCCGAAGGTCAACTGTTTGTGATAGCGTTCGTGGTCATCGGGCGCGAAGAAACGGTTGTAGATCGGCACGCCGATGCCCATCAGCAGGCCCAGTACCAGACCACCGACAAGCCCCCATGGCGCACCCACTATCGCACCCAGTATCGGATAGGTGAGCGCCCCGAATAAGCCGCCTAGTACTGTCCCATAACCAGCGAAACGCGGGACGAAATAGCGCCAATGTTGCCATATGTCAGTTATCATATGAAAATTCTCTCTGTTGATCGGTCATTCGCCAGTTATCTATACGTGCTGAACAGCGTTCAGGTTGCTTTATCGTTGAGATCGAGCTTCGGTTGGCTCTGCTGATCGCGCTTCTTCTGGAGATTGCTCTCGACGTTATCCATGCTCTCGCCCTTCATCAAGCGTTGGGTGGCTTCGTGATATTCTGTGCCGAGTGCGGGGTTCGTCCCGCCGATTTGATCGAACATCTTGCCGACTTGCTTGCTATCGCCACTCTCGAACACGTTGAGCATCTCTTGCGCGTCCATGCGCGTGTAATCACGGGTGACGGATGCCACGTTCACAGTACGGATGATGCGGGCCAGGTCTTGTGATTGGCATTGTGGGCAAGCCGGGGTGGCGTTGGCATAGGATGCCACGCTCTTATAAGTCAGTGAAAATTCATGCTGGCAATCGTTACAACGGAAATCATAAGCGGGCATAACAGATCCTCATCAAACGGACAATTTGCAGTGATTATAGCATCAAGATGGGCGTTTTTAGACGATTCACACAAAAATCATACAGGAATATAAGACTCGCCCCTTATGATATAAATGTTCGTATCAAATAATATAGGAGGCGCGCATGACACAGCTTAAAACAATCCTAAATGATGTTCAAGAAAAGATGACCGTGATGGAATCCGCTAACGGAGAGAAAATCGGTACTGTCGAATTTGTGCGCTATGGCGAAAGCACGGATAGCGTCGACCTGCCAGAGATTGAGACTATCGCCCAGACGCTCCGCGAAGCACTCGACCCCGATGTGAGCTATCCGGATGAGGTCTACAAGCGCCTTTACAACGAAGGGTTTGTGCGGGTTGATCGTGGTCTTCAGTCCGATCTATTCGTATTTCCCAATCAGATCGAGCGCGTTTCAGACGACGTGGTCTATCTGAATGTGAGCAAGGACAATTTGCTCAAGGGTTAAACGATGCCCCCAGATGATTATAATCAGCCATCCTCGTTTTGTGGGGATGGCTTTTTGTTGGCAATCACGAGCGTGGTGAGCGCCCCGTCAGGCGTGTGAAGCCCTGATAACCGATCCAACGGAAGGGTTCGAGCGGGATGGGCGCGAAAGATTGATTGTACCACTCATGCTGACGCGCTTCTTCGGTATTGCCCCCGTAAATATCCACCAGCACTTTGCCTGCCAGATTCGCCAGCGTCACGCCGTGCCCGCTGTAACCCAGACCATAGAACACGCGCTTGCGCAACACACCGATTGAACAATTGCGCTTGAGACTGATTGCCAGCGTGCCCGTCCAGCGATGTGAGATCGGCACCTCACGCGCTTGAGGCAAATAGTGCGCTTGCGTGTCTTGCATTGTGCGGAAGACATCGGAGGCATTGCCCCGATAAGCGGTGCGATTATTGAACTGGTACGCATAAGATTGATTGCTCCCACCCCCGAACACAATATGCCCTTCGCGAGTCATGCTGGAATACGAGATGCGGTCTAAATCATCGGAATAGCCCGCAAAATCTTGCCAACCGATTTGAGCGCGTTGGGCGTCAGAGAGGGGCGCGGTGGCGAACACGTGCGAATGAAGTGGAAAAATCCCCTTACGAAAATAACCGAGCTTGCCGGTATAGCCATTAGTGGCTAGCACAATAGCGCGAGCGCGTACCTGCCCCTGCGGCGTGGTCAGCACCACGTCGGCACCTTCGTTGACCTTGAGTACCGGCGTATCTTCGTAGATTTCCACGCCCTGTGCCTCTAAGATAGGTTTCATAGCACGGACATATTGCGCCCCGTTGAGCTGACCTTCGTTGCGGTCAAGCAGTGCACCGTAGACGTTCTCTAGCGCGATGTGCGGGCGGAGTTGGTCGGCTGTGAGGAATTCTATCGGCACGCCGATCTGTTGCAAATGTTCGGCGTATTGGTGCGCGTTTTCGGCGCGTTGAGGATCGGTGAACACTTCTAGCGAGCCATCTCGACGATAACTGACATTCAACCCATGCGCATCGATCAATCCGGTAATCATGTCGATACCCTGATTGGTAAAATCATAGACACGGCGCGTCATGGTGTCGCTCTCATCGGTGATGCCGTTAATCCAGTTGAGCATCATGCCCCCATTACGCCCGCTTGCACCGTTCGCCAGCGCTTTCGCTTCGAGGATCACACAGCGTTTTTCGGGAAAATGCTTGCTGAAGTGATAGGCGGCAGAGATACCTGTGAAGCCCCCGCCAATGATCGCTAAATCGGCTGTGGTATCGCCTTCGAGGGGCGGGTTACGTTGATAATCGGGCGTGTAAGATGTCCACAGCGAGCGGTTTTCGTCGATGTCGAGCGTCTCCCAGCTGAGTGGATAGCGCCACCATGCAACCGCCTTCGCCATCTCTAACGATATTTGCTCTAAGCGTGCTGTGAAAGATTGTGCCATGATGTCCTCCCATTGCCGATCAACGCGCTCATTATGGCAGTTTTTGCGGGTTGCACCAGTGCGGGCTTGCGCATACAACGCGGACGGAGACAGCATTCCGCCCGCATAAAGATGCATTTCAGAACTAAGGCGATTCGGTCACTTCGGGCGTTGTTTCAACCGGTGCGGGCGTGATAGTCGGTGTGCTAGTTGGTAAGAGTGCTGTCACGTTAGGGATAGCATCAGCTAACAATTCGATGCGGAAATTACTGACCAGCTCATCAGCTAACTGTGACATCGGGTCGTCACCCAGCGTTTGAGACATTAACAAACTATCCCCTTCTAACTGATTGAAAGTCAGGTTGAAGGTCTGATAATGATCGAGTTCGCAAGTATCGAGAATGAAGGGCACGATCAACTCAAGGTTCGCCACCAGTTCAATCGGGCGCGCATCCGATGCCGTGCTAGCGTCCAACGCAAAGAAGAACGGGTATACGACACCCGCTTCTGCTTCGAGTGCATCAATCGCCACCTGTGGCAACAGACGATCTTCACCGACTTGCAACCACAGCAAGGAATCGCTGAAATTACGATCACCAAAACGGAAGCGTATTTCGCTGAGCGTGTTCAAGACGCGCGCTCTCGTGCCTTGTGCCGGCAACAACATGCGGAAAGGCGCGTTGACATCGCGTGTTTCGGCAAAATCAATACGCATCAGCACCAGTTGTTGTTGGGGATTTTCGCGCAGGAACTCAATGCTAGTCAGCGCATCTGCGCCAATCACACTATAAATCCGTTCGATCTCATCCAGCATCTGTGGCGTGACCCACACTGCCGACACGCGCACACTAAGCGGGTCAATCAGGTCTTGTGGAGGCATATCGATATTAGGCAAAATCCGACAACGGAACAACTCCGTGTCTTGATTGCTCGAAAAGCGCACATGCCAATCCAACACATCCGGCATAGCAGGCAGGGTTGCTGTGGCTGTCGGCATGACAGTCGGCAAGGGTATACGGGTTGGCTCTGGTGTTGTGGGCGTACAAGCCACAAGCACCCCGATAAGCAGAGTGATTATCCATAATCTACGCATCAACTGGCTCCAAAAACACACGTGTATCTCGATTTTCTAAGATCCAACCCACCTCGCCACTTTCGGTGCGGATACGCCACCAGAGCGCATTCGTCGTGAAATCACAGAACGGCATGATTGTCTCGACGACATCGCCCTGACGCAGACGGAATACCGGATTGGTATCAAAGATCGTGCTGACCGCATTCAGCTGAGGGTTGATGACTCGCACCGACATACCCGCCGTGAGATTGGATTCTTGCGCGGGGTTACATGCAACCGGTGGGAAAATATCCGTTTCGGTATTATCTGCATCGAAGTTCTGTGCGTCGGTTTGTGCGGTGCTGTTGCTGGTTTCAAATATCGAGAAGATAAATTCAAGACTACCATCTGCACTGATCGCGCTAATCTGATTGTTCAGGAAATATTGCTCTTCGGCTGAGAAGATGATGTAGACTTCGCTGAAGTATTCAATTTCATCGATGCTACTCGTGAGATTAAAAATCGTGTCAACTTGACTCGACGTAAAATCAAACAGCATACTCTCTCGCTGTGACCAAAACCCTGCACCGTAGGCGCTCAAGGTTGCGATGAGAGAGCGACCATGTTGAACAGCAACACTTGCAGTGAGAATTTCGGCAGGTAGTGGAACTGTGGTCAGCAATGCTGTCATTCCACCCGCAACGATCACACCCGCAACATCCCTTATCAAACTCTGCATGATTTCTGGAGGTATTCCAGAGCTTTCACCCGTATTGCTCGCGACAAACCAGATACCAAAGTTATCACCGTTCAAGTCTTGGCGTTCAACACTGATAAACCAGGGACTTGTCGGTGTATAGGGATTATTGCGCGTGATAATAATGTGATTATCTTCTTCGATATATTGCATCCGTGCGTTGACTTCTTCATCTGTACCAACCGGAATCATCCAGACCATATCCAAAGGGATACTGTTACTATGTGCCTGCTCAGTCAGACGAATTTCATCTAATCGCAGAGAAATGATATTGCGATCTACAGTAGAAATATCGTCAATCAGGTTGGCTTCACTAGTGACATCGGGTACTTGCACAGGTGGCGATGAACGAGAAGATCGGCAGGCTGGCAGAATAAGCACCAGCATGAAGATAAGAACAGGAATGAGTTTATGCCCCATCAAGAATCCTTCATAAAACACTGACAGGCTATGATGATATAACAAAATTATTCATGGTGCTACCAAAAAACCTCCCTGTACACGAGATACCCTCTCACGTATCGGTGGTGATGCTATCCCAATCTTGATCGCGCAGTTGAGTGAGCCAGTTGAGCGCGTAGTGGCGCTGATAGACCACATCGGGATGTAAACCTGTCGGAGACTTTTTGCCGTACAGTTCGGCATCGACGACTGCCCAATGGTAGCGAAAGTGTAAATCCAGCGCGTCGAGGATCTCGGCTTTATCGCGCAGGCGGGCTTCGATCAGGAATTGATCGAGCGAACGCGAATCGATGATCTCATGGGCGCGGTCGGCATTGGCGAAGCTATCAGGACGCGCTAACTCGGGCAGAAGACTCAAGGCCCACAACAACAACCAGCACGCCTCTAAGCGTTGGCTGAACATGATGACAACATAATCGTCAGGCGCGTCGTCCTCGTTGAAGATGCGCTCTTGTTCGGTGATGGCATCTGCCAGTTGATATTGTGCTACTTTTTGCTCGAACCACTCCCGCGACTCACCATCGGCACGCCGTGAGATCAGGTTGAGCGCAATAGCCCGTTGCACCACCTCTTGTAAGGGGCGCAGGGTGAACTGATCGTCATCGGGCAGGTTACGCAGGTGTTTGATCTGGGGCACGCGCTCCCGATTGAGGATTTGCAGGCTGGCTTTCTTGCGTTCGTTGGGCGTGTCTTGCTCGGCTTTTTCAGCAGGTTCTTCCCAATACTTACGTTTGTGCTGTTCAGCGCCGACTTCGATATTGCCGTTCTCATTGTAGATTGCCCCGCCGGCGAACATCAGTGCGTAATCATAATAGGCCATCACACCCTGCACCAGCAACTGTGCCTTACGCGCTTCGTCCCAATCCGGTGTGACTTCACAGGAGATGTATTGCGTCATGCGCTCGGCGCGTCGCCAGATTTTTTTGGCTTTCTTATCGCGGCGATTATCTAGCAGATCATCCACTGTGGAGAGAAATTCCGCGATGCCGGTTTCCTGACTGTCATCATCGGGGAAGCGAATAGTGAGTTGTACATCCTCCCACTCGATGCGGTAGGCGGTAATGTGATCGTCTAAATCGCGCACGATGACAATCTCATCAATCGCGGTCAGTTCGTGCAATTCGTCAATTGGCACGCGCTCTTCAGACGGTGCAAGAATGGCAATGGTATCGCTCATGGATTTCCCCGGTTGGCTTATTGGTGTCTATCATTAAACCTTAGCAGTTTTTAGAATATAATCCACTGTCAGCACAGATAAAGACTCATACAAACACAGGGGAAATACCATGAAATTAGCCATTCAGGCGGATATGTTGCCCGGACGCACCGCGCAGGAACGCTATCAGCAAGCGCAGGCGCTCGGCTTTGACGGAATCGAACTATGGGCGGATGGTCTGGATGAGCGCTTATATGATGTGGCGCTGTCGCTCAATGATCTCTCGCTGGAGGTGGCATCGGTGCATCTAGGGCGCAGGGATGGCTATTTATCACCCGATATGGACACCCGCGAGCAGGCGATCAGCGCGATGCGTCAGGCGATGGCAACAGCGGTTGACCTACAAGCGCCGAACGTGGTCTTTGTTCCGCATTGGGGCGCGTTGACCAGCCCGGACTTAACCCCACATCGAAGCGCGGAAGAAATCAGCGGTGATCTGATGATCTGGCTCTTACGAACAGTATCAGATCTGGCGTATGCGCTGGGAACAACACTCCACATGCAACCGCGTCACCGTTATCACACCGCCTTCATGAACACGATGGCACAGGCGGTGACGTTCAGTGATGCGATCAAAGATAACCCGCATGTGCGCATCGCCCCGCATTTGTTTGACATGGCGTTAGAAGAAGACGACGTGCCCGCTACACTGAAACAACACGGCGGACGCATCGGTTACCTGTACCTTGCTGATAGCAACGGGCGCTTGCCGGGTCAGGGTTTGTATGATTGGCAAACCATCGCAGAGGCGATCAATGCGTCGGGTTATGATGGTTGGTTGTGCCTGTCAACGGGCGATGCGATCACCGATCCTGAGACGCAATATGCGCTATACGATGCCCTACCCGCCACGCTGGATTTGCTGGAGCGCGTCGGCTTGCGCTGAGGGCTGACCTCAACGAAGCGGGTATTCTTCCGATAAGCGCCCGATTAAGCCATTTGCGCCCCGTGTACCGATGGCAAGCCCGTCATATTGCCCGCTTGTGAGCGGATCATAGGTCATGCTGGTGACATCCGCCCAATCAATCTGGTGATCGTAGCGCGATGAACCGGCTAAGCGGAGCGCAATCACGTAGCCGTTGGCTTCCGGCACACCTTCCCATAATAAAGTCGGGCGACCATCTGTGCCGCTACGCAGGGCGATATTATTGGGTGGTGGTGGGCCATCGGCGATAGCGACGGTCATCAGCAAGATGGACTGCACCGAACGCCGGAAAAAATCATATTCGACACGCTGAGGGATGTCTTGCGTGGAACCGTTGCCAAATTCTTCCAGCGCGTTGATGAAGCGGATCGCCGGATAGCCGGCTTCAGCAAACGAGAAATGATCGCCAAAGCGCCCGTCACGATCTGCCTGCCGTTCTACCACCATATCCAACGGAGATTCGTGCGCGAAGCCGAGAAACTCCATACTGCGTGCCATATGGCGTGATGCACCGCTATCACGGCAGATGCTCTCACCCTCACAGGAGAAGATGCGCAGGGATTCATCGACTGTCCCGCGTCGATCATTGGCGTTGCCGATGGAGTCAAGGTTAATCATGCCTGCAATATCGAGCCCTTGCTGTTGCGCCCAATCGACAAAGGCAATGCTACCGCGCCGCCCGACTTCTTCCGCACTGAACGCCACGAAGATGATGCTACTGCGGAATTGGCGCTGACTCAGCACGCGGGCGATCTCAATCACGCCGGCGACACCTGTCGCGTTATCGTTGGCACCAGGGGCGTAGCCCGTTGCATCGGAGAAATCAGTGTTGATGCTGTCATAGTGTGCGCCGATGACGATGAAACCGGCACCGGGGGAGGTTCCCTGCAATACACCGAGTACGTTCTGCTGGCGCGTGCTAACGCTATCATAGGTCATGTCAAATTCCAGCACCTGTAACTGAAAGCGCCCCTGTGATTGATTTTGTATCTCACGGAACTGATCTTGAATGTAAGTGCGTGCCGCACCGATGCCGTAATCAGAGCGGTTTGTCGCTGAATTAACATGACGGGTGGTGAAGTCTACCAGCGTCTCGACGTGTGAACGCAAACGCCCGACATCCACCTGTTGGATGAGATTGAACATCTCCACATCAATGCTAGTAATCGGTTCGGAGATGTCGCTCTCGACTTCGACAACTTGATTGCCGGAACCGGTAAAACCGAGCGTTGCCATCGGCGTAGCCGAAGCGCGGGGCGCGAGTGTCGGCGGTTGTGTGACAGTCGCCGTACCAAGGTTACAGGCGATCAGCACCAGCGCCAACCAGATAACAATCAATGTCGTTGTGTGTTGCGTGTTGGATCGTGTTTTCATAGGATAAATTCTAGCATAGGTCTCATACTTCAGTACGCGCCGTCAGGATAACGTATAGTAATAATGGATATGTAGGATAGCTAGGTTGATAATAGTGGGCATGGCGTAATCAGGCAAGGATAAGCACTGAAGATGAGACCCATCACGGGCTATCTTGCGGGACGACGAGATACGTGTTGCCCCGCAAGATAGTGATGACACTCAACGATTGAGCTTCTGATTTTGTGATTGACGGATTTTGTTGAGGCGACTGGTATTGAGTGCCCCACTTTGACTGTTCGGTGGATTTTGCTGACCGGTTGCGCCCTGTGAGCGGATGTTTAGTTCTTCTTCGCGCTCCGGTGAAGGGAATAGTACCATCGCAAACAACGTGGCAATTGCTATCGCCAATGCGAAGATACCGATCATCTTCTGTGTGATCGGTGTCGAGATGAATACGAGAAAGATCATGATGATATTCATCGCGGTGTAGATCGCAATTTGTAACGCAACGGCGCGGGCGTACTGCATACCGAAGCGCAAGCCAAACAAGATCACGCTACCGACAACTAAGCCCATCACCGTGGCAATAAAGACCTGAAACCCATCGAGATAGGCGTTGGCACCGTCGGGTGCTGGTGCATCACCAAGGGATAGGCGCACAATGATGAAGAACAAGCCGATCATCCAACCCAGCGCATAGCCGGGATATTCTTTGAGGGTCACCAGTGCCCAGCGCGAGATCGCGATGAAGACCACGAAAAGCGCGATCATGATGAGCCATTGACTGAGGATGAACTCCTGAAAAATTTGCATGATGAAACCTCATTCCTGCTGACAAACGCTGAAGATAAGTGGTATCAGTGTGGGTTTAGAGCCCTATGCCCCTACCCCGTTGTCATTCTGTGTTTCCATTATAGGGGAAAGCGACTATTTCGGTAAGGAAGGACTTTGATATGGGGTGATCCTTGTGAGCGTCGTCGGGTTTGCTACAATGAGACATAATCGACCGATCACACAATGGGGATACTATGGCAGAGGCAATACGGGTGTTACACTTCGCTGATGTACACATCGGCATGGAGAATTATGGTAAAACAGACGCGGATAGTGGGTTGAGCAGTCGCGTTGTGGATTTCTTACGGCGCATGGATGAAATGGTAGATTATGCGCGGGATAACGATGTGGATCTGGTCATCTTCGCCGGTGATGCTTTCAAGACGCGCAACCCCAACCCCACCTATCAGCGCGAGTTCGCCTGGCGCATTCAAGATTTGGCAGAGCTTGCGCCGGTGGTGATGCTCGTCGGCAACCATGATCTGCCCCCTAACGCGCTCAAAGCCAGCAGTATTGAAATTTACGACACCCTGCGTGTGCCCAACGTGTTCATCGCGCATGAGTATGACGTGTTCGACGTGGAGACCAAGCGCGGGCGCGTAGTGATCGGCAGTGCGCCCTACCCCATTCGCTCACGCTTGATGCAAGAGACGGATCTCGTCGGGCGCACTATCCGCGATACCGATCAACTGTTGGAAGAAACGCTAGGGCGCTTGCTGGTCAAATTAGCCGATGATGCTGATGCGCTCGCCGGCGATGATACCCCGCGCATCATGACCGGTCATTTTACAGTACATGGGGCGGTGCTTGGCAGTGAACGCAACGTGATGTTAGGGCGCGATGTACAGGTATCGCTCAGCTTGCTGGCAGATCCGCGCTGGGATTATGTTGCGCTGGGGCACATTCACAAATATCAGAACCTCACGCCTGATCGCGATGAACTACCGGATGTGGTCTATAGTGGCAGCCTGGAACGCATTGATTTTGGAGAGGAGAACGATTCGAAAGGCTTCTGCTGGGTATCGCTGGCCCGTCATCAGACCGCGTATGAGTACGTGCGCGTGCTGGCGCGTCCGATGGTCACCTTACGCGCCGATTGTCGCACAGAAGCCTATCCAACACGCACGGTCACTAAACTGATCCGCGAGAGCAAGCTGGAGGATGCGATTGTGCGCGTGATTATCGAGCTGACACCGGAGACCAACGCCTCGCTCAAAGATGGTTTTCTACGTCGTGAATTGCTCGATGCGGGCGTGTTCCACATTGCGGGGATCAAGCGCAATATCGAACGTCCTGAACGCGCCCGTCTGGGCACCAACCCCGAAGGCTTGACGCACGAAGAATTGCTCGAGCGCTATTTGATCTCACGCGAGATTACCCCCGAACAACGCGCCTTACTCAATGAACTGGCACGCGAGATCATGGCTCCGCAGAGCGTCGAGGGCGATTAGGAACGCAACGCCTGTAGAAAGGCCCCCGCCGAATCAAAACGTTCGGCGGGGGCTTTTGCCATCGCCTGCTGAACCGCCTGCGCGATTGATGCCGGCAAATGAGGCTGGCACTCGCGTAAATCAGGCGCAGGTTGGTTGAGATGCCCGAATAACATCCGCCCTTTGCCCCCGCTAAAAGGCAACTGTCCGCATAGAAGCTGATAAGTCAACACACCCAGTGAATAAATATCAGCGCGACGATTGACACGGTTCCCATTCTGGATCTGCTCAGGAGCCATGTACGCAATTGTGCCGATAGCCGGCAGATCATCAGGGCTATCAACGAGATCATGCAGGGCAACTGCCAGACCAAAATCGAGCAAGACGGTCTGCCCGTCAGGGCGCACGATGATGTTATCGGGTTTGATGTCGCGGTGGATAAAACCAGCCTCATGCACATAATCGAGCGTCTGTGCAAGCGTTTGCAAGATTGGATACGCCAGTTCGGGTGTCAGGCACTCATGCGCACGCAGATAATCGCTGAGGCTTTGCCCCTCCACATACGATAACACCAGATACATGTGGCTATCGAGTAACTCTTGTTCGTACAACTGCACCACACCGGGATGATCAAGTTGCTGAATGATCTGCGCTTCGGTTGCCAGACGTTGACGGGCTAGCCCGTTATAGCGTCTGCTATGTGTCAACATCTTGAGCGCGAACATGCGCTGATCGCGTCGCGCTAAGTAGACCTCACTCAAACTGCTCTGACCGAGTGTGCTGAGTAGTTGGTAATCGCCGATGGTCTGTGCTTTATATGCCCCTACTCGCACGATTGCCGGCGCAGTGGTATTGGTGTATGTGTTGAGCTGGTTGAGATCAAAACGCAAACCGTAGATCTGGCGATCCACCCAACGCTGAAAGAGACGCGCCAGAGGATGCAGAGCAACGAGCATCAGAGCAGTGAGGAGCGCCAAACCCACTAATTGCACGACAGGCGCGAGGCTAAACACAGGGTTGTGCAAGACAGCGTAACCCGTCAGGATGACCAGACCACTCACGAGCATCGCGCCACCATAGACCAGCGCCTGATTGATGAACAGGTCAATATCATAGAGGTGGTAGCGCGTGACTGCAATCAGTAAGGTCAGACCGAGAATCGTCCCACCGACCTCATCCAAGCCCTGCGCGAAGATATGCAAATTCGCGGGCAAGGTGAACAAGCCGATGATCAAGAGCGCGAGGCTCAACATCAAGCTGACTGTACCGACAATCACCCACTTGAATTGTTGCCTGTAGATGGGTGAGCCGGCACTATAGCGATTCAGTTGCGCGGCAATGCCGATAATCAACACCAGCAAGACAGGTATCAGCAAGCTGTAACTCACGACCAAATTGGTGCCGTTGACCGAAAAATAGATGCGGATCGGTTCATAGATGGCGATTACCAGCGCCCACCAGCGACCACTTTCGGGCACGAAGTACCCATCAGGTAAGACGAACAAGAGCAAAATACCGAGCGGAGCCGGCAAGCTAGCGACAATCGTACTGATGAACAGTAGCACAGCATGAGACTGATTGACTATTTCAATGTAGGAACCGCCATAGGTTGCCCCCAACACCGCCGAGAACATCGCCAGCAAAATGGCAAGCGGTTCTTTTGAGCGTAGTAAGATACCGATTGCCAGCGTGAAATAAACCAGTTCCCCGAAACGCCTTAACAAAGTTCGCAGCCACGCGATAACAAACGGATTGTAGGGATCGCTGGTGTTCTGCCACACATAGGCGTAGAAGATCGGAATATTGACCAGTACCAGCACAAGGCTGACGATCACGGTCAGCCAGCCGAGTATTTGCACTATCCAGATGTGTTGTTGCTCATCCCTTGTTGTTGTCTGCATGATCACAACGTCTCGTACCCACAATCACTTGCCCCATTGTAACAAATCTTGTTAGGCTGTCACAAATTTCTTAACAAATGGGATTATAGCTAAGGCACAACACAGTGGCGGATTGAATTTAAGATGAGCACGGATACGTGAGACGATCACAGATGGGCACAGGCGCGGTGACCTGTGCCCGATGTCAGTTGATTAAGAACAATCAGGCAGAATTGTCGGAGTGGTGCTGGCTGAGTAAGTTTCAATCTCAGGTAAGCCGGACAATGTCTCGAAGCGATAGACGAACACCTTATCGTCATCATCGGGGCCAGCGTTGACCTGAATTTCGCCCGTAGGCAACAGGTAGACGACGACAGAGCCATCTGCTGATGCATCAATCGTGCAGACTTCGTCAGTATCGGGCAGATCGCTCAAGCGCTCAGCATCCACGTAAAGTTGGAACACCCCGACATCACTCCCACGAGGAATTTCGTAGATAGTCAACCCAACGCCATCATCAGATATCACCGGATAAATCGCGAGCGGTTCACACAGGTTGGCGTTCAGTCGTCCGTCAGCGCACTGCTCAATGAAGGATGATGATGATGATGATTCACCCTCACATGAGACGACTAAAAAGCGTGTTTCGATTACGATAGGCAAGCCTTCGTGATTATCTAAAATCACCACACGCACGAACATCGAATCACCCTCTTGCAAAGACGTAGAAAAAGGGATGGTAGCACTGACAGTCGTGTTGTCATAACGTTCAAAAAAGAGCTGGCCTAGAGGATCCGATCCGCCCACCACTTGACTGACATTACCCACACTTGAACTGTACGACACAGTCACACTATCACAGGTCGCCACAACGTTGAAACTATCTAAACTATCTGGGCATTCAGTGCAGGGGAGCGGAGGTGATGGTGGTACAGGCCCCTCCGGGGGCAATTCGCCCGCACTAATCAAGCTAACACTGAGTAAACTCAATAGCATAATAGCTATTAATGATAATACATTCTTCATAGGTCCTCACAACATGACATGGTATATAACTTGTTTGTATTGAAACAGTATATGACGTAAATGTCCATAATTCTTGCGTTTTGTTACAAAATTTTAACAACTTTTTCTGGTTATTATCATCACGGTGACCTCTCCAAAGTAAACGCCCACAACAAAAATTGTCATCATATAAATGCATTTCTCTCTTATAATGGAAATAACGTACACGATTATTGATCGTATCTTTGCATGATAGATGACCTGAGGCATACACAGCCTGTACAACCGAGATGGCAAGGCTGGTTGATTGATCCACTTCAAGAGATCGATGATCCCATTGAGCTATCACAAAACCGACGCTTGACCTTCTACCTATTTGTGCTGGCGGTGGGGACAGTGATTAATTTCTTAATCTGGCGGGTGTTAGGTGATATTGATCTATTCACTACACTGGGCATGGTCTTGAGCGTGATGTTGTATGGGATGGTGCGCATTCTACATCATAAGGCTGTGGCATTGGTGACTGTTCTAATGACGATTGCATTGCCGTTCATCCTCTTGATCTTTGACCCGGCAAACTTCAACATGACGAATGGTCTGTTTTTAGTGGCGCTTGCTTTGCTCACGTCGAGCCAGTTTTTATCGCTCAAGAGCAACCTGCAATTGGCAATCGTGATGATTGTGATCATTCTCATCCTCAATCTATCGATCACCCAGCGCGACAATGGCTCTTTCTTGGGCGTGTTCGTGCCGATGATTTTCTTGTTGACTTTGAACTTGCTCAACGCTCATGGTCACGAGATGGCACGGCAGAAGCCTTCTCAAGATACAGATACAGCGTTTCACCTGTTACCGGATGCGGTCATCATTCATAATGATCAGCACGTTTTAGACTGCAATGAATCGGCTTCTTGCTTATTGGGCATTGCCTATGAGCAGTTGATTGGGCGTGAGATCACCGATTTCATCACAATTCACTCATCCACCAATACCACGCGCATCGTACCAGGACGACACTTAACTATCCGTTATAAAGATGTCTTGCAGACAGGCACACAGCGCGAAAGCGTGCCGGTCAAGGTTACGGCGCGTAGTATTCCGTATGGTGGACAATTGGCAACGATGATGATCTTGCAACCCTATGAAGTAGACTCGCAGACCACGTTCCATCACGTCGCCGGATTAGTGGCCGATTATGCTTATGCACTCACCCTGAACAATCAGGGTATTGGGGGCATGTCGTGGTGTACAGATCGTATGAAGGCATTACTCGCGCACAAAGATACGCCCCTGCCCTATGAGGCCTGGTTGGCACAGATTCATCCGCATGACCGCGACGAGTACAACGCGCATCTGACGCGGGTACAAGTCGGGGAGACGCACACGCTGGAGTATCGCCTTAAAGGAGTGGATGACTCGTGGCTGTGGATGCATGATACAGCGCATCTGCTCATCGACCCCGACAGCGGACAAGCGACGCAAATCGTCGGCATGAGCTATGACATCAGCCAACGGGTAGAAACTGAAAAGACGCTCGAGATTCACATCGTTCAGCAAGCCGTTATTGCAGAACTGGGTTTGTTGGCGCTCAATAGCAACGATCTATCAGAGATGATCGATTATGTCGCTGTCTTGTGTGAGCAAGTGCTCGATTTAAGTTTTGTGGCGGTCTTCGAGCATCAAATCACAGGCAAGCAATTCCGCTGTAAGGGCTTCTCACGATCAACACCTGATCTCCTACAGGTGGATAGCACACTGGATGACGCGCCTGATAAATCCCTGATGGGCTACACCCTACACATGCAAGAAGCGGTGATCAGTGTCGATCTCGTCAATGAATCGCGCTTTCGTCCTTTGTCGATACTGGTGAATGCAGGATACCACAGTGGCGCCGGCATCATCATCTTAGGACAAAGTTATGTGCCTTACGGCGTGTTAGCTGTATTTAAACAAGTGCGCCATGACTTCACCTATGATGAGATTTACTTCTTGCAGGCGGTTGCTAACGTTTTAGGTACGTTTATCGAACGTCATCGTGCCCAGCAAGCCGAACTTGAACAAGCAGAATTCGCGGAAGCCTTGCGCGATGCCACTGCCGCCATTAACTCGCAATTGGAATTGCGGGAAGTGTTGACGAAGATCATCATTTATTTACAACAGGTCATCCCACAGACTGAGCGTGCGGCCATCGTCCTCAAAGATTATGAGATCGAACAATATCGCTACCATACTACATGGAATTTTCCACCGGGCGATGATTATCAAGAAGTTGCCTTTTACTTTGAGATCGACAAATTCCCACTACTCCGATACATGTATGAGGTCGGGCAACCCGTAATTGTCGATGATACACAGCAAGATCCGCGTTGGGTCGAGCGCAAACGTATCGCGGATACTCGCGCCTATTTAGGCGCACCGGTCATTGTACAGGGGGACTGTGTGGGTTTCATCAATTTGCACAGCTTCCATGTAGGGGCATTTGATGAAGCCGATGCACAGCGCCTCCAGACCTTCGCCGAAACCATCGGCACAGCGATTGTCAATGCGCGCAAGCAAGATTATCTGGAGCGCGAAGTGCTGGCGCGTACTACCGAAGTCAATCAGCAACGCGAGCAACTGGCAACCATCTTATCGGGTACAGGCGATGGCATCTTCTACACAGAAAATCAACTTATCGCTTTCGCCAACCCGACTTTATGTGCAATAACCGGTTATAGTGTTGATGAATTGCAAGATCAACCTGCCACGCTACTCTTTCCAGAGACAAGTAGCGAACAAGAATTAGAAACAGTCAGAGAGATGAAAGAGAGCCTCAAAAATAAAGAGGTATGGCGCGGTAAGGGGCGCATCCGACGTAAAGATAACCATACTGTGGAAGTGGGCTTGACCGTTTCAGAGATTAATACCAGCGATACATCTGTCTCCCGCGCTGTGATTATCGTGCGTGATATTCGTAAAGAACAAGAACTCGAACAATTGCAGAAGCAGTTCATCGCGGCGGCGGCGCACGATCTGCGCTCACCGATTGCCAGCTTGCTGACCCGTATGCATATGATTCGGCGGGATCCAGAGCATATGGATCAGCATATGAAACGCCTCGATTACGTGATCGGGCGCATGAACCGTCTGGTCAATGACTTGATCGACGCGAATGGGCGCATTACCCTGCACCCTCAAACGATGATTTTGCAGGATATACTCGGTCAGGTGACGGGTTTGCTCAGCACGGAAGCCGAAGAAAAAGGCTTGACCTTCAGCTATCATGCGAGTGACGATCCGATTCTGGTGCTCGCTGATCCGCATCGTCTGGAGCAAGTCTTCGTCAACCTTATCGTCAATGCCATCCACTATACCGAACAGGGAACAGTGCGTGTGCGCTGTCAATTAGAGGCTGACGGCACTCATGTAAAGGTCAGCGTCCAGGATACCGGCATTGGCATCCCGAACGACGAGCAAAACAATATTTTCTTGCCGTTCTATCGCACCAGGGAAAATCGCAGTAAGGGTAATGGTCTGGGCTTGAGCATCACCAAAGAGATCGTCGAACTGCACAATGGCACGATCCAACTTATCAGCACACCAGGTGAAGGTAGTACCTTCTGTGTGTGCTTGCCTGTCGTCATCAATAGGGAAACATGATGCTTTATAGTGAGGAAATCGCGGCACAGGTGTGTATATTCAGGTGCGAGCATGTAGGTTTAGGAAACCTGTCGCTTTTGTTAGGCGTATTTTAGGATAGCTCATTAGTCTATAGAAGGTCTTATCGTGATGGATCACATCACATACAAGAACATGGTTTTGCTTGGTGGGGGACAACCATTACATATCAATCATCTTTTTCAATTGTGGTAAACTCCCCTTCTTAGAATGCATTACCACCTATTCAATCACAACATAAAAGCAAATTTGAGGACATCTTATGAGAAATATCTGCGTAATTGGTTCAGGATATGTCGGTCTGGTGACGGGCACATGTTTCGCTGACCTCGGGAATAATGTCACGACAGTTGATATTGATGAGAAGAAAATCGAAGGACTGCATCGAGGTGAGATGCCGATCTATGAACCAGGCCTCGAAGAACTGGTGGAACGCAATGTCAAAGCCGAACGCCTGCATTTCACCACGTCTTATGAAGAAGGTTTGAAAGATGCAGAGTTCGTGTTCATCTGTGTAGGTACGCCGTCGGCTGTGGATGGCGAAGCCGATCTGAAGTATGTGCGATCAGCGGCACAGACGATCGGTGAGAAGATGACACACCCACTGATTATCGTCAACAAGTCTACGGTACCGGTCGGCACAGGCGATTGGACTGCCGATATCATCCACAGCAGTCAACCAGAACCGATTGATTTTGCCGTGGTCAGCTGCCCAGAATTCTTGCGCGAAGGATCAGCCATCACGGACTTCATGAACCCTGATCGTAATGTATTCGGCAGTACTGATCGTGAAGCGGCAAAAAGAGTTGCAGGTCTCTATGAACCGCTGGGGGCAGAAACTGTCATCACAGATATTCGTACCTCAGAGATGATTAAATATGCTTCGAATGCCTTTTTGGCAACGCGCATCAGCTTCATCAACGAGATGAGCATCATCTGCGAACGCCTTGGTGCGGACGTGACTGAAGTGGCGCGGGGTATGGGCTTCGATAAGCGCATCGGCCCACACTTCTTGAACGCTGGCGTGGGCTACGGCGGCTCTTGCTTCCCTAAAGATGTGAAGGCACTGGCAAACATGGCACTCACACAC
The DNA here is from genome assembly GCA_051117475.1 of Anaerolineae bacterium. GTDB lineage: Bacteria > Chloroflexota > Anaerolineae > Aggregatilineales > Phototrophicaceae > JAUZRW01. The sequence continues at coordinate 11,827 of JBNPEE010000007.1, read as the reverse complement.
GGAATGCACCCGCAATTGTTGAACGCCGTGATGGAGATCAACGATTTCCAACGCAAGCAAATCGGCTTGAAAGTGCGCGAATTACTCGATAACAATCTCGAAGGTAAAGTGATCGGTGTTCTCGGTCTGGCGTTTAAACCCAATACCGACGACATCCGCGAAGCTCCGGCGCTGACCGTCGCACGCACGCTAATGAATCAGGGTGCACACGTTCGAGCTTATGATCCGGTGGCGATGGAAAATGTCAAAGTCGAAATGCCGAATATCGAACTGGTTGATAACCCCTACTCAGTGGCAGATGGCGCTGACGTGCTGATACTGATGACCGAGTGGAATGAGTTCAAACAGTTGGATCTCGCTCGCTTGAAATCTCTGATGAAGCAACCCATCATCGTGGACGGGCGTAACATGTACAGCCCGGAACGGATGCATGACGAAGGCTTTGTCTATCGGGGTGTGGGGCGTGGCTTCAATGGCGAAGGTATTCTAGCGACAACTGGCGATTAAGTTCGTCACACCTATTTTCACAATCCATCGCGGGGCGGGCACACACTCGCCCCGTTTGCGTTGGGTCATTCCAATTCCTCCACAAAACTGATACGAACCGATTTAAGCCATTCAAGCGCGGTATCAAACTGATCCGGCTTAAAGATTTTGCGCGTGTGAGCAAGGTTACGCGCCGCCAATTGCTCCAAGATATTGATGAGCATCTTATCCTGTGGTGTGCGCGTGACGTAGGCAATATAATGCTGGGGTTGATACGCTTCATTGCCAATCTCTTCAATGGCTTTGGTCATCATGTACTTGACCGGAAACATCCCTGATTCGGATAGATCGAGCACATAACATAGCGGTACTTTATCTTGATATTGTTCGATATGGGCGCGGAAGATCGGCATAGCAATGGAGTAGAATTCATCAATCGCCGCCCGCGAGACACGTCTGAAATGATAGATTTCAACTCCATCATCATGCTGATGATCGATATATTGCATCATGATGCGTCTCCTTAACGTTAGTATGTCTAATAGTATACCCCGAAATAGGGGCATCATGCACGGAATTGACTTTTTAGGAAATCACGAAAGCCCTGTCCGTTTAACCCTGATAACTTGTTTGCACGACGATTCATTCACTCACCCGACTTTGCACGTTCCCTGCTTTCTAACGCGCTTCGCACAACATTCTCACACGGATTGCGTATAATATAATCAGATGTGCAATGTTAAGGATAAAGACCTATGACCAACCCAACACAAGATGCCGTCGCATTCGATTTTGATATGAGCGGTATTGTTCAAAATTTACAAGCGGCGGCGATCAACTTCGTCAACATGCAACGTGCCAACATGCCTGCCAAGATGGATTATGTACAATTCACCCTACCCTCTGTGATGAACCAATTGCCAGATAAGCGCAATTTCATTCAAGAACAGGTACTCGGCAAATCTCCCCTGAGCTTAGTGGAACTGGAAGAAGCCTTTGACCGTATCGCCAACGATAGCCGTCCACGCGGTGTGATCCTCTATCTGCGCGGGTTCGGTATGTCACTGGCAGATTTGCAGTCCTTGCGCGATAGCATCACACGTCTGCGGGCGCGTGGGAAGCGTGTGGTCACTTACGCGCAGAGCTATGACATGGCAGAATACTTCATTGCCAGCGCCGCTGATGAGATCATCTTACAACCAGGCGGCAATCTAATGACTGTCGGCATGATCCGCGCTCAAAACTTCCTCAAAGATAGTCTGGAAACTATCGGTTTGCAGGCAGATTCTGTTGCGATTTCTCCGTACAAAGGCGCGGGTGATACCTTCACACGCACTGAACCGAGCGAAGAAGGCGAAGCGCAGTTGAATTGGCTGTTGGATTCGCAATATCAGATCATGATTGCCGCCATCGCTGAAGGGCGTAACCTGACGCACGACGACACACGCAATCTGATCGACAATGCGCCCTATATCGGCAAACACGCACTGGAACAGGGTTTCGTCGATGCCATGGTCAACGAAGAAGGGCTAGCCGCGCATCTATCAGTGAAAGATATTGTGCTGTGGTCAAAAGCCAATGGGATTCTGCCACTCAAGATGCCACGTGATCGCTCAAAATATGTGGCGGTGATCCGTGCCGCCGGTGCGATTGTCCCCGGCGAGAGCCAGAACCCGCCGGTTGATCTGCCGATTCCGCTCATCGGTGGCGAGCGCCTCGGCGATGTGACGCTGGTACAACAGGTGCGTCAGTTGATGCAGGATAAGAGCTGTGTGGCACTCGTGCTGTATGTTGATAGTCCGGGCGGTAGTGCAACCGCATCAGAAGCGATGGCATCGGCACTGGATGAGTTCGGCAAAGAGAAGCCAATTGTGGTTTACATGGGTGGCGTTGCGGCATCGGGTGGCTATTATATCTCGACACCAGCAGATTATATCTTCGCACAACCGGGCACCATCACCGGCAGTATTGGTGTGATTAACTTGAAATTGATCAACAGCGAGATGCTCAAGAAGCTCAAATTCAACCCCTTCTACTATCAGCGGGGCGAGAATGCCGATATTTTTGCCAGCATCAAACCCTTCACCGAAGAACAACGCGCAAAAGTGCGCGAAGGCATCGAAGACATTTATGACATCTTTGTCGAGCGTGTCGCAGTCAGCCGCAAGATGAAGACCGATCAGGTTGATGAAATCGGTGGTGGGCGTGTGTGGACAGGGCAACAGGCACTTGAAAATGGGCTTGTCGATGAACTCGGCGGGTTATACGAAGCCATTGCTAAGGCGCGTCAACTGGCGAATGTCTCGTCCAATACGCCCTTCGGCGTGATGGACAGCAAAGGTAAGCCCTTACCTGCGCAAATCGCTGAACAAGCTGATCCTGCCGCCGCAATGCGTTACTATACCGAAACAATCGAATTGCTCAATGGCACACATCTGATGCTGATGCCGTTTGAATTGCGGTAAGTTGTCAAACAGGGTATTCAGGGGCGCAATAGATCTATTGCGCCCTTTGTGTTCAAACGTTGAGTGTGTCGAGGGCGCTGTTGATAGCCCCACGCACGTTGGCGCTCTCGTCGCTGGTCAGGCGTTGGGTCAGCAATGCGATCGCATCATAACTGCGGATCGATGCCAGCGCCAGCACCGCATGATAGCGCACCCAATCGTTGGGATCATCGAGGGCGTCGATCAGTTCGGCTTCTACAGTCGGGCTACCCAGATCACCGAGCGCCTTCGCCACAGAGACGCGCACCCAATCATCTTCATCTTTGAGATAAGACGCGAGCTTCGTCGCCGCACGCGGATCACCGAGTTTGCCGAGCGCTTCAGCACTGGCACTGCGCACATCCGGATTAGAATCATCCATGCAAGCATAGAGCGCGTCTGTGGCGTGCGTCGCTTGCAACCACCCCAACGCCGCCGCCGCATGGCGACGGGTTGATGCTCTGCTACTGGCGAGCAGTTGTATCAGGGGATCAATCGCACGCGGATCGCCCAATTCGCCGAGGGCACGCGCCGCCCAATCTTGCACGGGCGCCTCACGATCTTGTAAGGCGGTGATGAGGGGTTCCACAGCACGCGCATCACCCAATTCACCAAGCGCCCACGCCGCTAGATAGCGCGTGTTGGCATCAGGGTTACTGAGGGCACTAATTAGTGGTATGACGGCCGGTTCACCGAGTTCGATCAGTTGTATCCCCGCACCTTGTCCCACATCATCATCCTCAGCGGATAATTGCTCGATGAGGGTTGCAATTGAGGTATGTATCATACAAAGTTTCCTGTATCTGTTATCTGTATATCCTCATTTTATGAGCAAGTTAAATATTTTAGTGTTGAGAATTACTTGAGGCGATCTATCAGATATACCCGCGCAACAGTTCAATGGTCTGCTGTTCGAGTTCCCACAAATCCATCTCTTCCTGCTTCTTGAGCAAACGGCGCAAGCGCGGATACCCGTCTGCATATTCACGAGCCCACTCACGGCTAAAATCACCGTTACGGATCTCATCGAGGGTGATCTCCATCAGGCGTTCGAGCTTGAGTTCGTTAAATCGCTCCAGACGGGTGAAGATGCCAAATTGCCCCGTCAGCGAAGAGAGGCGAAAAGCATGGAGCAAGCCGGATTCTGAGGCACGTTCGAGATAATCCGTGAATTCGCCGGAGATATAAAGATCCATCATTGCGGCTTCCGGCGGGTAGCCCTTTTCTAATAGCAGGTTGGCGGCAGTGACCATCATATTATGCACGGTAGGCAGGATTGCTTGTTGGATGAACAAATCTAACTCAGCTTCTTGCTCGATCGTGATCTCCACCGCGCCCGCCCGCAGTGATCCTATTCCTGCCGCTAAGGCGAGGATTGTCTGCCAGATATTGCCGGTAGCATCCTGTGCGGCGGCGACGAAGCTGTAAAAGCCCTGACCGGCTTCGAACTTCTCGCGCACGGCGGCACCGATAGTGCGCGGGGCGATCAAGCCGACATCGACAAAGGGCGGCGGTTCGATATAGCCAAACGCCACGTTATAGCCACTGGCGAAGATCAGCGTATCGCCTTTCTTGAGGTAGGGCGCAATATGCTCCAGATAAACCTGTGGCATGACTTCATCGGGCAACAACAGCAGAATGATCGTGGCGGCGTTGGCGACAGTCTCAATGCGATTATAGGGCATTCCGTCCGCTTCGAGGATGGCGGTACTCTCATCAGGGCGTTGACCCACCAGCACCTTCAAGCCACTATCCTGCAAGTTAAGCGCAATCGGGCGGCCTAAACTGCCGTAACCAATGACACCGATAAATTTATCGCGCAGGAATTCAATATCAGCGTCTTCTTCATAATAGACAACGGTCATCAGAGAAGCCTTTCATCATTCGAGGATGTCAAATCTGCTTGCCATACCGATAAATCAAAACCGTTACGGACGAAGCCATAGCGCACGTATAAATTTTGTGAGCGCCGATTGCTGAGTTGTGTGTTGACGGTCATGCTCTTGACACCGCGTTGAGCAAAGCGCGTCAGCAGATGATGCAGTAAGGCTTGCCCTACCCGTTGCCCCTGCACTTGGGGATGCACGGCTAAACGTGCCAGATGTCCGTTGGTGTGGTGGCGTGTGGCGATCTCATAGCCGACAATTTGTCCGCCAAGCAGGGCTATCGTACAACTCGCCGCCTGCCGTTGTGAGAGGCGAATATCGGTAGCACTCAGTTGCCATGGCGGAGCAAACGCCGCATGATCGACCTGCATGATCGCTTCGACGTGTTCCAGATAGCCATTCCGCAGTATGATCGCCGTTGGTGGTGCGGGTGGGATGCTCTGTTGGGCGCGGTGCATGGTAACGACATCTTCCTGATAGCGAAACCCCAACGCCGGCAAATGCGGAGGTAGCCACTGGCTAAGAACTAGAATGCTGGCAGATTGTACCTGTGCCTGCATCAATTGTAGGCGCGTGTTTTCCCATAAAAATGTCATTACCTGTGTCGGATCATAGCCCTGTGCGACAGCAGCGATGCGCAACCACGATGAACCGTTGAGGTTCTCTGAGAAACCCATCACACCAACTAACTCATCCCGGTCGAATGCCAGTTGGATCAAATTCCCGTCTAAATCCAGCCAATTACCCACTTTATACCAATCCAGGTGCGTGTGCGTATGACGGCTGTAGAAGATCAGCGATAAGATGTCATCGCGGTATTTGCGCTCGTAAGTCAGCGATTGCAAGACGGGTATCATGAGTGATTGCGTTTCATCCTCATGGCATAGGGTGGCACGTCAATTTCTACCATGCGGCAAATGCGCTGATCGATCAGGCGGCTGACGAGGCGCTGGTTGATCTCATTCATCTGCTTGGTGGTAGTGATGACCGTTGGCATACGGGTGATGTAGCGATGATCGAGCAGTTGAAAGAGTTTCTCTTGCGCCCACGGTTTAGAGGCTTCGTTGCCGAGATCATCCAGCACCAGCAGAGGCACATCGCGCAAACGCATCAGCAACTTATCAACTGTGACGTTGCTATCCGGCGCGAAGGTCGCCCGCAAATAATCGAGCAAATCCGGCACAGTCAACATCACCACTTCATCGCCGGCGTTACGGCGTTCAATAGCAATCGAGGCGGCGAGGTGTGTCTTGCCACTGCCGAACTTGCCGGTGAACAACAACCAGTTCATCGGCTGGCGGGCGTATTCATAAGCGATGCGGGCGGCAGCGGTCAAGCGGGTGCGTTCGTCGGTGGTCAGGTTGCGATCGACGTCGAAGTTATCAAAGGTCATGTGTTCATACAGCGATAAGCGCGACAGCAACTGATCGGATGTGTTCGGTTGTGCGTTGCGATAATCCGGCGCGTTGATGCTGACATGATGAATCACGTTAACATCCAGTAAGCGCGAGCGGATGCGCGGATCGAGTGAATCCAGATCGCGGTTGGTGGTGATGATCGTCGGCTTGCGGTACGAGTAACGATGGTTGAGCAGTTGGAATAATTTCTCTTTTGCCCATTCACTCGGATTTTCTACGCCGAGATCGTCGATAATCAATAAGCCCACATCGCGCAAACGCTCGAACGATTGATCATAGCTCAGTTCAGCATCCGGCGCGAAGCTCGCCCGCAAGTGATCGAGCAGATCGGGTGTGGTGATGAATAGCACCATATCGCCCCGTTGCAGGCGTGCATTGCCCACGGCGGCGGCGAGGTGCGTCTTACCACAACCATACGCGCCTTCGAGTAAGAGCCATCCATCAAGATTTTGAGCATACTGGCGCGTCGCCTGAAACGCCATCTGCAAAGACAGGCGCTCTTTCTCCGAATAGCCGGGCACATCCATCACAAAGTTCTCCAGCGATTTATCCGTGAATGCCGAGAGGTTACTCAAACGGCGCATTCGTTCGTGGCGTTGCTGATCGACTTCGATGGGGTTGTTGGGGCAACGGAACAGCTTGCCAAAGCGTTTATCTTCGGGCGGTACAGCGTATTTAATCACCCCCAACCCGCCACAGACCGGACAGGCTTGTTCGGGATCTGTGGGATCGAAGCAGGTGATTGTCAGTGACATCGGTTGCGCATCCTCAGTCGCTGGTAAAGTCTGACCAGTTAAGTCCTGCAAATTCGTTTGTTGGGTGATGAGATCGCTCAGTTTTTTCATTGACATCGGCGCGTCCTTCCTGTTTCCAGCGTTCAAGAATGGCGTTGATATATGCCCAGCGTCGCACGTTATTCTCAACAGCGAGCGCAATCGCATCGGCAATCCAGCCATAGGAGTAGGCTTGTTCAGCCGCTTTGAGGTGATCGGCAATGATAGGTGTGAGTGCGCCGATATTCTCCTCGTAAAGCGCATAAATCGTCGGGCGTTCCGGCAGAATTTCGATGATCTGCCGGGCATCCGGTTGCCAGTGACCGGCGGCGAGTTGTTGTAGCGCGATGCGCCCCTTCGCTGTATTCATCAGGTACAACGTGCGGGTCTCTTGCGCTATCGTGATCGTGCCTGCCAGCAAAAAACCATGCTCAAGTGCCCGTGCGAGCGCCTCATCCAGCACATCGGCAAAGGGGCGTTCCGGTTCGGCGCTGTGCAAGCTCGCTTGTAATTCAGGATTATCGGCAAGATCAGCGCGGGTGAGATAGCGATACTCACCTGACTTTTGCAAGAGCGCCGCGTAGCAAAACAGGCACAGCTTTAACTCAGCGAGATCGTCAATCAAGGGCAACACATCACTGATGAACTGTGCGTGAATCGGGATGGTATGCGGTTTGCCTGCGGAAAAGCCTTCAAATTTTGTCATGCGTTATGGTCTCACTGCAAGTCGCTCAGGTCAACACGCTGGAAGCTGGCATCCATGAACTTGGTCAGCGATTTCTCAAAGTATAAAGACACCACGCCTGTTGGCCCGTTACGGTGCTTCGAAATAATCACATCTGCCTGATTCGGGAATTCAGTTGCTTCATTATAAACCTCATCGCGATAGAGGAACATCACAATATCGGCATCTTGTTCAATTGAACCAGATTCGCGCAAGTCCGATAAGACCGGACGCTTATCCTGTCGTTGCTCCACCGCACGCGATAACTGTGCCGCACTGATCAGGGGCACGTTGAGTTCACGTGCCAATTCCTTGAGATTACGCGAGATAAAGCTGATCTCTTGCACGCGGTTATTCTCGTAACTGCCGCCGGCGTTCATCAACTGCATGTAATCAACAATCACCAGGTCTAACCCGTATTCGTGCTTGAGGCGGCGGCATTTGGTGCGCATTTCCATCGGTGAGATCGCGGGCGAATCATCAATGAAGATAGTGTGCTTGCTAATGCGTCCTACTGCTTCGGTGAAGCGGGCGGCCTCTTGTGGGTTCAGCTGTGCCAGACGGAGTTTCTGCACGTTGATGCCGGTCTCCATCGCCACCATACGCTGAACCATCTGCTCCACGCCCATTTCCATGGTGAAGATCGCCACGCGCCCGCCGAACCGCGCCACGTTCATCGCAGTCGTCAGCAACCAGGAAGTATTATGGCTGACGATCTCATTGGCAATGTACTGATGCACACCCGGCACGACCAGATCATAACACTGGTGCACACCATCGGGCACGATGCAGGTAACTGGCTCCCAGACGAAATCAGCTGGCAAGAGATCATCGGCGGTGAACAGGGGCGCAAGGGCGCTAGCACCCTGCGCGGATGCGTGCGGTTTGGCTGTCGCTGGGCTATGCGGAGATATCGGCTCCGACATGACCGCGACCACATCGCCGGCGACGACATCTGCCAGCGCAACCCATTGTGCTTCGCCTGCTCGCAAGACGCGCACCGCGTGGTTAAACGTGCCGGATAGCGCCCGCCCCGATTGCGTCGTCAACTGTAGGCAAGGTTGTTCGCCCGCGTCGTAAAAGTGCGACGTGGTCTGGAAGCCTTCGCTGGTGTAGACCTCAACCTGTAGCGGATAATACACCCCGCCTTCGTCGTCGGTTTCCCCGACCACGCCCTGTGGCTTGAGTGCTTCAATCGGCATCGTGCCCTGTGCGGTGATGATGCGGGTATCGTGGCGCACACACTTGCCCATACCCGGACGACCCGCAAAAATCAACAGATCCGACTTCTGGAAACCACCTAACAGGGTATCGAGATCACGGTAACCGGTTGGGATACCAGCGGCTTCGCTACTATTCTGGAGCATATACTCCATGCGATCATAATAGGCGCTGAGTGCATCCCACATCGGCACAAAATCGCGTTGAACTTGTGTTTCGGTGACGCTGAACAGCTTGCTCTCGGCTTCCCCGACGACGGTTTCGATATTCAAGGCTTCGTCCATCGCCAGCTTCTTGATCTCGTCGGCGGTAATCATCAGCTTGCGTCGTATGGCGGTACGCTCGACCAGACGCCCGTAAACCTCGGCATAGACCGATGTGCCCGTATTATTGAGCAATTGCACCAGATAGGATCGCCCGCCGATATTTTCCAGCACCTGCATATTGTCCAACTCTTCGGCGAGAGTGACGAGGTCAATCGGTTCAGAGCGATTATTGAGGCGCTCGAAGGCGCTCCAGATGTACTGATGGCGTAGTAAGAAAAAATCTTCTGCATGCAGAAAGGCGGCAATCGAAATATACGCAGATGGATCAATTAAAACAGCCCCGATGACAGCTTCTTCAGCTTCCTGACTAAATGGTGCGCCAGGATCGAGGGTGTTGTTCGGTGGCAGTGACATAAGTTCGTGCAGTCTCTCTTTGTCTGTTTATCTTCATTGTGAGATATGGATAGCAAGTTTGCAAATTAAAACGATGTCGGTCATGGGCAAGTTGATGGCGTGCATGACCGTGTGAAACTAAAACGGTGCGTTGATAGCACCGTCTCATTGTAGGACATTTTTCGGCTGAGTGAGACGCTTAGTTCTCGTCGGAGTCGTCCAGTTCATCCAGATCAAGGGAATTGACGAAATCAGCGAAGGCGCTGAATTGATCTTCGCTCACTTCTTCCGGTGCCTCATCGTCATCATCGAAGAGTTCGTCCGGTGTTTCACGCGGGGCAGGTTCTGTCCGGCTGAAGGGCAATTGTTTGGCTTCTACATTCATATCAACTTCTTCATCCGGTTCCACACTACTTTTTTCCATCACCGCTTCGCTGACGAAGATCGGCGATTTGGTACGCACCGCAAGCGCAATCGCGTCGCTCGGACGACTATCAATCTCACGTTGTTCACCATCTACTTCGACGACAATACGAGCGAAATAAATATCGCGGCGCATATCACTGATGTAAATGTGTACAACAGTTGCATTGAGGTCTTCTATGATATTCTTGAGCAGATCATGCGTCAGCGGGCGATTGTGAGAGCGTTTATCTTGCAACTCAATGCTGATCGCATCTGCTTCGTACTGTCCGATGAAAATCGGAAGATAGCGTTCGCTATTAATATCTTTGAGAAGTACCACCCGATGTGTACTCATCAGACTGACGCGGATACTGTTTACTTCAACTTCTATCATGAGTGCCATCCACTTTGCAACAAACTTGCGTTCTGTTTACGATTATACACGGTGTATCCTGCATAGCAATATTTGTATCACGAGTTCTCATATTTTTAATGCGAATCACTTGCAGGGGATACAGCGCGTTCTTCTAATTCATTCGCTCTACTGATGGCGCTCCACCCCAGCCCATACTGTAACAGGAACACGAAACCCACCACGGTAATCGGCAACCAGATTACGATATGCACCACAATCGCATAGGCGAGCGCGGTATTCTGCGCGATGCCCACAGCTGTCAGGATGGCGCTGGTGAAAAATTCATACACGCCCACCTGCCCCGGCGATGCTGGAATCAAGCCAGCCAGATTGACCACACCTACCACCAGCAAAGCCATCCCATAGCCTAGATCGAGCGCGAAGGCTTCCATCACCATCCAGTAGACCACCGCTTCAATCGCCCATGTGATGTAACTGGTTGCCACCGAGCCGAACAGATCGAGCGGACTGCGTAAACTCCCTAGACCGACTAAAATGTTATCGCTGAGGGCAATCACGACCTGTGCCAGCGACTCTGGCAGCAACCCGGTAACCGTCACAATCAGGCGGCGTAAGGTAGATGGGAACAAGGCCAGCACAAAAAACACTAGCACCGCAATCACAAAGATAGGCGTGGCGATATTGACTACCAACTGCACCTGCTCGGATGTAATATCCACCCACAACAGCGCCACTAGCACGAACGACAACATCACAATGCCATCAAAGACACGCTCAATGACGACAGTCGTCGCCGCGCCGGTGATCGGCACGCCATGATTGCGCTTGAGCAAGAACAGGCGTAAGGCTTCGCCCGCACGCAAAGGATAGACGTTGTTGCCCATATAGCCAATGATGACGATGCGCGTCAGGGGGTTGATGGGCACATCTTGTAAAGCACGCAATAAGAATTGCCAACGCCAGGCGATAATCGGCTTGGTCACGAGATACACCACTGCCGCCGCAATCAGCAAAGGCATGTTGGCCTCATTCAGTGCGCTGAGAAAGGCTTGCGGTTGTAAGCCGCGAAAGGCAATCGCTAAGAAGATCACGCTAATCAACACACCGAGGATCACGAGCAAGCGACGCGATGTACTGTTCTTACTCTTAGCGGGTGGCGGGGTATGTATATCGGTCATAGGTTTCGGGCAGTCACTCAGATTATGTGTGCAAATGAGGGGCATTGTAGCAGGTGTGATCCTGACTGCCTATAGCACAATGTCCCCTATCCAGAGCAATCGCACCAGATTAAAGCTGAGAAGATGTGAGTATCTGCCATCGGAGGTCATCATTGCGAGCAGATTGTAAGCGTTTACGTCGGATGCTAATTTTCTTGGGATGTTGTTTGAGCAGATTA
>JBNPEE010000053.1:0-66478 GCA_051117475.1 Anaerolineae bacterium | reverse complement strand
GGCAGTCCTTATTTGGGCAAAATTCTTCTTGAGGGTTCATGTCTTTTCCAAATCTTGCTTTTTGGTTGAAACAAGTTTGAAAGACATCCCTCGTTTTTGCTAGACCACGTTATTTTGCAGTTCTACCAACTGTTGCTGACGAGTGGTTTTTTACGTTTATTCAGTACGACAAACCGGGCGTACCACAGAGATAGGTGTCATCCACTAACTGCTTCACCATAAATTCGGCTGTATCCGCAATTGAGATTTCGAGTGCGATTGATTTATCTGTGGGCGAGAAACCATGACGATATTGTCCATTCGTGCGCTCACCCTCTTTCAATGCGCCGGGACGGACAATAGTCCAATCCAGATTACTCTTTTTGACGTAGGTTTCCTGTTGTACGTGATCGTTATAGGCATTGCGTAGCAACATCCCAAACATTATGTACTTCCAGTAGAAGTTGAGATTATCGCGGCTATCTCCCACGCCGAGTGACGATTGCACAATCAAGCGACGAATACGAGCCTGTTGCATCGCCTTGATAATGTTGTTTGTCCCTTCTGAGCGGACTGTGCCTCTCAGACCTGCGCCCAATGAAACAAACGCGGCATCATGCCCTTGCACAGCATCTTTGACGGATGATTCATCCAGCACATCTCCCTGAAAAACCGATAAATTCGGATGAGATGTCGTTACTTTAGATGGCGTGCGGACAAATGCTGTCACAGAATGACGCTGCTTCAATGCCTCGCTAACAACGGCACTTCCTGTCGTACCTGTTGCACCAAATACGATGACTTTCATGCGTTTTACTCCTTTAATATGGATTAGTTTGTAATACGAATAGGTCAGTCGATGTCTGGTAATCGCTTAATCTCGATTAGTGTGATACCCAAATCGCGAATCCGTTTGATGACACCATGCAACGCTGCTTGATCGACAATCGCTCCAATCAGGCGCGTTGTTCCATCGTCCTCTTGTATGATGGTCAACTCCTCAAATGAGTCTGCCCACATCGGGTTCAAATGCCCCTGAACACGAATCTCATACATGGTTGTGTTCTTTGTATCAGGCATCCTTTTTCCTTTCGGTACAATGCAATTGCTCTGATATAGCGCTTCCAATGAAAGTGACTACTCTTTAATTGTTAGTCGCCATGCACATATCACGAGGATAAGTGTCACAGGTGTGAAAATAACTTTCTCTAAAAGGGTTTCAGCCGCTAGATTGCCTACTGTGTTTAGTGCGAAGAAAGCAAGCATCACCCATGTGCCGAAACCAAATAGTCTCGCGTAGCCGTTGACTTGAATGTAATTAGCACGAACAGCAACAATCAGCATGAAAAGGCTAACAATCAGTAGGGCGGCTATCTCGGCGATGATGAGCGTGGCACGACTCTCGATTTGTCCGCCCCAGACATTCTCTATAGGAACAAAACCGAGCAAGATGACAACATGAAAGCCAGCAAGCAATATCAGGGTAATAAGCAATATGTTGCTAGCCATACGGTTGCTGATAAAATGTGCGACGAGTGGTTGTGATTTATGATGAATCGTATTCATTTATAGTTTTCCTTGTTATTTAGATATGATGTGTTGACTGTCTTGATTTAGTTGAAAATGCTGCATATTTGCTTATTCAACTTCACTATCAGTTTATGAATTTTGATGAGATTAGTCGGTCACCCAAAGTTCTATTTGAGGGTGTATCTTGCGAACTGGCAGGGTGTACTCTAGTGAAATCATCAACAAAAAAGAGCGTACTGTAGAAGCACGCTCATCTCAAATCATAAGTCACCTTACGCAGATAGAACTGTTTTTTCCAAACAGCTTACACATATTGAGATTACAAGGTTTTTAGTTGTCAGTTTTCGGTTGTCAGTAACTGCTTTTTGTACTTACTAATCACCATTAACTGTAAACCATGAACAAAAAAACAATAGACCTATAATTTTGACTGAAATACGACTCTAAAAATAGGTCTGCGTAACATCAGATCATAATATGTTATTTGTCAGACTGTCAGGTGGTCTAGTTACCTAATCTCGTTTACTCATCCACAACATTATGAGTCCGAAAACTATCTCGATGCCACCACCAGCAAATGCACCAAAAGCAAATGGCACGCCAACGCCTATCATCACCGCACCTGTGAGCGCGAGCACCGTTCCCAGAAGCCAATAAAGGCGTTGACCGTAAATCGTCGCAAATAGGATATACCGCCCACCAATTGTGGTAAGCATAATCGGGAAGAACCAGTTGGGTTGCCGTTGATAGACCGAAAATGAAACAAATAGTCCAATGAACAATAAGGCTGTACTCTCAATCGCTAACCCTGCTATTGGGTTGTCTTTTTGATGTTGTCCAGAGCCTCCTAATCCTTTGGCAAAAACCACTCCCAGAGGGTAAATTGCCATCCCGCCAAGAAATAATGTGACTACACCACCAAATGTTGAGACCATTGCAGACACAATACCTGCAATGAGCCATACTGTACCTGATACCAAAATGCCACCGCTACCACCAACATGGCTTTTCCGCATGTCCTGCTGTGCATCTGATATTGTCATCATTTTGCCGACTGTGTTATCCATGTGATTGTCCTTTGTAAGCTAATAAACGCTGGATTCAGCAATACTATTGTGATTCAGCATGTGTTGTTTTCCTTATTGTAAGCATTTATTTCAGCTAGGATAACAATCGAAAGTTCTATTTAAGGGTGTATTTCATCATTTTAGAGGATGTTTAATTCACTGGCACGTTTCACAGCTTGCGTGCGATTATCAACACCGAGTTTGCCAAGAATGTTGTTGATATGCTTCTTGACGGTACTCACAGCAATGAATAGCTCGTCTGCGATGGCTTGATTGGTTAACCCTTTGGCGACGAGTTCCAATACGTCCATTTCACGGTTGCTGAGTGGTTCAATCAATAACTCATTGGCGGATAGTGGCGTTGTGTCACTGTCATCCATCGCTGACATTTGTTGTAACAAAGACAGAATATAAGGTGCAGCCGCGCCATCAGTCAGACTCGCAGATAGTAAGTCTCTCATAGGTAACCCTTCATCTATGAAGAGACGGACATAGCCTTCAGGTTCAGCCAGTTTGAGTGTTTCTTGAATATAGCGCAAGGCATCCTGCATGTGACCCGATGACTGATATGCCAGCGATTGCAACACGATAATCTCCAGCACTCGCCCTACTCGTCCACCCTCTTCAGCAGATTGTCGCAATCGTTCAAGGAAATTCAGCAAATCTGTAAGTTCTTTTTCATCAGGTTGTTGAAGATATTGCGCCAGTTTGACCCGTGCCAGTGTCATATGGTCAAATTCATTAGAGAACTTCAGCGCATCTTGTGTTGATAGCTTATGTTGCTGTATCCAATCCAGTACATCATCTAAGCGTCCCTGTTTCAGTAAAAACCTTGCTCTCAGCGACTCAGGAGATAATATATTAGGTGCAGTACCTGCCTTAAAATCTTTTTTAGCCTCTGTCAGCAAAGACATTGCATCATCATAATGACCTTCCACCATATAAATCTGTGCCAGCACAGTTTTTAAGCGATAGGCATCAAACCCAATCAGCGCCCGTGATAATTGTTTAGCGCCGATACTGATCTGTTGTTTTGCGGTTTCGAGATCATTCCACTCAAGATAGAGTGCGCCTAGCCCAACGTAAAAACTGATACTTACTGGAACGGAGCGAGAACCAGAATTTTGTGCCAATTGCAGCGCTTGAAGATAATGGTCTTGTGCCTGATGTAACTTGCCCTGAAGAACACGTATTTCTGCAAGAACAACTGTCGCGTAGACTTGGAAGTACAGGTTATCTGCCGCACCTAAACTCTGTATGCTATCTGAAACCGCCCTATAAGCCTCGTCAAGCTCACTATTTGCCCATTGTGCCAGACCTAAAAACAGTGCTGTTAGCCCCCGCCAATAATGCTGATCTTGCTTCAGTAGTGCCAATGCACGTTGAGCATGATAGACCGTCTCGTTCATATTGTGGCGTGTTTGCGCTAAATACGCACGAGCCGTTGCCGTTGTGCCGGCAAGCAATTTAAACTGTGCTTGATTAACAATAATTGCCCCATGATTGCCTTGCTCATCAATGATGTCCAACCAGTTTTCTGCCTTTTTTAGATACTTCTCTGCTTCATCAAGATTCCTTGTATCCAGCAATGCCCAAGCATAGGCGGCAACCAACACAGGGCGCGATTCCAGAATATCATCAGGGAGCATTTTCGACCATTTGAGAAACTCAGCAGCCTGTATGTTCTGTGCGACGAAAGGCCATGATAACTCGATCAAGTTAGCTGATTGTTCAAAATCTTTTGCAGCAAGCGCATACTGAATCGCATCTGAGCGCAAGCCCTTGTCTTCATGCCATTGACTGGCACGACTCAGCCAGATTGATACGTGCTGAGGATAGTCTTTACGTGCGCGTGCCTGCAACACATCGGCAAAAAGATGATGATAGCGATACCACTGTCGCTCATCATCCAGTGGCACAACGAGCATGTTCTTCTGTTCAAGTAGTTCCAGCATCTCTTGCCCGTTATGGCGTTCTGTCACGGCATTGCAGAGTGCTCCGCACATGCGGTCTAACAGCGCTGTTTGCAGTA
Source organism: Anaerolineae bacterium (assembly GCA_051117475.1). GTDB lineage: Bacteria > Chloroflexota > Anaerolineae > Aggregatilineales > Phototrophicaceae > JAUZRW01. The sequence continues at coordinate 61,870 of JBNPEE010000053.1, read as the reverse complement.
AGAAATCAACAATCTCGGGTGGTTGATACCTTAGCACTTCATCGACTAGATAATCCAGAATGTAGCGATGACTGCCTGTGAAGTTATCAATAAAGTCTGTTGTATCAACACGATCACGCATCGAAATAGCGACCATTTGTAAGGCGGCAATCCAGCCTTCGGTGCGTGCTTCGAGTTTTTCTACCGCTTCCAGCTGGAGGTCAAACCCCATCTGTTGATTGAGAAATGCAGTTGCCTCAGAGACGGTAAACCGTAAATCATCGGCTCGAAATTCGAGCAACTCGCCTCTTGCGCGTAATCTTGCTGTTGAAAATGAAGGGTCTTCGCGGGTTGTTATCACAAGATGGAGTTGCGGTGGCAGATGGTCGAGCAAGAATGCGATGATATCGTCAATCGCTGTGGAATCCAGTGCGTGATAATCATCCAGTACCAACACCATACCCTGATCTAACATAACGAGTTCATTGATAATCTGACTCACGATTAAGTCAGCTTGAAGCGTCTGTGAAGTTTGCAAAATATCGACTAAATCATGCCCAAAATCAAGATGAACCATCTGGAGTGCTTTCAAGAGATAAGTCAGAAAACGAATCGGGTCTGCATCGTTAGCGTCTAGCGATAGCCATGCAAATGATAAATCTGCCTGAGCAATCCATTCACTGACGAGTGTTGTTTTACCGAAGCCCGCAGGCGCAGAAATCAGCGTGAGCTTGCGATGCCGAGGGGCTGATAGCTTATCCAGCAAACGCTGGCGCATCACAAGCTCAGAACGTATGGGTGGTGCATATAATTTGGTAGCCAGAATAAGTGTCATGTGCCTTCAACCACTCATAAACAGTAGCAATCGGAAAGCACAGTTTAACACATCATACGGGTCCCACCTGAGGAAATCACAGTATCTTATGACACGATATTGAGCGCCTTCATCATGAACTGGAAAGGTCGCTGTGGCGCATCAATCTGGTTGAATGTGCCCACCATGTAAACTTGCGCTGTCGGTTCATAAAATGCAAATGAGCCACTCGAACCAGAGTGCCCGATCAATTCGGGTGTGTCGCGGAACAGGTTCATCCAGCGTGGCACTTTGAAACGCATCAAGCCGTAACCGTACTGCATCGGGAAGAATAACGGATTCCACTGTTGCATACGCTCAAAGTAACTGCTGTCAAAAAGCTCACCCGCAAAATAGGCTTTGAGGAATGTCATACTATCCGATAAATTCGACACGATACCACCATCAGCCGCCATACTAGATAGTGCAAGTGGTACATCCAAAGGTTGCGCTTTGTTGTAGAGTGATAGTGGATTGCTTCGCTGTACTGTGTGATCAAAAACATAGGTGTTACGGAGTTGCAAAGGCGCGAAGATACGTGCTTGAAAAACCTGATCCAACGGGCAATCTGTGATGGCTTCGATGATTGCGCCGAGAAGCTGATAATTGGTATCGGAATAATAGGATTTACCACTATCAGGAATAGCACTAGATTTCAAATCGCGTACCATCACCAGCACATCGTTGAGATCATACGCGCGATCCCGATTATTCTTGAAGTCTTCGATAAATTCGTCTTCATAGTAATCTGCTAGCCCTGATGTCTGATTCATCAACTGATAGACTTTAAGTTGTTTGCTGTAATCAACACCATCATAGACATGAATCCCATCCAGCTGAACATGCGGCAGATATTGTTGAATCGGCGCATCTAAGTCAAGTCGCCCCTCATCAACCAATTGCATGATCGCCGTTGCCGTGAACATCTTCGTGATACTAGCGATGAAGTAGGCACTATCTGCTGTGGCATTCCCTACACCATCCTGAAAATTCACGCGCCCATCCGCTGATTGGACGCCAAGTAAGATACCGTGTGTATTCGCTTTTTGGCTCTCTTTGTCAATGAGCGCCTGTAATGCTTGATTGATGTCGTTCATGGTTATTTCCTTTAGATTCTGTACCTGACGAAAATGTGCTTCTCATTTGTTAGTGTATGGAATTTGAACATGTCTGTCGGTCACCGAAGGTTCTATTCATAGGTGCATTCAACTTTTTCAATAGGAGGTGCTTACCAGCATTTTGTTCAAGCACCTCATCAGTCAGTTAATGCTTTCAGGTGACAGTAACCAATCTTGCACTGCATCAATGAATTCGTCGCTATAGCGAACACTACCATGATTATTGCCTGTAATGATGTTGAGTTCGCCTTCAGGTGCGATCTCAGCCATCATGGCGGGGAAAGCGTCTGCCTGCATCGTTTCGTCATTGCTCCCAACGATAACCAGGAGTGGCACATCAATCGCTTCAAAAGCCGCCACATAGTCCTCAGGTGTGGAGTTCATCATAGCGTTGTAGCTGTAGCTACTGACAAATGGGTCTGGCAAGTTGAAGAACATGGTCGGCAAGCCATTGAAAATACGGATACCCATCTGTTCGTACATCGCAATCCCGATAATGCGTGGAATGTGTATCTGAAAGAAGGGTTCTACATCAGGATTAGGTTCAGGTGCTTCACCTGTATTCGCCGTTGGCGCATCTTGACCAAGATTGGGTGCGAGCAATACATATCTATCGACTGTTTCATTATCCTGTGCTGCATGGCGTAAGGCAATCGCCCCACCCATCGAATAGCCGAGGATAATCAGTTCATGGTCAGGATGATTGGCACGAATGGCATCAATCACATCGGCGAGATCATCTTCATATTGCCCGACATAGTCTACATTGCCCCGTTCACCACCAGAGTTGCCGTGCCCACGCAAATCAAGCGCGTAAACAGAGGCATTACTAGCCTCTTGAATCCTGCCGGCTGGTTCATTGAAAAGACGACTGTTGCCTGTTACACCATGGAGCATCAAAATGACCTGCTGTGATTCACCTGCATAATACTGTGCGTTCAGTGACGTACCATCGCGCATTGTGAATTGCACTTCTTGATACGCGTAGACTTGTTCAACACGAACACCACTCGCAATTAATTCCTCGTCGGATGCTTCCTGCCCTATTGCAGATAATGGTGCAAGCGGCCAAAAAATCATTGTTGGTACAAGCCCTAGATAAATCAGGGCAAAGACACCCACGCCAATCAAGATACTGCGGCGATACCTTTTCAAAATTGTGAACATCGTTTAACTCCTTCGCTCTTTGTCTTTATGACTACTTGTTTTGTTTGAACATCCAGTACGCAATGCTGACCGGAATCCAAATAGGGGATAATCCAATCAGGATGCCAAATACGCCTGCTAAGAAACCAACCAATACGCCCGGAGCAGCAAATCCGTAGCTGATGAGTGCTTCGGTATTCCCTGTCAGAGCTGCAGTTGCCAATCCTAAAAAGTACGGCATGACCCCTGTTATAATGAACAAAACGATGAGGATGGCACTCAGGATAATGTTGTTACGAATGACTTTGGCTGTTCGATCTTGCATTTTTGTTCCTTTAGATTGATTTTTTGAATGACACTCATAGCTTATCGGGATTAGGGTATTGCCTGACAGATACTAAAGTATGGTTCATAGGTAGGGTTATGATGACTACCCCTGTTTTAGCACCTGTTTACCACGCCATTGAATGTGACTATATCCGCCAGTGTATGGCTTTGAAGCAGATTTGTCGGTCACCATAGGTTCTATTCAGGGGAGTATTTTGCAATGCTTGACTGACATTTATTTGTCATACATAGGCTGTTAAAATATCCCAGTGATCTTCAATCTGTGTACCCTCTACCTGTAAACTGCCATGAAATCATCCCCTGCTGCTGCGACATTGACGACAGTCGGGATAAATACCCAAGCTAGAACTGACAATGGAATAACAAACATCATTACCAGACCGAGAACTGAAATGATGACGAATGGGGCAAGCGCATTAACCATCATGGCATGACGCGTGTTTAATAATCCCTGAGCCGAGGCAACAATCATTGCACCTCTAATCCCCATACGCGGCGGTGCGCCTGTATGCAGGAAAAACGTTGTTGCATGGATAAGTTCATGAAGCCACAGCACAAAGACCACATCTAGCACAATCAATCCGATGCTCACAATATCTGGCACGTCAGCAAGTTTGATTGTAAAAAGCGATTGAAGCGATAGGGCTTCGTTTGGATAGTATCGTGTGACGAGACTGAAGAATAATGCGCTGAATGCAATTGCACCGATAATACGTAACACATAACTCAGCATTACAAGTTGTTGGTTATCACGAAAATCAAGTGTCGAGACTGGTATCACCTTATTATCTATATTGGGTATGGTTGTCATGATTTCTACCCCATCCCTCGTGCTACGTGCTATCAGTTTCTGAATGTAAAACAGACCCTGTCTATAGATAGTATTGCAACCACACTGTGAGTAGCGCACAGACAGCAACCAGACTCAAATTGATTGCTACCCGAATAAGAAAAGGGCGTGAAGAATAATCAAGTTTTAGCAATCGCCCCACAACAACAACGACACCCATCAAAAAGAACCAGGGCGTAAAAAAGAATGCAGGCGCACCCCGAACAAGCATCGTTGCAAGGTCATGGATTGCGCCAGAAATGGTAAAAGTCAGAATAAGTGCGACCATGGCAGGTAGAAAGCGATTCAGTGGGGCATAGATGTAGCGCCCCAACGCAAATCCCCAGATGGGATTCCAGTATTGCCAGAACTTGGCAAATGTCCCTGCACCAAGAGAACGAACGAGCATATTCTGCAATGAGCCTGATGCACCTAATGGGACACCGTTTCGATATTTCACATATTCTGTCAGTGACATTTGTTTGCGTGTGTTTGTCTGTATGTTGTTCATAATTCCTCTGATGTAATTTTATGTAAACACATTGTCATGGTTAGATTGAATAAGCACTTAAGCTTTTTGTATTTTGAATAAGCTGATAGTGGCTGCGATACTGAGTAATGTTCCCATCTGCTTCTCCCTCTTAAATCGCATGAGAAAAGTTGGCATCCTACCTATTTGCTATTCGTCTAACACGGTTATAGAGAATGTGAATGAGCATCTCTGTGTCACCACCTGTCGAGTTTGCGAACAGAACCACAACGGTGTCTGTATCCGCGTTGTAGCGTGCAATACTGTGGTAGCCCAATACCCAACCAGTATGCTCGTACTCGTAAACCTCAGCATAAATTGCTTGCTCATCCTCATCTAGCAGTGAGCCATCATTGAGCGCTCTCAAAAAGATACCCACATCTTGTGCTGTTGCGACCATACTGCCACCAGGACCGATGAATGGGATGTCCTTAAAGTCAGCCTCAACCTCATAATAATAACCACTCATGACATCATCAGGATTAACTTGACTGAACAAACTATAGGTATTGGTTAAGCCAAGTGGTTGCAAAATTTCCTCATCGATATATTGATGATGACTATAACCCAGCACACTATCGATAATGTTACCAATCAGCAGATAACCCGTGTTGGAATAGTTATAACGAGCATCAGGTTCAAAATCTGCGGGTTCATCTAATACAAGTGCCAGATAAGCATCAAGCGTGGCAGGTGGCTCTCCCCAAGACCACTCAGCGTTATCTACATAATTCGGAATACCACTACGATGTTGCAATAGCATTCTTAGGGTAATCTGGTCCGCATTTTCAATCCGATCGACCATATCAGGCAAGTGATCTGCGAGTGTGTCATCCAGCGACAATATACCATCATTGACCAGCATAACCGTTGCTGTAGCGATATATAGTTTGCTGATACTACCGATTTTGAATAATGAGTGGGGATCCGCCGGGATTTGTTCTTCAAGGTTATTCCAACCAGCAGCATAAAACGATGGGTCTTCACCAGCTTGATCGACATAGACAATAATGCCATTAAATTCATTTGCTACAGCACGATCTAGTTCTGCTTGCATCGTTCCGGGTAAGGGTGATAGCCACAAGAATGCTGCATTCCACGGTACAAAAATGATTGCCGATATAACTGCTACAGTCCCCATGATAATGCGTAGAATCCAAATGGTACGGGTTTGATCTAGCTTCTTCATGTTGTTCTTTACTCTCTCTAGGAGCTAACCTAATTAGTTAAAGTTTGCGTATACTCAGAATATGCACGAAAAGGACAACTATCCCCATCAAGAAGTATCAGGGGGCAGTTGTCACTCAGTTATTCAGTCCTCTGTACCCAATAGTGAGAACACAGGATTGACTACATCTGCCATATTCTGTTCAGGGTCAGCAGCATCATTGTTATAGAGCATCACCACGACCATATCGAATTCAGGCGAATAATTGAGTGCGGATCGAAAGCCAGCAATCCCCCCCGGATGTCCAATAGTGTCATCATTAATGAATACGCCCAAACCATAAGGGCTATTAGGCACAGGTTTGGTCATCGCAACCAGTGTCTCAGGGTCATCAAACAAGTCACCACCGAACAAAGCGCGGGCAAAGATCACTAAGTCTGATGCAGTTGAGACCATGCCACCTGCTGACCAACCAACCGATTCATGGAGGTCTGTGACATCTGACATCGCTTCACCAACGCCTGAATAACCATGTACAATCTCAATCACTGCATCTTCGTAGCAATCCATAAAGGTGGATTCCATGCCCAATGGGTCATAGATGTTTGTGCGATAGGCTTCTGTCAGGGGCGTATCCATCGCTTCTTCGATTATCATGCCAAGCAAGGTGTAATTGGTATTGCTGTAGTACCAGCTTGTACCTGGCTCAAACAGGGCATCTTTGCCATAGACGTAAAGAGCAAGGGTGTCGTTAGGGTCACGTTGGACACAGTCGAGGGTTGGAATACCTGTCGTTTCATCGACAACCATCTCAGTGAAGATGTCAGCATAGTAAGATTCGTGTTCAACGATGTTAAATAAGCCTGATGTGTGTGATAGCAGTTGATACACGGTAATCTCATCACCATACGGCACTTGTTCTGCAACCTCTGGCAACCACTGTGCAACCGTATCATCTAAGGTTAAAAGACCCTCTTCTTCGAGTTGCATAATGACTGTCGCGGTAAACGTCTTGGTGATACTCCCAATGCGGAATGCACCATCTGCTGGCATTACAGTTTCATCTACGAGGTTTGCAAAACCGCTTGCACCCTCAAAACGATAGTCTGGCGTGTCAATCCAGACAACCATCCCTGGTGGAAAAGTCCCTGCGGTTAAGCTGTCCATCTCTGCTTGTACTTCGGCAACGACATCCGCTGGCAATGTCTCAGTCGTATCTTGTGCTGTGGTGATGATGAAACCAGATAGTAGTAGCATCACCGTTAGGATGAGTCGTTTAATCATTGTTTTTTCCTTTGTATGTACGTTGAACTTTTACGATTTATGTCATGCTGGTGTTGCACAGTTTATTCAATCAGGTGATTCTGTATTGATGCGACTAAACGCTGCACCGAATACAATAGCTAACCCAACGCCGAGTGCGACATTACTGAGTGCAACACCCACTCCAACACCGATAGCTATACCTGCTGCTGCTTTTATCATTTGATTCTGCTTCATGTTTCAATCTCCTTATATGGATATATAGTTTTTACTGATTGACGATATTGATAACGACGTTGCCTTTATTGCGCCCCGTATCCACGTAACGATACGCTTCTTGAATTGGTCTACCCTCAGTTACTTATGATTCACTACGAAGTAAAGCTGTACCCATCCAGATAAACCATGCAATCATGCCCAAGCCGAAGATTGCGCCTACATCAGTTAGTTGCGGGATGAGTGTGACAATCCCCGCGACACCTGCAATCAAGCCGAGACCGTTCAAAGCGCGTGAAAATAGCCCTGTACGGAATGCGACCCAGCTAATGATTGTTACCCAGAGACCACCAACAATCTCATTACCACCACCTAAGCCATTTTGTACAGTATTGACAGCCTGAAAGATTGTGCCTGCTTGCATGGGGTCAGTTTGATAAATATCAATCACAGTTGCCGCCCCAATGTTGGCAACCATGCCACTGGCAATAACCAGACCTGCCCAGATTAAACCAAGTGCTGTCGAGATTTGTGCGCTGGCAGGTGCAACAGCTTTTAGGCGTTCATTGATTGCCAGACTAGTAACGGCTAGCACGATGCCGTTCAGTACGTAAATCACTAAATTCCAGATATAGATCAAGACTTGATTGGCTTCCATGAAGGCGACAGTTTCAACTGCATCTAACTCACCACTGGCGAGTGGCATCAGTACCGTCAGGAAAAGTGCAAAGCCGAAGATATAGGTTAAGCTGGCGACGATGGATGACCATCCGCCCATCATTTGCAAACGATTGCTCTGGCTTTCACTATGGTCAAAGGTGTTGATTTGTGTTTGTGCTAGTGTTGTCATGATAAATTCTCCTTATTGTTTTCTGTGTCATTTATTTGGTTGATTGATATAAGCTCCAACCCCATATCACGGATTGTTCGCAGTGTTGCATGTAGTGCTGATTGATCAATGATTGCACCTGTCAAAATGCTGTCCCCATCATCTGTCAGCTTGAGTTGCATCTGCTCAAATTTTTCTGACCATGCTTTGCTCAGATGCCCTTTGATGCGAATTTCATATATTCCTGTGTGTCTCTCATCAGTCATTGCATGTCTCCTGTATGTACCTCCTGTTATTTGTTGTGTTCACGTAACATGAGAATACAAAGTAATGTGATGAGTCGTCATCGTCACATTGTGATGATTGATATGATGATTTGTGATGATTGAGGGGCTAAATTGCTGAGATTCTTAGAGCAAACCGAGTTCTTGTGCCTTAATTACAGCAGAACTACGGCTGTTCACATCTAATTTACTGTAAATATTGCGGGTATGCGTGCGTATGGTGCTAAGGGAAACCATTAACTTATCTGCAATTTCTGGTCCTGTGAGATTTGTTGGTAATCGGCGTAACACCTCTAATTCGCGCTCACTGAGTGGATCAAGGAGTTGGGTCGTAAGATTATCTGTATTCGATGTTTGGAATGTAGCGAGCAAGCGATGCACATAATCTGGCATAATGCCATGTGTAGCTGCCACTTCAAGTAATCGCTGCATCGGTTCGCCTTCGTTAACGAATATACGAACATAATCTTCTGGTTCAGCTAACATTAGAGCGTGCTCTAAGTGCTGTAATGCAACTTTGTGGTCGTCCGTCTCTGCAAAGCATTGGGCTTGCAATATGCGTATCTCGATTAAGCTACCATGACGTTGACTATCACGAGTAACTTGCCGTAGTTTGTCTAAAAGTTTTTTGGCAGATTGCAAACTATCCGATGTACGTTTAACACGATATTGTGCCAGAAGTAAACGTGCTAGCGTGATAGTTTCATATTCTTTGAGATAAGGAGTATCCTCATCTGCTGATATCCCCTGCTGGCGTGACCATTTCTGTGCTTTTTGTAGTTGTCCTTTCTGTATCCAGATACGTGCCTTCAATGCAGATACAGGACGCACTAATGGCAAAGCTGAACGCATATAATGCTTCTGTGCTTCGTCAAGATGCCTCAGTGCGCTACTGTAATCGTCACTTGCAATTTTGAACTGTGCCCATGAGACATTCAGGCGATGTTTCCAATCAGGTAACATAATCCCCTGTTGCCCTAATTCCGTAGCCCTTTGCAGATGGTGTTCTGCCTGCTCTAGTTTATTCCACTCACAATAAATTTCAGCAATACCCCGATGCAAATCTTCGATCCCACTTAGAGTGGGTTTATTGACTTGCTCTGCAAGTTGTAACCCTTGCTCATATGCACGAAATGCATCATACAATTTCCCACATATGACACGCATATCTGCTAATACAGCAACAAGTTCTATTTCATTTTTCATAAACTCAGTGCCTTGCATCTCTACAATGAATGCGCTTATTTGTTGTTCAGCAAAAGTGACATCACCATTTGACCAGTGCGCCAGCGAAGCGATGATGATTGCATGTCTTCGGTTAGCCTCGTCGTCTTCAACAAGTTGCTCAAGCGCACGTTCGGCATGGTACAAAGTTGCTTCAACATCTCCTACGGATACAGCAAGATACATCCGTGTACAACTAATTGATGCAGGTAACGTTTGCAAGCGGATTTCATCATCATAATTTTGCCAATCCATATTGCTCAGGGCTTGTTCAGTATGATTTAACCATTCTTCGGCTGATTCAAGATGACCTGTCATCATCAGGCTCCAAGCATATCCATGACTCAATATAGGACGTTGTCGCACGATGTCTTGTGGCAATTCAGATACCCATTGAAACCACGTCGGTGTTTGGTAGGTTGCCTCCATCTTATGCCATGCTGACTCCAGCAAGTTTGATATCAGGACAACATCTTTTGAAGCAAGCGCATGGTGAATTGCCTCAAAGGGTTTATCTTGAGTTTTATACCAGTTACTTGCACGCTTATGTAAAATCACGACATCATCGGCATATTGATTCTCAAGATATATCTGGAGTGCATCACCAAAGAGATGATGATACCGATACCATTGGCGTGTATTATCTAAAGGAACCAAAAACAAGTTATCTCGTTCTAGACGTTCAAGTATCTGTTGGCTGTTATCTTCACCCGTAATGGCTTCACACAGTTCAGCATTAAGGCGTTCGAGGATTGAAGTCTGTAGTAGAAATAGACGAACGTCTTCTGGTTGTGTATTGAGAACTTCTTCGACTAGATAATCTACAACATAACGATGACTCCCTGAAAATGTCGCAATGAATTGCGTAGGGTCAGTGTGTCCTTGCATCGATAGCGCCGCAAGTTGTAAACCTGCAATCCACCCTTCGGTGCGTTGCTCTATCTTCGCAATATTTTCTTCATCAAGACGAAGTCCCATGTTCTGGTTGAAAAACTGTATTGCCTCGTCAGGCGTGAAGCGTAAATCATCTGCACGGATTTCTGTCAGTTGGGCACGTACCCGCAGTTTTGATAAGGGTAATTGGGGGTCTTCTCGTGTGGTGATAACAAGATGCATCTGTGCTGGCATATGGTCTAGTAAAAAACTAAGCGCAGAGTCAATTTCTTGTGATTCGACCACATGATAATCATCCAAAACAAGTACAAATGAGCCGGATAATTCGGAAATATCATTGATGAGCACAACAAATAGATCATTCAATGATGGCGGTTGTGCGGATTGCAAGGCATCTACAACGACATAACCGATGTCGTCATAGAGTGTTTGCAACGCGGCTACAAAATGAGCCAAAAAACGCACAGGGTTACTATCGTTACTATCCAGTGAAAGCCATGCGATAGGTTGCTGGTTTCCATTAGTAAGCCATTCGCATACCAACGTCGTTTTACCAAAACCGGCAGGGGCAGATATGAGTGTTAATTTTTTATGTAAACCCTTATTAAGCTTCTCAGTGAGGCGAGGACGTGAGACTACATTGTTATTTAGACGTGCAATGTGTAGTTTTGTGGTAAGAATAGATGTGTGCATAATATAATTTTACCAATAACCGTTATCAAAGGAACTCAGGATAAGAATACCGTCTATTGCTAAATAATGCATGCGCTCATCATTCTAGTTGTCATCAGAGCATATAATCTCAAATAGTATTCGCCTAAATCTAGTACTCGACCAATTTAATTTCCGAGAAATAGTGTAGACTGTATCCAAAAACAAGGATACAAGAAGATGGGACGCAAAAAAGAGTTTGAGGTTAAGTTGAGTGCCGAAGAAAAAGTAGAATTGCAAGCAATCGTGAAACAAGGTTATCACGCATCGCGTGTCATTCGTCGCGCTCAAACCTTATTGTGGATCGCTGCGGGAAAATCAGACAAAGAGATTGCGAAGCTGCATGATGTCAGCTTAGGAACCGTAGGCAACACACGCAAGAAATGGGTGTTAGAGCAAACGGTCGAAGATCAACCGCGTGCGGGTCGTCCCCCCGTTTTGGATGGAAAGCAGGAAGCGCTGTTAGTAGCCCTTGCTTGTAGTGATGCACCAGAGGGGGTTGAAGAATGGACAATGAAACTGCTGGCAGACCGTATTATGGAACTGGGAATGGTCGATTCGATTTCGGATGAGACAGTCCGCTTACGGTTAAAAAAACGCACTCAAACCGTGGCAGAAGAAAATGTGGTGCATTCCGACAGTGAGCAGTGAGTATGTGGCGTGCATGGAGGATGTTTTGGATGTTTACGGTCAAATGATATTTATTCAGCGCAATGCATCGGTAATGTGGTTCACGAAAAATATCTAGCTACCGCACACCAAAGAATTTCTGAAGGTTAAGACGTTGGACAGATAGTTTCTCATTTTCAGGTATAAGAGTGAATTGACGGATTTGTTATACCAGCTTCTGCTGTGCAGAGCTTCTCTTTATCTACGCCTCATACCACCTGTGATTTTTGAGTTATGAAATTTCAAACGTATTGGACAAACACGGTATCTTCAGGTCATTAACCACCATACCCCCGGATGGTGACAACCATACCCCTTAGACAGTAATGTGAAATAGACACTTAACTAGTCAAAGGGACATTCTTAAATGTATCAAAGATTTTTGCTCCTAATTAGCTCCATTGCCTTGTTGATTGCACCTGCAGTTTTTGCTCAGGATGCACCGCCCATGCCTGAAATCACAGGCGATATTGTTGTTACTGGTCTAAACAGCCCACAAGGCTTGCTAATAGATTCTGATGGCATGTTGTGGGTTGCAGACAGCGGTCTCGGTGGTGATGAGGAAATCGAGTTCTATAACATTCATACGCTACAACCTCAAATAGCCAACTTCGGCATGACATCCCGAATTATCCGTCTCAATGCCGACGGTGAGCAAGAAGTCGTTGCGAGTCTTCCGTCAGTAGCTGTCGGCGAGGATCTCATCGGTGTTGCCCGTCTTGTAGAGGTCAATGGTGTAGTCTATGCTACCATTGGTAGCTGGCAAGCTAGTCTCGGCGAAACCCCGTCTATCCCGCATCAGGGTGAACTCATCCGTCTGGAAGATGGTGAAGCGGTCACAGTCGCCAACTTGTGGGCACACGAATTTGCCAATGATCCAGATGAAAGTACCAATGTTGAGTCACACCCCTACGGTATGGCAGTCAGTTCAGATGGCATGATGTACATCGCGGATGCAGCCGCCAATGCATTATGGCGCGTTGATCTCGAATCAGGCGCAGTTGAAACTGTTACAGCCTTCCCCGGTCAACCCGGCATCTTCCCGAGTCCCTTCTATGACAATCAGCCGGTCACAGATGCTGTACCGACTGCCGTTGCAGCCGATGCAGATGGCAATGTATTTGTATCGTATCTGACAGGTGCTCCGTTTCTACCCGGTGCCGCAAAGGTCGTTCAGGTCAGTGAGGATGGTAATGTGTCCGATTTTGCCACGGGTATGACGATGCTCACAGATATGGTGATGGGTCCAGACGGCAATCTCTATGTGGTCAGTTTTGGTCTGTTTACAGAGGAAGGACCTGTATTTAATTCAGGCTATGTCGCACGAATTCTTCCTGACGGCACACCCGAGCTTGTGATTGATGGACTCCCCTTCGCAACAGCGATTACTTTCGACGAAGATGGTAATGGCTATGTTGCAATCAACGGTGCTGCAATTCCAGAGGCAGGGATGGTCGTTTATTACGAAGATTTGACCAGTATGGAAGGCTCTCCATTACCAGATATAAGTATGGCGAACTAGCACAACACACATTTATATCCCATTGTCAGGGTGTAGTGAATGAGCTCTACTACGATCCTGACAATTTGTACTGCAACCATCGACATAAAAAAGGAAACATATGAAACAGCAAATATTACCTGATACAAAAATCCGATCTATCTGTTTGCACCATTTCTATGAATCCCTAACCTGTTTCTCTGTGCTACCGGATGTTGAGGTAACATCATCTGACACCCTGATACAGGTCATCTCTCCTGACATACCCAATTGGCTGACAAACGCTGTTTTCAAGATCAACCTTGAGCCGGAAGATATTGAGCAACAGATCGACAGCATCACAACAAACTATCGTACAAAGCAGGTTGCACCATTCTGGCGAATCTGTCCTGATGATTATCCTACAAACATAGACCATCAACTTCTTGCGGCAGGATATGAAAAGAAGACACAACACATCTTGATGTCAATACAGATAGATACCATGGGACTTGTACCGACAAGTTCCATCAATACTCGTCTTGAGGTAATCACCAGTGCATCAGCACTACATGAAAAGCACCTCAGTTTCCGTCAGATAGACGACAACGGGTCCAAATCCTTCACGACACTGATGCGTGATCTGTTCGATTTTCATGGTTACGAACAGGATTCACGCTGGCTACATTATGTTGCGCTACAGGGTGATAAACCGATAGGTTACGCTTCTGCATTCTACACAGCAAATGCTGTAGGCATCTACAATGTCGGTGTGATACCCGAAGCCCGTCGCAAAGGCATCGCCACGGCACTCACAATACAGGCTTTGCAGGATGCACGGGAACGCGGATACAAAATTGGGACCCTACAGTCGTCGGAAATGGCACACAGTATGTATAAGAAGATCGGATTCGAGACGCATTTTCCTATCCAATATTTTGCGCCTGCGTGAGTCTCAAACACACACTTCAGAAGGTAATGATCAATGCTTATGACAATCTCAAAATGGATATCAGGATTTATCATTGTATTAATTGTGGTTAGTATAGGATTAGTGACGTATCGTACTCAATCATTTATGACCATTGATCAGCATTTACTGATAACAGGCATCGATGTCTATCGTTCCAATTACTGTGGATCATGTCATACATTGACAATTGCCAACACACGCGGCATTTTTGGGCCTAATCATGACAATATCCGTGAAGACGCTGACGCGATTATCAATTCTGAGACTTATGTTGGGCGTGCTTCAACAATCGAAGCCTATATCTATGAGAGTATCATAGAACCTGACGCCTTCTACACACCGGGATATGAGTCTAGCAACCATCATATGCCCGCATTCGACCACTTGTCGGAAGAAGACCTAAATGCAATGGTCTATATGCTTTCTAATCAAGATGCATTTGAAGTATCAGAATAGTCAGGGTCAAACTCACGAAGCCACGCGATCAAGATGTTGCGTACATCAAGAGTATTACCAAGCTGCCATGCCGCATCATATTTGCCATCGTCCAGCTCATGGCGTAGCGTCTGCCGCAGTGTCATTAGCTTTGGATGTTCCTGTAACCAAGTCGATTGGATGTTGTGTTGATCAACGAATCCGATCATTGTCGCGGCACGTTCTAACTGCCCTTTATAGGCAACAAACAGGCTCAACAGTGCAACAACCCTGAGCATATTCCATGGTCGGTTCGATTGTAATTCTTGCCTTGTGATCTGAATAAGATAGGGATTTACATTAGCAAAGTCATCAGTACAACAGTAGGTCCACGTCAGCCGTTGTAAAGCATTATGAACGATACTCCAGTTCATATTTGTTTTTATATATCCTGTAGCTTTTAGGGCGAGTTGGTGTGCTTCATCAAATAAACCCTGATATTCAGCAATCATACTTTTTTGTGTGTAATATCGGGATGGTATTGCTGGATATTCAATGAGATCAAGGCGTTGCCAGACCCGATTCAAATAGTATTCTGCATTTTGTAGATCACCTTGAAGCAAATGATACTCACTCAATTTGATCGTCACTGTAAGCAGTTCATTCGATGTATGTCCCCTCTCCTCTTCTAATTTTAACGCCCTGATTTGGAGTGTTCCTGCACGTTCCCAATCACCCTGTGCTAATACCAATGTGCTGAGGTTAGCCAGAGCTGCTGACATAGTGTGTTTATCGTTCAGTTCGTTAGCAACATCATACCCTTTTTCGGTATATGTTAGCGCTTCATTGATGCGCCCCAATCTACTGAGCATTAAACCACCCAGCACATATCCTTGAGATAACCAGTATCGGTCACCACTACGTCTGGATAATTCAAGGCAATGTTCTATATGGTGCAATGGTGCATCAGCATCCCATAAACCTACTATCAGGGCATATGCATAATGAGCCTGAGCCTCGTGCCATAAATCGCCTAGCTCGCGTGACATTTCTAAATACATTTGAGCGTAATTTAAGGATGATTCCGGATCACTCAAAATATAAGAGGCTCTGGATAGTGTTACAGAGGCTAATGATTTGACCATCAAGTCATCACTTACTTCAATATCTTTTTCCATTGATTTGAGGAGTTGATAAGATTGCTCTGTGAGCGTTTGGACAATTAGAGCATCTGCTTTATACACACTTAGCTTAAAAAATAAGGAATCTCTATCTGAGAGTGGTAAGCTATCAAGCGCATTATTCAACCATATGCTGTAACGATCCATTCGATTCATCAGTAACATCGTCAAACGTAGTGCTTCTAAACTCCTATCAATAATTTCGGTAGCATTGTATTCGATTGCAGTCTGCCACGCGGCACGCACATTTTCCCACTCAGCACTCATAAGATTGAGCGCCGTAATTTGACGGTGAGTTTTTAGTTTTTCTGACTGATTGCTGACTAAATCCAAATAGTATGTTGCGTGGGTTAGCCGCACCTGATGCACAGCACCCGCATCATCAAGCTTTTTTTCAGCATACTGCCGCAATAGTTCATGAATTTGATAACGTCCTGAGTGTAAACGATTGATCAGTGCTTTCATGACAAGACCGCGCAACACTCTTGGCGTTGCCTGTGTAACCGATTCAAGCGCATCTGTTGTACACCCATCCCGAAAGACACTGATTTTCATCAAAACCTCTCGTTCAGCTTTTGTAAGCCTTTCCCATGTATGATCAAATACGGCTTGTATACTCCGCTGGCGTGATGGGACATCCGCTATTTCAGTGCTGAGAATATCCAGATTCATCTGAATTTCTTCACAAATGCGTTCAATTGTATAGACATCTAACCATGATATTGCGAGCAAAATAGCTAGAGGCATCCCCTGTGTTAATTGACATAGCTGATTGACAGAGTGGACATTTGCTGGCGTTACTTCCCATTCAGGTCTAATACGTTGCGCTACTTGTTGAATCAGTTGCACAGCATCTACTTTCAGCATGTCATCAAGACTATTTGACTCAGAGAAATGCAAGCCACCCACTGTATATATCGTTTCTCCAAGAAGATTCAGTCGTTCTCTGGTGGTGATTACCAACCGTATCTCTGGAGCAGCTTGAAGTAGCTCGTTGACGAATGTCGTTCCATCCCTAACCTGTTCAAAATTGTCGAGTAATAACAGCATTGATTTTCCACCGAGAACTTGAAACAACACTTGCTTCAAATTGTCACCCTGCACACCTTGTTGAAAACCAATACTATTCGCGATGTGAGCGCAAACATCCTGCTGACTTCTGATCGTCTGGAGTGGCACAAAATAAACACCATCGACATGTTGTGTAAGCTGTTGATGCGCGAGTTCGAGCGCAAGTCGAGTCTTACCCATGCCACCCGGCGCAAGAATAGTGATCAATCGGTTATCAGAATTATCTAGAATTTGCCGAAGCTGGATCAGCTCACGTTCACGTCCGACAAAAGGTGTCGTCTGATGAGGTAAATTTGTACGGATCGGACCAATATCCCCTTCTAGGTACAAACCCAAAAGACCTAGCCTAAGCGCTTCTTCAACAATTCCTTCACGCCCATCTGTAAATAACTTCTGATTAAGTTTTTGCACGTACCACTTAATCGTATTTTTGGACAAGAAGAGGCGATCAGCTATTTCGCTATTGGTCAAGCCTTCTGCTAATAACTCAATCACCTGAATTTCACGTTCTGTGATATCTCGCACCTGTAGTTTCTCAACTGTCATGAATAACCCAATTGTCTATCCAATTTGATGTTCTATATTCTCTACCAAAGTGTCAGGTTCTCAGAGCTTATTACAAATCGTCCCATTTTGGTGCGATTGCCCTATCTAAACCTCGTATATCCTACCGCATGAAATACAATTTGCCTGTAAAATAAGATGAATTGTATATATAACCGCAACAAAGATAGCGGTTTATGAACATATTTGTGATACGTATCACCTCATCAAATTTGGTAATATACACAAAGAAAAGACTCACACAGCAGTAAGGATGTAAGATGGCTCAACAATTAGATTGTCAAAGCTGTGGCGCACCATTAACGATTGAAAATCAATTCATTCGGGCGGTATCATGCCAATATTGTGGCGCATCGTACCTGATCTCCGGCGAAGAAGGGCTCAAACCACGGGGCAAAGGTGCGAAGCTCGCTGATTATCCGTCACGCTTATCCGTCGGACAGACGGGCATCATACGCGGGCGCCGGTTCACCGTATTAGGGCGCGTGCGCTATGCCTATGATGAAGGCTTCTGGGAAGAATGGCAGATTTCATGGAACGATGATCAACCACCTGCATGGCTAGAGGAAGACGAAGGTTATTGGACACTTTACAAGCGCGAGCGCGTGCGCGGGGCAATCCCGCCCCACAGCGAAATTAATGTGGGTAGCACCGTTAAAATCAATAATCTAGACGTGTTCATCACCGAAAAACGTTCAGGGAGGATGATCGGGCAAGAGGGACAATTCTCATCTGTGATGCCGATTGAGGGCAAATTTGGCTACGCAACCGGCACCGCTGATAGTAAACCGGTGAGCGTCACCTTCTGGGAAGATGAAATCGAAGTCGAAACTGGCGACGATTTAGAACCCGAAGACATCAAGCTAGGTTGATGGATGATGGCAAGTCAAACACAAACACCGCTCACCCGTTTAGAATGTCCGAATTGTGGCAGTCCAATCGATCAGCTCAACGCTACCTCGCAGGCAACAGTCTGCCCGACATGTGGTTCGTATATCAGCATTGGTGTCGAAGCACCAGAAGTCCTCAGCCGTGGGCAACGCCTGCCCGACTCCCCGCGCCCTATCAAGATGGGTGACCGTGTGACCATCGCCTCAATCGGTTATACCGTGCTGGGGCGAGTAGTCTATAGTGGCACATCTGAGGGCGAGAGCTTCTCATGGAATGAGTGGTTGCTCGGTGGTGAAGATGGGCGCATGGTATGGCTAGGGCTGGATGAAACGGGATTCTCACTCTTTCGCAAGATCCGTTTTCGCCGACAATTCAATGCCCATAGTGATTCGCGCTTGCAAATCAGCGATGATAAGCAAGCTGTTGTTCACGAACGTTATCCGGCAGTGATTGTCGGGGTAGAGGGTGAACTAACATGGCGTGCGAAGCCCGGCGATCAGTTCTTCGTGGCGGAGGCGTCCGGCAAAGGCGGTCTCAAGTACAGCATCCAGCAGACCAACGAAGAGCTGGAAATCTACGAAGGACGACAGATCGACGAGAAAGCGCTCGCACGGGCTTTCCGCAACGAAGAATGGTTGAAGAAGCTAGAAAACGTCGCGAAGTGGCGCAATACTTATAATACCGTCGCGATAATCTGTGCGGTAGCAGTGGTGATTGGCCTGCTTGCGGCATTCATCGCGGGCAACACAGGTGTGACTGAAGACCCGGAGCGCGTCACACTCTCGCAGAATAACCTCAGCGCTAACTTCCCTGTTAATCTGACAACAGAGCGTCCGGTAGTGGTGAGTATACAATTGGTGGATAACACTCTACCACAGAACAGCTTCATTGATGTGGATGTGACCATCACCTCACCGGATGGCTTGACACAACCGTTGTTCGTACAAGAATTATGGCACGAAACTGGACGTGACGAAGATGGCCCCTGGGTAGAGACACAATACAAAACCAGTGAGATGTTTGTACCCCGGCAAGTTGGAGAACACAAGCTAGAAGTAGCTTATGATGGCTCGGTACTCAACCGATTAACGCTGGAAGTCAGCATACGGCGCGATCATATCATGCCATTATGGTTCTTCATCTATGCCGGTGTGACAGGGGGTTTAGCTTTCTTATTCTTTATCATGGCATCATCTCAAAAATTACCGAGTTAAACTAAGGAGAGGCACAAATGGCTCGTTTGCTCATTGTTACAGTAGTCGTTGTTCTCATTCTAGGCTTTGTGGGGTCTGCTTACGCCTCGTATAACGGCGTAGGCTTGGTGACCAGCGGCACACCGAACACCGGCATCAACTCTCGCGGGGTGCTGTTCGTGTTCCCTGGCGGGGGGCCGGGATCCGGTAAGTAAGTGCCGATGCTCATACCCGCCGATACTGTCAGCCGCCGTGAACGGGTTACACTGCTGTTCGCGGTGTTGATTATCGCCATCTGCGCCCTGATCTATGAACTGATTGTAGCGACGCTATCCAGTTATTTGCTGGGCGATAGCATCACACAATTTTCGTTCACTATCGGCTTCTTCTTGTTTGCGATGGGGATCGGTTCACTCTTGTCACGCCGAATCAAACGGCATACTCTGCGCTGGTTCATTGTCGTTGAGTTCGCGGTGGCGCTGTTCGGGGGCACATCGGCGCTGATCTTATACGCGGTCTTCAGTTATGCGGATGTGTACTACTACGCAATGATGATCTGCGTATCGCTGGCGATTGGTATTTGCGTCGGGCTGGAGATTCCGTTGCTAACGCGCATCGTCGCTGATCGCAGTGATCTCAGCACTGCACTAGCCGATGTACTATCGATTGATTATCTGGGGGCGCTGGTGGGTTCGCTGGCATTTCCGGTGATTCTGCTCCCACTATTGGGCGTGACGCAGACCGCCTTCGTGATGGCACTACTCAACATCAGCGTAGCAACGATGGTCTTGCACGTGTTCAACGAGAAGCTCAGTCCGCGCTGGTCAAGAACGCTATGGGTGAGTGCGCTGGGCATTGCCGGCATCATGCTGGGTGGGGTGTTGTTCTCCACCGATTTGACGCGCATACTCGAACAGCGCCTATACAGCGCTAATATCATCTATGCCGAGCAAACGCCCTATCAACGTATCGTGCTGACCGCTCGTAATACCGATTACCGCCTGTATATCAACGGCAATTTGCAATTCAGCACGCTGGATGAATACCGCTACCATGAGATGCTGGTACATCCGGCGATGATGGCGTCGCGCTCGCGTGAGCGCGTGCTGATCCTCGGCGGTGGAGATGGGTTCGTGGCGCGTGAGGTACTCAAACATGACGATGTACAGAGCGTGACTGTGGTTGATCTCGATCCGGCGATCACTGAACTAGCGCGTCATTTTGCGGTGATGGAACGCTTCAACGAAGACGCGCTCGATGACCCCCGCGTGACAATCATTCATGAGGATGCCTTCACCTATATTGCTGAGGGTGCGGACATCTTCAACGTCATCATCATGGATTTGCCCGATCCCAACAACGAGAGCCTGAGCAAGCTATACAGTGACAGTTTTTATCGCATGGTACGCTTACGCCTCGCGCCGGATGGCGCACTGGTGACGCAGGCGACATCGCCGTACTTTGCCCGTCGCTCTTTCTGGACGATTGATAACACACTTCAGAGTGCTGAACTGCACACCATCCCGCTCCATGCCAACGTGCCTACCTTCGGCGAGTGGGGATTCATTATCGCTACCCCGCACACGACACCGACATTAACCGTACCCGATGTACCCCTGCGTTATCTCACAGCGCAGACGCTCGATCATGCGCAGTATTTTGACCCCGATCTCGCCTATCAAGATACATACGACGCGATCAACACGCTGGATCATCCGGTGTTACCGCGCTTCTATGAGGCGGATTGGCGCATCTGGAACTAGCACTACCTGCCTCCATTTTGAGAGCACTACACGGGCATTTCTTCATTGCTACCACTTACCCGGCACACAATTTCGCTATACAATAGCAAACACTGCAAGACATTTCGTGAGGAACAAGCAAACATGACAACTCACACAACACCCATTAATTTTGACAACCTCTTAGACGCGATCTTTCAGGATCGACGGATTCCCCACTCTACCTATCGCGTGCAATTTGGCCCACATTTTACCTTCAACGATGCCCAAAATTTAATCGATTATCTACATACACTCGGTATCAGTGATCTATACACCTCACCGCTTTATCAACCGCGTGAGGGCAGTACACACGGCTATGATACTGTCGATTACAACCGCTTCAATCCGGCGCTGGGCAACGAGGATGAGTTCAACGCGCTCGTCGATACCCTGCACGCGCATCAGATGTCGCTCTTGCTGGATATTGTGCCCAATCACATGGGCATCGGCAAAGACAACCCATGGTGGATGGATGTCCTCAAGCACGGACCATCGTCGGTTTATTCGCACTATTTTGATATTAACTGGCAACCCGAAAACCGCGCCCTCGATAACAAGGTACTGTTGCCGGTTCTAGGCGATCATTATGGGCGCGAGCTAGAAAACGGACGCTTGAAGCTGGTTTACTGGCATGGTGATTTTTACCTGCACTACTGGGAAAACCAGTATCCGATCACACCGGATACCTACGCCAATATCTTACGCGAGGCGCATCACAGTCTGGTACAAGAACCATTCGATCAGTGGGTGGAAGATGAGCTACTCAGCATCCTGACCGCGCTCCAGCATATCCCACCGTTTCAGACGCGAGACAAATCATTACTGGTAGAAATGCGCCGTGAGCAGAAGATCGCCCGCCAGCGTTTTGTGCATCTATACGATCACAGCGATCAGTTCCGCGGTGCGCTGGATAGTGCGCTGGAACGCATCAACGGCGTGCAGGGTATGCCAGAGACTTTCGACATACTGGATGACATCCTTGAAAACCAACCGTATCGCCTCTCTTTCTGGCGGGCGGCATCCGATGAGATCAACTATCGGCGTTTCTTCGATATCAATGATATGGCGGCGATCCGCATCGAACATCCGGAAGTGTTCCAAAAGACACATCAACTGACATTCAATTTGCTCGGTGAGGGTAAAATATCGGGCTTACGCATCGATCACCCTGATGGTTTATGGAATCCAAAACTTTACTTTTTACAACTGCAAGAGGAATATATCGTCGCCCGTTTGCGGCAAGACTTACCGGAAGAAGCCATTGACCGCACGCGCATCCGCGAACGCTTGATCGCACAGGGGCAAGCTGATCAGGCTACCAACTGGCCCCTGTATGTACTCGCCGAGAAGATCCTCTCCGAGACTGAGCCGCTACCCTATGATTGGGCAGTGTATGGCACCACCGGCTATGACTTCATGATTGCCGTGACCAGTTTATTCGTCGATAGCACCAATCAAGATGCTTTTGACACACTCTATCATGAGTTTGTCGGCGAGCCAATAGACTTCGATGAAATCGTGGATGTTAGCAAGAAATACATCATGACTGACACTCTCAACAGCGAGCTATATGCCCGCAGTGCCCAGCTTGCCGAGATTGTTGAGCAGAATCGGCGTTATCGGGGTTTTACACGACATACGCTCGAACACGCGCTCATCGAAATTACGGCGGCCCTAGCGATCTACCGCACCTATATCACTGCCGATGAGCCGGTCAGTGAGCGTGATCGCACGTACATCAATCAAGCAGTTGAAATCGCCAAGAAGCGCAACCCGCGCAGCCCGGCGTACATGTTTGATTTTGTGCGCGATATGTTACAGATGAAGCTCTTCGAGGCGTTCGACAAGGCGTTGCACGAGGACATGCGCGAGTTCGTGATGCAATATCAGCAAATGAGTGGGCCGGTCATGGCAAAGAGCGTGGAAGATACCAGCTTCTACATTTATAACCGCTTGACCTCACTCAACGAAGTAGGCGGACATCCCGAGCAATTCGGCATCAGCGTCGATGAGTTCCACGCACATAACCGCAATAAAGGCTACCGTCAGACCATGCTCAGCACCTCCACGCACGATACCAAGCGCAGTGAAGATGTACGCGCTCGCATCAGCGTGTTATCGGAGATACCGGACGAGTGGTACGGGGCGATCACACGCTGGTCAGGGGTGAGCCAAGCGTTGAAAGTGCTGGTTGAAGGCGCACATGCCCCATCGCCTAACGATGAATACCTGCTCTATCAAACGCTTATCGGCGCTTATCCTCTGCACAATGACCCTGACTTTGAGATGCGCATCGTCGGTTATATGCGAAAAGCTATCAACGAAGCCAAAGTACATAGCAATTGGGTGAACGCCAACGATGCCTATCATCAGGCGATGGCAGATCTCATCCACCATTTGCTAAACAGTGAAACATTCATGGCGGATTTTCTGCCGTTTCAGGAGCGTGTCTCGTATTATGGGTTTCTCAATTCGCTGGCGACTACTCTGCTGAAGATTACATCGCCGGGCGTACCGGATATTTATCAGGGCAATGAGATGTGGAATTATAGTCTGGTTGATCCGGATAACCGCCGTCCAGTGGATTATGATTTGCGAGGACACCTGCTAGAAAACTTACTCAACCGTGCGCAAGTCGATCGACCAGCACTGGCTACTGACCTAATCCAAACGCCCGAAGATGGACAGATCAAGCTCTACCTGACCGCGCTCAGCTTGCGCTTCCGGGGTGAACATGAACGCCTGTTCACAGAGGGCGATTACATGCCGCTGACTGTCTCCGGCGAACGCGCTCAGCACCTGTGCGCGTATCTACGCGCCACCGATGATGACGTAGCACTGATCGCAGTTCCGCGTCTGGTGGTACAACTCACGGACGGTCAGACGGTGATGCCCTGTGGTGTGGACATCTGGCGAGAGACAGTGATACACCTACCTCTCGCCTATCAGGTACCCTATCAGGATGTATTGACCGGTGACACGCACGCCGCCGCCGAACAAATCCGCGTCGCTGATCTATTCGGGAAGTTTCCGGTGGCGTTGCTCAGCGCCTCAACCGACACAAGCGCATGAGAGCCTTGACAATCATTTCACTTTGTCGATGAAATTTGCCAGCGCGGCGAGATGTTCTTCGACAGTCGTATAGCCGGCGTGCATGGTCAGCACGCTGGCATGGCTGGCGCCCAATGAGCGCCAGCGTTCGAGGTATTCCACCTGTTTGGCTTCGTCAATACGATAAAGCGGGATGAAAGGATCAATGCCAAAATCAGCAGGATCGCGTTCAGCTTCTTCGAGAAAGCCGTGCAACTTCTCCAGGCGCACCTGCACCTGATCCATCGCCATCCCACCCGGCATCCACCCTGCGCCATAGTGTGCCATGCGCTTGAGGACGGCATCTGCCCCACCGCCGAACCAGATCGGGATCGGGCGTTGGATGGGTAGCGGGTTGATGCCGACATCATCGAGCTTGTGGAACTCACCTTCGTAGGTGACCAGTTCGTTCTGCCACAACAATTGCAGAACTTCGACTTGTTCAGCGGAGCGTCGTCCACGGGTGCTGAAATCTTCGCCCAAACCTTCTAGCTCAACCTGATTCCAGCCCACACCAATCCCCAAACGAAAGCGTCCACCTGTGAACAGATCCACCTGTGCAGCTTGTTTGGCAACCAGCGCGGTCTGGCGCTGGGGCAAGATCAGAATGCCGGTGGTAAATTCAAGTTCGGTAGTGATGGCGCTAGCGTAGCTGAACAGCGTGAAAATCTCATGGAATTGCGTCTCATAGGTGTAGGGGCCATTCCAACCGCCTTCACGCTCCGGGTTTGCACCCAACACGTGATCATATGCCAGCACGAAATCATAGCCCATGGCTTCTACACCGAGCATAAACTTACGAATATTATCAACATCTGCACTCAGTTCATATTGCGGGAAAATTGCACCGTATTTCATCTTTTATCTAGTCCTCAAATTCTTTCATAATATGGGTATAGGCACGGTTGATGCGCTTCATGCGCTCGTCAGCATCGTCGCTGGTGTTGACATCTGGATGATAGAGACGTGCTAGTGTGCGATAAGCACGTTTGACGGCATCTGCCTGCGCGTTGCGGGGTAAACCAAGCGTATTAAAATAAGCGTTCAATGGATCGTCTGCTATGTTTTTTCCGGCGGTGCTAAAGTGCCGATAACGCTGATCGTCTTGTTCAAAATTGCCAACGTACCAGCGCCCCGGCATATGGGGGTTGAGTGTGTTCACCACCTGCCCTCCAATGCCTGCATAATTGACGATCTCGCCATAGCGCACCTTACGTTGAAGCGTGCGTCCCTGCATATATACAGGAAAGAAGAAGGCATCACGTCCGGCGATCTCATACGCATAGATTTTGTCGCCATGTAGCGCGAGCAAAATCTGCATCCAATCATCGAGCAAGTAGGTATCGCCATCGCGGGGTAAAAATACATCCGCCCAGACCATCATCAGTGTGTGAATACCACGTGCGCTGTTCTCCGCATAGTAGTGGCGCACATCGCTGACGTTCATCACACGCTCGATCAGGAGCACCATCACGATCTGGTTATTGCTCAAGCGCAGTTGGATGATGTCGCCATCATCGCGGATATCATCGACGATATGCGCATAATCCAGACGATTCACCAGAAATTGACTGGCATAAATTGTTTCATAACGCATCAGAAAATCATTTCAAGCTATTTGAAAAGAATTATATCAGCAAAATGGTGACATTTGTCATAGTAAACGGGGGTTTATGACAGGGGCATCGGGCATTTGATATGCGTTACAGTAGAAAAAAGCGTAGGAGTGAACACCATGATAGACACCCAAAATGATAAGCTGATGTCGATTGTTTTGCTCATGTTCACCGCCACCATAACCGTGATGGTGATCTTCGCGCTGGTCTCATCTGCATCTATTTTAGCGCAGGTGATCGCCTTCATGCTGGCACTGCTGATCTTCATCAGCGCTATCTTCTATCTAATTGTGCAGGTCAACCAACTGAAAAACGATCTCGCCTGATTGATACTCAACCACGCCAATTAAGTGACATCATGCCTCAAACTCGGTGGTATAATGGGTTTGAGGCATTTGTGATTCAGAGAAACTATAATCTATGGCAATGGCACAACAGCAACACCCCACACAGATGAGCGAACTGAATACCATAAATTTGAGGCACAGAGCGATATTCAACATGAATTTGTGAATGGTCAAGTTTATGCAATGGCAAGTACGAGTTTAACACATACGCTGATCTGCCAAAATACCAGCACTGTACTCCACTGAAAAAAGGTCATTGGGGGTTTGTTCACGCTAAGTTTATACCAGAGAGAATGTTGGCACCCAAAAAGCGAAGCACTAATAATCCACAACACTAGAGGACGTTCTTGCGTATACAGCACCAGAACGAAAGGCTAAATAATAAGGAGTACACACATGCAACAACGAAACTGGACCATACTTTGGATTTCTATCCTGGGATTACTCATTTTAAGTGCCTGCGATGCTCTGTTAGATTCCACTGCCGGTAATGGTAATGTTGTCGAGGAAACTCGCACTGTTAGCAACTTCACTGAGATTCGAATCGCAACAGGTGGTCGTGTTTATGTCACGTTAGGTGATGAATACGAAATCACTGTCAACATTGATGAGAACCTGCTCGACCTGCTCACAACCGAGGTTGACGATAACACACTAGTCATTGACCAACGTAGTAACACTGGTATCCGTCCTACCGAGCTAACCGTGCGAGTCACCTTGCCCGAACTCGAAGGCATTCACATCACCGGTGCTGGTGATATCAATGTTGCGCCTGTAGAATCGGATAGCTTCGCGATTAGCATCAGTGGTGCGGGGGATGTCCGTGTTGATGAACTCATCGCCGACGAACTCGATGTCGAGGTTAGTGGTGCTGGCAATGTTGTCATTGAAGCCGGGCGTGTCACCAAACAGGACATTCGCCTATCAGGCGCCGGTAATTACAATGCTGGGGATGTCGAATCGGAGACCGTCGAAGTGAATCTCAGCGGCGTCGGCGCAGCAACGATTAACGCTAGCGAGAGCATTACAGGCAACTTGAGCGGTGTTGGCAGTATCACCTACTCCGGCGATGCCTCGGTCGATGTTGAGACAAGTGGTGTTGGATCGATTCGGCGCAATTAAACTCGACTGCCTTTGCCCCGTAAACTTGTACTACAGCTCTATCGTCTGATGACCCTTTAATATCGTGGTGTATAACAGATAGCTACAGTGGAAATCGATTTATCCGCATCGACTGCGTTGATCACGGCATATTCACCGATGATATGAGGAGGATTGCCGAACCAATCTACGCTCAGTTCGAGTTAGGGCTGGTTTCATAGCGACTTTGATTTGTCGAACAGGTGAGAGTTTTGGATAGCCATCTAAAACCCGATGTTGGATCATCTTTCCCACCAGTTCTGCACCTATTCACACTATCACGGATGATGATATTGAGGCACTTAATGCCACAGTCCCAGATTATTCCCTAGGAGATACGACTGATGCAACTCGATAAATTCACCATTGCAGTGACCGATATGACGGCGATGGTCGCATTTTACAATGCCGTTTTCGATGCTGAATTGAAGTCTATACCTGATTCCCCATTCTTCGCGGGCAAAATCGCAGGCGTAGACCTGTTGTTCTGCCCGAATGAAATCGCTCAGGTGGTAGCCGAGAAAAATCGCATTCAAATGCTTTTCACCGTCGGGGATGTCGAAGCGGTCGTAGCAAGCGCAGCAAAGCATGGGGGCGGGGATTATGGTGATCGCCATGAAACGGACACCCTGATTGGGTGGGGTATCTATGATCCAGATGGAAATTCGATTGAGCTGCGAGAACTGAAATAATACGAAAACCGATTGGTAATCTTGCTATCACCACATTTACCACAAGGTGTCAGGTATTCAAGCATAGGAATGAGTCACAACAGGCGGGGCACACCTACCCCGCCCTATTGGTATCAAGCGCCTGCCAATTGCTTGCGCAGATCGCGCAATTGTGTCAGATAAGACGGCACCGGTTCATCCGCCAGTTGACAGGCGACTTCATCCACCGCCAGCAGATCATCCCCCCAGACCACCTTGCCGACAGGCACACCGACATCACCGCGATCTAAACGCGCATCGTCGCTGGCATATTTTGCGCTGAGATCAATCACCGCGCCATCCACATGCTGACCAATAGTGAAATAGACATCGGTGAGGACATCCTCATAGGGCACGCTCTCGAACTGTTGCAGGATGGCACGCGGGAAGAAACCGCGCAGGTTCGCCACCGAACCAGCGATGCGAGGCGCACTGTCAACCAGCGTGCGCTTGAACGCACTCAGTGAGATCACGCAGTCATAGTCGCTGATGTATTCGGACGCTCGCAAGCTGGCAAAATGGCACGGGGGGTCGAGTCGATTAGAATATGTCTTCACAATCAGATTATCGGTATCCGTGACGCGCATCTCAGCATCGAGCAAATCTGTGACACCCACTTCCTCAAATAACTGGGCAGGATCACCATCCGTACGGACGCTATCCATAATCACGATGCGCCCGCCGGGGCTTGCCCGCCGTAAACCACGCAGAACCGCACCTAGAACAGACATGCTGACAATCGCGGGGGCCGTATACCCTTCACCCAATGTCGGCTTAACGAGTATGCGCATCGCATCGAAGGCGCTATCCGGTGGTAAATAAGCGAAACTATCAGCACTAGTTGATTTGACCATCGCGAGGTTTTTGAGTTTTCCCATAAGATACTCTGTTCTCTTTCATATAGATACGACAATCAGGCATCATACGCCTTACACTTTTGCCTGAGATTATGCAGGTGGCGCTTCATCATAATGCAAATCATCACCGAGCGTGGCATCCACCTTTTGTAACCAGGCCAGCGCATCCGCAACATTATCAAAAAATTCCGGAGAGCGTCCGCCGCCGAATTGCGCCAACACCCGCGAGAAAAAATGTGTCAGCCGTGTGCCACCGATGACGATGGTATAGCCACTATTGGCTTGTCTCTCTATCATCTTAACCAGCATCGATAAATCAGTGGGGAATGCCCCTACATAGCGCAAGTCACTGATCACATGGACAGGCGCTGTCCCTGCTTCGATACGCTCTTTCAAAGTGAAAATAGCGTTTGTAACTGATTCCTTTGTCTGGTCACCCACCGGGCGACTAATAACGATGCGATTTTCCATCACCCAGTCAATTGCGTACATCACAGTATCCCCTTCTGTAAGTTGTCCGCTACACAATCATATAACTATCGACATAAAATGTGATAAGTTAAATATTAAATACATGATATGTGTGTTCGTATCAACTATACATTAGGATAAAGTTTTAAACCAGTTTATAGAATGTTTGATACCATTCCCATGTTGCCTGTAAACCATCCCGCACGTTGAATTGTGGATCGAATCCCAGCAGATCACGCGCCTTTTGATTATTACAGAAGGTGATCGGTGGATCACTCAGCGGGGTTTCGACCATGACCTTATTGATGGTCTTGCCGGCTAGATGTTCGATAATCTCGACAAACGCAGTCAGTTTGATCGGATTACCTGTGCCTAAATTAATCACTTGATAACCCAGTGGTGTATCCAGAGCTGTAATCACACCATCTACCGTATCATCGATGTACGTCCAATCGCGGGAAATATCGCCCCCATTGAACAATGTCACTGTTTCACCGGTGTGAGTAGCCTCCATCAAACGCATCGGCATCATGTCGGGTCGTCCGGCGGGGCCATATACATTGAAGAAGCGCAAAATAGTGATGTTCATCTGATGCAGGTGGTAATAGGTATGTGCGAGAATTTCGGCGGCGCGTTTGCTGGCAGGATATGCCGCCAAGGGACGATCTGCCGAATCTGACTCAACAAAAGGCAAGACTTCCGTTTGACCATAAACTGAGCTAGTCGATGCCAGCACCACCTGCTCCACGCCGTATTGATGCGCCGCTTCGAAGATGTTCATAGAGCCGATGAGGTTAACTGCCATATAAAGCGGAACCTGTGCCACGCTGGCACGCACGTTGGCGCGTGCCGCCATGTGAGCAATGTGGGTGATATGATTTTCCTCAACGACTTGATTGACCAGTGTAGCATCACGTACATCGCCTTCAACCACAATCAAGCGTTCGTTCTGGATGCGTCGCATGTTATCGCGCTTGATACGTGGATCATAGTAATCGTTGAAATTATCAAAGACGATAACAGTCTCACCCCGTTGTAGTAAGCGCTCCGTGATGTGACTGCCTATGAACCCTGCGCCCCCTGTTACCAGATATGCCATAATTGCCCTTCGTCTCAATAGTATTTGTAGAAATGATCGCCTCGGGTTGTGATCGGATGCGTGATGCACCTTACCCCTTGATGATAGGCAGTAGGATCGTCTCAATATCTGCCAGACTGCTAACGCGTACCAATTGGTTGCGGATATGCACACTGCCCGGCTCATCAAGCGCGTACTTACTCAGCTGTTTGCGCATCTGTAAGCAGACCGCCTCATCCGGGATGGCAGCATAAGCGTGGTTAAGTTGTGCGTAACGCAGGGCAATTTCAGCGCGTTGGGCGCGGGTAGGTTGCGGCAGATGTTCGCCGGTCTCCAGATAATGCTGGATATGCTTGAAGATCCATGGACGACCTAACGCCCCACGCCCGACCATCACGCCATCACATCCTGTGCGCGTTAACATGCGTTCGGCATCTTCGGGTTCGCGCACGTCGCCATTGCCGATGACCGGCATCGACTGTACAGCTTGTTTCACATCACGGATCACATCCCAATCTGCATCACCCTGATGCCCCTGCCCGGCAAAACGAGCATGAACAGCAATCGCCTGCACGCCAACGGCTTCGGCAGCTTGTGCGAAGGGGATCGCCGTCACCACGCCATCTTCAAACCCGCTACGCACCTTGACTGTCACCGGCACATCGACCACTTCGACCACCGCTTCGACTACCGCACGCGCCACATCAACATCACGCATCAATGCCGCACCGCCACCCTTTTTGGCAATTTTGGGAACCCAGCACCCCATGTTAATATCAACAATCGTCGCGCCATGATCGACCACAATTCTTGCCGCTTCCGCAACAATTTTCGGCTCACTGCCGAATAGCTGTACCGCCATCGGATACTCGGCGTCAGCATCCCACGGGAATTTCTCCAGCGAGCGCTGGCGTGTGCCTTTGTTCCCCAGCAAAACACTGCTCAAGACTTCGGTACAAACTACCCCACACCCACCAAGCTCGCGCACAATTTGCCGGAAGGCACGATTGGTGTGCCCGGCCATCGGTGCAAGATTGATCGGTGTTTCAACGGTGATGTTACCGACTTGATACGGTTTTAAGAGCGTATGTTTGATTGCGTCCATGTGATCTCATCTGTTTGCCTGCGATCTGTCATCTATGATACACAAACTCAAGCAGATATGAACTGCTATCTTCATGAAGCAGATGTTGCACATTCGTGGATGAGTGGTTTCGCCAATACAGGCATGATGAAAATAGGGACTGAGTGCTATCAGTCCCTGCTACGTATTTAAACAGCTGATAAGGCTTGTTCGAGGTCTTCAAGAATGTCGTCGATGTGTTCGATACCGATGCATAAGCGGATCATATCCGGGGTTACGCCGGCGCTCTCGAGTTCTTCGGATGTCAGTTGGCGGTGCGTGGTGCTAGCTGGATGCGCCGCCAGCGACTTAGCATCACCGATGTTCACCAGGCGTTTGAACAACTTGAGCGCATCGTAGAACGTCACCCCTGCATCGAAACCACCCTTAATGCCGAATGTCAACAGCGCCGAGGGGCGACCATTAGTGTACTTCTGCGCGAGTTCATAATACGGCGAACTCTCCAGCCCCGCATACTGCACCCACGAAACTTGATCGTGCCCTTCGAGATATTGTGCCACTTTGAGCGCATTCTCAGTATGGCGTTCCATGCGCAAGGAGAGTGTCTCAATCCCCTGTAAGAAGAAGAAGGCGTTCATTGGTGATAATGCCGAGCCGGTATTGCGTAGCGCCACCGTCCGTGCCCGCCCGACGTAAGCGGCAGGGCCTAATGCTTCTGTATAAACCACGCCATGATAAGAAGGTTCCGGCGTGTTGAGCATCGGGAAGCGATCTGCATGTTCCGCCCATGGGAACTTGCCAGAATCCACGATGATGCCACCGACACTCGTCCCATGACCGCCCATGTATTTGGTCAGTGAATGCACAACAATATCCGCACCGAACTCAAAGGGGCGCATGATCGCAGGAGATGCCACCGTGTTATCGACAATCACGGGTACGCCGTGTTTGTGTGCCATCTCAGCAATGGCTTCGAGGTCAGGGATGTTGCCGGCGGGGTTACCAATAGATTCACAAAAGACAGCAGCGGTCTTATCATCAATCAATTTTTCAAGGCTAGCGGGATGGTCATTCTCAGCGAAACGCACATCAATCCCTAGCCTGGGTAACATGTGCTTGAACAGCGTGTATGTGCCCCCGTAGAGCAAAGGTACTGTGACAATATTACTGCCGGCTTCGGCAATATTGATGATCGAGTAATTGACAGCGGCACTGCCTGCGCTGAGTGCTAAAGCCGCCACGCCACCCTCTAACGCCGCCACACGTTGTTCGAGTACGTCGTTAGTGGGATTCATGATGCGCGTGTAAATGTTGCCCGGTACCGCCAAATTGAACAGATCTGCACCATGTTGCGCATTATCAAATTCATACGCCACCGTCTGATAGATCGGCACAGCAACGGATTTAGTGGTGGGGTCTGTCTCATATCCCGCGTGAATAGCCAAAGTTTCATGTTTCATAGTGAAATGTCCTCATCGTTTGGAACGCCTATATACAGTCGCCCGACATCATTCGTCGGGCATCAAACGCCCCATAGTGTAACCAACAACTGCTTGTCTGACTATATATAAGTAAAAAATTAAGTTACATATAATTAAAAACTTATATCAAAGAACGTCAATGTCATTAAAACAAAGTGCCGCCTGTATAGTCAATACAAGCGGCTGCCATAATTCAGGTAGAGGGTACGGGGAAAGTACCCTCTTCTAGAAAACGAGTTTAAGCGGGTGGTGGTGGTGGTGGTGGTGGATCGCCACCATCTTCAGGTTCCTCGCCACCAGGACTACTGTCACCCTCTGGTGAGTCGTCAGCTGCTTCATCAACCACAGTGAAGTTGATTGACACTTGATCACACACATCACCGCCACGGCTCGATTCAGTGTAGGCGGTCACTGTCAGGTTGTATGCCCCGGTATTGAGGTTTTGCCCGCCAGCGAAATCGCTATTGAACGACGTGTACGGCAGTGAGTTTTCAACCTGATAGTGCGACATTGCACCGGTCAGCTCAAAGTAAGTGCTACCCACTGGTGATGGATCAACGATGGCAACGATAGTTACTCGTGCACCGCCCAGCTCTGCGAGGTTAATCACAGCGCCGTCTGTCAGATCATAGATCTTGCTTTCGGTATCCGCGTTCCACAATTCAAAGCGCACGATCTGGCAAGTTGGTGCTTCAGTCGGTTGTGGCGTCACTTCTTCAGTCGGCTGAGGAGTGACCTCTTCAGTCGGTTGTGGCGTCACTTCTTCAGTCGGCTGAGGAGTGACCTCTTCAGTCGGTTGCGGAGCTGGTGTGTTATCGACCACGGAGAAGTTCAAGCTGGCTTCTGCACACAGCACCCCACGCAGTGACGCTTCTGAGAAGGCACGCGCAGTGACCGTGTAGTTGCCCAATGGTAAACGTTGACCGTAGTAGTCGCCGTCATCGCTATCACCGAACATCGAGTATGGTGTCACGTTTTCAACATCTGAGCGGGTTTCTGGTCCGAACAATGTGAATTCAAGGCTACCAACTGAAGTCGGGTTAGTGACTGCAATGATGGTTACGTTAGCATTGTTGAAGGCAGAAACATCAATCTGTGAGCCATTATCCAGGATCATGATGATGCTGTCTGTATCGGCATTCCACAGTTCAAACCGCAAGATTTCACATTCTGCCACAGGTGGCGGCGTGACTTCTGGCGTTTGATCAACATCTGGTGTCACGTCTGGTGTGACATCCGGCGTTACATCTGGTGTCACTTCTGGCACTGGTGTTTCGGATGGTTGTTCATCTTCACCCAATACGTTGATCGTGACAGTTGCTGTATTGCTTGTCAGTACACCATCAGTGATCATATAGGCAAAGCTATCGACACCGGTGAAGCCCGCAGGCGGTGTATAGCTGAAGCTACCGGTTGTCGTATTGACTGCGACACTACCACCCTCAACGCTGCTTGCATCAAAGGCATCCACACTGATTGTATCACCATCGGGATCGCTATCGTTGAGCAGGATACCCGGTGCAGGTACATCCAAGATTGTATCTTGTGGGGTGTTGTAGTTATCGTTCACGGCAACTGGCGGACGGTTTTCAAGTTCTGGACAGAGCGTCTCCGATAGTTCCATAGCGAAGGTCAGATCATCGATAGCATCGAAGTCGATTTCACGATAGTATTGTGAGTCTGGGTCATTCGCCATAGACTGCAGCACGGGGAGGTTCACACCTGCTGCTGAATCTGGCACGCCGATTGCATAGATTTCAATGCCAGCGGCACGTGCAGCAGCGGCAGCAACTTCTGGTTCAGCTACATCAAAAAAGTCGACAAGTACGCGGTTAATGAAGCCATCGGTGATAACCATCATCACTTTCGGCACACCAAGGCGACCGTTGAAAACCAACTCCGCTTGTGCAGTTTCAATACCTGCGGTGATGTTACTTTGCCCACTGCCTTTAGGGTTGTTATTCACCCCATCAACCAGAGTTACAAGATCACCTGTCAGCGGCACAACAACTTCAGCGTTACTTGCGAAACTCACAAGACCCATGTTGAAATTGTCAGGTGTGACTGGCAGTGTATTGATCAGGTTCAGTGCGAACTGATTCTGTGCAGCAAAGTCTGGTGCCTGAATACCACTTGATTCGTCGATAACCAGCACAAAGTCCACCAAGCATTCAGCGATTGTTGGCGGTGGGGGGTCAGTCGGTTCTGGAGCAGGATCGTCGGTTGGTTCTTCAGTGGGTTCTTCGACAACTTCGTCACAGAAAACAACGGAAGATACAGCACCACTACCGGGGAAGTCCGTGACCACACGAACGACACCTTCAACGCCCATATCGACACGGTACACGCCATTATCGCCTGCGCGGTTACCGAATCCAGCAGGGCCGAAGTTAGTTGTAAATAACTCGGTATCGCCTTCACCAAAGAGTGTTACAGAAGCGTTGGCTTCATCAATGTCGAGGAAATACATGTAATCCACGACGACCGGATTATCAAAGGTGAAAATTATCTCACCACCTGACGCATCATCATCAGGATCACTGCTATCGCCATCTTCTGAGATGATAACGACATTACCGAGTGGTTGGCTGTTTTCACCGTCAGCACCCGCACGACCGCCAGCACCACGACCAGGCCCGCCAAAATCAATATTCGGCGTACCGAGATCATAATCGCCACCGGTGGGGTTCGAGGTATCAAAGATCATTGGTGGGTGGTTGACCGGATCACTCGTCGTGATCGTCATACCGGGGATCTGATTACTCAAGATCGTGCCGGCTGGCAACCCTTCAAAATCAACGCTCACACACTGTTGCTGTGTGCCGTTGTCATCTACAGGTGGTTGGTCTTGCGCCAAAACCATCTGCGGCAATATGATAATCGCCAGCAAGACAGTTAATAGCAAGAACAATTTATTTCTGTTTATTTTCACTATGATGAACTCCTTCGCTTCATTAGATGAATCGTTTTACCAGATGAAAAGGGTGTTACATTGATAACATGTGTATGACCTATATACCCTTAAATAGGCTTGCATCTCTCTCGAAACTACCCTTTTACACACTGACTATGATGCTACTATGCAATATAAGTCCTTGCATCTACCTAACATAGTAACAAATTTTCCGATTTTGGAGCGATACTCATACAAGATGTTTACAAATTTCGTAAGAAATAGTAAGTTGTTTTGTAATACTATTACGTTTAAACCTTATGCTTCGATCAATTATTTATTATTTTTTATTAATATTTTACTCTCTCTTGATGACATAAATTTATTACTCACAGCCAGTAACCTCTTGTGAACCATCAATCAGCTTTCACGAATGTATCGATTACGGCACGCTACCTATTTAATTGTGAAAGTCAAAACGCGATATGTAGCTAGCGTAACAGTCAGATTCACAAATACAATGTCTTTGACCAACAAACCAGTGAATAATAATCCTTGCATGGCGCTATCAAGGATACTGGTGG
This sequence comes from Anaerolineae bacterium, assembly GCA_051117475.1. Lineage (GTDB taxonomy): Bacteria > Chloroflexota > Anaerolineae > Aggregatilineales > Phototrophicaceae > JAUZRW01. The sequence goes on along the minus strand of JBNPEE010000053.1, from coordinate 24,908 downwards.
GTCATCAAGCAGCATCTTATCTCACGTTCTCAATAGACAATTCCGAACTTGCGCCTTACATTATATGAGCGTAGCTTTTTACCGAATGAACTGAGAGTACATAATGAGTGCCTATTCACAATACACCAAAGAGTTCACTGGCAAGATTGACGGGCTGTTCTGGCAGAATCCGCAGGGTGTAACAGTTGATTTTGACCCGCTCAAGTTTTTATATATCCCCGATCATATTGAAACGTATATCATGACACAGATTGCACGCTCGGTTTATCGCTATCAAATCGATAATATCAGCACGCGCCAGCAGATTACGACAGCCGTGATGATCACGATGGGCGCCCTCTTACCAGGCGTGCTGTTACATGATCATCTCGCATGGACGCTCAATAAGAACATTCCTCCGATTGATTTTGGCACACTGGGTGTACAATTTTATGCGGGGCCGGGTGAACCGCTCGACGCACCACACATCAACCGTCCACTCTCGATTGATGTGCAAGGTAAAATTGTGGGCGTCGTGGAAGATTTAGTCGATCTTGGAGGGACAGCGAATTTCGTGCATGATTACCTGACTGAGGAAAAAGGTGCGGAGAAAGTGATCCTGATTGCCCCTTATCTCAAGACAACACAAGTCATGGAAAATATGGACGTAATCCACTATGGGCACGTTCCTAAAGATACGTGGATCATCACCCCCCGCGAGAAGGTCGAAACGCTGATTAAGCGTGTGCCCTTCTGGCGCAATAATGGTGCGAGCATCGCTATCTGCGAAACCAACTTACAATGCATCGGTTATCCGCAATATCTGATTGACATTTACCTGCGCCCAACCTATGAACGCGGTTGAGTATAAAGGGCTACATAAATTGTTTAGCAAACTATGGTATGCTAATATGGGTTTATATTATACGCGGCAAAAGCCCTATGTCATCGGCTGTTATCAAAGGTAAGGGATCATTATTTATGCGGTTTATTATACCTGTATTCTTGACACTAGCACTCATCGCATTAGCAGGTTGTAATCAGGCAACCAGCGATAATCAAGATTTGCCGACACTCGTCGCTTTTGCCAGCGAGACCGAAACCACGACGAACGCCACAGCCACAGCGACACTCACGCCCACCGAAATGGATGTATCCGTCAGTACTGAAGCAGTTGCGCTAGAGACTGAAGAGAGCACGCTCAATAGTCTCATCAGCAATCAACGTTACACGCTCACTGATTTTGAACAAGTCGAGCTATGGCGTATCATTAGCGATGTGAATGTCAATGCGTATCAGTGCGCACAAACCGATTGTCCGGTGCGAATCACCTATCGCAATGGGGCGCTAGTGCGCGTGGTCAATACGGAGGATGGCTGGCACACCGTGTTAACACTCGATGGTACGCTAGCTTATATCGAAGAACAGTTCGCCGAGTTTTTCGACACATTGGAAATTGTCGTAGCCAATGATGCACCCACAGAACCACCTGCTAATACTGAACCCGTCAACGATAACAATGATCCTGCCACCAACACACCAAACTCCGTGCCGGTAGTCAGTGGAGACACGCCGATACAGGTCACGAACAGTGTCAATGATAATGTGATTAACATTGCGCCACAACAAGCAACCAACCCGCCTCCATCCAATAATAACAACAACAATAATAATAACGGTGGACAACCGGGCAATCCAACAGCGACCTTCACGCGCACGCCACGCCCAACAATCACCCCCGATCCGTTCTTCACGCCGTCCACTGATCCAGACGACGCACCTCCGGGCAGTGTACCGAACCCCAGTCCATCCGGCCCTAGTGGCCCGATTAGCGGAGGGGGCGGTGCGCCGCCGGGTAGTGAAAGCACACCAAACACGAATAATCCACCACCGCCACCACCGCCACCACCGGGTTTTTAAGGTTGATATAACGAAGAGATGTGCGATGGATCAGATTGATGTGCTGTGGCAACCCCATCAGGTTCGGCGCTTGCTAGTCAGCTTGTTGATAACAGGTATACTAGCAAGCGCGGTGATGTGGTGGTCAGCACAATATGGGCCTCTACTAGGCTATCGCTATTATCAAGCACCCACACTCTTCACAGTCAGCACGCCACAACAGCAAGGTACGCTAGTTACCAGCACGATCACCAACCATGAACTGAATGCCGTCACGCTGATGGCAAGCGTCATCATCCGTGATGAAAACGGAGCAGAACGGTATCGCTCCGAATTCGCGTTATTACCGACACTCGCACCGGAACAATCGCATAGTTTTCAACACACTTTACCATCAGCGTATCAAACGCTGGCGGATGACTGGCAAGTACAGGTTGAAGTGCGCGAGTTCATTGCCTATGTGGATGGACAGGCTGATGGGCGTGAAGATTTTATCTTGCGTGAGCGCCAGAGTGAGGATCTACCGGCACAGATTGACACACTGACTGTGACGCATTCAGGCGGGGGCGACCATCAAATAGAACTCGCAATAACGTTCTACAACCCCGATGAACAAACGAATGATTTACGCTATACGCTCACGGTCAACCGCGCCAACGCAACACGCAATCGCATCATACTGAACGATACAATCTATGAGAGCGTATTTTTCCCGCTCACGCTGGAAGCAAACGCTTACGAACAAACCCAACACACGTTGAACATCACGCTTGAGCCCGGCACATATCAGGTAGGATTGTGGGTACAACGTCGCATTGCTGAGGGACAATATGTGCAATACTGGCAAACAAACTATCCGAATCCAATCACTTATGCTGAGGGTAATTGAGGACTCGCCATGCAAGAGCATCCACAAGGCAAACAACCCGAATGGCGTTATCAGTGGGAACAATTCCGCGATGATGAACCCTTTCTATTCTGGGATTGGATTCAACCGCGCACGCTGGAGGATTTTAAAGATAAGCGCATCCTCGACGCGGGTTGTGGCCCCGCACATCACATCACGCTCTATGTCGATCATGTCGCTCATGTGACCGGTCTTGATCTCAACACGGCAGACTTAGCGCAGGAGGTGCTGGGCAATCATCCCAGCGTGAGCTTCGTCGAAGCGGACATCGTGCAATATCAGGCAGATGAACCCTATGATGTGGTCTATTCGCTGGGGGTTGTCGATCACACAGATGACCCTGACCGCACGTTCGATGCACTGTACCGCCTGACCCGTTCGGGTGGGTTAACGATTGTCTGGGTATGGTCAGAGGAAGGGAATTCTTTCATGCGTTATGTGGTGGAACCATTGCGCAAGCGCTACTTACAAAATCGCTCACGCGGGTTTGTTGAAGGCATGGCACGCCTGCTGACGGCAGTTCTCTATCTATTCGTGTATAGCATCTATCTGTTACCGTTGCGCTTTTTGCCCTATTACGAATATTTCCAGAACTTCCGCAGGCTAACCTTTGAGCGCAACGCGCTCAACATCTTTGATAAGCTCAACTCGCCCTATACTGAATTCATCTCCTACGAACGAATGCAACGCTGGTTCGATGATGCCCGCTATCAGGATATCTCGATCACGTCCTATCGCGGGGTGAGCTGGCGGGGTAGCGGGGTCAAGAAATAAGCGGTGCGTCGTCTTTTAATTATAGGTGGAACAGTGCTGGTGCTCGCACTGATTGGGCAAGCACTGATGCGACTCGATGCGTCACTCATCTGGGATGCACTGCGCCAATCCCGCTATGAGCTGTGGGGGGTCGGCGTGTTATTGACACTTGCTGGATTATACACACGAGCCTATCGTTGGCACCTGCTATTGGGTGGGCAGATTAGCGTTCGTCGCTGTTTTCATATCAACAACATCGCCTATATGCTCAACATGATGATTCCCTTACGCATTGGCGAACTGGCACGCATCGCACTCGTGACACAAGGAGAAGCGACGGTTACGCCGTCTTATGCGCTGGCGGGAATCGTATTAGAGCGCTTGATCGACTTGATCATCCTGTTGTTGGTGTTAGGTGTGGCGCTATTGATGTTGCCCGTCGCCGAATATATCTCATTGACGAGTGCCATGCTGGCAGGGATTGTCGGTGGGCTTCTGCTGATCTTATTGGTTTTAGCACACGCACCACAGCGCGTCTATCGCGTGCTGAGTTGGTTTGAAGTACGCCTGACGATCTTACAGATACTCAAGCTCGAGCAACGCTTTCATCAGTTCCAGCAAGGCTTACAGGTGCTGACCTCAACACACCAAACACTGGCGCTGATTGGCTGGTCGCTGTTATCCTGGGCGCTGACGTTCGCAGTGGGTTATGTACTCTTGTTGGCGTTCTTCGGGCAAGCGACACTGGCGGTGGTGCTATTCTTCAATGCCTTCGCCTCAGTAGCTGTGACTACTGTCAACGCAATCTCGTATGTACCGAGTGCAGTAGGCCCTTATCAGGCGAGTGTGGTGCTGGCTTTGCAAGTTATCGGCATCACGGAACCGGCTGGCGTGCCGCTGGCTTTTGCCATCGTCCTGCATCTGGTCAACTTTGTCACAGTGAGTGCTATGGGCGTTATGGGTATGATCAGCGAAGGCTTATCGTGGTTGAGCCTGTGGCGCTTACGCTATCGTTCCTCGTCCACAGCGTGATCTCACTGCCCTTCAACCAGCTTGAGGTTCAGCGCCAAAAAACCGAGACGCAGTTCATCGCCCGCTTTGATCGGGTATTCGATATTGGGTTCTAAACGTTGATTGTTGACGTAGGTACCATTGGTACTGCCGAGATCAGCAATGGTTAAACGGGTGTGGCGCATGGTCAAACGGGCATGTTTGCGCGATACGCCGCGATCATGGGCGTAAAACGGCGTAAGATCAACCAGCGGGTTCTTGAGCAATGCCATCTGACGATTAAAAGCGGCTTCAGATTGGAGATCTTCTTTTTTGTTGATGGTTCGCAAGAGTGGATCTTCTCCGCGCCCCAGGGTGACTTGCTCGATAATCTCACACACAATTGGCTGAACAGCATTTTCATCATCCAACGCAGTCGCACCTGTTTCTTCTTTTAATTCTAGGTGAAGATAAAATACCATTAGCGAGCCTACTCATACGGTCTAAGCAATATCACATTAACTATACCGCACTTTGCAAAATGTGATAATCCATGATGGTGTATCGGTCTGCGAGCAGGTTGTCCGTGAGTGACATCATCGTTTCTCTTACCCCAATAGAGCGTTTCTGTAGATTGGTTTTTAGCGGTTGCATCCTTATTTGAGCAGTAGAGCGCCTCGCATTAATATAAAATGCAGCCGACAAATTAATTTAACTTTGACACAAGAAAAAACCTGCTATAATTACGATAAGTGATGTATTCTTATCCCGTAATAAAGCAATCAGTTTATTGTACGTGATCACTCGTTTTCTACTACCAGATACAATCTCACCCCATTTGATGTAATCCAGATCATCACAAACGCTCAAGCCAGCTCTATTAAACTGAACACATCACTCAATCAAAGAGCATTAATATGAGGGAAAACGTGAATTTACTGCCAGTGCTAGATATGCCCCTATACAAGAATTGAGTGTACACGATGTCAAAGGAAACGATTCGGGTTCTCATCATTGAAGATTCACACGATGATTACTCGCTCATAATCCGCAAATTGCAACACGGTGGGTACATCGTGGATTCTACCCTGGTTGATCACCCTGACAGCTTGCGCGAAGCGTTGGATCGTCAAAGATGGGATGTGGTGTTATCGGACTACACCTTACCCACGTTTGACGCGCTGATAGCTTTGGAGATTGTACGCACTTACGATACGATCGTGCCGTTCATCATCGTATCGGACACGTTTGATGAAGAAGCCGCGATCCGTGCCATGAGAGCCGGTGCAGCCGATTTTTTCACCAAGCACAAATTGATGTTGCTGGTGCCAGCCGTTGAGCGCGAAATCACCGATGCGCAACACCGCCATCAACGCACGCTCGCCGAGCAAAAACTGCGCCAATCCGAAGAGCGCTTCTCGACAGCGTTCTATGCCAGCCCTATTGGCATTGTGCTGACCCGTTTGCATGATGGGCGTGTGCTTGATGTCAACGATCGCTTTTTAAGCATCACCGGCTACACCCGCGATGAACTGATCGGCAAAAATGGCGCTGAAATTGATCTGTGGGTAGTCGATAGCGAACGCCAGCAACTGGCACAACGTATCACACAGGGTGAAAATATCGACAGTACCGAAGTGCACTTCCGTCATAGAGATGGCAGAACGGGTATTGCCCTGTTATCCACTACACACCTTCAGCTAGATGGCGAACCAGCTGTGATGAGCATGGTCTACGATATCACCGAGCGCAAACGTGCCCAACAAGAACTCCATTTTCAAGCGAAGCTACTGAACACGATCGGTCAAGCGGTGATCGCCACCGATTTAGACGGGCACATCGTATACTGGAATCGGGCGGCAGAAGATTTGTATGGGTGGCAAGCGCACGAAGTGATGGGCGCCGATATTGTTGAGATCATACCCAGCGATCTATCACAAGAACAAGCCATTGAGATCATGCGACAACTGAAACAAGATCAAACCTGGCAAGGTGAATTCTCGGTACGTCATAAAGATGGCAAGATCTTTCCGGTGCTGGTGAACAACACCGCTTACTATGACAAACACGGACAGGTGGAAGGCATCATCGGCACATCCAATGACATCAGCCAGTTGAAAGGCGTGGAACGTGCCCTTGCCGAATCCGAACGGTTCGCACGGGCAACAGTTGATGCCCTGACTGCCAACATCGTCATCATCGATGAGACCGGTCACATCATCGCTGTTAACCAACCGTGGATCGAATATGCACAGAAGAATGACGGCTTTGACCGTGATGCATATCTTGGTAGCAATTATTTAGAAGTTTTCAATCCTGCCCCCTTCCCTGAAGATGCGCAACGCATTGCAACGGGCATTCAAGAGGTCGTCGCAGGTGAAAAGAGCATCTTTTCGACAGAATATTCACTTGATAAGATGCGCCGTTACTGGCACGCGGTCACAGTGACGCGCTTCCGTGGTGAGGGCCCGGTGCGGGTGGTGATCGCATACAAAGACGTGACAGAACGCAAACAAGCCACCGAACGCTTACGCCTGTTATATGAGATCAGCAATCAGCTGACATCCTTAGTCGTTGTAGATGCACAAGAACTATATACCATCATTCATGAACAGGTGGCAAAGCACATCTTCGATGTGCCTCATTTCGTCATCGCGCAGTATGACAAACAAACAGAATTGATTCTCTGCGAATATGCCGTGGTCGATGATGAGGTAGTCGATTCGTCTTTATTTCCAGCACGTGAACTCGGTGAAGGGCCGATCAGTCAAGCGATTCTTGAACGCCGTATCATACTCTGGAATCCTTACGACGAAATTCACAAAACGGAATACGCGGAACGCCATGTGCTAATTGGCGAAGATGAACGCATCTCCAGAAGTGGTATCTATATCCCGCTCATCACCGGCGATAAGGTTTACGGCGTGATGACTATGCAACATTATGACGCGGATGTATTCAGCGAGGAAGATATCTCACTTGTTGCTACTATTGCCAGTCAGGTAGCGACAACGCTCGAGAATGCCCATCTCTATCGGACGGTGCACTCGTATGTCGATACCCTCGAACAGCGCGTTCAGGCCCGTACATTGGAACTTGAACAGGCGAAAGATTGGGTAGAATCGATCTTATCGAGTACCAGTGATGTAATTGTATTGGTAGATGAGCAGGGTGATCTCGTTCAGGCGAACCCCGCCTTCACCGAACAATTTCAACACGCGCCAGATGACCTGATTAAGCACGCACTGACGAAAGTTCTCGCCAGCGTTTCGCACGCAGACTTTCATCGAGCCTTGCAGACCGCCAGCGCCCAAGAACAAGCAGTGACGTTTGATGCCGTCTGTATCCGCCAGGATCACACTTTATTTGAGACAGAGATCACTATCACCCCTCTCATTTATCAAAATGCCGAGCAAAAAAGCTTCGTCTGTGTGATCTACGACGTGAGCCACCATAAACAGATCGAAACGAGCTTGCGTAACGCGCTTGAAAAAGAGCGTGAGCTGAACGAACTTAAAGTACGTTTCAGTTCAATGGTCTCGCATGAGTTCCGCACGCCCTTGACTATCATCCTTTCAGCAGTCGGGATGCTCAAGAGTTATGCGGATCGCATGTCGGAGGAGCGCAAGGCGACTAAGCTCAATGATATTGAAAAACAGGTGCATCGTCTGGTTGAGATGCTCGATAATATCCTGACTTTGAGCCGTGCGGAAAGTGTTGAGATCAGCACCACCAGAAAGCAAATACATCTCGATGTCCTGTGTCATGACATCGTCGAAGAAATTAAGCTAACAACCGATCATCACACGCTGACCTTCACTAGCGTGGGTGATGTGCGTCCGATCACACTTGACCCGAATTTGATCGGTGAGGTGTTGCGCAACCTGCTGACCAATGCCGTGAAATATTCGCCCAACGGTGGGTGCATCCGCTTAAAGTGCCAGTACAAAGACAAAGAACTGGCGCTAATAGTCAGCGATGAGGGCTTAGGTATCCCTGAAGAAGATCAGGTTCGATTGTTCGAAGCCTTCCACCGCGCCAAGAACGTGCAGGATATTTCCGGCACCGGTTTAGGTCTAGCCATTGTTCAACGCGGGGTGCAAGCGCACGATGGCAAGATCACAATTGAGAGTAAGCTGGGTGTGGGCAGTATCTTCCGCATCACGTTGCCAATTGTATGAGGATCGCACAGTCAGTTGCTCATGTGCGCCCTTGATGCTGATCGACCTTGCCCGCTAATGACCAGACTGCCATCAACGCGACAGCATTGAAGACGAGCGCCATCAGAGTATTCGCCAGCAAACCCCACGTAAACAAAGCTGTTGAGAGCGGTGTCGCTATCGTTCGTCCAAATGTGACCGCCGCAATGAAGACCGTCAGGTACATGCCACGGGATTGCGGACTTAACTCGGAGGCAAGCGGAATCGTCGCCACCAGCGCAATCTCAAAACTGAGGTAAAAGGCGAACAATCCAACCAGCGCCGTGCTGAGGGTGATCGCTGTGAAGGGCAAAACCAGACAGGCTAGCATATTGGCAATGATGGCGAGTATAATCAGGCGACGCTTGCCGAAGCGATCAGAGAAGCCGGTCACAACGCCCTCCCCTGCTAACTCCGAGATACCGATCACGGCTGATGCAATTGCCAGCGCCGCCAGCTGAATTCCGAAGCTATCTTCAATCCATAACCCGAACACAACTGTAATCAGTTGATTCGCGCCACTGATACCCGCCCCTAACAGCAAGCCTGCCCGCGCAATCGGGCTATTGATTGCCTGACGCACACCCTGCCACAAAGATATACCGCTGACAACACGTCCCTCGTCCTCCTCGATCATGATGAATGTTGCAATCAGCATGATACCGGTCAGGATAGCCAGCACAAAAAACGGCATTTGCCAGTTGGTTTGGGCAATCAACCACGACATGATCGGCACGCCAACGATGAACGCACCAGACCACCCGAACTCGACAATGCCCATGTATAAGCCACGTTTATCATACGGCACGCGATCACCGATGTAAGCATGTACAGCTGGATCGAAGGCGATTTTACCAAGCGATGCCACGATCAGCGCCGCCGAAAAACCGACAAAGTTCGGTGAGATGAACACCAGTAACATCGCTATCAAATACAAAAATAAGCCAAAGCGAATCGTGAAGCGTTTCCCACGCCCCTCCGACAACTGCCCGAAGAAGGGCGCGGCTAAACCGAGCAATTGTAAGATAGTCAGGATGACGGAGAAGGCTGCAACGTCCGCCCCGATGCCACGTGCAAAAACCGGCAACAAAGGATAAACCATCCGAAAACCAGTGTTGATGATCGTACGGGTGATCGTCAACATGGTAACCTGTGCGGGCAAGCTAAACCGTCGCCCGACTGCGCTCTGTGACATAATAGTCCTTCATGAGTTCAAATGATGAAGCATGAGTATACAGTGTCAAACTGGATGCGACGAGGCACAGTAGTCTGTTGGTATGACGCACAAGAACATGTTAGTGTACCCTTGCGCCTCCAGAGGATTCATTCATACTAATGAGCGCTGAGGAACAACAACATTCTTACGAGATGATATGTGGTTCTGTTAAGCCTGTGAGAAAAATAAAGGGAATGCATATTTGGGGGCATCTAACTATTGTGCAAAATGCTCGCAAAAAGTGGGGACTTTTGCTTATGCATGACAGTGCATTCATTCGAAGGATATGATTGCATTCCCTTTAGTTTACGTTGTTTACGAGATGTACAATCTCGATTTTTTACAATGTAGATAATAAATATTACACATATCTTAAAAAATAGCAAAAGATTGCGATCTTATTGACAAAATACGCCTAAAAACGGGCTTTCACGGGCAAATTGTCAATTGTCCCTAACAATTCCCTCACAAAACCCTACTCATTATGCCATTATGGGGTATATTAATTGGCATCATATCCACCTAAATTATGAGCAACTATCCCATGCATGTTTTCATCAGTTGCAGTGAGAACGACCTCCCCGAAACACTAAAATTATACCGAGAGATTACCACATGGGATCATGCGGTGTGGATGGAACAACAGACGACTCCACCGGATGATTATCTCCAACAAGCATTATCATGGTCAGATATTACCCTGTTGATCTTGACCCAACAAGCACTCGATGATCCGCGTATTCAAGATATTTGGCAGACTATCGTCACACAGGGCGCACAACACCGCACGCAATTGATCGGCTTACGGCTGGATGATAGCGATCCGCCCTCTTATCTGATGCAGATGAATGTGAGCTGGTTGAACATGCACCCACATAATCATACCCGTTTTAGCGAATTGAGCGCGTACTTGAGCATTGACCCTGCCAACAGCTTGGTAAACCGCTCTTTACCGATACATCATGATCCTTACAGCAAGTATTTGCAGGATCTCCACGATCAGCTAGAGCAACAACTGGCATTTTTACTGATTGGCACGGACGACCATGTCAATGAAACCACACTACCACGGACACAACGCACGTTTACAGATGCTAATGATGTGCGTGTATCGGACTTTCAAAGTGCCTATGAACACTATGAGAGGCGCGTCTTCTTAGTGGGTGAAGAAGGGGTCGGCAAGACGATCACCCTGTTGCGCTTTGCCCGCGATGCGGTACTGGCACGAATGCAAGATAGCCGGCAACCCTTGCCGATTGTGGCACACGTTCGCCGCTGGCATGTCAATAAAGCGCCACGGTTAGCACAATGGCTTGCGGCACAATCTGCCATCAGCCCGGAAGCAATTCAGGATTTGATAGATAATGGCGAAGCACTCCTGATACTCGATGGCATTGACGAACTCGCCCGCAAACGCGCTTATCACCATGCGAATAACACAGATCATTTAGAAGCCTGCTCGCAATTCTTACAGCGCTTGCCGACGAACTGCCCGACGGTATTGAGTGGCAATCTAACCGAGTATCAGTTGACGATCAACACCCTTGCTCCCCTGCATCTGATCGCTTTACACCCTCTGACAGATGAGCAAATCCACGCTTATTTGCAGGCAAGCCCGGCCACCGCGCCCTTATGGCGAATCATCGAGCAGGTGGAGACCTTACGCGATGTACTGCGGGTGCCCTTGATGTTAGAGATGCTGGCCTTCGGCTTCCGCGATGCAGAGACCGCTCTCGATAAGTTGCGCCGGCAAGATGCCGGGGTGATTAAGGATGCAATCTTCAAAGCATATGTCGCACGTCGTCACCAGCAAGAGACAGCACGTTATGGCGGTAAAGCGCCTTTCTCGCTTCAACAAGTTTTTGCCATCCTCAGCATGATCGCCAGTCGGGGCGTGGTGCGCTACGGAACCGGTCAGGTGACGATGGTGACCATCAACCAACCGGATTGGGATGATCTGTTGGTGATCGACGAACTGCGTTTCGGCTTCATAGGAGATAACAGTCCTTATGGCAGTAATTTTCTCGAATTTGCCGAAGAATTGCGCCTCATCACCCCGCCGGATAATGGCATCGGCAGTTGTGCCTTTATCCACACCATTGTGCGCGACTTGCTGGTGATTCAGCATTGTTTGCCCGTTCGCGAGAAGATCAACTCCTTCACTGCCGAATCCCTCAGCAGAATCAGTGATCTGCGCAAATATGAGGCCTTCATCGAGATCATTCGTGGGGACTACGGGCCCAATCACAAGTTACAGGCGTGGGTGGTACTCAAAGCGGATCCGAGCGATCATGCTCTGCTGGCCATCTTACGCCTTGCCGAGAGCCTGAACCATGATTATTTCTCGTCGGAGATTGAGACCATCCTCAGCAAACGCCTACCAGCACAATCTACAGCAAACCTGCACTGCTTACACCAGATGAGCGTAGCGCATCCATCCGTACAAGCGCGGATTCAGCATATATTGGATAAACGCATGAGTTGACCCTGACTAAGGTCACGGTTTTGCCGTATGCTAACATAGACGTTATCTGGAGAACTCATAGAGAGGCCTAAGCTATGGCTAAAGTCACAATCCGCCATGTGGCACAACGCGCTAGCGTGGGCATCGGTACAGTTTCACGGGTGCTCAATAATCATGCAAGTGTCAGCGAGAAGACCCGTCAGCTTGTGCTGAGCGCAATTGATGAATTAGGATTCGTGCCAAATGCCGCTGCCCGTCAGCTACCCCGCAAAACCCCCTATCAATCCATCGGGGTGATTACGCGCCCTTTTTTCGAGTACTATTCATTCGCTGAGCGCCTGCGCGGTGTGCAGAGGGCGCTAGAATCTTTCAACGATCAGTATGATTTAACGCTTTTCAACACGCGCAGTACACAAAATTACGATGAGCATCTGCTATCAATCATCGAGAATAGCGTGATCGCCGGCTTGCTTATCATCGATTTTGACCTGACCGCCGCCCAAAAAGAGGCATTGCATAAACAGGGGATTCCGTTTGTAGGCTTGAACCATGTCGTCGATGCTAAAGATTGGACGTGCATCATCACCGATAATCAGATTGGAGGCTACAAAGCAACTGCTTATCTGATCCAACTCGGTCATCGGCACATCGCTTATCTGGGCAATGAATTGATCGATGCGGACGGCTTCGCCACCAGTAAAGAGCGTTACGCCGGCTATTTACAGGCACTACACGATGCTGATATTCCACAAAATCCAGCATATTTTAAGACCGGCGAGCTGACCTTTGACTCGGCACGAGAGCAAGCATTGGAGCTACTCCAACTCCCCCGCCGTCCGACGGCAATCTTCGCGATGAGTGATGTACAGGCACTTGGTTGCTTAGACGCGGCTCGCACGCTTGGCTTACGAGTGCCAGATGATCTCTCTGTAATAGGGTATGATGACTTAGAGATGAGCCGTCATATTGGTTTAACCAGCGTGCGCCAGCACCTCGAATTAGGCGGGGAGATCGCCATGAATTATTTAATTCAACTGATACACCGCGAAGCGCCCGCACAGGTACCCTATCTGCCCGATTTACAAATCATTGAGCGACGTACGACGCAGCACTTGTGAAAAATATCGTTAACTTGACATTCAGGCTCACTCCGCATTAAATGGAACTAACACACCAAAACAAATTACTGTCCATAGTTCGGAGGTGTGGCGTGGAAGATCTTCCACCATATAATTTAACGGGCTGATAGTTTTAGGACTCCTTAGATCGAATGCTCTGTTCATTGAGCGATTTCCCACCCACTGAGAAGTCGTACAGACAATAGATCAACGTTCTATCAGCCCACGCCAATTCTAAGTCACCTCACAGGGTGGCTTTTTTAATATCTGCAATTTGCAACCCCACATAACCGATGCCCCCGGCTAAAGCCGCTGATAATAACTGAAAGCCGTTGAGCATCAAGCCGATTGAAGCGGCTTCGCTGGGCGTCATACCGACGAGCAATGTCAAGCCGAATGTCCAGCTCAGTTCTACCGCCCCAAAACCACTGATATTAAACGGGAACGCCGTCGCGAACATGCCCAGACTCACCAAAATTACCAGCGTAACCGCATCCAGTTGTAAGCCAATGGCATAGAGTAAGATGGCGTTGACCGCGAAACTACTGCTGTAGGTAAAGCAGGACCAGAACAACGCCCTCAAGAAGATCGACGGCTGACGCACGCGCTCAAATTCAATAGCAAGTTGATTGGTTTTATCCAGCAGACGGGCAAGCCACATGTGATCTGACCAGCGCACTAAACCTCGCGTTAGCCCACGCAGGATTGCGCCGATATAGTAGAAGCCAAGCACCCCACCGATCAGACACAGCACCACCAGCAGCAGTGCCCATCCCCGCCCTTCAGGGAACAGATCACTCGCCAGCAATACGCTAATCGCCCCCATTAGCACGATCATCAGCAATTCGAGCAAACGCGATCCAAACAGACTGCTCACACCTTCCTCAACGCGCACCCCCATGCGGTTACGCATCAGCACAATATAAGCCACCTCCCCTAGCTTGAAGGGTAACAGGCGCACTAAGAAGTTATGATAGAGTGCAATCGCGAACACACGCCACAGGCTGAGATTACCATGGTTGAGCAGAGCAATAAAGCGTAAAGCGCGGAAGCCGTTCAGCAGGACATACACCATAAACGCAATTGCCATGCTCATCGGCGATAGACGCGCCAGCACATCGACAAAATCACGCCATTCGATCAAACTGAGCATGAAGGCAATCAATACCAGTGCGATCACTGTACTTATGATGCGCCATGTCCAGTTGACTGTACGTTGTGGTAATGAGTCAGATGGTGTGCTGGACACAGTTACTCCCTCTCAGGTATGACAGCATACATAGAGCGCCCATACTAGCGCCCTTTGTCGACAAATCAAGCCTGTGATTGACCGCACCTCACTTCTACAATGAAGCCCTATTTGTTCAACCCAGCTAGAAAAGCACACGATGAAACGTAACTACGACGCAAAAATTGCCAGACTACTGAATATCAAGCCCAATCAAGTCGCCTCGACGATCAAACTATTGGACGAAGGCAACACCGTGCCCTTCATCGCCCGTTATCGCAAAGAGATGACCTATAACCTCGATGAATATCAGATTCGTGAAATTGAAGATAATGTCTCGCGCTTTCGTCAGGTGGATGATCGCCGTGAAACCATCACCAAAGCCATCACAGAACAGGGGAAGCTCACTGCGGATCTTGCCACCAAGATCGAAGAGGCCGAATCACTGACTGAATTGGAAGACCTCTATCAACCGTACAAGCAGAAGCGACGTACCCGCGCCCAGATTGCGCGTGAACAGGGCTTAGAACCGCTTGCCAATAAACTACTGGCACAACCGACACAGAGTAACCCGAATAAAGAAGCCCGTGCCTATCTCTCCGATGAGGTGCCGACTATCGATGAGGCGCTACAGGGCGCACGCGATATTGTCGCCGAGATCATCAACGATGATGCAGAGGTGCGCGGAACAGTCCGCGAGAAAGCCCTGCAATTTGGCACACTGACCAGCACCATCACCCGCGATGCCGATGATCCGAAAACGATTTTCAAGACTTATTACGATTTCAGTCAGCGTGTGCCTTACGTCAAACCGCATCAGACGCTGGCGATCAATCGCGGTGAGAACGAGAAAGTCTTACGGGTGAAGATCACCATCGCTGACCGTGATTGGCGTGATCCGATTGTGCGAAAATATCCGATCAATCAGCGTTCAGCATGGGGCGAACATCTCCAAGGAGCGATCGACGACAGTGCCAAGCGTCTGTTATTACCGGCTATTGAGCGCGATGTGCGTCGTCACCTAACCGAGATCGCTGAAGCGCACGCGATACAGGTTTTCGCCGAGAATTTGCGTAACCTCTTACAACAACCACCCTTGCAGGATCAGGTGGTGATGGGGGTTGATCCGGCGTACCGTACCGGATGCAAGATTGCGATCATCGATGCTCGCGGTAAAGTGCTAGACATTACAACAATTTACCCACATAGTCCACAAGGACGCTGGCGCGAGGCAAAAGATACGTTGATCGAGTTGATTTTCACCCATCGCGTGACGATCATCGCCATTGGTAACGGTACAGCATCACGCGAGACCGAGCAACTAATCGCTGAGATCACCCGTGAGATGCGCGGGGTGCAATACGCGCTGGTCAACGAAGCCGGTGCGAGCGTCTACAGCGCCAGCCCGCTCGCCCGCGAAGAATTGCCCGATTTAGATGTGAGCATTCGCGGGGCGGTCAGCATTGCACGACGCATTCAAGACCCGCTCGCCGAACTGGTCAAGATTGATCCTAAGAGCATCGGCGTGGGCTTATATCAGCACGATGTCAACCAGACCGAGCTATCGAACACGCTCGATGCAGTGGTAGAAAGCGTGGTGAATCAGGTCGGGGTAGATGTTAACACCGCATCGCCGGCACTGTTACAATACGTGGCGGGTATCGGCGCGAAGCTGGCACAGAATATGGTGCGCTATCGCAATCAGAAGGGCGCGTTTAACAGTCGGCAAGCGTTGATGAATGTGAGTGGCATGGGCGAAAAATCGTTCGAACAATCAGCAGGATTCTTGCGCGTGCGCGGGGGCAAGAATCCACTCGATGAGACTGCCATCCATCCGGAAAGCTACACCATCGCCCATGCTATCTTACAGGATGCTGACTTACGACTGGATGTTCCCACCGAAAGCCGAGAACAAGCGCTCAAAGCATTCCTACGCCAACATGATCTGACTACCCTCGCCCAACAATTGGGCGCAGGTGAACTGACACTGGCAGACATTCTCGAACAGTTACGCCGCCCGGGGCGAGATCCACGTGAGGATTTAGACACGCCTCTCTTACGCAGTGATGTCTTGAGCATGGAAGATTTACAGGTAGGCATGACACTCAAGGGGACAGTGCGTAATGTGGTTGATTTCGGCGCGTTTGTTGATATTGGCGTGAAGCAAGATGGCTTGTTGCACATCAGCAAGATTCCACGAGATGCGGAGATCAGCCTTGGTGATGTGCTGGATGTGGTCATCCTCAGTGTGGATCATGAGCGCGAGCGTATCAGCTTGGGTTGGGTGTAAAACGGGCTTTCAGGCAAACTACACCTTGCGAAATTTTGTACACACAATATAGTGTTAACAATTGTCAGCATAGGAGCAAACACTGTTGAAACGAATTTGTGTATTCTGTGGCGCAAGCACAGGTGATGATGTACGGTATCAAGAGGCGGCGGTGGCAATGGGCAAGGTACTCGCCGAACAGGAAATTGGGCTGGTTTATGGAGGCGGTAATAAGGGCTTGATGGGTTTGATTGCTGATGCGGTCATCGAGAACGGCGGACGCGCCTTCGGTGTGATTCCGAAAGCACTCGTCGAAAAAGAAGAAGCCCATCAGCGCATCAGCGAACAATTTGTGGTCAACACCATGCACGAGCGTAAGATGATGATGGCAACGCTCTCCGATGGCTTCATCGCCATGCCAGGTGGATTCGGCACGCTAGAAGAATTCATCGAGATCATCACCTGGGCGAAACTCGGTTTCCACCAGAAACCCTGCGCTCTGCTCAATATCAATCACTTTTATGATGGCTTGTTGAGCTATTTCGATCATCTAGTGACGGAAGGCTTCGTCAAAGGAGATATGCGTCAACTGGTGCTGACCGCCGATAGCCCCGACGGTGTGCTGAAAGTCATGCGCGAGTATACACCACTGGACGTTACACCTATCTTGCACAAGGATGATCTCTAATAGCAATTACAAGCGGTGATGCCACTCTAAATCACACACACGTCATCATAGCCTGCAAGCGAAACACAATAAAGGACAGCACACTATGAAACTCACCTTCCTAGGCGGAGCCGATGAAGTTGGCGCGAGTTGTACACTGATCGAGATCGCTGGCAAACGTCTGCTAGTGGATGCTGGCATCCGCATCTCGCCCAAATCCAGCCGGGGCATCGCCAACGATCAACTGCCTGATTTACAACCGATTACAGAAATTGGTGGCCCAGATTATATCCTTGTGACACACGCCCACACCGATCACACCGGCGCGTTACCGCTGGTGATGGAGCAATATCCGCACACGCCGGTACTGATGACACGGCCAACTGAAGCACTGGTGCGCGTGTTACAAAAAGATGCGCTCAAGATCATGAGTAGTAATCAGGAACAAGAAGGTGAGTTACCTCTATTCGACGAAGTGAGCGTCAATCGTTTGCTCGATGCCATTCAGCTGGTGGAGTTCGATCAAGCGATCAAGCTCGGTGAGGGCTTACAGGTCACCTATCATGTGGCGGGGCACATCGCAGGCGCAGCGATGCTGGTGCTGGAGAGCACCGAGGGCACGCTGGTCATGTCCGGTGATATTAGCCACAGCCCACAACGCACAGTCAAGAGCGTGCAAGTTCCGCGTATCAAAGCCGATGCGCTGGTACTAGAGAGTACCTACGGTGGACGCTTACACGCCAACCGCGTCGCTGAAGAGAAGCGCCTGGTCGAAAACCTCAAGCGCATCACAGAACGCGGGGGCAAAGTGTTGATTCCAGCCTTTGCGCTGGGACGCTCGCAAGAACTCATTCAGATTATCCACGCTTTCGGTGACCAACTGGATGTGCCCGTTTACGTCGATGGCATGGTGCGTAGTGTGTGCGATGCCTATAACCGCTTCGCCGATTTGTTGCCGGAGAAGACGGTGCGTTTTGCCGGCGATGAGCATCTGTTCTTTCGAGGGCGGGTCAAACCGATACGCAATCGGGCGCAACGCAGTAGCGTGGCGATGCACCCTGAACCGCTGATTGTAATCGCTAGCTCCGGCATGTTGACCGGTGGCGCGTCGGTTTTTTATGCCAGGGAATTTGCCAGCGATGAGCGCAACGCCATCTTATTAACCGGCTATCAGGATGAGGAATCGCCGGGGCGCTTCTTGCAGAGGGTGATGCGTAGTAAAGAACAGGGCGAAACGCCTACCCTGCGACTGGGCAAGGAACAGGTTAAATTACGCTGTGAGATCGATACCTACTCGCTCTCCGCACATGGCGACGAGAGCGAACTTATCAACGTAGCGGAAGCGTTCGGCGCAAGTGAGATCATGCTGGTGCATGGCGACGCTGGCGCACGGCATAGCCTCGCTACAGGTTTGCGTCAACGGCAAAAGGCTGTGATTACGCCTCGCATCGGCACTGAACGCCATTTCAGCTTTCAAGAGAAGCCCTGGGCAGTCGGCGCTGTGAAGTCTGGCGGGCACAGTGGCGAAGTTGACCTCGCGCAGTTGTGGGAATCAATCAAGGCACAAGCCGGCAGTTATTACAGCGCCCGCGAACTGGCGCAGGTCTGGTGGGGCGATAGCACACGCGAGGACGTCATGCAAGCGCGTCTCGATCAACAGGATAACATCTATTTTTCAGCAGATTGGCGCAACAAACGCACTTTCATGATCCGCACACCGGTGCAAGTCACACGCGCACAACGTCAGCGCGAGATTATGCTCGCCCATCCCGATATTGTCGGCAAGCTGATTGTCCTGCGCAACAGCAATGATCAACCGCGTCTAGGCGTGGTCACTGGTGCGGATATCGACAGCTTTGAGGCAAAGGTACAGAACAGCAAAGGCACACACTATCCTGCTGATGCGCTACTATGGGTGATCGGTGAATGGTCAGGCGTGGAGGGCGTGCAAGGCAGTCTGCGCACGCAATTGACTGCCCTACTCAAGAACGCTCGCGCTCACATGGACGCGGTGATCCCTTTCACCATGCGTCATCATTTAGTGGAGAACGAACTGACCGTTCTGCCTGATTCACTCTTGCCGGATCCCTTACCACCACAGATGGACGAGCAAACCGCGATGACTGCCGTCGTGCTGGCACTGGCGCAGGATGGCGCGACGCTCGAAGAAGATGGTCTCAAACCCCGACGTGCCCGCGATAGTGGCCCGCTCGAACAGAACGAAGCGCGTGAGCTGGCATTGGCGCTCTTCCCCGATGAAGCCAACTTGCGCAAAGTGGGCTATGATGTGCATCGCAAGCGCCTATTGCTCTCATTCGACTTTCCACAGGCCGTCGAACGTCAATTCAGCGACTTGATCGAAGACCTGATCGATCAATCCGGTTGGGAAGTGGAAGTGCGCCCACAGGTCAATCAGCAGGCACTGGCGCTGGCTCTCGATAGTCTTCTGCCGAAGGCAGTCAGCGTACGCAGGGGGCCATCCTATTACATGGATCAACGCGTCGTCGAAGCCGAAGTGAGCGAAGTCGATGATGAGGACATCTTGCGCGAGATCGAACACGAGTTCCTCCAGATGACCGACTTCAAACTGCGCTTGAGCCAGCGTCAAGCCGTCCCCGATGTGCCTGATTTAGCGTCGATTGAACTTGCGCCCGGTGAGCAGATGGAGATCAACCAAGCCTATGCGGTGGTGCATCAGGCACTGGAAGCACAGGGTTTGTACAAAGCCGGACTGAAGAATGGGCGCATCGTGCTGACTTTCATTACGCCCCAGATAGGTGAACGTCACCGCGAGCAAATCAACGAACTGAGCCAGCGTACCGGTTACCAGATGGAGATTCACCCGCACCCTAATCAGGCGAAGATGGGCGAGATTATGCGTCGCCTGGCGCTCGAAGCCGGTTGGACAATCACCAAAGGGCCCGGCATCCACATTGACCGCGCCGAGATTAGCCTGACGCTTCTCGACACACCCGACGAAGCCAGTCTCGCACAGGTGACGCAACAGCTACGCGATGAAATTGGCTATAGGCTAGATGTGTCGCCTTAGTCCGAGTTTGCACAATCATTAAGGTTGATTGTTAGATGCGAGAACGATCAGGGTTTGCTATAGTTGAACTCTACTTACCCCCTGCGTGAAGGAGCGATCAACATGCAGATCGAATTTCATGGTGCAGTACGGACAGTGACCGGCTCACAGCATCTGGTGAGGGCGAATGGCACGAATATCTTGCTCGATTGTGGCTTATATCAGGGACGGCGTGCGGAGACCTACATGCGCAACCACAACTTCCCTTTTGATCCGCACAACATTGATCTTGTAATCTTGAGCCACGCGCATATTGATCACTCCGGCAACTTGCCCAATCTGGTCAAGCAAGGCTTCACAGGCGATATTCTTTGTACATCGGCAACGCGAGACCTCGCCGCAACGATGTTGCCCGATAGCGGATTTATTCAAGAGCGCGATGCTGAATATATCAACAAAAAACGCCGTAAACAGGGTGAGACCCCGATTGAACCGCTCTACACCCACGCCGACGCCCTCGCCATATTAGGGCAATTCATCACACAGGGGTATCATCGCCGGCGGAAGATTGCCCCTGATGTATACCTGACCTTCTACGAAGCGGGGCACATGCTCGGCAGTTGTATCGTGCAGTTAGAGATTGGTGACAGTGATAACGAACACATGAAAACGCTCGTTTTCAGTGGGGATTTAGGGCGTAAAGGTATCCCAATCATCCGTGACCCTGAAATAATCGACGGCGCAGATTATCTCATCATGGAATCCACCTATGGTAACCGCCTGCACGAGACGTATGCCGATTCTGAAGACCGCCTGCGTCAGATCGTGAACACGACCTATGAGCGAGGTGGTTCGATTGTGATGCCAGCGTTCGCTGTCGGGCGCACCCAGCAGCTTGTGCGCAGTCTGCATGAATTAGCGCAACAGGGCGCGATTCCATCGATGCCGATTTATGTCGATAGTCCGCTCGCAGTCGATGCCACGTCTGTCTTCCAGCTACACCCTGAATGTTATGACATCGAGACCCGCACCTTCATGAGTGAGTACGATGTGCGCAATCCTTTTGGTTTCGATGACTTGACCTATATCCGCAAAGTGGAAGATAGCATAGCGCTGAATAGTAAAACTGAACCACATATCGTCATCAGTGCCAGTGGTATGGCGGAATTCGGGCGTATTGTGCATCATCTCAAGCATCGCCTGCGTAACCCCAACAACACAGTACTGATCACCGGCTGGCAAGCGGAACACACGCTTGGATGGCGCTTAGCAGAGGGCGTGAGCCCGGTGCGGATCTTCGGCGATGAGTATGAAGTCAACGCCCATGTCGAAATTATCAACGGCTTTAGTGGGCACGCCGACCGTGACGAGATGATCGAGTGGATCGACGGGATGGGTCAAAAACCGGAGCGCGTGTTCCTAGTGCATGGTGAAGAAGATGCGATGTACGACTTCAAGACCACACTTAAAGCGCACTTCGGCTTCACGGTTGATGTACCTCAACTTGGGCAAAAGTACACGTTATGAGCCTTAACGTTTGCTGACAATCTCAATCGTTTGGCGCAATTTAATCAGGCTATCAGGCGGATAATAGCCTTTATTGAGCGATACGAGCGGATACACCCATGTACGCGCCCCGATCACACAACCGGGGTTGGTGACCGCGTTACAACCGGTCTGCGCATCATCACCGAGGATCGCGCCGAATTTGGCGAGACCGGTATCATACACCTGCCCGTCAATCGTCAGAGTGATGGTGGTGCGCTCGCCGGTCGTGGCATCTTTATGCGAGTTCACCGGCAAGTTGGAGAGTTTGGTTCCTGCACCAAGATTACTATTGCATCCGAGAATACTATCTCCAACATAGGCAAAATGAGGCGCATGAGCATTTTCTAGCAAGACAGCATTCTTGATCTCTGTCGCATGACCCACACTCGCCCCATCAGCGATGAGTGCATTATTACGGATATAGGCACCTTGCTGAATCTGGCAATTCGCTCCGATGACTGCTGGTCCCTTGATGTACACACCGGGCGCGATGAGGGTTCCCTCGCCGATATAGACTGCGCCTTCAATCACAGTTGAGGGGTGTAAGTCAAATTCATGGCTGTTGGGCGGGTTGCTTGTGGCCAGCAGGTGCTGAACGTAAGCGCCTATTCGCGGGATCGCGTCCCACACATAGCGCGTATCATCGAATAGTGCGGCGTGTTGCGTATGCTGGAAGTCAAAAAAATCACTGGCGGATAACATATGCTATCGCTTTCTGCATGTGTGATGAGCAAGTCATCTCATTATCCTACTAAATAGACAGAGATCGCAAGCATCAGCACGACCAGGGCGAGGCAATCGCAAGGTCAGATGATGTACATGAAGTGTGTATCCTATCATCACTATCTTAATTTCGCGCTCGTTATATTACATTGTCGTGTCCAGACCACTTATCCACAGGCGTTTCATCAGCAGTAAGCGATCTAGACCCACGCGCAGTTGAACGGTATCTGGGATTGATAGATCAGGTTCGATATAGATTCGTATGCCATCTTGCTCCACAACAGGCCATGCCTCACCACCGGCAGTGAGACCAGCTTCCACAATCGGCAAGAACACCGTACCCCCACAACAACCATGTCGTGGGGAGGTACGCAATGTTAAAGTGGCATCCTGTTGCAAAATATAATGACGGGCATCATCGTCAATTGTGATGTTGAGCATGGTGTATCCTCTACACAGGCTGACTACTATTCGGGAAGTAGGAATGGGTGTTGTTGGCGATGCGTACCAATGCTAACATCACCGGCACTTCAACCAATACCCCAACAACGGTGGCTAATGCCGCACCCGATGTCACACCAAAGAGCGCAATTGCCGTGGCGACTGCTAATTCAAAGAAGTTACTCGCACCAATCAACGCGGCAGGTGCAGCGATCTGGTGCGGAATCTTGAGCAGTTTGGCACCCCCGTAAGCAATGGCGAAGATGAAGAAAGTCTGGATAATGAGCGGAATCGCAATCAAGGCGATGTGGAAAGGATTGTTGAGAATCACCTCGCCTTGAAATGAGAACAGTAAGATCAGGGTCATCAGCAGACCGACAATCGTCACCGGCCCTAGCTTTTTCAGGAAGACGCTATCAAACCACAAAGCGCCTTTGCTACGAATCAGCGCGATGCGCGTCATATAACCGGCAATCAGAGGCACGACGATATACAAGACCACTGATAAGAGCAGGGTATCCCAGGGCACGATAATATTGCTGATGCCCAGTAACAATGCGACAATCGGCGCGAAGGCGAATAACATAATCAAATCATTGACGGAAACTTGCACCAGCGTATAAGCGGGATCACCTTTTGTGAGATAACTCCACACGAAGACCATCGCGGTACACGGAGCCGCGCCCAGCAGAATCGCTCCTGCAACATACTGATTGGCCAGTTCGGCTTCGATGAAAGGCGCGAAGATCACTTGCAGAAAGAGCCATGCGAAGAAGAACATCGTGAAGGGCTTGATCAGCCAATTGACAATGACCGTGAGTCCTAAACCTTTGGGTTGACGACGCACGCCCAGCACACTGCTGAAGTCAATCTGCACCATCATCGGGTAGATCATCAACCAGATCAGGATCGCAATTGGGATGTTCACTTCAGCATAGGTGAATTGGGTTAAGGTGTTGGGGATAGCGGGGATAAATTGCCCGATGGCGATCCCCACCACGATACATAAGGCAACCCAAACGCTCAGATAACGCTCAAAGACACCTAATCCCTTTTCTTGCTCATTAGCTTGATTGATATTGACAGTCGAGCTTGTATCCATGAGTATAGATTTTCCTTCATTCATTGGCTAACATCGGCTAATTGCCCGCATCACAGGATAATGACACTCAATCTCATACAGAGCATAGCATCCTGTGTAGATGTTCAGCAGTGCAATCTATCATGAGATAGACAGTATATAGATAATCTTCTATATAGATAAGTGTCAATGTGCTTGTGGTATAATTCTCTGAAAGACATATCATGAAAGAAGATAGCAATGGCATCAACCCAACAAGACCCAATCACACTTACTGATCCGAACATAACAAACTAAAGATCTCGTCCTAAATGGACATGCTCAATACAAGCGCGAATGATGTGAGTTTTGTGTCGCAATCGAGCAATGGCTTTGCGAAGTTCATAGCGTAGCTCGGT
>JBNPEE010000015.1:0-8757 GCA_051117475.1 Anaerolineae bacterium | reverse complement strand
TGCTGAATAAGGGGGACTGTTTGTGCTGGTCATTTTTGCGATACATTTCTTTGCTCTTCGCGTCAACTTCTACACTGTCTCTATTTTACCGCAGACAGTCGTTTTTCACCCTTTTTTCAGGGCAGTCTGATGTTCATCGGAACAAAATAAGATTAAACACATCAACCACGAAAGGAGTAATGTCATGTACAAAGTAATCATCGCCTGCTGTGAACAAATCGCAGATGGCTCTCATGATTCATTACTCTCGTTTACGGATTCACGCCTCACCTGATACGTTCAGTAGGTCGCCGTCGCGAGAGATTATCTCGCGACATCAGCCCATCAAAGACGCACATACTTCGTCATGATAAATAATCCGCGAGACTGAGTTGATTCTGTGATAAACAGCATCGGATTCCGTCAGCACTGTGTACGCATAGCGCTATCTACACACACCAAATAGACCGATAACGGTCACACACACATGGAGAAAAAATCATGCAACCAATAGAAATACTGGTTCGTGACGAACAAAACAAAGATTTACACCGTCGTGCTGAGAACGAACGCTTGATCCGTCAAGCACAGCCACCGCGCAGCTTGCTCAAAAATGTACGTCATGTTTTGGGGAACGGTCTGGTACAGGTTGGTCAACAATTGCTCAACGAGCGCTGATGATCCAGGATATCGATAACCACAACATAAGCGCACCATCTAGGATGTTGCGCTTTTTCGTTAGCATGTCAATCGGTGTAAGGTGGGAGATCTATCTCAGTGACGGGTAAAGGTGGCAAGGCTTCTTCGTTGAGCATGATCATAATCTGCCGTCGTGCTTCTAGCTCTTCCAGTTTGCGATCTTCTTCAGCGATCAACCATTGGTTAAGCTGGGCACATAGCTCCGCACTGAACAAGAAAATGGACGCAATCAACCATGCCCAAAACAGCAACACAATACCTGTGGCAATACTGCCATAGATGATCCAATAGTTCGCCAGATTAGACAGATACCACTCAAAACCGCTCTTAGCCAGTTCCCAACCAATCGAACCAATGATCGCCGCGGGCCAGATCGCGTCCCAGTGCACGACCCGTCCCGGCACATAACGAAACAAGAGCGCGAAGATCACGACATCTAAGCCAACAGGCAGAAAGAATGTTGCAATCCGCACCCAGAGGCTCGGTGCGCCGGGCGAAAATGCCGAGATCAAGCGTAAAATACCGGATGTGACAAACGATGCCAGCACCAGCAACACCAGCGTTAAACCCATGATGACAGCCAATACCCGCTGGCGCACCATACTGCGAGCATGCTCGGATTGAAACGTTTCATCGAGAGCGAGCGTGATGTGTGTGAATAGGTTAGTCGATGCCCAGACTAATGCCACCGATGCAACTAAGCCCAGCGAGTTACTTTGACCGAGCGCATCGGAAAAGGCGGATTGTATATCTGTGACCGTCGTCTCAGGCAGGAAGATCTGTAAACCTCGCGCAATTTGTTCCTGAGCAACAACAGGCTCGACAATCATGCCAATGCCGACCGCGAGCAACAACGTCAGCGGAAAAACCGAAAAAATAGCATAATAGGATAGAGCAGCAGCCTGACGTGCACCTGAACCAGCACGAATATAGTTGCTGACCGCACGCCAGATATAATGTGGCAAAGATTGAGTGGCAGGACGGCGTTGGTTCCACCATGTTTGTATGTTTGCGAGCAATTGTTTTATCATCGGCACAATGCACCTGATCTATATGGTTTTTCACTATTCATGATAACACCGTTCAAAAATCATATAAATATTTGGACAAGCAATGCCTCAGTGAATGGAGTATACTGGAATTATAATCATAGCGTCTTGAGGAGATAATCACATGGATTTTAGCGTATTAGCACAAACAAACGAAGTCATGCAACAGTTCAACGCCTTCTTGCAGACGATGACACCCACCACACTAGGTGATTTTCTGATTTATGGGGTGTTCTTGCTGGCCTTGATCACAACCTTCGTCTTGGCAGACGGCAATGACCTGGCTTCGAATTTGCTCTATGCAACAATTGTGCTGGCGATCTTCAACTTGACAGTAGGACAAGACTGGTACAACCGTGCCAATATCAACTATGCATTTCCGGCTTATGCAGCGCGGGTTGGTATGTTCTTATTGCCGTTCATCGCGGCAGGTGCAGCGCGTACCAAGAAAAACAAAGGCAAAGCCGCCTTACCATTGGCGATTGTTACCGGCATTATCGGCCTATTATATTCTGTCGGGGCGTTTGCTGTACCAAGCGTGATGAACCAGCCGTTATTCTGATATTGACCACAGGGTACGCCCGTCTGTCCACAGATGGCGCGGGCCTGTTTCCCCCGTTGTGAACACAACGGCATCCACGACCACTGCCAGCACATCGGCATCCGGATCACCACGCCGATTGGTAGGATCATACTGCACCACGACAACCTGTGGCTGCACGGCTTGATAGAACGCCTCATCCAGACTACGTGCTGTTGCATGTTGTGGTAATTGCAAGACAGATGCCCCTAACCATTGCCCTGAATCAAGCACAGCCCGTTGAGCGTTGATATTGGCGTCAGATGTCAGCAAGAACGAGACATCGCCATAACTCACCCGTAAAACTAGCATGCCATCGCCTAAACCATCGCTTAAAGTCGGTGTCTCCGTAGGATGTAGAATTTCGACACGAGTCCCATCATCGAAGAGCACTTCATACCCTGCGGTGACGCTCAACACCTCTGCACTACCGAAGGCACTTTCAATCTCAGCATAGGCATCCCCTAAATTCGGTTGTCCGTTGGTAAGGATCACACCGGCATCATAGCGACGAAGTACTGCCGGTAATGCACCAAGATCGAACTCATCAGGGTGTGTAGCAATCACCAATTCGAGCGTCCGATCATAAAACGGCACCCGATCTCCGATAGCAGTTAACAAACGTGACGGAAAGCGCCCGCCATCGACCAAGATTTGGTCACCAGATGGTGTTTGTATCAAGACCGCGTTACTGTGCCCTGCATCGAGGAACCACACATGTAATTGCCCATCAGGGCGACTGAACCACATGCTAATCATAAGCGCGACGATGCCCGCACTGACTAAGCCCATCGTGGGCAGAAGTGGCTGTGTGCGAATCCAGCGAGCGAGTACATCAGACCAGCGCGGACGGGTAGCATTCACAATAGCACCTCCTATGACGAACGCGAATAATCCCCAAACAAACGTAGGATGCAAGCTAATTGCCACATCTGCATAAACAAAATCCCCGAAAAAGCGCACCACACCAATCGTCCAACGAAGCAAGAGCATATCCAACCAGAAGAGGATTTGTGCGAAAGAAGGCGCGATCAGAGCGATG
This sequence comes from Anaerolineae bacterium, assembly GCA_051117475.1. Lineage (GTDB taxonomy): Bacteria > Chloroflexota > Anaerolineae > Aggregatilineales > Phototrophicaceae > JAUZRW01. The sequence continues at coordinate 5,408 of JBNPEE010000015.1, read as the reverse complement.
ATAACTGCCAATCCACCACACAGAAGCAACAAGGCTTGCACCGGCACGATCAACAGGTTAACGATCAAGGAAACCAACGATAAGCGCCCAAAGTACAAGACAATCAACGGCAAAGTCATGATCATCGCAGCCAACGAGACCACTAACGGCTCATTGAAGAAATTAATAGTCGGTTGCGCGAATGGACGAGGCACAACAGCGTAGATGAAGTGACTGAACCAGCGTTCAAAGGGTTGTGTGAACAGTGCCAGACCCAGCACCGCAAAAAAACTTAGTTGAAAGCTAATATCCCACAACACAAGCGGTTGGTGCATAGACATGAGCAAGGCAACAAAAGCCAGAGATGCTGGCACATAAGTACGCCGATTGAGTTGCGGTGCTATGACCAGCAGGCTGCTCATGATGGCTGCGCGTACTACTGCGGCATTAGCTCCTACTAACAGCGTATAAATCGTGACAACAGTGATACCAATCAGCGTAGCGATCCATTTGCGTTTGCGGAATGGTTTCTCAAGAAGGCCCATCACCAAGCCAGCGATAATTGCCATATTGAACCCACTAATCGCGATCACATGTGATGCACCGACACGGGTAAAATCTTCGGCAAGTTGAGGATCAATGCCACGTTCATTGCCGAGCAAAATACCTTTGAGCAAAGACGCTTCGGGATCAGGCATAGCAGATTCGATTAAGGTCATCAGATGGTGCTTGACAGAGAAAATTGCTCTGAAAAACGGATGTCCTTCGCCATTGTTGACCAGTTGGACGCTAGCACGATCCATCAGCGAGAAAACGCCCTGTCGCGCCAAATAATCGGCATACGAGAAGGTATCAAAGACTGCCGGCGTACTCAGCTCACCCGTCACACGCAAGCGATCGCCATAGTTAACGCGAGTTAAGGGCGGAGCATTCACTAACAAATTACCTGACGTGAGATAAGATTCCGCACCAAACTGAATGGTCTCCACCGCTAAGCGAATTTGTAGGCGATCATCACGGTAATCTGGCTCTGCGATGACTACACCTTCAACCGTTGCACCACCCACAGCATGATAACGGGCAAGATCGCTCGTTTGTGGGACGAGAGTATAACGAAACCCGCCTAACGCGATGGCAAAGGCAATCGCCATCAGTAAACTATAGCGTGTATGCCGAAAGAAACTGAGTGCAAACGCAAAAACCCCCAGCATAGCCAACCAGAACAGCGGGACTAATGCTGAAAAAGTCGTAGCGAGTAAGATACCCACCACCCATCCGATTGCTAAATACACGATACGCATGAGATCAATCAACGTTCACTATAAGTCGATAAACTCTAGCTTAGTTAGTCCTGAGCGAGGACGCAACTATTTTGTCGCTTGAAAGGCAATTTCAGCCGGCGAAAGCAAGCGTACCAGCCAGATGAATAAAAGTGCAATCACAATCCCTAAACCGGCAATCGACAGATAGCCCCCACTAGCAAACAGAGGGCCTGAACTGAAACTACCGAGCGCCGCCGCACCTGCCGAGAGCATATCATTCGCACCTTGCATCCGTGTGCGTTCAGCACCTTCGAGTGCATCCGAGAGCAAAGACGATCCCGCCACATAGCCAAAGTTCCAACCCAACCCCAGCAAAAACAAGCCTGTGACCAAAAACGGTAATTCAGTGCCCAGTGGCGCGATGATTGCTGATATGATCAGTGTGATCGCCGCTACAATCATCATTGTGATACGCCCAAAACGGTCAATCAGGTAACCGGTGAGTGCGCTCAAGCCGAACATCCCGAGGGTGTGTGCAGTAATCACTAACGAGACATTCGCCGTCGTGTGTCCGTGGTTAACCATATGCAAGGGGGTCATCACCATCAGCATGATCATCACCACCTGACTGATGAGCGTCGATGTGATTGCCAGTTGCACACGAGGCAAACGCAACAGTTCACGAATCGAGCGCCCTGTATCGCCTTCAACGCGCTTTTTCTTCTTACGTTGATCTTCATCCGCTTCGATCACCTTAGCGATAGTCATCGGTTCCGGACGTAATGCCAAAAAGATGATGAGTGTCGCCAAACTATAAAAGATGCTTGCAATCACCCAGGGCCCTGCATTGCCATCAATGCCCAATCGTTCCGCAATCCATGTGCCAGGGATCACCATTTGTGGGCCGAAGATCGCACCCATCGTGCCTGCAAAGACGATTACACCAATCATACGCGCTCGCTCGTTCTCATAGAACAGGTCACCTGCGACGAAACGGCTCTGCTCGCCCCCGGCACGTCCCAATCCAATGACGGCAGAACTGACAACCAATATCCAAAAAGAAGTTTGGATGATCGCCAATACACCCAGCACCGCTCCTAACACGCTGATGCCATAACTGAGTGTCAAACCGAAGCGTCGCCCGAACTTGCCCATCAAGATACCGATTGGCAAGGAAGCAACCGCAATTGAAAGCGTAATGACTGTCACAGGAATGCCCGCCAGATTATTATTACCACTGAGGTCTGCCGCCATGATCGTTAATAATGTGAAGATCGCAATTTGTGACGCTGTTAACAAACTTTGTGTAACGAAGATTGTGCCCGTTAAACGCAAACTAGTATTCCGATTATACATACTACCCCACCTGTTCCTAAGTCGTGCAAATGATTCCCATACCCTAGCCTGAAAACTCATTTCCAGCAATGTGCCATCCGAACCAATCAGAGTACGTTTCAGCCGATACAATCTATGTTAAACTAAGATCAATCTCAATAGTGAAGCAAAGGTCAGATGGATGTCGTATCAATGGGATTTAGAAGAAAAACTCGCCGAGGGTATCACGCGCATCATCGATGAACAGATTGATGATGCATTGGCACAACTCACAGATGAAGGCAATGATCGCGATGAAGCGATCCACAGTGCTCGTAAATCTTTCAAGAAAATACGTGCCGTGTTGCGCTTAGTGCGCGATCAAATTGGGGATACCATCTACCGGGAACAAAATGAGTTATATCGTGATCTGGGGCGTGCGCTAGCACCGATGCGCGATGCCTATGTGCGCGTGATGCTCATCAATAAGTTGATCGACACACTCGAAGCAGACCATCTACGCTCTTCTGCGGAAACAATGCGCGCTGAGTTAGTAGCCGATTATGAAAACACACGCACCACATTCTGGCAATCTGCCACCACACAGGAAGTAATTGACCGTTTAACAGACGAACGCGACACCATTCATGATATGCCTCTCAACAAAAAGAAAGCATTTAAGGTATTTAAAAAGGGTGTGAAACGCATTCACAAACAGGGTCAGGATGAAATGGAAATCGCTTATCAGAATGTGCCCTCAGCAGTTGAGTTTCATCAATGGCGTAAACGAGTCAAGTACTTATGGTATCATCTACGCATATTGAAGCCTTACAATCCCGATACCATTGCTGATTTGATTGATCAACTCGATCAATTGGGTGATTTACTAGGCAGTGCCCATGATTTTGCGGTGTTGTATAACACACTAGTTGAGCATCCCGAAACGCAAGATGGCGCGGGGCGGCATTTGCTTGCTCTGCTCGATCAACAACGTGGCGAACTCGAACAGCAGGCTTATGAATTGGGTGAGGCAATTTACCATAAACGCACGAAACATTTCATCAAACAGATCAAGGATTAAACGGATAAAATTCACCTTGAGGACGGTTTGCTTGACCCTTTCAATTATCAAAGTGTGCCGATATAATTCTCAAGTTAGCAACCTAACTCTTTATTATGTTGAAGGAGCATTCTCATGGGCCCACTTCCAAAGCGCAAAGTATCAAAATCACGCCGTAATCGTCGTCGCGCACACGATGCACTGTCATTAAATCATCTGGTGATTTGCGAATCTTGTGGCGAATACCACATTTCACATCAGGTCTGCAAAAGTTGTGGATCGTATCGCGGTGAAACGGTAATCGATGTCGATGACGAATAAATACATTCGTCAATGGTATAAAATCGTGCTACGATGAGCACGATTTTTTAATTTAATGCGGAGGTCATCATGATTGATTTTGCAAAGACAGCATTTGTTTTCCCCGGACAAGGCTCGCAAGCTGTAGGTATGGGAAAAGATATTGCCGATGCTTATCCGACTGCGCGTGAGACCATCGAACAAGCCGAAGACATCATGAATATGTCACTGGGAACGTTGATGTTCGAGGGCAGTATCGAGCGTCTAGGCGATACAGAAATTACACAACCCGCGATGTATGTATGTAGCATGGCGATCTACCGTGCCTTCAAGCAAGAATTGCCAGACGCACAACCAGCGTTCGTGGCAGGACATAGCCTCGGCGAATTCACGGCACTGACCGTTGCCGGTGCATTATCTTACGAAGATGGCGTGAAACTCGTGCAAACGCGGGGGCAACTAATGAAAGAAGCTGGCGAAGCTAGCCCTGGCGGGATGGCGGCAATCCTCGCTCTTGATTTAGACCAGATTGCACAGATCTCAACAGAAGCGCAAGCACGAACCGGTGGTGTCGTAGTGATCGCCAATGATAACTGCCCGGGCCAGATTGTGTTGAGTGGCAATAACGGAGCACTTGAGGTGGCAATCGAACTTGCTAAAGAAGCCGGGGCGCGTCGGGCAATTGCGCTTGATGTGAGCGTAGCGACACATTCCCCACTGATGGAACCAGCAAAAGATAAGCTCATCGTTGCCCTCAATGATGCCGGTATTCACACACCGTATATCCCGATTTATCAGAATGTCTGCGCCTGCCCCGTCACTGATCCAGCTTTGATTCGCACAAATCTCGAAAAACAATTAGTCAGCACAGTGCGCTGGACTGAATCCGTTGAAGCTATGATTACACAAGGTATCGAAAATTTCATTGAAATTGGATCAAAAAACGTATTATCAGGTTTGCTACGGCGTATCAATCGCGGTAAAATAGGAATTAGTATCCAAGACTTATCGAGTCTAAAGGCATTTTTAGTAGAGAAAGCATGAACTTTGTAATTTGTGCCTGTTTTCTTATGCTGATTACTCAAAGTCATGGTATCATACTCTGGTAATTCCTTAATCAAGGAAATCCTTATTAATATAACAAATCGTATTGACGATCTAACATACTCGCCATAAGGAGTAAAGTTGATGATAACGCATCATTTCCGCAAAATTGCTATTTTAGTTGCAATTCTTGCACTCTTCCTCGCTGCATGTGGGCCTCAGGAAACTGCTACACCTGAACCAACAGCAGTAGCAGAAGCGGTTGAAACCGAGGAAGTTGCTGACGAAGAAGAAGCTGAAGCTACCGAAGAATCCGTGGACGAAGAAGAAGCCGAAGCTACTGAAGAACCTATGGACGAAGAAGAAGCTGAAGCTACCGAAGAATCCATGGACGAAGAAGAAGCCGAAGCTACCGAAGAATCCATGGACGAAGAAGAAGCTGAAGCTAC
>JBNPEE010000038.1:0-9485 GCA_051117475.1 Anaerolineae bacterium | reverse complement strand
ACCGAAACTTTTCGACAGCGCATGGTCACCAATGTCAAAGCGGTGCATTTACAGATTGCAGCTTTGCTCGGCGACCCCATACTGAAATTCTATACTTTTGATGAAATGACCCTCTGAATGTCGGTAAGATATAGGCTTTAGTCTTTATTGTTGAGAGTGGGGTACGAAATTCGTGGGTGGCATCGCGCAAGAAGGTACTCAAAATGCGACTACGCTCCTGTTCTAAGCGATAATCGAAGCGGTTCACATCTTGATAACTTTCGGTAATATTGCTAAAAATGGCAATCACGCCGATCTGTTGATCGCTGTTGGCCGCATGCATCAGGTGCGTATTGACCTTGAGCCATGTGAGACTGTCATCGGGTTTGTAGATGCCCATGATGACATCATGTTGAGGTGTTCCATTTGCGATTGTAATCATCGCCGGATGCGTATCACCGGGGAAAGGTGAGCCATTCGGGTGAATTGCCCGCCAGCGTGGATCAACCGAGGTACGTCCGGTCATTTGTTCAAATGTTAAACCGAGAATGCGCTCTGCACTGGTGTTGGCACGCACAATCGCCCCGGTCATATCATGGATGACGACCCCCTCCGATAAAACCGCGCATAAATCATCATAATTGATGGTCTCGAGTGTCTCGACGGCAGGTTGCCTGGCGATTTGTTCGAATAGGATTTTCAGTGCTTCTGCACTCTCTTCATCTCTGGCGTACTGCTTGATAGTTTCTCTGAGTGTTGCCTGCATTATCGTCTTATCTCTATCTGTATATCTACTCACAATTATAATGCCGAAAGTGTGCCTCAAGCCTTAATATATCACCATATTATAGAAAATAAGTGTAAACTTTGATATTCATGTCATGATACGGACGAAGGCACATGACGCTCAAGGTAGGTGCGGGTAGTTTGGTCGGCAGGTAACAGGCTCTCGATACGCAGTTCCTGTGTGGTGACATCCATTGCACTGCCGAAGGTGGTGATGATCGAATAGAAATGCAGGCTCTGTTCAGGGATGAGCGTCAACGACATGCTGATGAGGGGAATATCCGGTTTTTTGTTGGCAGATGCGCTCTCCCCTGCTAGCATCTGGCAGTCGTGATATAACTCCCAAAGCACTTCATCTTGATGTAAGACGGCTTCATCATACAAACGTGCCAGCAGAATATTCGCCAGCATAGACCAATTCTCACAATAGGCGGGCAGGCTGGCAAATACGATACGATATAAATTGAGCGGTTGCTCAGGGGTACCATGAGTAGGGGCGAGCTGTGCCAGTAGCCATTCAAAACCGCGATTGTGCAAGAGAATCTGGTACTGACGATCCACCACTAAGGCGGGGTAGGGATCATACTTGGCGAGCAGGCGTTGGAGTGTCTCGCGCACGGTGTGCATGGCATCGCTCGCGAGGGGTGTCGCCTGATATTGGGGCGCATAACCCGCCGATAGCATCAGACTGTTTTGATCACGGAACGATAAACGCAAGGTCTGCGCGAGACGTTCAATCATCTCACGGCTGGGTTGAGAACGACCGGTTTCGATAAAACTCAGGTGGCGCGTTGAGATATTGGCATCCAGTGCCAGATCCATCTGACTGATCTTGCGTTGCTTGCGCCAGTAGCGCAACAGATCGCCCACAGATGCATCGCTGGATCGCATCACCATATTACCTCCAAAGTAATCGCTTTCACATTGCCCTCATTATAAACTGAGAATCAAGAGAGACGAAGATGTTCTAAAGAGAGTGGAGTGATTGACTGATGAAACTATTTTATCTGGTGATGGCTGTGTTAGGAACGGTATTGCCCTATGTATTTTTCGGGCAGTTCATCGCGCAAGAAGGGCTGGATATTCCCTTATTTGTGAAGAGTTTGTTTGTCAACGGGGCAAGCGGAGGCTTCACGGCAGATTTGCTCATCAGCAGTTTTGTGCTGTGGGGATGGGCGTATCATGATGCACGTCAGCGTGATATGCGGCGCTGGTGGGTGATCATTCCTGCCAATTTGCTGGTGGGATTATCCCTATCACTCCCCCTGTATTTGTACATGCGTCACAACGACAATTGAGATCCAGCGGGCAGGGTGATAACTGCCCGCAAGCAACATCTATCCTGTATTGTGAAATCTTGCACCCAGTAGACCAATGGCTGTAGTCAGCGCCTATTCCTCATGCTATAATGAAGCCATACAAACCTCATCGTATGGTTTAGGATGTTTTATCAACCTGTCAGGGGGGAAAACTGGCGCGTTGACCCTACACGCAAACATCCTTCAATAATTAGTTTTGGAAAGGTCAAATATTTTGGCATCCCTAGTCCTAACTGTGAAAGAGACCTTGCGTTATAAAGGCGCAATCGGTCAATGGAGCTGGGTGCTACACCGTCTCACCGGTCTCGGTGTGGTACTATTTTTGTTCATTCATGTTATTGATACGGCATGGGCTGTGACCAACCCTGCCAGTTACGAAGTTGCTATCGCCACCTACCAGACCCCACTCTTCACGATTGGTGAATTTGGCTTGATCATTGCGGTGGTGTATCACGCGCTCAATGGTTTACGCATTGCTGTGATGGACTTCAAGCCAGAATGGTGGAAACATCAGCAGAAGGCGGCATGGTGGGTGCTCGGTGGTACAGCCGTCGTGTTGATCCCCTTCTTCGTGCCAATGCTTCAAGAAGTATTCAGCCACTATTCTAACGATCCTGATGTATTGCCTCTGGGCGAAGTACTCGCAGAACAGATTCAATTCGGGTTATATTTTGCCGGCGGGCTGGTGGCAGCCGGTGTGATCGCCTTCCTCTGGAGTGCGCTACGTATCAACGTGCCGGACGACGTGGGCAAGGTCAAGATCGGTGGCGATGGTCGCCTGTCGCGCCGTATTGAAAAATTCTGGTGGTCATTCATGCGGATCAGTGGCGTGCTGATTATCCCGTTGGTGTTCGGGCATCTGGCGATGATGCACGTGCTACAGGGCGTGTTTGATCTGACGCTTGCCGGTAGTGAAGTCGTGGGCACGCAAGTCGTCGAGACTGTCAGTGATCCACTGGTAGAACTGCGTGGCTTCGAGGTTGAAGCGCATGGCGAAGTCGAAACGGTCGATGTCATCATCCCCAACGGCATCAATGAATCCGGCACCGCGACAGAGTTTGTCGCCGAACGCTGGAACTATCTATGGAATGGCGTGTTGATCTGGAAATTCTACGATGTTGCGCTGTTGGTGCTGGTGACCATGCACGGTTTCAATGGTTTGCGTCTGGTACTAACCGATTACACGATGGATAACCGTTTTGCCCGTACAACCGTCATCGCCCTGACTGCTATTGGCGGCATCGCCCTGATCTTCATCGGCGCACAGGCCTTATTGATGTCTGTGGACAATGAAGCCTTGCAGATGGCAATTGAAGCCTCACGCAATTTGTACGAGTAGTATTGTTAGCGTGCTGACAAATCAGCACAACACACATAACCATTTGAGGAGTTATTGGTATGCACATTCATAAGCATGAAGCAATTATCGTCGGTGCAGGTGGCGCAGGTTTGATGGCGGCGCTATACGCCAGCAAAGGCGGCGCAGATGTCGCGGTGATCTCCAAATTATACCCGACACGTTCACACACCGGTGCCGCGCAGGGTGGCATCAGTGCCGCACTGGGTAATTTAGAAGACGACGCACCAATTTATCACGCCTATGATACCGTTAAGGGTGGCGATTATCTGACCGATCAACATGCCGCGCTGGTACTGGCAGAGAATGCTATCGACGCGGTGATCGAACTGGAACACATGGGCTTGCCCTTTGACCGCACCGAGGATGGCAAGATCAGCCAACGGCGTTTCGGCGGGCACACCAGCAATTTCGGTGAGGCACTGGTACGTCGCGCTTGCCACGCCGCAGACCGTACCGGTCATATGATTTTACAGACGCTCTATCAGCAATGTATCAAGCAAGATGTGAACTTCTTCGACGAATTTCAGGTCGTCGATCTCATCAAGAACGGTGATCGCGTCGCCGGTGTGGTAGCGATTGAGATCGGTACCGGCGAATTACACCTCTTTCACGGCAAAGCGGTCTTGTTCGCTACCGGTGGTTGGGGGCGTGCATGGTCGGTGACCAGCAACGCGCACTCCCTGACAGGCGATGGGGCGGCGGTTGTGTTGCGCCGTGGCGTGCCCTTGCAAGACCTTGAGTTCTACCAATTCCACCCGACAGGTATTTACAAGATGGGGATTCTGATCACCGAAGGTGTGCGCGGTGAAGGTGGCGTGTTGCTCAATGATAAGGGCGAACGCTTCATGGAGACTTACGCACCCAGCGTCAAAGACCTCGCCTCGCGTGATGTGGTGAGCCGTGCGATTTATGATGAAGTCGAAGCCAAACGGGGCATCGGTGGTAAGAATTACGTGCATCTGGATATTCGTCCGGAGACGGTCAACCGCTTCTTCGCCGAAGAGGGACGTTCCGAGCGCATTGACGATACCTACGTTGAGAAGAAACTACCGGACATCCTCGATTTCTGCCGTACCTATCTGGGTGTTGATCCAGTCAAGGAGCCGATGCCGGTTCAACCGACAGCACACTATGCTATGGGTGGCATCCCGACAAACGTCGATGCAGAAGTCACCTATGATGAACATGGCACAGTGATCCCCGGCTTGTATGCCGCCGGCGAAGTTGCCTGCGTGAGCATCCACGGCGCGAACCGTCTGGGCACCAATGCCCTGCTTGATCTGGTGGTGTTTGGTCGTCGTGGTGGGATGAAGATCGCGCAAGATATGAGCAATCTCGATTGGGTTGACCTGCCGAGCGATGCTGGTAAAGAAGCAGAAGCAGAGTTCAACCGCATCCGTACCAGCAAGGGTAAATCGAAGGTGCATGAACTACGTACACAGATGCAAGACCTGATGATGCGTAAAGTCGGCGTGTATCGCACCGAAGACACCATGCAAGAAGCGGTGGAGGAATTGCAAGAGATTAAAGAACGCTATCATACTGACATCAGCATTGATGATACCGGCAAGCTGTTCAACACGGATCTGCTGGAAGCGTGGGAACTGGGCGCCATGATCGACATCGCCGAAACCACCGCCATCAGCGCGATCAACCGCAAAGAGAGCCGTGGCGCACATAGCCGTGATGATTACAAAGATCGCGATGATGAGAACTGGATGGTTCACACCTTGATCTGTGCCAACAGTGACAATCCGATTCATCGTGATTATCAGCTCAACATCAACAAGAAGGTGGATCTGAGCTTAGCTGAAGAAGATGTGCGCTTCAAACCGAAAGCTCGCGTGTACTAATCCAATGACCGCTGACGATGCTAGCTGATATGCTGGCATCGCGGTGCTGACATTTTGTTTTTGAGACTAATTACTGAGGAATGACGCTTCATGGATTTAACACTTAAAGTCAAACGCCAAAACCCCGAAGCGGGCAAAGATAAGCCCTACTGGGAAGAATTCGCAGTCAAAGACCTTGATCCTACCGATCAACTTCTGCACGCGCTACACCGCGTCAAATGGGAACAAGACGGCACGATGACGCTGCGCCGTTCGTGCGCGCATGGCGTGTGCGGTTCCGATGCAATGCGCATCAACGGCGTGAACGCGCTGGCGTGTAAGGTATTAGTGCGCGATGTCGCGCCTTTTGTAACGGTAGAGCCAATTCTGGGCTTGCCGGTGGTCAAAGATCTGGTGGTGGATATGGAACCGTTCTTCGATCACTACAAATCAGTGATGCCCTACTTCGTCAATGACGATCCGGTACCGGCGAATGGGCGCGAACGCCTGCAAACCATCGAAGACCGTGAATTATTCGACGATACGACGAAGTGCATCTTATGTGCGGCCTGTACCACATCCTGCCCCAGCTACTGGGCGAACGGCAAGTATGTGGGGCCAGCGGCGATTGTACAAGCACACCGTTTCATCTTCGATAGTCGCGATCATGCCAGTGAAGAGCGCTTAGAAGCCCTCGCTGAACCCAATGGCGTGTGGCGTTGCCGTACCATCTACAACTGTACGCCGGCTTGCCCGCGTGAGATTCAGGTGACGAAAGCGATTGGTGAGGTGAAGCTAGCGATTCGTCGCGGAACAACCGAAGGCATCGTCGTACCGGAACAAATCGGTGGCGGTCACTGAGTTGAGACAATCTGCTTGAATACCCAGACGGGGCGTGTGTTGATTTGCACGCCCCGTTTTTTTGTTACGGCTTAATCAGTGCGTGTCCAGGCATTGAGTTCTTCATCAAATTCCCAGCCACCAGGGATTTGTGGGGTACACGAGCCGGGCAGAGAGGCAGGTGTTTCAGCAGTGGCGTAGACGATATTGACGGTTGCGCCATCATTAGCATCCGCACTGGTCAAGGCAGTGACAAAACTCTCCATCAAAAGCGAGGCTTCGCGTTCCGCACGGCTCAGTATCCCGTTGTCGAGCACATCCTGAGCGAATTCTGTTGTGGCATCATAGTTGGCGAGTAACCGCACTTGATCCCAATCCGCTCCGCACCCCGGATTGGCGCCAGACCGCTCATATTGGCGGATGTAATCCACGCGGCAACTGGTCAGATTAGCAGGCGGTAAGGTGATGGTATAAGTATTCGTTGCCTCATCGTAAATGATACTATCTTCGGTCAATGCAGTGAAGTCGATACCAGCTTCAATCGTGCCGGATGCGACATGGTTGGCTCGATAATTGCATAGGTTAAAGCGACTACCATCGACACGGACTTCAATATCGGCTTTTGCAACATCAACACTGACGCTGACTAACTGCCCCAATGGTTGAATATTCGTGATTAATGTCCGTGATGAGACAACCTGTGCGCGAGGATTTGCTCCGATGAAATCACCCACAGAACGCCACACGTCAGCAAAGCTCGTCACGCCACTTATGACAGTAAGAACACAAAAAAGTGTGACGATCATCATGACCCCACCGATACTGGTCAACAATAAACCACATCCCTTTGAAGCGGAAAATGATGACGCATTGGGAACAGGCACGGGCACATTTTTATTCTTCTCATCGTAATCAGACATAATGATCGCTCCATAATGGACGCAAAAAGTCATTTGACTCTTAAAAATAGGATCGCATTATAGCCTTACCCAAAGGGATAATCAACCAAAATCGTTTGTCCCTCCTTATCCTAGCCGTGCGCCGCTATCGAGTAGGGCTTGTACAGCTGCTTCGTAGTGGAATTCACGCGCAAAACGCAAGGGAGCACCATTATCTTTGATGCCGTTTGGATTGCCGTACTTGCAAAACAGACGTGTGAGTTCAGCTTGCACGCCTTTATCATGTGGATGGACACTTGTTACCAACCCCACTAAGGCAGTAGACCCGTCATCACCCCCGTAGAAATCAGCGGTTGCATTAGGGTTTGCCCCTGCTTCGAGCAAGATAGTGGCGATTTCAACCGCATTATCTGGCACAATTTGGCGCTCATCTTCAACGCCATTCGCCGCGACGTAGTGCAACAGTGTCGCGTGATGGTCACGGGTGGAGCGTGCGCTTGCTAGTATCGGATACTTTCCTAATAATTGTTTGAGTTTATCCGCATTACCGTGTATGACGGCTTCAACCGCTTGTTCGAATACTGTGTCTGAATAATGAGGATTTTTCACCATACCAGAAACTCTCATAAGTTGTCATTACAACCACAGTACAAGAATTTATGTTCTAAGTCAAATCGCTTGATGATAATGTTTGCATTAGTCGCCGTGACCTCATTGGCATCCACCTGTTGAGCTGTCGCCTCCAGTAGAGGCACGATTTGTTCATTGAAAATTGCTGCATTTTGATTGAATTCGGTGATGAAGCCGATTGCTTGAGTGTGTCAAGTATTCTTAAGTTACTTTTGATCAGTTAATCGTACGAGCTTCATCATCAATTGATTAGTTGCAGTTCGTGTTGTTAAGCGAGTATCGTTAATTTCGACGAAATCCCACATATCTTCTGTATCAGCCAACATTACTTCGACACTCTTTTTCAAAGAATCTGATGTAATTACCAAGCTATTTGAAGTCAACGTTACTACATAATCATTGCGATGTAGCTTCAGAAGTTGTAGGAAAAGGTGCTTTTCATTTCTTTCAAAAACATATTCGAAAGCATAGTAATTTACTAGAGAGCCGCAAAGCTCTTCTAAGTCTCGACATTTATATACTATGCCGATATCAGATAGTTCAGCCAACCATACATCCGATATGTGTTTTATCAGAAATACAGTTCCAGTTACAACTTTAACAGCATTAACAAAAGTAAACTTGTTGCTTACCGCAAAAGCCTCAACATTGCCATCATAGTCCTTAATTTTCTTAAAGTGCAGATCTTTTCCTTGAAGTGCTTTTTCAATATTTTCCATATGATTATTTCCTCACTAGTAATAGATACTGAAAGTGCCCTTCGCGCGACAATTGTAAATATCGATTGGGATTTAGACTACCCATATGCGAAACGCCACTTCCTGGCCCTTTACTCCAGGGGTTTAATATTGAAAATACTTTACCAGTATAACCATCGATATGATGGAATGTTCAGATAGATTAGCGGCAGCCCTTATTGGCGAACTAATGCACCTACTACCGCCGGACATCCTCAATGCGGTTCATGCTCACAAACAGGCTGCCTAACATTAAACCAGGTAAACCTAAATCATCCTCCGGTTTTACCGGTTAAACCACCCTGTCCTACACAACCGAAAGTGAATCTTATGCCTGATCTTCCCGATCTGGACTGGCAGCCGGTGCTGCTGGTCAAAGTCACCCGTGAACCCTTTACCGAGACACGCTGTGGTGTGCATGTCAGTCGCGCACACATGGCACTTCTGCTCTGCCAGCACAAATGTTGATGGCCATTGCACCTGTTCCCAGATTAGCAACACCGTGATTCAAGCATTGTTCTCCGGTGATGTCTCTTTATGTGTACGTCCATTTTCGCCTCCTTTTGTTTGTATTTTCCCTGTTTTCGAACTTCGTTTTGCGGTCAACGAAGGCGAACAGCGGTGAATTTCACCGTGCTTTTCACATACAAGCGACGAATGCAAATCTCTCCCTCACTCGCTGTAATTTGCATGGAGTCGTTCGGGTTAAGAGTGTAGTTTCCGCTGTCACAAAACACCCATGCATATCCCTTGGTGATGGTGATCTGCCAATGCCCTCGTGGTAAGATTTGTGCGGTTTCAAACACATAATCTTCGATAGTTTCAATGCTTTCATAGGTCTCGACACTTGCTGCAACCATGATGCTTACCCTCGTCTCATTTGTTTTATGTTGATGTCTATACCATACAAAAAAGCGAGGGGGGTGGTCGCCCCCTCTAGGGGTAGTCCTTCAAAATGCAGAATCGTTTATGTTGGATATAATTGAGGGGTGTGCATAATTCATGCGAATACCCCTTTGATATGCGAAATAGTACGAAATGGTAAGTTCCAGATTGAGTTAGCAATCATGGCAATTTGTAGCGATAACACGCCCAAACCAAGA
>JBNPEE010000058.1:0-76257 GCA_051117475.1 Anaerolineae bacterium | reverse complement strand
TGGTGGCGTCAGAATAAAGGGCAACCCAACACAGATTCGATCAATGAAATGATTGATGAAGCGTCGAATCTAGTCGGGCCAGTCAATCCAGATTAAGGTGTGATGTAGCAAAATGCATGGTAAATCATATGCTTTTTAAAATTAATCGCGTAGTACAGAATCTGAACTGCCCCAATTTACAAAAAATTTCAGGTCATCAAAATTCAAATTAGGCACGAAGATGGCACATATCACAGCTTTTGTGGACTAGAGTATGTTAGCTGATGCGCCCCCGTTCATCATGGGCGAGGGCGCACTGCGCTTTAGGGCACTTCCCAACCACCGGCGACAGGCATCACATGACCGGTGACAAATGAGGCTTCATCGGAGAGCAACCACAGCACCGCGCCCGACACTTCCGGCGGTTCGCCGATGCGCCCGATGGGGTGGAAGCTCGCCATATAGGCTTCGGCTTCGGCTGTACCACCAGAGAAACGTTCATACATCGGCGTGCGGATTGAGCCTGGCGCGACGACGTTCACACGGATATTCTGCTGGGCGTATTCCAGCGCGGTCACTTTTGAGAGGCTCATCATTGCGGCTTTGCTGGCAGTATAGGCGGGCAAGCCGGGGAAAGCAATCACCCCAATCACCGAGGATACGTTGACAATTGAACCACCGCCTAATTCGAGGAAGTGCGGGATGATGGTCTTCATCAAGTACCATGTGCCGTATAAATTAGCGTTGACCACCGCATCGAAGTTCTCATGGGTGCAGTCGACCGTGTTGGCGACAGTGCCTTCAAAGCCTGCACTGTTCACCAGATGATTGATCTGTCCATAGGTGTCGATGGTCTGCGCAATCAAGGCTTCTACCTGTGCCAGATCAGTAATATCACATTGTGTGAAGGTGACATCGCCTTTGCTGGATAAATTTTTGATAGCCGAGTTGCCGTTATCGGCATTGCGTGCGCTGATCATCACTTTTGCACCGGCTTCTAACAGGGCTTCCGCACTAGCGTAACCAATACCCGAACTCCCGCCCGTGACGAGTACCACACGATCCGTAAAATTTCCCATTTCGTTATAACTCCTGTAATGACGTTATCCACTGCGCAATATTCTAACCCGTAATGGCGATCACGTCACAAACGTTCATGGGGTTTTCAGGGATAGTTGGTGCGTGGACGTTATCTGTGTAAAAATGTAAAGCTAACTTGACATTATGTAAAGATAGGTTTACTATGTGGGTAACATATTCAACGCTATTTAGGGAGACATATCACATGGGCGAGAAGAAAAAGAATGTAGAACGTAGCGGGGCAAAATTAGGGGTAGGCATGGCGCTTGGTATTGGTATTGGCACAGCAGTCGGTGCTGTGATGGGGGATGTTGGCATGGGCATGCTCTATGGTGTGCCGTTCGGGGCGTTCCTCGGTGGAATGCTTCAATTCTTCGATAGTCGTTCGCATCAGGCTGAGTGATGCGTCATGAAGAACAAGCATTCCTCTCGCTCGCACTTGTTGCGCTTTGTACTGGCGATGGTGGCTTATGGCGTGATTGTCTTGCTGATGCCGGCACTGGTGCGTGCGGTGGGCACAGATCATCCAGTGCGGTATGCGCTGGCGTTATTGCCTTTGCTACCCTTGATTGTTGCATTCAACGCTTATCTATGGTTCATGCGCCAGCTTGATGAACTCCAGCGCTTGATTCAGTTCGAAGCGGTTGCAATCAGTATGGCGGGCACGTTATTCATCACCCTGACTTTAGGTTTTTTGGAGGTGGCAGATTTTCCGCGTGTGGGTATCATCTGGGTGCCTCTGATTATCAGCGCCACATGGGGCATAGGTGCCTGGATCAGTTCGCGGAGATATGCATGAAGAACCGCTTAAAAGTGTTGCGTGCTGAGCGTGATTGGTCACAGGCACAATTGGCTGAACAGTTGAATGTATCACGGCAAACGATCAACGCGCTGGAAACAGGCAAATACGCGCCCAGTCTGATCCTTGCCTTTAAGATCGCGCATTTATTCGGTCAAACAATCGAACACATTTTCGAACCAAGCCCTGAAGAACTCGCTGAGTGAGACTCAGCCATCATCGAAGCGGTGATGAATCTTGAGCAGAGACAGCGCGAAGCCCGCTAGTAGGATTTGTAGGGCGATGGTGAGCGCGGTCAGGCTGATGAGACGCTGAGTATCGCTGATGGTCGCACCCATCACCAGCCAACTGCCGATAATCACGCTGAGGGCACTCACGCTGATGAGCAGGGCACTATCGAACCCGCACCAGCGTATCACTCCCTGCCAGAAGGGCGTTTTCGGCAGGAGCTTGACCGTGATCGCAAAGACGCGCGTCAAGATACCAATCACCAGCGCTTGCACACCCAAAATCACCAGCGAAGCACTCCATAATTGATCGACACCGAGCGCAAACAAGATCATGCTGGCGCTCCATAGCAGGGCAGTCGGCACGAGGTAGAGCCACATCGGGCTGATGGTCAGTAAGAACTTGAGGTGTCGCCAACCATCGCGCCATGTACGCAGGTGCGACGCTCGCCCGCGCCCATCAGGGTAGTAGGTGATCGGTACTTCGCTGATGCGTAAGCGATAGATCGAGGCTTTTGCCACCATCTCGGACGCGAATTCCATACCCGCCGTGTGTAAATCCAATTGTTCGATGCATTCACGGCGAAATCCGCGCAAGCCACAATGATAATCGCTGACCTGTGCGCCTAGGAGTACGTTGCCCAACCACGTCAGCACCGGATTACCGAGATACTGATGCAACCACGGCATCGCCCCCGGCAAGATCGTACCGCGCAGGCGCGTGCCCATCACTAGCTCATCACCGGCACGTAGGCGCTCGACAAAGCCGTCAATCGCGTTCAGATCATAGCTATTATCGGCATCCCCCATGATAATATAGGTTCCGCGTGCCGCACCGATACCCCCGCGCAATGCCGCACCATACCCGCGCTCTGGTACATGCACTACCCGCGCACCAGCACGTTCCGCGAGCGCTTGCGAACCGTCGTCACTGCCGTTATCGGCAACGATGATCTCCCCGTTGATCTGCAAGCGTGTTAGCGCCGATTGCGCTTTGTCGATCACTGTCGCAATCGTGCGGGCTTCATTCAAGCAGGGAATGACGATTGAAAATTCGGGCGCTTGAGATTGCATGATGTACCTTGTTGGTGTGTTCGTTTGCGTTAACTTTCATTATACTGGTAGCGTCTTGCGTGGGGCGTAAGGATCGCCCGTGTGGGAGATTAACGACACAGTTTCTAAGGATCATCTCATTGACCCAACAACCCTTGCCAACGATTAGCATCATTACCCCGACGTATAACAGCGCCCAATTCTTAGAGCAAACCATCGAATCGGTGCTATCTCAGGGCTATCCCAATCTGGAATACATCATCATTGATGGCAATTCCAGCGATGAGACTGTCGCCATTATCGAACGTTATCAGGCACATCTGGCATACTGGGTATCCGAACCCGATGGTGGGATGTACGATGCCATTCAGAAGGGGTTTGATCGCAGTACTGGTGCGATCATGGGTTGGTTGAACTCCGATGATGTGCATTTTCCGTGGACGCTCACACGGGTTGCCGAGCTATTCACGCAGTTTGAACAGGTCAAGTGGGTGACCAGCAATATCATTATGGGGATGGATGAAGCTGGCTTGCCGGTTTACGCCTCACAGGTGCCCGGATACAGTCGGGCGGGGTATCGTGTCGGTGAACATCTGCCGACAGCATCGCGTAAATTCGCACTAGAATATATCGTGCAAGAGGCTACTTTCTGGCGACGCGCATTGTGGGATGATGCGGGTGGGTATCTCGATCAGCAGTTCAAATACGCTGGAGATTCCGAATTGTGGATGCGTTTCTTTGACTATGCCGATCTCTATGATGTTTCAATCCCATTGGGACAGTTTCGGATGCACGCCAACCAGATCACCAGCGCCCTACGCACCCAATACGATGACGAGGTGGAAGCGATCTTACGCAAGCACGGCGCACAAGCACATGGGACACTCAAAGCGGGTATTCGCCGATTAGCACATCGCTACACGCCGGATAAATTGCGTCGGGTGCTGGCGGGGTGGGGCTGGTTGCATCGGAGCCAGCGCATCCAGTACCACACCACCGACAAACAGTGGAAAATCCGCAAGGGGTATTATTAGACCTCACCCTGTGATGCGATGAGGTCTACTTACACTCATACGTTGATCGGTCGTTCGGCAGGGGGCGTGTCGGCGATCTCGCGATGCTCACGATACCACGTGATGACCTCTTGCAAGCCTTGACGGAAATCAACCTGTGCCTCAAATCCAAACTGCTCACGCGCCCGTGTGACATCCACATTGCGGCGTGGTTGCCCGTTAGGCTTGCTGGTATCCCACACGATCTCACCCGAAAAATCTGTCAATTCAGCGATTAACTCCGCCAGATCTTTGATGGCGATTTCCACCCCACTACCGAGGTTCACCGGTTCTGGATCATCATAATGCTGTGCCGCCAGTGCGATACCACGTGCGGCATCCTTGACGTACAAAAACTCACGGGTGGGCGAGCCATCACCAAAGAGCGTCACCTGATCATGTCCGGCTTCTTGTGCTTCGAGCATCTTACGGATCAGCGCGGGGATTACGTGGGAACTGGCGTGGTCAAAGTTATCCCACGGCCCATAGAGGTTGGTGGGTAACACATGAATTGCGTTATAGCCGAACTCATCGTGATAGGCTTGCCCTTGCACCAGTAGTGCTTTCTTAGCGATGCCATAGGGCGCGTTGGTTTCCTCAGGGTAGCCGTTCCAGAGTTCTTCTTCTTTGAAAGGTACCGGCGTGTATTTGGGATACTCGCAGATGGTGCCGATGCCAACGAATTTTTCCACCCCATATTGACGCGCATACTCCAGCAGAAGCGTGCCCATCATAATATTGTCATAGAAGAAGATGCCCGGATGCTGACGGTTCGCCCCGATGCCACCGACAGTCGCCGCCAGATGAATCAGCATGTTGGTGTTGGGATGATCGTCCAGCAAGCGCACCACTGCTGATTTCTCGCGCAGGTCATAATCACGGCTACGCGGCACGATGATCTCCTGTGCGCCGAGGGTTTCCAGATGGGCGACGAGATGCCGTCCGAGGAAGCCGGAGCCTCCGGTTACGATCACGCGCGTCGCTTGCCAGTCCAATTGGCTCATGAGTCTTGTTCCTTGGTTGAATTCACACTTGCCGTACATTGTAGAGACAAGTTTACAGTTGGTAAAGGTTGCCCCTGTCAGCGTCAGATACGCAATTGCTTGAAGATGCTCAGATATTGCTGACTGATTGTGCCCCAATCGAACAGCGTTTCTGCGCGTTGGCGGGCGTGCCGTGCCATCTGTTGGCGCTGTTGCGGGTTACCGATCAAATCCAGCAAGCCCGCAAGGATCGCGTCTGCATGTGCTTCGACAAAGACGGCAGTTTCATCGCTGTGATATTCACGATTGGCGGGGTTCTCAAATAGCACCACCGGCAACCCGCACGCCATCGCCTCTAAGCCCACCAGCGGGAAATCGCGCCCACTGGTGAACATCAAGAAAGCGTCGCAGGCTTGATATAAACTCAGTAATTCCGCATCGGATACATAGCCCAACACGCGACTATTGGCGCTATCCAGCGCGGTCTGGCGTGCACCACAGATCACAATGTCGAAATCAGGATGATCGAGTAACGGTAACCAATCGGTACCTTTGCGTGGGGTACGCCGTCCAGCAAATAGCACCGTTGGCTTATCGAAACCCCACTGCTGACGCAAACGGGCGCGTTCATCGTCACTGACGGGGTGAAAGTGCGCGGTATCCACACCCACTTTGATCTGCTGTGAGGGGGTATCCGTGCAGAAGTAATGGCGCAACGATGCTTCAACCTCTTGATTGTGGTAGACAAAATAATCACTATGGCGAGCGGTATAGCGTCCGAGCGTATCAAATGCGCGAGCTTCGAGCCAGTTAATCAGAGGGTTGTGATAGGGCACGATACCTGGATATTCGGTCAACACCACCGGTACATCAGCGTGTTGGGCTTCTCCTACAAGTGCCAGATTATTGTGATAGAGAATCCCCTGCACGTTGACCACATCGACACTCGTGAGCAACTTACGATAGACGCGCCTGAGATGCACAGGGTTGAACAGCGGGAAGGGGATGATATAGGGATCAACCGGGTTCCATGCGGGCAGGTAGATACGTCGCCATGGACGCACAACCCCTTCCGGTTGATCGGTATCGCTGGTGATGTGTGTCACTTGATGCCCTGCCTCATACCACATCTGCGCTAAATACTCACAGACAACCTGTACCCCGCCCTTGACTGGCAGGGCATACGCTGAACTCAACAGAATGTGCATAGCGCCTGTGTGGACTCCATCACTTTATGAATTGACCGCTATTTTAACAGATTGTCAGTTTTTGTAAGGGTTCAGGCGCGTGTTCTTAGGATTCTGCAAGGTATTCTGGCTTATGGTGACAGTGGGACACATATAGAAATCACATCACGTAGCGTAAATCCATGAACAACCGGATTTTTTGTCTTTTGGTATGGGTAAGAGGTTATAATGATCGCAATTTTTAGGCGTTTGGCAGTTTTTATCAGCATGTTGATATTTGCTGTGCCCCTGCACGCACAATATACGACAGAACCCACCATTGACGAGGCACTGGACAGTGGCGAGTTTGAGGTCTTCAGCGAGTCCGCTTGTGTTGTTGGCGATGCGCTCAACGTCGTTGCTGACCGTGATGACATGCTTCAGGTGACACTGGCAGTCCCACCTGGCGACTATGCGCCTGTGCGTATTAACATTGTGGGCACATCCTTGGAACTCGTGAGCGATGTCTCGAGTGAGGGACAAGTGCAACTGGATTTTCCCACGAGTAATTTCCCGATTGGCACGTATTATTTGACCGTCAACGGCTTCATCTTCTTTGAGGTGACCATTGCCGATACGGATCCGCAACCCTATCGCTTGCTCTATGCCGAACTCTATCCTGATGAAGTGCTGACAACGCCCGATGAGGATGATGTGTCTCGCGTATCGTTGTGGGATAACCCCATGCTCAATCGCATGGTTCATGCCTCACCTAATGGGGAAGAACTGGCATATATCGCTGATCCGATCTCGCGCCAATTGCCTTTGCTGGGTGGCGAAGCGCCTGTATATGGCGATTGTGTGAGCGAGTATACACCATTCGAAGCGCCTAACACCCTGCTCATTGATGATAACACCATCGATTTGACCGGCTTCAGCTTGCGCATGGATGGTGACGGTACCCTCTTGGTGATGAGCGATGACACCGGCTTTAACGAAGATGTATTGCTCAGTGATGGCGAATTCTCTGATCCGCTATGGATGCCTGATGGTGAGCGCATCATTTATGTCGTGCAACGGCTGGGCGATGTCGACCTATACTGGATTGATACCAACACCCGCGAAGAACGCCCGATCACACAGGATGATGCGATTGAACGCTATCCTACTATCGCGCCCGATGGCGAACAGGTGGTATACGTGGTCGAAGGGGATGAAACGCTCGAACTGTGGACAGTCGCCCTCACTGATGATGCCGATGATGAACTGCCTACGCCGGAGCCTCTGCTCGTCGACATGCACAACAATAGCTATCCGAGCTATTCGCCCGATGGCACAACCATCGCCTTCACGTCAGATCGTGGGGCAGGTGGGGCTGGTATTTACCTATATGACCTGACTGATGGCACGATTACGCGCCTGATCGATACAGAACAGGACGAAATTCAACCGGCGTGGTCACCGGATGGCACACTAATTTTCTACAGCGCCTATAACCCTGATAACGACAGCCTTGATCTCTATGTGTTACCGTTAGACGGTTCGTTTGAACCCATTAATATCACCGATGACGGCACCTATCATTATGTCGTTTCACAGCTTGTTGCTACCGATGAGCTGGAGTGATATGATTCGTTATTTATCTTAATGTTCGTACTCATATTACTGGATATAATGGAGGTGTTAAATACATACAAAGGGATACAAAATGGGAATCACTGTTGATTGGTTGGTTGAACAGCGAGTGTTGCACGCCTATGCTTATGATGAATTGACCATTGAGGCGTTACAGAATTCTTCGGAAAAGGCACGGAGCTACATTCGTTCGGGCACGCCACTGGTGCATGATATTTTCGATATGCGCCATATGACCAAATACCCGATTCGCCTCAAAGAGATTTTGTCCGTGACGAGTTTTCTTAAAGAAGAAAAACTGGGTTGGTTTATCATCGTTGCCGATAGCCCGACCATCCGCTTCTTAGCGTCGGTTACCGTGCAGTTTTACGGTGGGCGTTTCCGTGCGTTCACTGATCCTGAAGAGGCAATCGCTTTCCTGCAAGATATTGATAGCACCTTGCCGGAATTTCCGGCGTATACCTTGCCAGTTGTTGAACGCTCCTGAGTGCTTTAACACCTTTTGTGCGCTATAGTAGAGGCATGATTGATCCCTAACAGGAGCTTAAAACATGCCTCATTTTGATCTATCCCTTGAACAATTACAGACCTATCACCCCACCCGCCACGAACCCGATGATTTTGACACATTCTGGCATACAACCCTCGCGGATGCGCGTTCGTTTGAGTTGAACGCCACCTTTGAAGCCACGGCGCCTGAGCTGGCCACAGTCGATGCCTATGATGTGACCTTCAGTGGCTACGCCGGGCAGGCGATCAAGGGCTGGTTGCTCTTGCCGAAGGCGCATCCGCACCCCTTGCCCTGTGTGGTGGAATATATTGGTTATGGCGGTGGACGTGGTAACCCGCATGACTGGCTAAAGTGGTCGGCGTTTGGTTACGCGCATCTGGTGATGGACACACGCGGACAGGGAAGCGCGTGGTCACATGGTGATACACCCGATCATGCCGACATCCCACAAAGCCCGCAATTCCCCGGCTTCATGACACGTGGTATTCAATCCCCAAACAGTTATTATTATCGGCGCTTGATGGTTGACGCAGTGCGGGCGGTTGAGACTGCTCGCAGTCATGAAGCGATTGATCCGGAGCGCATCATCGTCACAGGTGGCAGTCAGGGTGGGGGATTGGCGCTGGCTGTTGCCGGTCTGGTACCGGATCTGTTCGCGCTGATGAGCGATGTGCCGTTCCTGTGCCATTATCAACGGGCGATCACGCTGGTGGATACCTTGCCATATCATGAGATTGCACGTTATCTGATGATGCACCGTCATGCTGTGGCAGATGTCTTGCATACGCTTTCGTACTTCGATGGTTTGAACTTCGCCCATCGTGCTACAGCGCCGGCATTGTTCTCGGTAGGCTTGATGGATACGATCTGCCCGCCTTCGACGGTTTACGGAGCGTATAATCATTATCAGGGTGAAGATAAGCAGATGGTCGTCTATGATTTCAACAACCACGAAGGGGGCGGTAGCTTTCAAGTGAGCGAGCAAGTTGCATTTTTGAAGCGGGTGCTATCAAGCTGATGATTGCAACTGATATAACGTGCCGTTACACTAGAAGCGGACACGCGAGAGCGTACTCAATAATGTTGATCTATTAATTGCTGTGCATGAGGCAGGTGTGATGCCTGCACTTGCTGATGCATTATTCGGATAGACCTGAACAAGTAGCGTGAGCGATAAAAAGGAGTCCGTGCGTGAATATCTTTGGTGTGGGTGGCGCGGAATTAGTCTTAATTCTAGTGATTGCACTGATCGTCGCTGGTCCCAAGCGCATGATACGCTGGGCGTATACGATCGGGCAATATGTGGGTAAGTTCCGCATCCTCTGGGAACAAATGGTTGATATGCTACAAGATGAAGTCGATGCAGCGGGCTTGGATGTCAAATTGCCTAAAGAAATCCCGACGAAGCAGAGCATCGCCAAGACTGCCAGTGACTTGATTAAGCCTTATGCAGAGTCGCTGGAAAAATCAGTCGATGAAGTCAGGAAACCGGTACAGGACGCGGTCACTGAGACCGGTAAAGTCGTCGATGACGCTAACAAAGCGGTCGCTGATGCTAAAGGCTATGCTTTCCGGCCACCTCAAGGGTCTACGACGGCACGCGGAACGACTGACAACGTCCCGTCTGACGTGGATCAACCCGCCACAGAGGATGACGAAGGTGGTCAGTTTGGTGCGTGGTCTAAGCCAAAGGTGCCGACACCAACTGACACACCACAAGAGCAGGAGAATGCTTCATGACAGAGACCACATCGACACCTACCACGCCTCAGGAGAAAGATGGTCATGAGATGCGGATGGCCTTCCTCGCGCATCTCGGCGAGTTGCGGGATCGCGGGTTGCGGGCGTTCATTGCGGTATTCATCGGCACATTGATTGGATTTGTCTTTGCCGCACAGGGCTTAGAGGTCTTGCGGGGCCCCTTCTGCGAGATAGCCTTGGAATCCTCGCAAGCGGCAGATTGTCGCTTTCAGTTGCTTGATCCTACCAGTGGCATCATGGTCTATTTTCGGGTAGCGTTGCTGATCGGGGGTATCTTATCCATACCGGTTGTGACTTATCAGTTTATGGCCTTTGTGGTGCCTGGCTTGACCAAGCGCGAGCGCCGTCTGGTGTTCATGGCCTTGCCAGCGATCACCCTGCTATTCTTAGTGGGGGTGGTCTTCTCATGGTTTGTCTTGATCCCGCCTGCGCTGACCTTCCTCAACGGTTTCTTGCCGGATTTGTTCCGTCCCGATTGGACAGCACAGGGTTATTTGCGCTTCACCACCAGCTTGATCTTCTGGATGGGAGTAGCGTTCGAAACGCCGTTGGTGTTCTTTGTTCTGTCGGTGCTAGGGGTGGTCACGCCACAAGCTTTGATCCAGAATTGGCGTTTGGCTGTCGTCGGGGCATCGATTGCCGCCGCAATGATTACACCCACCATTGATCCGGTCAACATGTTTCTGGTGATGGGCCCCTTGTTGGTTCTATATGCGATCAGCATCCTGTTGAGCTTTATCGGGGTGCGGATCAATCGCGGGCAGAGTGTTGAGTCATAAATTTGCGTATTTTTTCCACAAAATTGAGGTGTGAAGATGAACGTTGAAAAGACCGCATTCGGCGGTTGGGAGAATTGCTATCACCTGTATAACGATCACATGGATGTGATTGTGACGACGGATGTCGGGCCACGGGTGATTTATTTTGGTTTGCGCAATGGCACGAATATGTTCCACACGGTGCCGGAGCATCTGGGCAAAACAGGCGGTGATGAATGGCGGGCTTATGGTGGGCATCGTCTGTGGCACGCGCCGGAAGTTCGTCCGCGCACCTATCAACCGGATAACGTGCCAGTCGATCATTTTGATTTAGACAATATTCACTATTTTGTCCCACCAATTGAAGAAGCGACAGGCATACAGAAGCAAATCAGCATGTCGTTCAAGAACGATGATACGCTGGTGGTGGATCATACGTTTACCAACACAGGCATGTGGCCGATTGAGCTTGCACCGTGGGCGTTGACCGTGATGCGTCCGGGCGGGGTAGGCATCTTGCCACTTCCTCCGCATGTGGGGCATGATGTGCAATTGTTGCCGACGCACGCGGTCACACTGTGGGGCTATTCATCGCTCAACGACCCCCGCTTGCAGTTCGGTGATAAGTACATCATGATGTATCAGCGTCCTAATGTTAGTGCCCCGCTCAAGATCGGGTTGCAGGTCACGCAGGATTATCTGTGGTCAGTGGGGTGGCTCGCTTACGTCAATCAGGGCACGATGTTTGTCAAGTCTTTCCACCCGCCCCTATCTGCGATGCGTTATCCGGATATGGGATCACAGGTAGAGCTGTTCACCGATGATACCATGATGGAACTGGAGACTCTCGGCGGATTGCGCCAACTGCCGCCGGATGAGACTGTGACGCATCGTGAATACTGGTCACTCCATGCGAATGTCGCTGATCCGCAAGACGACGCGCAAATCGGACAAGATATTCTACCACTGGTGCGCGAAGCTCATCCTAACGTTGGACGACGTAAGACAGGCCCCCTGCGTTCGATGGATTGAGGGACTGCGCTCAGGGTATATTGACATCTTCTGTCCATGCGATACGGTCAATCTCGGTCTGCTGATCGCCCTCAATGCGGTATAGAGAAGCAGTCAGGCGATAGCGCCCGTCTGGCAAGGTGAGGTGTTCGCTATAACTGGTGGTGAACACCTCACCCGCTAGTAAGTTGACACGCTCCAAAGGCGCGATGAAAAAATCATCCTCCCATGGATGCTCATTCGTAGGGTCAGCGATGGTATAAGATATTGCGAGGGTTTGCGCTTGTTCAGATTGGTTGGTGATGCTCAATGTTAATTCAACGCGGGTGTTCGTAGATTCCTCGTCTGTAGTCAGATGCACGTCATTGAGTTCAAACAACAGGCTTTCACGGAGCCAGAATCCCTCCCAATAGGTGAAGCCATCAGCGTGATTACTGCCATCATCGGCGCGGGTATGTACCCAGAATGAGATGCGATATTGATCGGGTTCAAAATTTTGGGTAATTGCTGGGAAAAGCGTTTCAAAGCGGTCATCAGGCGCTAATTGCGAGAAATTGATCTGTTCTGAGACATAGTAAGCGCGCTCCCACGGTTCGTCGAGTGTATCCTGACTGATGATGAACCACACCACGCCATCCTGTGCCTCATCACTGATATTTTCAACGCTCACTCGTACATCATGTATCGAGGTGCTCCCCTGCTGAAATTGCACGCTGTGCAGAGCGAGATCGCGTGCTTGTTCGTTGCGCGGTACGGTGAACGCGATGCGCTCATGAGTGTTTGTGAAGCGCATCATCAGACGCTCTATTTGAGCGCGGTTGCTACTGAGTATCCCCACGAAGATCAGCGTACCAATTATGCCTAGACTGATGATAATACCTGCGATATTGGGACGTGTTGATTCCATGGACGATCATTTATGCTCCTAATCATAATTCTTTGCGATTATAACATAGTCTAACAGATTTATCGCGTTTGATAGATGCGGATTCCTGCCCCGATGCTTAGCGCAAGCAGGGCGAACAGGTAGAAGCTCCCGCCGTTGACGGGTAATCCCAGTTGGAACGCCCACGCGCTCAGCACCGCGTACCATCCCAGCGAGAGAGGCACGCTGTAGATCACACGCTGTAGGGCGGGGGCGTGTTCGCTGAGTATCACTGGGCTGAGTGCCATCCCTGGCAAGAGGAAGATCACCACCGGCACCAAACCATAACGGGCGAGGATTGTCGCATCTGGCAACCAGCGTGTGAGCGCGTAAGTAGTGCCCAGGATCACAATCAGCAGGGCGTATAGATAGCGATCACGGATAGTGATTGTTGTGCCGGACGCCTCAGCGGGTACATTCATAATCACCCGATATAAGAAAGTTAATTGTAAAGCCAGCGCTATGCCATAACCCCATGTACGGATGCTCAAGCTCTGATTGACCTGCCATACCATCACCAAACCGAATACTCCGCCGAGCATCAGCACCCCCCACTGTGAACGCCGAGCGAAATGCGGGTCATGATGTTGATCCGTCATATCGCGCAGGGCAACCAGCGCCAACCCCGGTGGAATCGTCAATAAGAGCAGGTTATCTGCGAAGAAATAGAGCACAGTATCGGTGCTGATGCCAAAGATGAACAGCAGATAGAGTGTCGGTGAACCAAGTATGATGCAGTAACTCACAATCTGGCTCAACAGGCTGATCCAGAAGTTTCGGTCAGGGCGTGGGGTCATCGGGTAAAGCCTCCCATGCCACACGATAGATGATAGTATCCGCATTCTGAAAGACAATGCGCATCTGTGGATGGGAATCCAACACCAGACGCGAGCGCGTTTGATCGGGCACATCGGGCGGGGTGGCGCGGATCACAATATAGCGCACCTGTCGTTGGCGTAGAACGGTATCCATGTTGGTTAGTCCTCTAAGTACCGCTACTGCATCGGCTGCCAGCGTGAGTTCGGATGGGTTACCGATGATGTCCGGAGTTAGCCCCACCAGCAGGGGGCGCTCCAGATAGACCGGCGCATGAAAAGCATAAAATGTCGGGATCAGTATCACATCATCCGCGGCGCTGTTTTCACTGAGCCAGTCCATCGCTTGCACAAAGCGCGGACTGACTATCTGATAGAAATCGGCGCGTTGGTTGCCCCACTCATAGCTGTAAATTGCCAGACAAGCGACGGAGAATAGTGTCACCAGTCCGCGCAGAGTGGCATTGCGCATCAACAAGTAAAAGCCCACCGCCCCTATGGTGAACGGAATCCCTAAGAAGAATAATGCCCGCAAGTAGAAGAATGATAGCCCATACGCCCAACCGAAGATGAACGCCAGCGAGATCAAGCCATAGATCACGATCAGGCGTTTGCCATCGGCAGGGATGCGCGGGTGCTTGAGAAAGCCTGCCATACCCACTAGCAGATAGGGCAGGGCAATCGGGGTGAGGATATGTGACCACCATTCCCACGTCACACGGGAACCGTCGAAGCGGTTGGACGCTAGCAAACTGCCGGAGGCATCCGCGCCGATGAATAGCGCCAATAATTGTAGGGCAATCGGTAATCCGATCACCAGACCGACTAACGCGAGTGGCACGGCTTTGCGTAGCGTGGCGCGTGGCGCGATAAAGAGTTCAACGAGCACGAAAGCAATCAACGTCACACCCAACCACAGCGCGGATACATGATGAATATAGACGGTTCCGCAGATTGTCAAGGCAGTTAAGAATAGGTTCGAGCGCGTGGGTTTGTGCCAATAATCGAGCAATACAATCATACAATAAGGAAATAAACTGAGCGCAATCACGTTAGGATAAGCTGACCACGTCATCATATCGATGGGTAGCGGGCTGAAGGCAGTCAGCGTGCCTGCCAGCACGGATACATCTAGTCTGCCCAGCAAGCGCCAGACCAGCGCCATCATCCCCAGCGCGTGAATCCCTGCGAAGATCACAATAAAATCAAGACTCTCAAAGACGGGCACATCGCTCAAGCCACTGTTGATCGCGAACAACAAAGGCGCACCGGCGAGTTGCCCCCAGTCCGTGATACCCAATTGAAAATACGGGTTGTTGATCGGGCGTGTGCCATCCTGAAGGATACTGACCGCATAGCGCATCTGCCCGTAATCGGGGCCCGATGGATAATCGCGCCCGATCACCGGGATGCCGTGCCACAGCATTGCCAATACCATTACCGCCAGTGCTCCCACCCAGAACAGCGGGGGCACGTTCCAGTGTGTTTGTGGTTCGGTGACCGTTGCTCTATTGGCTGACATCAATCACGACACGTCCGCGCACTTGCCCGGCGATGATCGCGCTCGCTAAACCTTGCACGTCGGATAGCGCCTCAACCTGACGCATCGCCCCCAGCTTGTCATCGTCTGCCAGTTGTGCGACACGTTGCCACACGCCAACGCGCCGTTCGTAGGGGCACATCACGGAATCAATGCCGAGCAAGCTCACCCCGCGCAGGATAAACGGAAAGACGGTGGTGTTGAGGTCAGAACCGCCGGCTAGCCCGAAGCACGCCACACTACCTCCATAATGTATCTCCGGCAAAATTGCCGAGAGTGTGTCTCCACCCACTGAATCAATTGCACCTGCCCAGCGGGTGCGGGCGAGCGAGCGAGTGGGTGCTTCCAGGCGCTCGATCACCTCCGATGCGCCCAGTTCATGTAGGTAATCGCTCAGTTCGTCGCGTCCAGTTGACGCCACGACATGATAGCCGAGTGTATCCAGCAGGGCGATTGCTATGCTACCCGTTCCGCCACTGGCACCCGTTACCAGAATGGCGCCATCATCAGGCTTGATGCCCTGATCTTCGAGCGCCATGATTGCCATCATTGCAGTGAAGCCTGCCGTGCCAATGGTCATTGCATCCTGCGTACTGAGTCCAGCAGGCAGGTGTACCAGATAATCCGCGGGCACGCGGGCGTATTCGGCATATCCGCCCCAGTGCGTTTCGCCCACGCCCCAACCGGTGAGGATCACGGTATCTCCCACGGCATAGCGCGTATCCTGTGAGGATGCGACTGTGCCGACAAAATCAATACCGGGCACCATCGGGAAGGATCGCACCACAGGGCTACTGCCGGTGATGGCAAGACCGTCTTTGTAGTTCAAGCTAGAATACTGCACCTTGACCAGCACCTCACCATCCGGTAACTCGTCGGTGGTGATCTGCTCAAAGTTAGCGTGTGTCTGGCGTTGATCGTCCTGCGTCAGCATCAGGCCACGGAAAGTATCGCTCATAGTGAAATTCCTATCAATTCTTGTGCAATCAGTTCAATCGGATGGAAGACGCGGTGACCGGCATCGGTGATCTGTGCGCGACACGAGGTGCCGGGGGCACAGATGGTCGCGTCGGGATGAGCTTCAATCGCTGGCAACAGGCGATCGTTGCCAATCGCCATCGAGACATCGTAATGTTCATATCCAAAACTGCCCGCCACACCACAACAACCCGAATCAATCTCTTTTATAGTGGCATGGGGGATTAAGTCTAACAGAGCGAGTGTATCGCGGGTACTCCATAGCGCCTTCTGGTGACAATGCCCGTGTAACATCACCTGCGACGAGTCTATCGTATCGGCTTTCCATTCCAGCGAGCGCGTGCCGAGTGCTTCCACCAACCAGCGCTCGACGCTCATCGCCCGTTCGGCAATCTGCTGTGCCTGTACCTGTAGATTAGGATTGACCAGCGTCTGATAATCATCGAGAAAGGCGGATTGGCAACTTGGCTCAAGGAATAACAATGCACCTTCGCGGACGTGTTGTGCTAGATAGGCAACATTGGTGTTTGCCATCTGCTTGGCTTGATCGAGCAAGCCTTTGGAGATCGCCGGACGACCACAGCATCCCTGTTTAGGCAGGCGCAGGATGTTGAGCTGCAAACCGGCTTTGCTCACAATATCCACTAGCGCATGACCGATCTCAGGATGATTGAACTCGGTGAAGGTATCGATAATCAGTGTGGCATAGCCCCCGCCAGCGTTGCGATGCTGATGCGTCTTGCTGAAACGCTTGTCAGCGAAGCGCGGTAATGGGCGCTCAGTGGGTAAGCCGACAGCCCGCGCTAGTGATAGCCCAATAGGGTGCGATAGCATCCAATTCGCCATACCGGGTATCACACTGCCGAGCTTGTTCAGGCGGTGAATGTTGCCGAAGATACGCGCTGTCAGCGGGATGCCGGTCTCATCATAGCGCGTGGCGAGATACTCAGCTTTCATCTTTGCCACATCCACTGATGATGGGCATTCAGTGCTACAGGCTTTGCACGATAAGCATAAACTGAAAATCTCGTCTAAATCAGGGTTGGATAAGCCCTCTGGCAATTTGCCTGAGATCGCCAGACGGAGCGCGTTGGCACGTCCGCGTGTGGCGTGGCGTTCGTCGTGGGTTGCCATGTAAGACGGGCACATCGTGCCACTGCTCTCTTTACGGCACACGCCCGCGCCGTTACACATCTCCACCGCCCCGCCGAACCCGCCATCCGTTGACCAATCGAAGCGCGTCTTGAGTGGGATCACCTCATACTCCGGCGTGTAGCGCAACAAGGCGGGATCGTCCATCTTGGGCGTGTCGATGATCTTGCCGGGGTTCATGCGCTGATCGGGATCGAAGGCGCATTTGATCTCGCGGAAGGCATCGGTTAAGGTTGTGCCGAAGAGTTTCTCGGTGAATTCACCGCGCACAATCCCTTGACCATGCTCGCCGGTAATCGTGCCGTGATACTTGATGACGGCATCGGTGAGCGCCTCGGCGATATTGCGGTATTGCTCGCGCCCTTTCACTGTCTTGAGGTTGATGAGTGGGCGCACATGCAAGCATCCCGCGCTCGCATGGGCGTAAATGGCGAAGGTTGTCCCCTCGCGCTCGACGACATCGGCGACATCATCGATATAATCGGCTAGTTGCTCAACAGGCACAGCCGCATCTTCTACGAAAGCGATAGGTTTGGCATCAGCGCGTTCGCTCATCAGCAAGCCCAAACCGGCTTTGCGGACTGTCCACACGTTTGCCTGTTGTTGGGCGCTAGTGGCGATGGTCATACCGCCCCGATGCCCGATGCGCGTCAACAGCGCCTGTAACGCCTCCACCTGACTGCTGAGATGGCTGTCGCTGTCGCCATAAAATTCAGTGACGAGGATCGCTTGCGGATCGCCGGCTACAAAATCCATATAGCGCGAGAACTCGGTATTAGCGCGGGTTTTATCGAGGAGCATTTTGTCCATCAGTTCGATGGCAGTCGGCGCTAATTCGAGGATGCGCGGGGTAGCCTCTAATGCGGCGCGTAGATGATCGAAATGTACCAGCGCCAGTCGTCGGCGGGGTGCGGGGATGTGTTCCACCAGCTTGAGTTCCGCGCTAACAATCGTGCCCAGAGTGCCTTCTGAGCCGGCGAACAACTCAT
The DNA here is from genome assembly GCA_051117475.1 of Anaerolineae bacterium. Lineage (GTDB taxonomy): Bacteria > Chloroflexota > Anaerolineae > Aggregatilineales > Phototrophicaceae > JAUZRW01. The sequence continues at coordinate 57,843 of JBNPEE010000058.1, read as the reverse complement.
TGAGGTTAACCTGATCAGGATCAATGCGGTTGAGGGCGTAACCGGCAACAGTGCGGAAGGTCTGCGGGTAACGGCGCTGGATTTCGTCTTGATGTGTGCGTGCCAGGTCGCTCACCTGCTGGCGAATGGCGTTGAGCGTGGGTGTGTTCTCATCCAACCAGACGACTTCACCCGAGGCCAGTACGACCTGCACACGCTGGATGTTATCGGCAGTCATGCCGTAGAGGATGCTGTGTGATCCGGTGGCGTTGTTGCCAATACACCCACCGACAGTCGCTCGATTGGCGCTGGCAGGATCGGGGCCGAACATCAAGCCGAGCGGGTGCATCTGCCGGTTGAGTTGATCGAGCACCAAGCCACTCTCGACAGTTACGGTGCGCGCTTCCGCATTGACGCTCCGCACACGGCGCATATAACGGCTAAAATCCATGATGACTGCTTCGCCGACTGTTTGTCCGGCAAGGCTACTGCCACCACCCCGTGGTAAGATCGGTATTTTGTGGCGGGCAGTGATCTCATGGATGGCGGAGACATCATCCGATGAACGCGGATAGGTCACACCAATCGGCATGATCTGGTAATTGCTAGCATCGGTGCTGTAAAGCGCGCGCGTGGTATGATCAAATTGCACCTGTGACGCGCCAATGGCATCGTTCAGTTCAGTGCGAATATCATACATGATGCTGGTGACCATCGTCTGCTCATTTCATTTCATTCGATCTATAGACAATGACTATATTGTAACAAGCCCGCCCATGCTGTAAAGAAACCAATTAGGGATCTACGAACAAGTTGTCAGAAGATGAGACGCTCATTTTCTTGTCTCATCTGTCGTTAAAATCCGCAGTAGTTCGATAATTTAGCATAATTGTGTGAGTGAAAACCTCTACTAATAAGACCGAAAAGAGCGCAAAGAAGGGCAAAAGCCAATTCTTTTCTTCGCGTTTTTCGTGGTCTTTGTGGTGAGAATTTGTCGCGTCTCAGTCTATACTAGGAGTGGGTGTGCAGACAAATTGTGCAGGTTAAATTGACAAGTCTTTTGTAGTCCCGTTATTAAGGGTGAAGGCATATGCCCGCCCCTGAATACCCCCTAATACCGATTTCTAGGCGAGTGCGATACATTCTGGTAGAGTAGAGGGGCTTATTTATGATATGTTAATGAGGATATTTTTTGATGTATGATCGACCATCACCCAAAGATAAACCAGTTTCGCTGTTTGTGACCTGTATTGTGGATATGATTTACCCGCAAACGGGTATGTCTGTCGTCAAGATTTTGGAGCATCTGGGTGTGGCAGTTGATTTCCCGATGGCTCAGACTTGTTGCGGGCAACCGGCTTTTAACAGTGGCTATCGTGACGAAGCTGAGACAACCGTTCGTCAGTTTTTGCGTGCTTTTCAGAATGCCGAGGTGATTGTTACGCCATCAGGCTCATGCGCATCGATGATTCGCCACGAATACCCCAAACTCTTCACAGATGATCCCGCGTGGCGGAAGCTCGCTGAGCGCGCCGCATCGATCACGTGGGAATTCACTGAATATCTGGTGGAAGGGCTTGGTATCAGCGATTTGAACTTGCGCTTGCCTCAACCGGAGCGTTTCGCTTTCCACGATGCTTGCCATGGTCTGCGCGTGCTGGGTTTAGGATCAGCGGCACGTACTCTGTTACAACATACCGGCAATGCCGAAATCAGCGAACTGGCCGAATGTGATGTGTGCTGTGGCTTTGGCGGGTTGTTTGCAGTCAAGATGGCAAATGTCAGCAATGCAATGTTGCAGACCAAGATCAAACACATCGAAGCCAGCGAAGCCGAGACCATCATCACCGGTGATGCCAGTTGCCTGACACAGATGAACGGTGGACTAGCGCGTCATAACACGCCGAAGCGCGTGCGCCATATTGCGGATGTGCTGGCAGATGGTTTGCCGGATACATAGAGCAAACCCGCCCAATCATTCGGGCGGGTTTCTGACAGGTTGATCAACTGCTTATATGATGCGTTCGCGGATATAAGCACTTGTGTAATCGAGGATCGAGACCACGATGGCAATCGCCAGTACGGCAACACCTGCATCACGGTAACGTAAGAGGTTGATCTGCTGTTGTAAGAGTAAGCCGATACCGCCACCGCCCACGAAACCGATAATGGTGGACATGCGTACATTGATATCCCAGCGATAAATGGTGAAAGCGATATAGGGCGGGATGATCTGTGGTACAACCGCATAGATAATTGTCTGGAGCTGGTTCGCGCCGGTGGATTCAAGTGCCTCAATCGGTCCTGGATCGATGTTTTCGATCTGTTCACTATACAGCTTGCCGAGCGAGGCGATACTGTGCAAGGTCAGCGCCAGCACACCTGCGAAGGGGCCGATCCCGACCCAGATCACGAATACCAGACCCATGATCAGTGGTTCAATCGAGCGCACGATGTTGAGAGAGGTGCGTGAGGTGTTGTAGAGCATGTTACCCAGTGGGAATACGCCCTGCAAACCAGCAATCGCACTAGCGATGCCACCCAGCACGGTACCAATTATCGAGGCATTGAACACATAAACTGTCAGAGGCAGGTTCATACCGAGGAAAGTCGCCATCGTTTGTGGTGGGAGCGTGCCATCAACCAGTGACCGTCCGATGGTCAGCGCGTCGAACACGTACAGAAACACCCCTACGAAGCCTACAGCGAACACAACCCATTCGGCAGTACGCTGTGTGGGTGTTTTGATACGAATCCCAATCGCGGGTTTACTATACATGAAGCGCCCTAAAATCTGACGTAGGATTTGCCCGCCGATTATGGCGGCAATCAGTGGCGGTAAGATACCGAGTAGGGCCGCCCACAACGCCACTGTCGCGAGAAAACCTAGCAAGATCGCACCGCTGACCGCACCCATAATCCCTGCTAACACATGGCTGATTGCACCACGAATACGGCGTATACCGTTACCCAGCACCGATGCCGCAATGCTCGCCAGTGTGAAACCGATCATCGCGCCAGTAATTGGTGCAATGAACAGCTCAACGAGATTACCAAGCAAACTGAGCAAGTTGCCGAATGCCGCGATCAGAGTGGCGAAGATGCTCATCGACACACCGCCGAAACCAGCCGCTTGATCAGGGAGCAAGCTATCACCGAGCAAGCTGATTTGCTCGCCACCTAACATACCTAAGCCACCTACCACACCAATTACGAAAATCAGTACCAATGTTATGATGATTGGACTGAGCGTTTGTTGAAGAATACCACGGGTGTCGCGTTTGGCGCCGGTATCCTGCACACGAGTCATCTGTGACAGGCTCCAGATTGTGATAGCGATCAGTGCTATTGGGATCACAAATGCCATCAAGGCTCCGATGGGTGCGAATAACTCACCCCGTCCGATACGCACGCCGAGTTCACCCAGTGGCGAGAGGTAGCGCATCCCCGCCCAGATGCCGACCGAGAACAAGATGAATGCCATCAACATGCTACCCACACTTAAACGGATGCGCTTCATCAAGTTTTGTGCTGCGAAGAAACTAATCAACGCGGCAATCGGGATAGCGACCGTTGTCGCAACCAGCGCCATGAAGATAGTCTGGATCATGCGGTCGATCACCAGCAGGGCAGTCTCGCTGAACACAATCGGACCTGACGGAATCGCCACCAGCACATCAAGCGTGTGAATTTGACCTTCACCGCCACGGATACGCGGGATTTCGATCGTGCCGGTGAACCCGCCACTGGTATCGATCACGAGATTTTCGCGTTCTAGCTCGATGATCTCTAGTGGACGCTCGCGCACATCCTCGTCATCTTCAGATGGCGGTAACCAGCGCAAACGCGCATCTGCGCCTGCTAGCACATTGCTGACCTGTACCGTGATTGTGTCATTGGCGTCTGCACATGCCGGTTCGATCACCACCACCGGTTCACCCATCGCCGGATCGGATTGGGGGGGTGCTTCGCCGGTGCTACAATCCATAAGGAAAGGCGCACTATAGCGCAGAACTTCGCGCTCTTGATCGAAGACACGTGGGGAGAGCAATTCGCGCAGGGCACGTGTCACGTTATCCTGACGGCGTTCTTCTTGAGGCGTGCCAAGATCAATCTCGGTGACTGTCCAACCATATGAGTAAATCAGGATGCCAATCGTAAAAGCCAGCACCAGGATCAGGCGTTGTAATGCACTGCGCGTTTCTTGTTGTGGGGTTGATTTTGATTTTTCGTCGCTCATCATAACTCCTTAAGAAATGCCGACATCGACAGCATCTTCACCATAAATTTCTTTGAACCGATCATTGTCGATCTCTGCTGGTGAGCCGTCAAATTCGAGTTTGCCGTCCTTGAGTGCGATCACGCGGTCGGCATAGGTGCGGGCGAGGCTGAGGAAGTGCAAACTACATAAGACTGTCAAGCCGTCTTCTTTGTTCAATAATTCCAGATACTTCATCACCCCGTGCGAGGTTGCCGGGTCTAAACTGGCGACGGGTTCATCAGCCAGCATCAATTCGGGGTTTTGCATTAAGGCACGAGCAATCGATACCCGTTGTTGTTGCCCGCCCGATAATTCGCTGGCGCGTTTATACGCTTGATCGCCAATACCAACCCGTTGCAAGTTGGCGAGGGCACGTTCGCGGTCAGCTGGTGAAAAATAGTTGAAGAGGCTAAAAAGCGGGTTAGTGTAGCCCAGACGTCCGGATAGCACGTTGGTCAGTACCTGCGACCGTTTGACGAGGTTGAATTGCTGGAAGATAAACCCGATGCGACGGCGCAAGTAACGGATTTCTTCATCGCTAATGGCGGTGACATCCAGACCATTCCAGATGATGCGTCCCGATGTGGGTTCGATCAGGCGATTAATGCAACGAAGCAAAGTCGATTTACCCGATCCACTGAGACCAATCAGCGCCACAAATTGCCCGTCCGGCACTTCAAAACTGACATTATCCAGCGCCATAAAACCGTTGTCATAAACTTTGGTCAGATTTTCAATAATGAGCATGTAAAGCCTTCAATCATATACAACAAACATGAGTTGATTATAAACAGGGATAGTGGGGATCACAAATCCTGAGTTTGTGCGAGGTATATCTTAATGGGGGCGAACAGATAGCAAAAACGGGCGAGGGAAACCCCACGCCCGTTCTCTTACTATGTAAACCAGTGTTTACTCGTCAGCAAAAATGTCTTCTTCGGTCAAGCCGAGGATTTCGAACTGTAAACGCACGCTGTCGAAGACAGAATCTTCGATGAGGGTCAGGGTTGTCCAGCTATAGCCATCATCTGCACCGAGAGCGCTATCTGCCCATGCTTCAGTCTCTGAGAATGCAACCAATGCTTCGTAGATCTGGTCACGTAATTCTTCAGGGAAGTCGGGGCCGAAAGCCATGGTATCGTTCGGGATGGCTTCGCTGATACGCAGGATACGCACGCGTTCCACCACATCAGGAGCCTGTGAAGCTACAGCCGAACGGGCATCGAGGATGCGTGTATCACCCACGAATAGGCGCCCTTCGTCGGTGACGAAGGCGTCATCAACGGTTAGGTCATACGGTTCTGGTAAGTCACCATAGCTCCAAGCGGCGTTGGGGGTCAATGGTGGGCTGAAGTAAACGGTTGCGAATTCAGCTTCGCCGTTGTAGACAGCCAGTACTGCTTGATTGTGACCACCGGCTTCAAGTTCTTCGCCAGGTTCGATGCCGAGCGCTTGCAGTTCGACGGATGGCACGATGAAACCGGAGGTTGAACCGGGATCAGGATATGCCCAGCTACGACCTTCGAGGTCACCGATCGTGTAGATGTCGCTATCACGTCCAACAATGTAAGCTGCCCAGTAAACAGGCCAACCGAAGCGCACTGCGGCGGCTTCAACTTCTAAACCACAGCGTTCGTTACCGATGACATAACCAGCAGCCGGGATGAAGCCCATGCTTGCATCAGGTTCTGCACACATCGATTCGATAGTGGCGGCGTAGCTTGTCGGGACGGATACTTCAAAGCTCAGACCAGTAGCTTCGGTCAACGCTTCTGCGAGGACTTCACCACCACTGATCAGCGTTTGCGCTTCAGCGGATGGGACGAAGTAGACCTGAATTGGATTCTCTGCGGAACCCAGTTCACCTTCCTGGGCGCTCACAAGCGAGATGCTCATGGCAACAACCAGCAACACTGCAAAAATACGTGTGAATTTCATCTGTTAATAACTCCTCATAACGTTGAGTATTGACTAACCCATCGCGATTATACCGTAACACATGCGGTTCGGCATTGTCTGTTGGCTATCGTATCATTAAGGTTCATAGATAATAACTTAACATTTATTTAATGAAGTGTGTATGCTGTTGTGATACTTCAGTGGGGATCTACGTTGGATTACGCTATACTCGCCGTATAGTAAGCATGTGGATAGTTCAACATGAGGAGAAATTATGAGTGACGAACTAATTGCTTTAATTTCAGGTGTTGTGATCGGTGCATTCAGTTCGATCATTGGTGCGAGTGTATCGTACTGGCGCTATATACGCCCGCCCGTGGAAACGCGCACGTCGGGACCACTCGGGATCATGGTGATCATCACGGGTACGCTGGTGCTAATTGGTGTGATTGCGCTGACGGTCTCGATCTTCGCCAACCAGCTTTATCTCACCGTATTGACAGGTATGGGCGTATTCATTGGTTGTGCAGTGGTTTTCGCTGTGTTTCTCTTCATCGCAGCACAGTTGAAATGGTTTGGCGATTAGCTCGATAACAAATCCGTATCGAGTTCTGCATTGCGCACGATTAGTACTGTGCCGATTGATTCAACCAAGGTGTTCAGACGCTCGGCATAGGTTACTTCTTCGGCGGGGGTAGGTAAGTGCATCCCGATGATGGTCAGGTCAATGCGGTCACTGTAGCGCCGAATAACGGTTGTAAGGTCGACTGCGGGATCTTCGCGTACAATCACTACAGGGCGTGCATGAATGCGTGCGTTATCCAGTACTGATTGCATGTGGGCGCGGGTGTCATCCACAGCCGCGTGATTGTTGACCACGCGCAAAAGATTGACCTCAGCATGTTTCCATGATGGATCCTCCTGTATAATGTGGGCGAGTAACAGCATCAGGTCTTCGTTACCGCCACGCCCCTGCCACCACAAATTAATAGTACGTTGTTGGCCGAAGCCTTGCTTCGCGTTGTAGTTCAAAAATAAGACCGATTTGCCCAGCATCAGACAATCGCGCATGATACCTATCTGTGTGACGCGCCCTTCTGGTGTACGGCTCCATCCGAATAAGACAGTGTTGCTCTCTAGATGGCTTAAGCCATAAGCCTGAACAATCATCACCACCCCGGAGCGAAAATCAGAGACCACTTCTGCCTGTGAGAAGGCTTCCATCTGTGTCTCATCGATGTAATCTTGAATGCCTTTTCGCGCTACCTCGCGTAGATGCGGGTTGGCCGGATTGCTGATTTCCCCCACAATCAACTGAAAGAAGGTGACGATACCGCGCCCCTGTGTGAGCCAATCGGCGACAGTCGTCAGTTGCTGGCGATTATGGGGTTGCCCTGTGAAGACGATGATATTGGGTCGCCAGTTTTTACTCTCTAATGACACATGACTGAGGCGTAGTAGGGCATATCGTGCCATGGCAAACCAGATGCCACTGCGCAGATCACCCCATGTGCGCTCAATCTCGCGCCGTTTGAGTGTTAGGTAAAAGCCATAGCTGACAACGATGGCCATCACAGTCGCCGGCGCGTTGATTAAGAACATCGCACCATAACAGCCCAGCGCACCCAGCAAGGGAATGCTCCAATGCACCGGGAACGTTGGGCGAAAACTCGGATTTTGTACCACGCGCTCTAAGCCCGCCGCCAGATTGACCATGCCGTAGGTGTTCAAAAAGAACATCGTGATGATCGGTGCGACGAAGTTCAAATCACCTGCCCAGATCACGATCACCGCAATCACACCTGTTAATAAAACGGCCATACGTGGTTCTGTCGGGCTACCGAGACGCGATGCAACCCAGTACGGAACGATGCGATCATTGGCGATAGCTTGTAAGGTGCGCGGAGCCGCCAGCACACTACCCAGTGCCGAGGAGAGCGTGCTCGCCCACACACCCAGCAAGATCAATAATGGAAAGACCGCAACCTCTTGCATCGCAAATGTATTGCCCACGAGTTGCCCACGTGATAAGTTCAACGATAACCAGATCGCCACCAGAAAGTAAATCACAGTGGTGAAGATGATTGAAGCAATCGTGCCGATGGGAATGCTGCGGCTAGGGTCTTTGAGATCGCCGGACAGGCTTGTGCCAACTTCGATACCCGTCACTGCCGGGAAGAATAGCGCGAAGATCACCCAGAATGAGAACCCCTCGCTATAGAGCGCTGTGGTCACCAGTTCCGCACTGCCCAATGTATTCCAGCCCCCTGCAAAGAACGATACTAGTGCTGCCATCAAAATTGCCAGTACGATATATTGAATGCGTAAGGCAAAATCCGCGCCCACATAGGCGATCACCACGAAAATTAGCGTGACCACTGTCGAGATCAAGCGGGCATCTATCACCGCGAACATCTCCAGCGACATCAGTGCTTCGGTGAAGCCGATGATATAAAACGCGACAGAGATTGCCTGCGAGAGATACAACGGGATACCAATTGCCCCACCAATCTCTAACCCTAATGAGCGTGAGATGATGTAATAGTTACCACCGGCACGAACCGTCATGTTGGTGGCAATGGACGACAGGGAAAAGCCTGTCATCAGTGAGATAGCGTTGGCTATGCCGATGATGATCAGCGCGTTCCATAAACCCGCTTGCCCGACAATCTCGCCCATACGCAGGAAGAGAATGATGCCAAGAATAGTAAGGATGTTGGGTGTGAATACCCCTTTGAAGGTGCCAAAACGGGCGGCGGAATTTGGGTTCACCTGGTCGTTGCTAGCCATAAACTCTCTGGTGACGATTGCGGACAATAAAGGTCATTCGGTGCAGATCATAATACAAAATATGTCTTTGTGCCACGACGTGTAGAACACTTGCTTATGTCAGCTTGTTGATGCTAGTAGCAACGCTAGTGTGTCTCATTTGATTGAACCATGATTTCTACCTAATTTAGACCAATTTCTTGACAAACAATTCATCTTGGTCTAATCTGTTATCAAATTTTGGGAGCGTTCCCAAAAATGTTTCAGTATGATTATTTTGTCTGGTAGTGGTGGCTATTTCACTTAATGAGGGTGTTTTTTTGCAATGATGACGTTACAAAAAATTGCTGAGTTAGCCGGTGTCTCTAAATCGACTGTATCGCGTGTGATCAATAATGATCCCAACGTGAAAGAGAATACCCGCGAACGTGTTCAGGCGATTATTGATGCCCAACAATATCAGAGCAACCCCGCCGCCCGTGCTTTGGCAAGTCGTCATACCAAAATTCTCGGGGTCGTCATTCCTAATAATATTGGGATCTTGTTCGACCGTTCGTTCTACTTCCCGACAATTCTGCGCGGCATCTCACAAGCTGCGCGTGATCGGGATTATGCCATGCTGTTGATGCTAGGGGACGATAGCGAGGATGATCTGCGTTTTGCGCGGCGCATCGTACACAATCAGATCATGGATGGGCTAGCTCTGATTTCACCTTCACTCAACCATCCGATCATTGATGAGCTAATCAGCGCCAAGACCACCTTTGTTTCAGCAGATCGTATCCCACGTGCCGATGTTGCGATCAACTTCGTGACCGTCGAGAATGTCGAATCCAGCAAGAAGGCAGTTAATCACCTGATCGGTTTAGGGCGGCGGCGCATTGCGATGTTAGCCGGTGATACGCGCATTATCGATTCGCTCGATCGTATCGCAGGCTATCGCCTTGCTCTGGAATCTGCCGGTATCCCATTCGAACAAGAATTAGTTATTGAGACTTTATTCGAATATGACGATGCTTACAGTGCCACCCAACAACTGATCACAGTAGATAAGGCAATCGATGGTATCTATGCGGGCCAGTCAACGCTGGCGCTCGCTGCCGTCAATGCTTTGCTGGATGCCGGGCGCAAACTGCCTGATGATATCTCGCTGATTGCTTTCGATGATCTGGCCGATGCGATGAACCCGCGTATCGGCATCAGCACCATGCGCCAACCTGTTTTCGAGAAGGGGTACCAGATCACTGAAGTTCTACTTGATCTGATCGAAGAAAAAGTGACCCCACCTGTTCAACGTTACCTACCCGCCGAGCTAGTCATCCGTGACACCTGTGGCGGTAAGGCAAATTAGTTAACAAACTGCTTGCGAAAAGGAGGATATGCGGTATAGTCATATATGTTAGTAATTTCAATTTACTTACCTAACACTCAGCTTTTACTAAAATATTTACTGAGGAGTCTGCAATGAAGAAATTCTCTATACTGTCCATCATGCTGATGCTCATCATCATCAGCGTTTCCCCTGCGGTTGCACAAGACCGCACCGTCGTCACCTGGTTTGTCGGTCTCGGTAGTGGTACATCCGAGCAACAGATCGAAGCACAAAATCAAGTCGTCGAAGACTTCAACGCCTCACAGGATGAGATCGAACTGGTGATTAACATCGGTGCGAGCTTTGAAACATCCCGTGATACTTTTAGCACCTTGCTCGCCGCCGGCAACCCGCCGGACATCGTTGGCCCTGTTGGGGTAGGTGGTTCCAACGCGTTTGCTGATGTATGGGCTGATCTCACCCCGTATATCGAAGCTACCGACTATGACCTGAGCGCTTATGATCCTGCACTGGTCGATCTGTACCGCTCCGGCGATGAACTACTGGGCATACCGTTTGCCGTGTTCCCATCCGTCACCTACTACAACATTGACCTGTTCGACGAAGCAGGTGCGAACTACCCACCATCAGAATTCGGCGAAAGCTACATCATGCCGGATGGCACCGAACGCGAATGGAATTACGACACCCTGCGCGATCTGGCAATGTTCATGACCGTTGATGCCAATGGCTTTGATGCCACAATGGAAGAATTCGATCCTGGTAATGTGGTGCAGTTTGGTCTCAACTTCCAATGGGCACTGATGCGCCTCGTCTGGACAGACCTGCAACCTGAAAACTTCTACGATGCAGAAGCTAACGAAATCACCATCCCTGAATCATGGCGCACTGCGACTGAGTGGTTGCAAGCCGGTATCTGGGAAGATTCCTTCATCCCGAACACCACCTACCAGAACAGCGAATTGTTCGGTAATGGTAATAACTTCCAATCCGGCAACGTAGCGATGTCAATTGTGCCACTATGGTACACCTGCTGCCTCGGCGAGAGTGTTGGTAACTTCGAGTGGGATCTGGCAGTTGTGCCGCGTTCGCTCGATGGCGAGTACCACGTCGCAACTGATGCAGATACCTTCCGTATGGTTGAAGGTTCCGCTAATCCAGATGCTGCATTCACCGTGTTGAGCTACCTGCTAGACGAAGCTGTTCCGGTTCTCGCTCCGACCTATGGTGCGTATCCAGCACGCGAAGAATATCAGGAATCCTTTGAGGAAAGCGTCAACGAACGCTACCCATGGGGCTTGAACTTCGATGTACCTGCGGCAAGCCTGGCTTATAACAATCCTGGCGAACAGCATCACGAAGCTTTCTTCCCGAACTGGCAACAGGGCACGGATCGTCTGGGATCATTCTACACACTTCTGCAAGGTGAAACAGGCGCTGGTATTGACGTGCAAGCAGAACTCGACACGCTCGAATCTGACTTGAACGACATCATCAGCAACTAGACATGCGTCACAGGCACACATGATGTGATGTCATACAAGGGGGTAAAGGGGGACAGCATCAACCTGTCCCCCTTTGTTACACCCGATCAAATCCTTTTATGGTTGGCTATCAGGGTCAAAATGGAGTGTATTCTAAGGAAGTGATATTATGGCAAGTGATCAACTGATGGAAATTGAGCAACCGCAAACCAAGCGTAAGAATGCGTCTAAGGGGTTGGAGCGCCAACAAAAACGCTGGGGGCTGATCTTCTTATCACCGTGGATTTTTGGTTTTACTGTTTTTACTGCCGCACCGATCCTCATCTCTTTATACTGGACATTCACCGATTACACGCTCGCCAGTGGCGAACCACCGACGTTTGTCGGTTTACAGAACTGGATCCGACTTTTCACCGATCCACTCGCGCTTAAAGCGCTACAGGTGACCGCAACCTTTGCGTTAATCTCTGTGCCGATCTATTTAATAGTTCCTCTGGGTATGGCGGCGCTCTTGAACGCTGAATATTTGTGGGGCAAGCGCGTATGGCGCACGCTGTTCTATCTGCCGTATATGGTGCCGGCTGTTTCCGGTATCTTCATCTGGCAGGCGTTTTATAACGGGCAGACAGGCTGGCTCAACCGCATGTTGCGCATGATCGGCTTCGAGAACCCGCCTAACTGGTTGCAGGATGAGCGTACTATCCTCACCGCATTTTTGTTCATGGGCTTCTGGGGTGTGGGCAATGCCATGCTCACCATGCTGGCATCCATGCAAGGTGTGCCTAATGAATTATACGAAGCCGCAGATGTCGATGGAGCAGGCGCCTGGACAAAGTTTACCAACATCACCATTCCGATGATCTCGCCGGTGATCTTTTATAATCTGGTGCTGATTGCTATTGGTATGATGCAGTATTTTGTTGTGCCGTACATCATCACACGGGGAACAGGGCAACCTAATAACGCTGCCTATTTTTACAATATTCATTTTTACAAGACCACATTCACCTTCTTTGATATGGGCTACGGCGCAACACAAGCCTGGTTTATCTTCTTGATTTCACTGGTGTTGACCGTCTTGCTGTTCACCACATCTGGACGCTGGGTATTCTATGCAGGGGGCGATTAAATTATGGCATCCGTTACGATGAAATCTAAATCTGAGAACACTTCACCGTTTTACAGTATGCAACTGCGCAAATTATGGATGACCGGTATGGTGACCATGTTTACGGTGATCGTGACTGTCGTTTACCTCTTGCCGTTCGGTAATATGACATTGCTCTCGCTCAAGGATAGCAGTCAGCAAGTTGCTGGCGCCACCGGTTCAGTCTTACCCTTAGATACCATTCAATATGAGTACGATGGGCAACTCTATGATACCTACAAGGTGCCCTTTACAGCCGAAGATGGCACAGTCATTGAAACGCTGGAGATGGCGCTTATCGAAACAGGACGGCGTACCAGCCAATTTATCGATATCAACAATCCAGAAGCCGGTTTGATCGAATGGGAGGGCAATTGGCGCGGTTTAGCACCGGTGACTGTCCTCAGCCCGCGCTGGGATAATTATGTGGATGCATGGAACGGCATCGACTTCCCGAAGGTCTTTGGTAACACCATTTATATTGCGCTGGTGGGTATGGTCGGCACGATCTTTTCCAGCTTACTGGTGGGATATGCCTTCGCCCGTTTCCCGATTCCGGGCAAGAATATCTTATTCATCATCCTGATCGGTACGATCATTTTACCGCAACAGGTGACGCTGATCCCGACGTTTGCGCTGTTCACATGGTTGACCAACGCGCTGACGAGTGGCTTACGAGAACTGGGCTTGCCCAGCACCTTCTACCAACCATTGCGGGCGATCATCGCCTGGTTACCCCTGACTTTGCCGCACTTCTTCTCGAATGCGTATAACGTGTTCTTGTTCCGGCAGTATTTCATGACCTTGCCCAAAGAACTCGATGAAGCGGCGATGATGGACGGAGCCGGCCCTCTGACGATCTTATTTAGGATCATCATTCCGTTATCGTGGCCTGTGATCATCGCGGTGGGCTTGTTCCACTTCATCTTCGCATGGAATGACTACTTCACTCCGCTGATCTACCTGCTGAACTATCCTGATCTCAACCCGATTTCAGTAGCGGTGCAGGTCTTCAACTATCAATACGGCGCACGTCCAGAACTGGTACAAGCTACTTCACTGATGGCGATGGTTCTGCCACTGGTCATCTTCTTCCTGGCACAACGTATCTTCATGCGCGGTGTCATCTTAACCGGTGTTGATAAGTAAGGATGTGATGACCTATGAGACGACTGTTTCCTGTACTGTGTGCGTACTTGCTCATCCTGATGGGTGGGCAAGGCATGCCTGTCGGCGCACAAGAGGACGAACCCGTTACGGTTACTGTCGATGCGTCGGCGATTGTCGGCACGATTAGCCCCTATGTATTGGGTGTCAATCATGGCCCCTGGTCAGAGGTATCGCTACAGATGCAAGAGAACGCGCAACAGATCAACACGCCATTCTTACGCTATCCGGGTGGTAACTGGGGCGACCAATTCAACTTGACTGAAGCGCAGATTGATCTCTACATGTTGCAAGCACAAATGTGGGATGCTGTGCCGAGCATTCACGTTCGGCTAGAGGGTGGCACGCCCGAACAAGCGGCGGCGCTGGTGCGCTATGCCAACATTGAGAAGGGTTATGATGTGCGTCACTGGTACATCGGCAACGAGCCGAACTTGTTTGACGATTACACGATAGAGCAATTCAATCAGGATTGGCGTGTTTTTGCCGAAGCCATGCTTGCCGTTGATCCTGACTTGATCCTGATTGGCCCCGAAGTGAGCCAATTCCCCGATACCACTAGCCCCAATGATCCTAATGCCACGCTCAATGATGTGTGGTTGCGTCAATTTCTTGAAGTTAATGGTGATTTAGTGGATATTGTGGGTGTACATCGTTATCCGTTCCCGCTATCTTTTGCAGGCGAACCGACGAGCCTCAGTGCTATGCGTGAGAACGTCCCGCGTTGGCAAACCGTGGTGCAAAATATGCGCGACACAATCGATGATGTGCTGGGCGAACCTTTGCCGGTTGCACTCACTGAAGTGAACTCACACTGGAGCAATAGCGGGGGCAGCATTGCCTCGCCCGATAGTTACTATAACGCAGTCTGGTGGAGCGGTGTGCTGACCACGCTCATTCATGAAGAGGTGGATATCATCACCTATTTCATGTTCTCGACAGTTGGCGCGAATGGCCCCTTCGGCTTATTGGATCGTTATGAACCGCGCCCGACGTACTACACCTATCGCCTCTATAGTGAAATCGGTGATAATCGCTTGCAGAGCACATCATCTGATGACTATATCACTGCGCTGGCAACACAGGATAGCGCATCAGGGCAAGTCGCGCTGATTGTGACCAACCTCTATGAGGAAGACCGCGCAGTCCAGATCGATGTGAGCGATCTTGATCTGGCAGCTGTCAACACGATGCACATCCTCACGCCGGAACTGATGGCAGAGCCTGTGCCCGCTAGCGATTATCTCACGGATAACACGCTGACACTGCCGGCGCAATCGGTGGTATTATTGCTTTTCGGGGATGTGTGACGGGCGCTGAGAACAGTTTCATTATTGGCATTGCTCATCCTGAGCAATATGTGTAGAGGACGATTTCATGTCATTTCCGAAAGATTTTATCTGGGGCACTGCAACTTCAAGCTATCAAATTGAAGGGGGCGGTTTAGAGTATGGGCGCGGGGTATCCATCTGGGATACCTTCTCGAAAACGCCCGGTAAAGTACATAACGGTGATACCGGCGAGGTGGCTTGCGATCATGTTCATCGCTATGGGCAGGACGTGGGCTTATTACGCGATTTGGGCGTAGATTCTTACCGTTTCAGTGTGGCGTGGGGGCGCATTTTACCCGATGGCACCGGCACAGTGAATCCGCAGGGATTGGATTTCTATAACCGTCTGGTGGATGAATTGCTCGATTCTGGCATCAAGCCTTTTCTGACGCTCTATCACTGGGATTTACCGCAAGCCTTGCAAGATCGCGGGGGGTGGGAAAATCCCGATAGCGTGCAGTGGTTCGTTGATTACAGCGCGATTGTCAGCGAAGCACTCGGTGACCGTGTCAAAGATTGGATCACCCACAATGAACCCTATGTGGTGTCGATGCTGGGCAATCAACTGGGCTTACACGCCCCCGGCAAGACTGATTCGCAAGCGGCGTACACTGTTGCGCATCACCTGTTGATCTCGCACGGGGAAGCCGTGCCGGCTATCCGTGCCAACAGTGCCGATGCTGAAGTGGGCATCACGCTTGATCAGACTTATAGTTACCCGCTCAGTGGTAGCTGGGAAGATCGTCAGGCGGCGCGTTTGTTCGATGCTTATCACAACGAATGGTTCCTCGAACCGGTCTTTCGAGGTTCATATCCTGCTGACCTTGTGCGCTTGCTTGAACCACAGGGCATCCTTGACCGCATCAACCTCGATGATATTCAGAAAGCTAAAGTGCCGACAGATTTTCTCGGCATCAACTATTACACGCGCTCAGTGGTCTCGGCGAATGGCAATAACCCCGCCTTGCCGATCCACTTCAACCGCGTGGAAGGCACTGAACATACCGGCATGGGTTGGGAAGTCTATCCACAGGGTTTGTTGCACACGTTGATCTACTTGCACAACGCCTATTACCCCAATAAGATTTATATCACCGAGAACGGGTGTGCCTATGACGACCCCGAACCGCAAGATGGCATGGTCAACGATCCTGAACGCGAAGCCTACTACCGCAAGCACATCGACGCGGTAGAGCAGGCGCTTGATCTAGGCGTATCGGTGGCGGGCTATTTCGCATGGAGCTTGCTCGATAACTTTGAATGGGCGTATGGCTACGACAAGCGCTTCGGCTTGTATCACGTTGATTTTGAGACACAAGCCCGCACTATGAAACGCAGTGCCGCCTATTATCGAGATCGCATCAAACAATCGCGCTGAGTTGGCGCACATCACGATGACACACTCCGCGAGAGCGTGGCTGATTGGCTACGCTCTTTTGTGTTGGCCGACATCGTTAATTTCCTATGAGTGCGGGTGTCAAAGCCCTATATATCGTTTGAATTTGTATCTTAATTGTGCTATCCTAATAACAATTAAGATACATTTTTTGTTAACTTTTGTATTGTTGAGGAGCCGATTATTGTTCCCTCCCATTGAGATTATTGAAGTCGGCCCGCGTGATGGCCTCCAACGCGAGCCAACATTGATCGCCACCGATGACAAAATCCGCATGGTTCATCAACTTGTTGACGCAGGCATCAAGGCGATACAGGTTACCTCATTCGTACACCCCAAATATGTGCCACAGATGGCGGATGCTGAAGATGTATGTCGCGGGATTGAGAAGTGCGACGGTGTGGTCTATAGCGGTCTGGTGCTGAACATGAAAGGCTTAGAGCGTGCCCACGATGCCGGCCTGACGCATGTCGATATGTCTGTCTCTGCAAGTGATAGCCATAGCTTAAAGAACGCCAATCGCAGTCTAAACGAGGCGCTGTCTGGCTTCGGCGCGATGGTCGCACGGGCGCGTGATCTGGGTTTGTCGGTGCGGGCGGGGATTCAGTGCGCGTTCGGCTACTATGAACCCGATGTCACACAAGCAATTGTGCTGGATATCGCCCGTCAGCAGATTGCGCTGGGTGTTGAATCGCTAGCGCTAGCCGATTCTACCGGCATGGCAAACCCCAATCAGATCAAGACCATGCTCAACGCTCTTCAACCGATTGTGGGCGATGTGCCGATTATCTTGCACCTGCACGATACGCGGGGCATGGGGTTGGCGAATGTGGTCTCTGCGATTGAAGCCGGATGCACGCGCTTCGATACCGCCTTCGGAGGCATGGGCGGGTGCAATTTCATACCGGAGGCGCTGGGCAACATCGCCACCGAAGACACCGTTCATATGTTGCATGAGATGGGCTATAGCACAGGCATCAACATCGCACAGGTGGCGCAAGTCTCGCAACACTTGCAAACACTCATCGGGCAGGCATTGCCCGGCAAACTCTATCGCCTTGTTGGATAACTGAGGATAACAATCACATGGGTCAGACGACAGCGGAAAAATTGATCTCGCGCCATGCCGGACGTGCTGTACGTGCCGGTGAGCTAGCGATTGTTGATATTGATGGGGTGATGGCAACCGATGCCACTGGCCCTTTTGCTATCCAAGCGTTTCAAGAGATGGGAGGCACGCGCTTATGGGATGCGGATCGCGTCTCCATGATTCTCGATCATGCCACGCCCGCGCCCAATGAACGTATCAGTAACTTGCACAAGATGTTGCGCGAGTTCTCGACGGAGATGGGCAATCATTTCTATGACGTGGGCGAGGGCATCTGTCATCAGCTGATGGTCGAGAACGAACACGTCAAGCCCGGCGATATTTTCCTCGGCGCAGATAGCCACACCACTACTTATGGCGCACTCAACGCTTTCTCGGCGGGGGTAGGGTCAACGGATCTGGCGGCAGTGATGCTCACGGGTAAGACGTGGTTCAAAGTGCCGGAGACCATCCGTCTGAAGTTGGTAGGGCAGTTGCCCAAAGGGATCACCGCCAAAGACCTGATCTTGCATCTGGTGGGCAAGGTGGGGATTGCAGGGGCAACCTATATGTCTGTTGAATACACGGGCGAAGCCATCCGCGATTTTACGCTAGCGAGTCGTATGGTGCTGGCGAATATGGCGGCGGAGATGGGCGCGAAAGCCGGTCTGGTTGATCCGACAGGTTTAGACCTCTGGTACGATTACGAACCGACTTTTCCCGATGCGGACGCCCATTACGCTGTTGAACATACTGTAGATGTGTCGGCGCTCAAGCCACAAATTGCCCTGCCGAACCTGCCCAGCAACGTCGAAGATATTGATGCTGCGCTGGGAGTTAAGGTGCATCAAGCCTTCATCGGATCTTGTACCAACGCCCGCCTCGAAGACCTGCATATCGCTGCGGATATTCTCAAGGGCAAGCGCATCGCCGACGGGGTACGCATGTTGATCTATCCGGCATCGCGCAAGGTACTCAACGATGCACTCGCCGATGGCACGATTGCCACGCTCTCGCAAGCTGGCGCGAGCATCCTCAGTTCAGGATGTGGCCCCTGCGTGGGCACGCTGGGCGGGGTTCCGGGTGATGGCGAAGTCATTATCAGCAGTACCAATCGCAATTTCCGCGGGCGTATGGGCAACCCCAACGCTGAAATTTACCTCGCGTCGCCGGCGGTGGTAGCGGCTTCGGCATTAACGGGCGAGATTACCAATCCCGCCGATGTGATGGAGAATATCGAATGGGAGATGCGATAAGATGCTAAACGGAACAGCGCACGTCTACGGCGATAACATCGACACAGATCGGATCATCCCCGGCAAGTACACCAAAACCCTCGACATGAGCCAGCTCGCCGCCCATGTTTTAGAAGACCTCGATCCAGACTTTCGGCATGTGGTTCAGCCGGGGGATATTCTGGTGGCGGGGCATAACTTCGGCGCGGGCTCCTCGCGTGAGCAAGCGCCAATTGCGCTCAAGGCGGCGGGTATTTCCGTCGTGGTGGCGAACTCGTTTGCGCGTATCTTCTACCGCAATGCGATCAACATCGGCTTGCCCGTAGTGGAAATTGGCGAGCATGATATCGTCAAAGGGCAGACAGTCAACGTCGATTTGATTGCTGGCACAGTGACCAACCTCAGCACAGGCACAGTCTACACAGCAACACGGATGCCACAAGTGATGATCGACATTCTGGAAGCCGGTGGTTTGGTCAATTATCTCAAGCAAAATGGCACGTATCAGGTCTAATGAAGAACAGTCAGGATGGTTTTTCTTGAAACAAGATGACAAGTTGCCACTCGAACACATACGGGTGATTGAATTTTCTCATGCGGTGATGGGACCGGCGGCAGGTCTGGTGCTGGCAGATCTTGGCGCGGAGGTGATCCGCATCGAACGCGCCCCCGAAGGCGATCACACGCGCCGTCTCAAGGGTTTCGGCACAGGCTATTTCACTTATTTCAACCGCAATAAAAAGAGCATGGCGCTCGATCTCAAGAGCGAAGCCGGTCAGGCGATTGTGCAGAACTTGCTCGGCACGGCTGATGTGCTGATTGAGAACTTCGGTCCCGGCACCATGGATCGACTCGGGCTCGGGTATGACGCATTACACGCTCAACATCCACGCCTGATCTATTGCTCGCTCAAGGGCTTCATGACCGGCCCCTACGAACAGCGCCCCGCGCTCGATGAGGTGGTGCAGATGATGTCCGGTTTAGCCTACATGACCGGCCCACCGGGGCAACCCTTGCGGGCAGGCGCGTCGATCATTGATATTATGGGTGGCACATATGGCGCGATGGCGGTGCTGGTGGCGCTGATGGAGCGCGAGACCAGCGGTGAGGGCAAGTTGGTCAAGAATGGTTTGTTCGAGACAGCGGCGTTCATCATGGGTCAACATATGGCGTATAGCGCCATCTCTGATACACAAATTCCACCGATGCCAGCGCGAGTCAGCGCCTGGGCGATTTATCGCACTTTCACCACCGCCGACGAACAACAGGTATTCATCGGGGTGACCAGTGATAAGCATTGGGAACGTTTTTGTCAGGTGTTTGGGCACGAAGATTGGCTCGCACGCGAGGATCTCGCCACCAATAACCAGCGCATCGAAGCCCGTGACTGGTTGCAACCCCAGTTAGAAGCCTTCTTCGCCACGCTCAACAAAGATGAGATCATCGCCAAGGCGGAGCAAGCTGAAATCCCCTTTGCGCCGATTGCCCGCCCCGAAGATCTCTTTGACGATCCCCAACTCAATCAGGGAGGCAGTCTGGTGGATGTCACCTTGCCCGATGGACGTACCAGCAAACTGCCCAAACTGCCGATACAGATCGAAGGCGACGATCTCGGCTTACGGATGCAAGCGCCCGCTATCGGCGAACACACACACGCATTGCTGACTGAATTGGGCTACGATGAGCAGACCATCAGCGCTTGGTTTGATGCGCAGGTTATCGTCTCAGAGTGAATTAGAACTTCTCCAACAGTGTCTTGCGCATGGCATAATTGGTGATCGCAGGGAACCAACGTCCGATCAGCGCAAATAGTTTGTTGCTTGTGCCGGGGATCAACACGCGCTGACGGCGTTCCATCGCGCTCACGATCTGTTCTGCTAGCGCATCCGCCGACATCCGCCGATTTTCACGGCTATTATCAGGGCTATAGCGTCGGGCGTGGGCGGTGCGCGTCGGCCCCGGATAGACGGTCATCACGTGTAAGCGCGGATCAGTGATGGCGAGCGAACGGGCATAGGACGCTAGACCGCTCTTGGTGGCGCTATACACGCTTGCTCCCGGATAACTGATATAGTGCGACAGCGACGACATGAATACCAGCGATGCCCACTCATTGAGCGCCCCGCGTGCGAGCCATTCTCGCGTCAGCACCAGTGGCGCGGTCAGGTTGAGCGCGATCACCTGCGCCTGACGGTCAATATCGGACTGCTGAAAATAGCCCACCTCACTGATGCCGGCATTATGAATCACTGCATCGAGTCCACCGCCGATTTGTTCCGCGATAGCAGGCAGGCGCTCGCTCTGCGTCAGATCAGCGATCACAAATGAGAGCCGCTCACCGAGTTCAGCGCGGGTCTGTTCGGCGCGTTGAGCATCGACATCAATCCCGATCACCTGATGCCCTTCAGCGATGAATTGCCGTGCCAGCGCCTTACCGATGCCATCTGCCGCGCCACTAATGATAATGCGCTTCATGATGCCCTCCGTTTCATCACAAAATCGATCAAACCGGCGATATGTTTACCCGCGATGCGCATCAGGCGGTTGCCGATGCCGAGGGTGCGCTGAGGTGTGCGGCTAGCAATTGCCTCTGCAATCTGCTCGGCGACACGCTCCGGTGTGGGGAAGCGACGGGTATCCATGCGCTCCGGTGGGATGCCGATTTTGCTGTGCATCGCGGTGCGCGTCGCGCCCGGATGAATGACCTGCACCGCCACACCTGTGCCCTGTAATTCAATGCGCAGGTTATCGC
Organism: Anaerolineae bacterium; assembly: GCA_051117475.1. GTDB lineage: Bacteria > Chloroflexota > Anaerolineae > Aggregatilineales > Phototrophicaceae > JAUZRW01. Next base: position 36,003 of record JBNPEE010000058.1, on the reverse strand, counting down.
CGAATTCATCGAGTGCGGCTTTGCTGGCCGCATAGACCGCGTATTCCGGCGCGGGCAAGGATGCCACCACCGAGCTAATCAACACAATTTGACCGCTCGCGTCGCGCACGTGGGGCAGAAGGCGGTGTGTCAACAAGACAGGGGCACGCAGATTGACCGCCAGCACCGTTTCGATCTGTTCGGGCGTTTGGTCAGCAATCGCGCCAAAGTAGCCGATGCCAGCATTATGTATCAGGCGGTCTAAGGTGTTGATGCCCTGTGCCTCTAAACAGTCAGCGATGATTTGCGCACAATCAGCGCGGGCTAAATCTGCCTGACAATAGCGTTCTGCCGTGAAGAATGCGCCATCGAGCGTCGCCCGTTCGCGCCGTCCGATCAAGATCAGGCGCTCGCCCTGTTGCGCGTAATATCGCGCCAGCGCCAGACCGATACCATCTGTTGCGCCTGTAATCAACGTGTTGCCCATAATGACCTTTCATCGTGCATGGTTCAATGATGACATTTGACCTGATTGTAGCCTGCAACCCTTACTGGCATGTAAATCTTCATCGCTTTGATGTGCCTGCTTGTGTTATGCTAATCAATAGCTAACGAGATCAATTGCACACCAGAGAGAGTGTGATCGTGTCGACGCAACAACCCCATCCTGATACCATCCATGCCGAGCAATGCCGCCTGGCACACGCGCACCCACAAGCGATTTTACAATGGGCACACCAACGTTATGCACAACGTCTGGTAGTAGTGACCAGCTTACAAATCACGGGCATTGTTGCCCTACACATGCTACGCCAGATCACCGGCGATGTACAGGCATTGATCGTCGATACCGATTTACTATTCCCTGAAACTTATCAGTTGATTGAGACTGTCGAGCAGGTCTTAGATTTGCACATTCAGCGCGTGCGCCCTGCCTATAGCCTCAGCGAACAGGTGCACAGGCACGGCGCGGAACTGTGGACACAAGATGCTGATTTATGCTGTGAGATACGCAAGGTACAACCCTTACAACAGGCACTTAGCGCCTATGATGCGTGGGTGACCGGTATCCGACGCGATCAATCCACCACCCGCGAGCAAGTTCCGGTGCTGGCGTGGGATCAGCAGTACAATCTGCTCAAGTTGATGCCCTTCGCCAACTGGACAGAATCGATGTTGTGGACGTACATCCACGCCCATGATTTACCCTATAACCCTCTGCATGATCGCGGGTACGAGAGCATCGGTTGTCATACTTGCACCGTCGCTGGCAACAGACGCAATGGGCGCTGGGCACATCAGCCGAAAACTGAATGTGGTATCCATAAGGGCACACTCACACCCCGCACACCGTCTTAGTCAGCGTCACGAATTCGGCATTCTCAAACGCCTCGCGGTAAGCGTCGGGCGTGCTGTATTGACGTTGGGGGATCACTCGCGCTTGCAGATGCACGGTGATCTGCGCTTGATTGAAGATGTTCGGGCTAACCTGTAAGGTGTCGGCATCGATCAGCGTACAGGTCAAACGCTCGAAGGGCGCACCATAGCGCAAGGGCACATCGCTGACTTCCCGCGTGGGGAATGCGCCACACACGAACAGCGATAACAGGTCACAGGTACGTACGATGCGATAATTATGATCCAGCGTGTCAGGATCAAGATGGGCTTGATAGAGCGGGTGCGCCTTGATTTGTGCGAGGGTGCGCTGATAATGCGCGTCGAGATCATCGAGCAGGGGTTGCAGACGTTCGAGCGGATCGCGCCCGTGAACTGCCCGGCTGTGGTAGATAGTCTTGATATGCCGATTGACCAGCAGTGAGGCATACGGATCAATCTGCTGTACGTTGGTGACGCCTCGTTCATAGACACCTTGCACATCGTCTAACACGGGTTCGAGGAAGTCTAACGGTTCCTGTTGGGCGTTGAGGCTCGGTATCCCGTCTTTATCCAACCAGCCGGCATCGTGCAATGTGGTTGCTAGCACCACCGCCTGATAGGGCGCGGGGCGATCAACGCGCTTGCCATTGCCCCAATGTTGTGCCAGTTGTCCTGATAACCAGGCGTGCGCCGGTTGCGGGATCAGTAGATAACCGTCTTGATAGGGTAGGCGAATCATGCGCGTTCACCTGCCTGACGGGTTAACACGCCCGACTCTGCCAGATCGTTCCAGACGTGCTGTTCAGCAATTTTGCCATCCCGCAACACGAATCGATCTATATAGCGCACGCCTTCAAACGCGATACCGTGATTGTTCATGCCGTACAGCGTCCCCATGATGTAAACCACTGTCGCGCCGTCTATGCCCTGCATTGTGTCGATCTGATCGAAGGTTTTCTTCACCCACTGATAACGACCGCGTGCGTTGTCTACCATCTCTTGCTGGCTGTCGTAGCGTCGCCCACCAGGGAATATGATCACGGCATCATCTGCCATCATCGCCTGTGCCCCGTCGAGATCGCGAGCTTCCATCGTGCGTAGAAATGTTTGTATCAGCTCTGTCGCTGACATCGCTTTCCCTCCCTCTTGTATGAACCACGTTCAGATTGCCCAACCTGCCTGATGCCCGTCCCAGATCGCTTCGAGCGCCCGCCGTGGTGAGAGGCAATCGCCCACAAGATGCACCTCCGGCACGAGGGCGCTCAGCGCTTGATGCAGGCTATCGTTCGCCTGACGGGGCATCGCCATTACGATGCTGTCGATTGCGTCGAGTTGTTCGCTGAATCCACCTTGCTGGTAATGGATTGTGTGCCCCTCAGCGTGGGTGATCTTGGCACGTGAGATGATGCGAATCTGATACTTGGCGAAACGCTCCATCACCCCCACGAAGTTGATTTTTGGAATATCCCCGCCGGTGTTATCCTCTTTGGTCAGCACGATCACCGTTTTGCCCTGTTGCGCCAGATATTCGGCGGTAGCCGTGGCGCGATAGTGACGCACACCATCCACCAGCAACACGCGCTGACCGAGTTCGGGCGCATCGTGTAGCACCTGTTCAACGGTGACAGTACGTGCAGGGTCAAAGCCGGTGACTGTATGCGTGACCGTTGTCGCGCCCGTAGCGAGGATCACCACGTCAGGTTGTTCGGCGCGTACTCGCTCCGGCGTGATGGGGGTGTTGAGATGCACAGGCACGCCCAGTTGTTCCAGCGTATGCACGCGCCAGCGCACGGTGTCGTAAAATTCGTGCCGTTCCGGCACTTTGATCAGCGTGTTGATTTGCCCGCCAAGTTGTTGGCTGGCTTCGTAGAGTGTCACCTGATGCCCGCGCCGTTGCGCGATGATGGCGCTTTCCATGCCGGCAACACCACCACCGATCACCATCACCTTTTTGGGCGTGTCGGTCTGACGTTGTATGGCGTTTAACCCGCGTATATCCTCGAAGCCCACGGTTGGATTTTGTAAGCAAGACATGGTGTTGCGCTGGTGAATCTGATCGGCGCACCCCTGATTACACCCGATACATAGGCGAATATCAGCGATACGATTATCTTGTGCTTTCTTGACTACTTCGGGATCAGCGATGTGGGCGCGGGTCATGCCGACCATATCCGCCGCCCCTGATGCCAGAATGTCTTCTGCCTGTACAGGATCAAGGATGCGCCCGACGGTGAACACTGGCATATCTGGCACTGAATCTTTGATCGCCGCCGAGAGATAGGTATACGGGGCACGGTCAAAGTACATATCGGGGATCATAGTCTGAAAGCTAGTAGGGTTGTAGTTGCTCTGTGATATAGACAAGAAATCCAGCTTGCCATCGGCGCTCAATAAGCGTGAGATGCCGGTCATCTGCGTGATATCCAGCCCACCTTCGGTGAACTCTTCACCGCTGAGGCGCAAGCCCACCACGAACTCACTGCCGACTTCCGCCCGTACCGCGTCGATCACCTCACGGGCGAAACGCAAACGGTTCTCCACACTGCCGCCGTAGTCATCTTCACGGTGATTGCTCCAGGGCGATAAGAACTGCTGTATTAGATAACCATGTGCCCCGTGAATCTCGATGCCATCCATACCGCCCTGTTGCGCGTGGCGGGCGCTGATGGCGTAATGCTCGATGAGTTCTTTGATCTCAGGGACGGTCATCGCGTGTGGGATCACTTTGTTGATGGGGCAGGGGATCGCTGAGGGTGCCCAGGGTGGGGTGCGGCTATACCCCGGATAAATTTGTCGCCCCATGTGCAAAATTTGCCCGATGACCTTGCTCCCGTGTGCGTGTATGGCATCACTGATGCGCTGAAACATCGGCACGACTTCCGGCTTAAATGCCATGATATTGAGCGGTGCGTTGAGCGTCGTCGGGTGAATGCGCAACGCGCCAATCACGATCAAGCCTGCGCCACCCTGCGCCCTTTCGCCATAATAATGCACATCTTTATCGGTGGGGATGCCGTTCACGCTGAAGTTGGTGGTGTGCGCGGTGACCATCACGCGGTTTTTGACTGGCATACTGCCGAGCGTGATCGGGCTGAGAAGCGTATCAAAAGAAGTTGTTGTCATGAGTATGTCCCTGTGTGGGTGCAGATCATAAATCAGTTGTGTTATCGATTTTGTGATAGCGCGTCATCTCGAATATGTCGCCTGTGTGGATATAATAACTGCCCCCCATGCGTCCGATGGCTTGCAACGCGCTCTGATCGATCTTGTGATCGCCCAGATAAACGGCGTCGGCAATGTGGATTATCAGCACGTCGCACAGCATCAAATCACTATGTCCGAGGTCGTTCTTGAGGGTGACCACCTGATTGAGCCGACACTCAAATTGAATCGGACTCTCCTGAACGCGCATGGGACGGATAAATTCCGAAGCAAGTGGGGTCAGATTGGCTTGCTGGAATTCGTCAACGTGCGGTTCAAAGCCGATGGCGGTGGTATTCATCGCGTTAGCGGTGGCTTCTGTGACCACATTGACCACGCACTCACGATTCGCTATTAGGTTGGTATACGTGTCTTTATACCCGCGATCATCATCGGCATAGGCAACAGTGAAGCCCACAGTGGGCGGCATGACGGCAATCCCATTGAAGAAGCTGAACGGTGCGAGGTTGTGTGTGCCATCCTCGCTGATGGTACTCACCCATGCAATCGGGCGCGGTACAATCGCACCGGTCATCAACTTGTAAGATTCCTTCTTGCTGAGTTCGCTGGTGTTAAAACTGGGCATGGTTATAGTCCTAGATAGGCTTCGCGGATACGGGGGTTTTCGAGTAATTCAGCACCGGTTCCTGATAAGATGATCTGACCGTGTTCCATCACATAACCGCGCTGTGCCATGCGGAGCGTTTGTACTGCGTTCTGTTCGACGATCAGCACAGTCGTTCCTTCACTATTGATCTGTGCAACCACGTCGAAGATACCCTGTACCAGCATCGGCGCTAAGCCCAGTGAGGGTTCATCGAGCATCAGTAACTTCGGCTCGGACATCAACGCCCGCCCGATAGCGAGCATCTGTTGTTCACCCCCGCTCAGCGTGCCGGCGATTTGTGTCTTGCGTTCTTCGAGGCGCGGGAACATGCCGAAGACATACTTGAGGTTTTTCTGGCGATTGGGACGTACTGAACGTAAGAAACTGCCCAGCTCGAGGTTCTCCAGCACCGTCAGGTTCGAGAACAGCTTGCGTCCTTCTGCCACCTGTATCAAGCCCGCTTCGACAATCTTATGTGAGGGCCAGTTGGTGATATTCATGCCATCATAGGTGATCATTCCCCCCCAGCTTTTGAGCAAGCCACTGATGGTCTTGATGGTGGTGGTTTTACCCGCACCATTTGCCCCGATCAGCGCGACAGTCTCGCCTTTGTTGATCTCCATCGAGACGCCATACAGGATCTGGACATCACCATAGCCTGATTGTAATCCATCAATGGTCAGCAAATTCAAACTCCTTCCCTAAGTAGGCTTCGATCACGGCGCTATCACTGGCGATAGCTTGCGGTTCGTCAATGGCGATTAGCTCGCCATGATGCAAGACCGCCACACGATCCGAGAGCGCCATCACGGCCTGCATCACATGCTCAATCACCAGCAACGACAGCTGATACTCGCTCTTGATCTTCTTGATGAGTGTTACAATTTGACGGCTCTCGGTGGGCGTTAAACCCGCCATCACTTCATCCAGCAACAGTAGACGCGGTTCTGTCGCAAGTGCCCGCGCCATCTCTAATCGTTTGCGTCCGGCGGTAGTCAGGTTCTTCGCCAGTCGGTTCGCGTCCTGGCTCAAGCCGACAAAATCGACGACTTCCTGTGCTTTTTGTTCGGCAAGGCGACTGTTGTTATAGCGCATGAACGCCCCAACTTTGATATTATCGACCACGCTCAAACTAGCAAAAGGCTTGACAATCTGAAAGGTGCGTACCAACCCGCGTTGGGCGATCTCGTGCGAGTCGATGCCCGTGATGATCTCACCGTCGAAGATGATCGTGCCTTCTTCGGGCGTGTACGTCCCGCTGATGCTGTTGAACAGCGTCGTTTTACCCGCACCGTTAGGGCCGATCAATCCCAGCACTTCGCCCTGTGTGATCTCAAACGACACCTGCTTGACCGCAACCAACCCGCCGAAGCGTTTGGTCACTTCTTGCACCTGTAATAAACTCATGAGGCGCTCTCCCTGGCGACCGGTGTTTGCTTGTTTTTGCTGGTGGCTTTATCCCACCAGTTGTTGAATGTGCCGACGATACCATCTGGCATGAAGATCACCACGATAATCACGATCACCCCGAATAACATCACATCGATGCCGGCACGCCCTTCGATCATACTCAGGAATTCAGGTGGATGGCGCACAAACTCGCGGGTGAACTCGGCGAGCGGGGTCAGCAAGATTGCGCCCACTAGCGCTCCCCAGACTGTGCCGGAACCGCCGAAGATTGGACGCAGTAGAATATCAATTGAGATCGCCACGCCGAACACAATCGACGGATCAATGAAGGTGAAGCGTTGCGCAAAGAACGAACCGCCGGCGGCAGTCAATGCCGCGCTGAGCGCCACCGAGATGATCTTATACTTGAGCGTATCAATGCCCAGTGCGCTCGCGGCATCTTCATCTTCGCGGATGGCTTGCAGGTAATAGCCCAGCTTATTGTGATAGACCCAGATACTAATCAGGGTGATGACCACGAACATCCCCAGGATCACGATGTAATAGTTGACGGGCGTACGTTCAAATAATAACTGTGACCAGCTATCGCCACCGATCACTGGAAGGTTGATGCCGATTGAAGCATTGATGAAATCCCAATCTTGCGCGATCAAGCGCGACATCTCCGCAAAGGCAAAGGTTGCCAGCGCGAAGAAATGCCCCTTCACGCCGAAGCGAAAGGTCAGCCAGCCCATCGCCGCGCCGAAGATCGCCGCAAAGACCATGCCGACACCCATGCCAATCCACGGAGACACGCCAAAATCGACATACAGCACTGTCGAGGTATACGCCCCCACGCCGAAGAACGCCGCGTGCCCGAACGAGAATTGTCCGGCATAGCCTCCCATCAAGTTCCAGGCTGTGCCTAGATACGCCCAGTAGAGCAAGCTCGTCAACATGTTCAACTGAAAGCGACTGACAAAGAATGGCAAGACCCCAAATAAAATCGTCACAGCGAGCAAGATGAGGTGATCGCGTTGTATTTTGCTCAAGCTCATGATGTCGATTTGCCTCCTAGTATACCCTGTGGTTTGAATAAGAGGACGAGGATGAAGATCACGAACACGCCGATCAACTTCGAACTGCCGGGGAAGAAGATCAGGCTGAGCTCTTGCGTCAAGCCGATAATCAAGCCACCGAGCAAAGCGCCGAGCGCGTTGCCCATGCCACCCAGCACCACAATCACGAAAGCGGTGATATTGAAGATGTCGCCGGCTGTCGGTTCTACGCGGAAGAAGGGCAGAACCAGCGCCGCCGCCGCGCCTACGCATGCCGTACCAATACCGAAGGTTACGGCGTTGATCCAGTTGGTATTAATCCCCACCAGCGATGCCCCATCGCGATCTTGTGCGGTAGCGCGAATCGCCCGCCCTAAATCGGTCTTTTGAATGAGGTAATAGAGGATCGCCGTCAGGATGAGTGATCCGAGAAAGGCGAGTAACTGCGGTAGTTGAATTGTCGTGCCCCAAATGCGCAACGGAAATTCCAGCGTGAACAAGCCGAACACGTCGATTTCACTGCGGGCGTAAGGCAGACGGATCGAACGCGGGGTGGCGGTGAAAGTCAGTAACAGCGCGTTTTCAATGATGAGCGTCAAGCCCAGTGTGAGCAGCAGTTGATTGTGATGCGGTGCGTTGCGTGCCGGATGAATAATCACCGCGTACACCACTAGCCCGATCACAAACAGCAATGGCACGGTCAAGATCAGCCCGATGTACGGATCAACGCCCATGCTATCGTATAATAAAAATGTGGCATACAAGCCCACCGTCATCAGAGCGCCATGTGCGAAGTTGATGATTTCCAACACGCCGAAGATCATCGTTAGCCCCAACGCCACCAGCCCATACACGCCACCGATCAACAAACCACTGATTGCGGCTTGCCGCACCACTACGCCATAACGGTCATACCATGATGCAGTGTTGTTCAGCACACAGACTGGGAAAATACCCTCTGCTTCGGGTTGCAGGCAGGCTTGCCAATCCACCTGATTGTAAATCAGGATCAGGAATAGACCGATCACCACCAGACTTCCTATGCCCCAATTGCGATAATGCTTGAAAGCCACAACGTTTTCTCCAAAATCCGGTATCTAATTTGTGAAAGAAACTTGAGGTGGAGCCAGTACGCCCCACCTCATAGCCATATCGTTATAGGTGGGTGTTTAATCCCATGCGGTGCAGAAGCGTGGTTCGGCTTCAGCGATTTCTTCTGGCCAGACCTGTACCACAGCGCCATCTTGTACTTGCATCACAACTGGCACCGCGTTGGCAGTTTCACCATCTTCAAAGGTGATCGGGCCATCATAAGGCAGAATGTGATCTTCGTATTCGGTTTCAATCAGTGCGGCTTGAATATCGGCTGGATCAGCAGATTCAGCACGCATGATGGCATCAGCGATCACGTAAACCGATTGCCACGCCAGTACATCGGCGGCAGTCATCGGTTCTTCGTAGCGTTCTTCGTATTCAGCGCGGGTTTCAAGCGCCAATTCGTTGAGGTTATCCCAGCGATAGTTGCTGTTGAAGAAGCATTCTGCCAGTTCATCAGCATCTGCCACAAATTGATCTTGATCATATGTACCCTGTGCCACACCCATCACGAACTGAGTATCCAACAACACGTCTTGCATGGTTTCAGCGATAGTCAGACCGTCGCCATAGTAGCCGGTCACCATGACTGCATCGAGCGCACTGGCGCTCAAGAGGGTGATGTCGGTGGTGTATTCCACACCGAAATCATAGGCAATCTCTTCATCAATGGCGATCTCCTGAGCTTCGGCTTCGTCAGCGAAAGCGCTGAACACACTGCGTCCGTAATCCGTTGCACCTTCATACATGAACCCTACGCTATCCACTGAGATGTCATAGGCTTCTGCCATCTCGCGCACGTATTGTGCCGCGAAGGTGCCCATTACTAGTGCATTCGGTTGAATGCGGAATGTCCACTGGTTACCGTCCGCATCGCGTCCCTGTTCGGTGATGCTGGTTGCTGCCGCCACGCTAACCATTAGCGGTACGCCTTCACGCGCTGAAACAGTCGCTACGTTAGCGGTCACAGCAGATTGGAAGGTGCCGATCAGCGCAGAAACGCCTTCTTCTTCAATCAGGCGTACTGCTTCTTCTTGACCGACTTCAGCGGAACCGGTTGAATCGGCACTGAGGATTTCCAGCACCATATCGCCCAACATGCCAGATTCGTTGATTTGATCTGCCGCCATCTGAATGGCGAGATCCATCCCTTGCCCATCATTGGCGAGGCTACCGGTCAGCGGGTGAATCGCCCCGATTCTGACCACCATCTCATCATCTTGTGCGAAAGCAACCGCCGTTGCCAGCACCAACACACCGATCATCAGGATACTGCGTAATGTTTTTTGCATAAGTTGTTTCTCCTTAGCATGAATAAAAATGAACAATCATTTGTATTGAGGCTCATCCCATAAACACCTCCTCAGGTTTGTGTCGATTGTTTTTCATCTTCACGGTTGATGGCAAACAGCGATGCTGCCTTTGGCAACCGTGCCAGATTACCCAGTTGTTCCCATAATTGAGCGCGTGCCTCTGCGGGTAACGCGCTCGCCAGAGTATCGAATTTAGTCCGCAGTTCATCGGCGCTCATCGGTTGATCAGGATCGCCCTTACTGCCGAGTGCCTCACTGCTGATCGTTTGACCCTCGCGAGTGATGACGCTGACACGGGCGGCGCGCTGATCGGGTAATAGCGCGGTGTAGGGCGGGGCTTCGATGACTGTTATCCGTCGGGCGAGATCGCGCACTGCCTCACGCTGAATGGCTTCTTCGGTAAAAGATGCGGCGTTAGCATCGCCATCGTGCAGGGTTGCTGCCACAATGTAGGGAATCGAGAAACGAGCGGCGAGTGGTGTCTGTGGCGCGGGTTCGTTCAGCTTGGCTGCAAAATCATAAGTGGCGACGGTCACCTGCTCAATCGCGTTGAGTGTTATCTGTTCGCGGATTGCCAGCGTGGCATCCACTGCCGCATGAGAATACCGACAGGCAGAATAGGGCTTGAAGTATCCGCGCATGATCTCATAGCGCGTGCCGAGTACGTCGGTCAGCGCCTCAGGGGTGAAGCGATCACCGAGTATCGCGCCGAAGGTAGTTTGTACACCGTCCTGTTCGCCCTCAAAACCTAGTTGATACATCGTCAGTGCCAGCAAGCCATTATGATTGACCATGCCTGCGTAAGTATTGCGCACGTTTTTCCCTTGAAATGCGGTATAGAAGGACGGTGTGATAGCATAAGATGCCGCAAGCTCAAACAGCGCCAGCATCTCATCGCCATTTAAGCGTGCGATTTTGCCTGCCACAGCCGCCGCACCGATCACGCCCCACGCGCCGAACGGATGCACCTCCGGCTTGAGGCGCGTGGCAACGCCGATGCGTGCCGCCACTTCATAGCCGACAAGTAACGCCAGCAGGCAATCTGTACCGCTGAGGGTGTCATCCGCGCCAGCCAGCGCCAACGCCACTGAGACCGCGTGAATGGCGGCATGTCCACGGGCGAAAGCGTGCCCTTCATCATACTCAAGTGTGGTGCCCGCCGTGCCATAGACCAGCGCCGCCCATTCTGGCGTGACTGTTCCGGCATGGGCTAGCAGACGCGCCTCACCATGATGATACGCTCGCGCATGATCCAGCAAACGGGCGACTTCCGGCGCTTGTAAACCACCGAGTATCACGCCGACTGTATCGCGCAGGACAGCGTGCGCCCGTTCGATCACTGGCGGGGGCACATCTTCCAGGCGCAGATCGGCGGCGAATTGTGCCAGCCTGCTGAGCGCCGTTCGAGCATCGTGAGCGGTCATGCTGGCGAACCTTCCAACACGCTGATTGCCGCATGTTTGCCCGCCAGATAGCCATAACCAAGCGCGGTCAGCAAGCCATTGCCGGATAGATACCCACCCGCACCATGACCGCTGACACCCGCCGCCGTACCGCCACCGGCATATAAGTTCGGGATCACGGAGCCATCTGTTTTTTGCACGCGCCCGTGTTTATCCACCTTCAGACCGCCTTGTGTGTGGAACAGCGCACCGGTGACCTTAACCGCGTGATAGGGTGTGCTCAGAGGTTTACCGTTGGTGCGTCCGAGCGGATCCGGTATCGTGCCCTCACTGGCGCGGTTATAGCTGTCGATAGTCTTGCGCAGTGCATTAAGGGGCACGTTGATCGCTTCAGCCAATGTTTCAACGTCATCAGCGGTCAAGATTGCGCCGGCTTCGTGCGCGTTGCGGTATTCTTCGAAGGTCATGCCAAGTTGGTGCAGGGCGGGGGGATAGATCATCCACGCGATGCCCTGCGGTTGTTCTAGCACCTCTAAGGCGCGTTCGCTGTAACCCTGTTGCTCAATGCCGAAGCGTTCGCCATTCAAGTTGACCTGTATACCACCTTCTGCGACCATCGCATAGGTCACGAGGATGTTGTAGGGGATAGCGACTGAGCCATGCGCTTGATAAGCATCCATGTAAGCGGTCTCTGCGCCGAGCGCCATGCCCCACAGGATACCCTCACCCGTGTTGCCTTCACCGCCGAGATAGAGCGCCTCGCGCATATCCGAGATATATTGCTCAATCATCGCTTCGTTACCGCCGAAGCCATTGGTGGCGAGGATCACCCGTTTTGCTTTGACGCGCTCGACGCTCTGGCCGCGTTCCACCACTATACCGACTACCGCGCCATCAGCATCGGTCACCAGTGCGGTCACTGGCGCATCTTTAATCACATCGACGTTATCCATCCTCGCTAGTTTGACCCGCAACGCATTGTATAATTCCGCGCCACTGCGGTTGGGCGGGGCGTGCATCCGATGCACGCTGTGTCCCGGATAAGTGAAATCATCGACGAAATGCAATTCTGCGCCCACCTCATCGACGAGCCAATGCACCACCTCCACAATCGTCTGTGCGATGTGCAGGGTGGTCTGATAATCGCCTTGCTGATGGTTCTTGTTGAGGATGTCGCGTACGAAATCTTCCGGTGTCTCTTGTACACCGGCAGCACGTTGAAAGCGTGTGCCGCCTGCCGGAACCATGCCGTAGGAGCGTTGCGTGTTGCTAAGGGGGCGCTCTTGCTTCTCCAGCACCAGCACCTCAACCCCGTGTTGTGCGGCAGCGACAGCCGCCGTCAAACCACACCCGCCACCGCCCACGATGACCACGTCGGTTTCAAATGACCAGTTACCTGTGTCGCGTTCGATTGTCATGCGTTCACCTCGTGTAAGGCGGTTACTTGAGCGATCACGTCGGCGGTATCGGTGACTACTGCGTATTTCATCCATAAATCGAGCAGACTGATCTTGTGCGAGGCTTCGATGCGGTCAAACACGCATTCATGTGGGATGATTGCTGTCAAGCCATGTTGCACGGCATCGACTGCCGCCGCCCGAATACACCCACTGGTGGAGTTGCCGATCAACATCACGCTATCCACACCGAGTATTGCTAAATGTTCGGCGAGTCCGGTATGGAAGAAGGCACTGCTGGTTGTTTTATCTAAGAGGGTATCATCGGCTTGAGGTTGAATGGGGGACATGATTGCCAGCAAGGGATCATCGCTGGTGCGATTGTGTGGGATCATCCTCGCATAGATAATTGGCACCATACATTGCCGACATGTTGCAATCAAGGGTTGCATAGCCTCCATTGCTCGCCAACCTCGCTCACCGATCATCGTCGGTTGTTGGGCAATTGCCTCGAGGATTGGCACATCTTCCCCGACGAATAAGCGTTGCATGTCGATAATCAACAGGGCAGGGCGGGTCATGCTTCCACGGCTCTTGAACGTCGATGCACCGCGTCCCGTATAGCCTGCTGATTCGATCACCTGCTGATCGTCTTCAGTTAATATATCTTGCCAAATAGTTGTAATCATTGTTCATTTTTCGCATAAAATACTCTATTGTCGTGACTATAACACTTTTAAGATACAAAAACAAAAATCACTCAAGTTTTGCTCATTTTTAATACAGATTAGGCTATTCACTGAACACTTAGGCGGATGAGGTGGCAAATGTATTGAAAAAGGTATATAGTCATTACAAAATTACTTTATGCGGAAGATGCTAGTATGACTGTTGATCGTAATTCTCCGATGCCACTGTATTATCAACTCAAACAATTGTTATTGGCAAAGATCGAAAGTGGCGAACTCAAGGCGGGTGATATTTTCCCGACTGAGCAACAAATTCAAGATCAATATGATGTCAGTCGTACCACGGTGCGCCAATCGCTGAGCGAGTTGGAAGCCGAAGGTAAGATCACGCGCCACCGTGGGCGTGGCACGTTCGTTGCCAAACCCAAGATCAGCCACAGTCCTGAAAATTACCCCAATCTCGCCGACCACATGACCATGCACGGTTCTCAGCCCGGTTGGAAGGTGCTGTCGGCAGACTGGGTGATGCCGGATGATGAAATTGTGCGTCAGCTCAAGCTCAAAGAAGATCAGAAGGTCTTTTGTCTGGAGCGCCTGCGCCTCGAAAATCAAGAGGCGATCGGGTATCACCTCGCATATGTTGCCCCACAGTACACCAGCTTCATTGACGAAAAATCATATACCGAAGGTGGCTCTCTGCGTTACCTCAGTGGATTGAGTACCCTCAGTGATTGTGTGGCAGATCGCACGCTGGAAGCCATTCCAGCTACCCATAAACTCGTATCGTTGTTGGATATTGCACAGGTTGACCCGCTCTTGCGCGTCAAGCGCACAGTCTACGCGCCCGAACGCCAGCCCATTGAGTTCTTCATTGGTGTGTATCGTGGGGATCGGTTTCAATATCACATCAACAACATGCGTGCGATCAGTGGTATCAACGCATGAGTGTCACAGGACACGGGTAAGTTTTAGATTGATTGCTACAAGGAGTGAACCACATGTCAAAATATGATCTCATTGTTAAGAATGTACAGGTTGTGCGCCCGAATCAGACCACAATCGACACGATGGATATTGCTATCAAGGATGGTAAGTTTGCGACAATTGCGCCTGATCTGCCTGTGGATGACGTGAGCGCGAGCTATGACGGGCGCGGTCTGATGGCGATGCCGGGCGCGATTGATCCCCATACGCACGTCGGTATTTACGTGCATCCGCATGAGGACGCCCCGACAGAATCCGCCGCCGCCGCGCAGGGGGGCGTGACCACGCTCATGCCTTATGTGCGTACCGGTAGCCTTTACCTGAACATGGGCGGATCGCTCACGCAATTTTTCCCTGAATTGCTCAAGCAGAGTGAAGGGCGCTACTACGTCGATTATGCCTATCACGTCTCACCGATCACCGGCGAACAGGTCAAAGAGATGGAATACCTGCTGACCGAATGTGGAGCGCCTAATTACGGCGAAGTCTTCATGTTCTATGGCTCGCATGGTTTACACGGCAAATCCGATTCACAATCCAAATGGTTGATGCTCAATGAGGGCGATCAGTATGATATCGCGCACTTTGATTTTATCTGCCGTGAGGCGGCGCGCTTGCAAGACAAATATCCTGACATCGCTGACTATATTCAGGTGAGCTGGCATTGCGAAGTGCCGGAAATTCTTCGTGCGTATGAGACTAAAGTTCGCGCTGAAGGCACACTCGACGGACTCGCCGCCTACAGCGCCGCCCGCCCGCCACACAGCGAAGCTATCGCGATTCAACTCGTGGGGGCGCTGGCGCATGAAGCTGGCTTGAAGCAAGTGAACATCTTGCACATTACCTCGATTGAAGCGATGGAAGCCACCCTCCGCGCCCGCGAGATGTACCCTGATGTGCATTTCGGCGTGGAAGTCACCGCCGGGCATCTACTGCTGGATACCGACTGTCACATGGGCGCTTATGCCAAAGTGAACCCACCTCTGCGCCCCCCTGCACACAAAGACTACCTGTGGCAAAAAGTGCTGGATGGTACAGTCGAATGGGTGATGACCGATCATGCCAATTGTCCTAAAGATCTTAAAGTCGATGCCGACGATCCGGAGAATGTGTGGACAGCTAAAGCTGGCTTCGGTGGTACCGAGTATCTGCTGGCGGGTATCTTCAGCGAAGGTACGAAGCGCGGGTTATCGCCCAACCGCGTGGTTGAGCTGGTCAGCTGGAATGCATCGCGCCGTTTTGGCCTGCTCAACAAGGGCGATATTGCCGAAGGCTTCGATGCGGATCTGGTGCTATTTGATCCTGAAGAAACATGGACAATTCACGCCGGAGATTCTTTCTCAGGGCAGGGCTACACGCCCTTTGAGGGTTTAGAGGTCACCGGCAAAGTACAGACAACCTTCGTTCGCGGTCAGCGCGTCTTTGATCAGGGCGAAATTGTCGGTGCGATGATGGGGGCCTATATTCCTCGTGCGAAGTGATCACCTTTTGATACGTGTGACGGGGTAAGCGTATTAGCTCACCCCCCAGTTATTTATCACTGCACGTCGAGCCGTTGCCGTTCGGTGCTGACTGCGCCGACGTGCAACATATCGTGCCGGAATTGTATCACCCGCGCCCGTCCGCTTTCGGTCAGGCACAGTGTGCCATTCACCACATCAATCACCCGCGCCGAACGCAAACGCGCCAGCACGCGCTGTGTTTTTGTCTGCGACCATCCCATATGCTGATAGAGCGTTGACTCAGCAAGTTCATCACTGGCTTGTGGGGTGTTATCATGATTGTAGACATGCCCTAACAAGACCTGATCATCGAATAAACGGCGTTGACGTGCCCGCCGGATTACTGTCGAGACCAAGCCATATTTAGGCGATAACACCCACGACAACACGAACAGCGCGAAGATTGTCAGCACCATGGACGCGGAAATCGACGCAGTCCACGCTTCGGCGAAGCTCGTGCCGAAAGAGCGGTTGATGAAAGCGATGCCGTCGTTGATCGATAACACCCCGAACAACGTCCCCCGCGCTAAGTCGTAGCCGAAGAATGCGCCTACACTACCGATGATTGCGCTCAAGACCAGCATCACACTCAGGCGATCTGTGAGCAGGTAGGCGCTGGCGGGTGGAATGACGAAAAATGCGATCACGAGAATAGACCCCACTGCATCGAATGCGCCGACTGCTACCAGACTGACCAGCACCATCAGTGCATAGTGCATCCATGCTGGGCGAAAACCGAGCGCCTGCGCAAGCGCCTCATCAAAAGAGGCGAGCTTGAGTTCTTTGTAGAACAGCGTCACAAAGGCTATCGTCAGCAGGGCGAGTACCCCCGTCACGGTGATTGAACGCGGGAAAAAGACTAGATCCGGTTGTTGATCGAGCAAGCCAGCTTGCCAGGCCTGCGCGGGGTTATACGTGCCACAGTTGGTACAGACCTCGCGGAACTCTGCGCCCTCATCGCGCGGGCTGATGTTCAAGTCACGGCAGTTGGTACACTGGCGTGTGTTATTGGCACGCGGGTCATCCGGCGTGATCGTCACGCTGATGCAATTGCTCAGGCAGTGGCTGTTGGTGTTAGCCCACGCCACACCGATTTCACCGACCATCACAGTATCCTCATCCAGATGCACATCTTCGACATAGCGTGAGATGAGGATGATCGCAATCGCGAATAGCAACGGGAACGCCAATCCCAGCGCAGCATCTTGCCGCACTAGGCCGGAGCGATAAATCAGCTCCGTGAGTACCACCGTCGCCACGCCTGCCAGCGCCGCCCCTATAATCAACCACGGTGAGGACATGTCCGGCTCTTGATTGAACAGTGCGGTCATCACCATGAAAGCGACGACAATCCCCAGCAGAACAGTGTGACTGATGGCATCGCTGGTTAGCGCCATCCCGCGCAAGAGCAGGAAGGTACCCAGCAATGCGCCGGCAATCGCAATTAATGTGCCGATGATCGTTGCCGTATGCTGCGGATCGCGCAGGAAGCTGTTGATCTGTTCTATGCTGAAGAACTGCAACAGCAGGTCAATGAGCAAACTCTCTAATCCGTATAACATCAGTCTGCGAACCTTTCATGCTGTGGAGCATCGGCGAAGCGTTTGCGATCGCGTTTTCTGCGCCACGCTGACCATAGCAAACCGCGTTCAGGAGCGAAGGTGATCGATAGCGCCACCAGCGCAAACGAGACCACGATGATCATGGGGCCTGTGGGTAAATCGGTATCCACCGCGCTCAAGATCGCGCCCGTACTGCCGGCAAACCCACCTAGTACTCCCGCCAGAATAACCATCTGCGAGAGTTTGTGTGTCCATTGACGCGCCGCGATGCCCGGCGCAATTAACATGCCGATCATTAGCACCACGCCTGCCAACTGTAAGCCCATCACCACCGCTATCACAATCAGTGTCGATAGCACGCCGTTAATCACGCCCACACGGAAGCCATTAGCACGCGCAAAGTCGAGATCGAAGGTCACCAACTTGAACTCTTTCCAGAGTAAGATAATCACGCCAAAGATGATCACGCTCACGATGCTGATGAGCTGAACATCCTGTGCCACAATTGCCGCCGCTTGCCCGAAGATGAAACTATCCAGGCCGGCTTGGCTAGCATCCGAACGCGATTGAATGTAACTCAGCAGGGCGATACCGGCCGCGAACCACGCCGCCAGCACAATGCCCATCGCGGCATCTTGCTTGAGGCGGGTGGTGTTCAGTAGTGCCTGGATGAACTGCACGCCTAACCAGCTCGCAATGGCGGCGCCGATCAACAAAGCGCCCAGTTCGCGCCCTGCGAGTAAGAACGCGACACCGACCCCCGGCAGGGCAGCGTGCGATAGCGCATCGCCCATCAGGCTCTCGTGACGTAACACCGCAAAACATCCGATGACCCCGCTCACGATCCCCAACAGCGCCCCGCCCATCGCCACTACGCGCAAGGTATAGCTATAGGTCACGCCCAGCACACTCTGACTGAATGGGATGAACAACAAACTCAAGAGGGTGATGGCGACAATGATGCCCCACACCCGCCGATCTTCTGCCGATAGTTGAGCGATCATCGCTCACACTCCCTTCAACGCGTCGGGTTGTGCGTCATCCAGATAGGCGATGCGCCCACCATAGGCACGTTGCAGGTTATCGGGTGTGAAGGTAGTCTCAGTGGGGCCACTGGCAATCACTTCTACATTGAGCAAGGTCACCCAGTCAAAATATTCGGTGACGGTCTGCAAATCGTGATGTACCACAAATACGGTTTTATCCTGTTCGCGCAGTTCGTGCAGGATGGTCACGATTGAACGTTCGGTGACAGCATCAACCGCCGCGAATGGCTCATCCATGAAGTACATCTGTGCATCTTGCACCAGCGCCCGCGCTAAGAATGTACGTTGTTGCTGACCACCTGATAGCTGGCTGATTTGTCGGTTGGCGAAATCTGCCATTCCGACTTGATCGAGCGCGTGTAGTGCCTCCTCGCGTTCACGCTTGCCGGGGCGACGGAACCACCCGAGCTTGCCATACAAGCCCATCATCACCACATCAACAACCGATGTCGGAAAATCCCAATCGACACTGCCCCGTTGAGGCACATACCCCACCAGCGAACGCGCTTGCTGATAGGGCTTGCCGTAGAAGCGCACCGTTCCTGCCGAGCGTGGGATCAGGTTGAGCACAGCTTTGATGAGCGTGCTTTTACCCGCGCCATTCGGCCCCACGATGCCCATCAGCACACCTTCCGGCACATCCAGATCAACATCCCAGATTGCAGGCTTGCTGTTGTAGGCGACTGTCAGATCATCAACATGTAAGGCGATGGGTCGTTGATTGTCTTGTCTTGCGTCATAGTCAGACATTAAACCCCCTCACAGCGTACAATCGACATCGAGCAAATCAGATGGTGGTTCAGGAGTGAGATCATCGGGCCAATCCGGCAGGGTGAGCGTCACACCCGCGCACTGATACGATTGCAAAATCGTGTACACGTTCGAGGCGATCATGCCAATGTACGTCCCGCCGAAGTTGTCCGGCTCGCCCATCGCATCTGAATAGAGTTCGCGCACGCCAATTCTCACATTACCGCCCATATCGCGCACTGCTTCGACGACGGCCTCAACCGTGTTAGGGGGGAGGCTACTCTCGACAAAGATCACAGGAATTGCATTGTCGATGATGAAATCAACCGTTTCTTGAATATCACCCACGCCGGCTTCATCCTGCGTGCTGAGTCCTTGTATGGCTGTCTGTCGCCATCCAAACGCCGAACCAAAATATTGAAATGCATCGTGTGAGGTTACCAGATAACGCTGATCGTCATCGACGAGGCGCATTGCGTCGTTTGCCCACTCAAAGAGTAGGATGAGTTGTTCAATATAGGCGCTGGCATTTGCCTGATAAGTCTCTGCATAGTCTGGATCGACTACGATCAGTTCATCAGCGAGTGACTGTACCGAGAGTTCCCAGTTGCGCGGATCAAACCAGAAATGCGGATCATCGACATCACTCAGTTCTTCGGAGAGGTCAAATCCGCCGATCACGAAACCAGCATCGCGCACCGGATGACCGGTGGCAAAAGTGCTCACACCCTGTTCATTCAGCGCGTTGAACACACGTTCAAATTGTCCTTCAAGGTTTAACCCACTATAGACCACCATATCAGCGCGGTTCATCGCGGTGATGTCGGACTCTGTAGGTTGATATAGGTGCGGATCCACCCCGGCACCCATCAAACCGGTAATCTCAATGCCAGGCACATCTGCTGTGAGAATCGTCACGAGGTCTGCGGATTGGGTGGTTGTTGCCACAATTCGCAGTCGCACACTTTCTTCTTGATCTTCTTGTGCATGAACGCCCCCGACGATCATCAGCAGGGCGATTATGTGCATGAGATAACGCATTGTTACGTACTCCTTCGGTGATGCTATCATGGCATCACACTCTAAAATTAAACAGTAATATAAACTATTTTTAGCCTAATCGAAAAATTTGTCAAGTTCTATTATCCCACACTCATAAATTGCTATAAATAAAATTTTTGATTAACCTAACATTATATGGATCGGGTAAAGATAATGACGAAAGTGGGATACAATCGCTCGTTCATCGCGTGATCTGATGGGCGGGGAGGATGCAATCAGGTAGAATAGGCGGTATGATTCCGATAATTGAGGAGCATTTGTGATGTACACTCAACAAGAACTGAGTCATGCTGATGCGATGCGTATTGTGCAGGCGATTCAAACCCTTGCCGAGAGCGAAGGTGTGGGACTGGCTGTCGCTGTAGTGGATACGCATGGCGAGTTGCTGGCATTTTTGCGCACTGATGGGTGTCGCCTGCCATCGATCACTATCGCGCAGAACAAAGCTTATACGGCTGTGCGCGAGCAGATCGAATCCAAAGAGCTTGGACGACGCTCACGCGAGGATGGCTTCCCGATGACTAACTTTGGCGAGCTGCGATATGTGACGTGGGGCGGGGGGATTCCGATTATCGTCGATGGTGCGTGCGTCGGGGCCGTGGGTGTCAGTGGTTTGCCAGAAGCTGACGATATTCGCTTCGCCCATCACGCCATTTCAGCATGGTTGGGATAATTGTTTACCATACAACACGAACAGGAGAAAGACCGCTATGATTATCAAACAACTGGCGCATATTTGCATTGGTGCGCCGGATCTACAAGACGCAGAGCAGTTCTATTGTCAGGGATTGGGCATGGAGCGTGGGTTCGATTTCATCAAAGAGGGGCGCGTCGTCGGCTTTTATGTCAAATGTGGCGCACACACCTTCATTGAGATCTTCGAGCAAACGGAGATAGACTCCGTTGAGCGTCCTATCATGCAACATCTGTGTTTGGAAGTGCAGAATATTGACCGTGCTATCGCGGAGATTCGCGCTAACGGCTTGACCGTCACCGATAAGAAGCAGGGTGGCGATCATTCATGGCAGGCATGGATGACGGATCCGGGCGGAGTGCGCATCGAGATCATGCAATACAGCGCAGATAGCACGCAATTCAGCGGTGAACCCTGTATCATCGATTGGTGAGGTTTTGCTGTGGATGTTCATACAGATTGGGTGAATAATATCCTCGTCTATCCTGCACATAGCGGGTATGATAAGCCGGTAGATTTCACATTAACTTAATGGAACGAGTGATACCGATGGATTTAACGAACATTCGCCAATGGATCGATCAACAAGCACCTGCTTTGCGGGTCGCTTTGCAGAACTTAGTGGAAATTAACACGTACACCGCCAACACCGCCGGTGTGGATGCTGGCATGGACGCGCTGACCACGCTGGCTGAGACGCTGGGCTTCGCCGTGAAAACCATCAACGAACGCCATCGTCTGGTGTATAAGCCGGCTGCGAGTGCCAAACCGCGCATCCTGTTAATTAGCCACATGGACACCGTTTTTCCGCCGGAAGGTGCTTTTCAACATATCACCGAACTGGGCGATGGTTTCTTGCAGGGGCCTGGCGTGGGTGATATTAAGGGCGGACTGATTATCGGCTTGTGGGCCATGTATGCGCTCGGTGAACTGCTGGATAATCACGATGTGCAGATGATCGTCAGTGCCGACGAAGAAAAAGGGTCACCGACAATCCGCGATTGGTACACGGGCGGTCATGTGAGCGCGGATTACTGCATCGGCTTGGAGCCGGGCTTTCCGCAGGGCGAACTCACCCCAGATGTTGATTTAGGGGTGGTCTATCAACGGCGTGGATATGGCGCGATTTACTTCACCATTCATGGTGATGCCTGTCATTCCGGCACGCCTCATCTGGGGGTGGATGCCGTTGAGAGTTACGCACGGCGTGTAATCGATCTCAAGGCGCTCAACGATTGGGATAATGGGATCTCGGTCACAGTCGGCATGGGCGAGGGCGGTATCTCGCCCAACACCGTCGCCGGCACGATGAAGGGCACGGTCAGTTGGCGCTTCGAGCGTTTAGAGGATGGTGAACGCATCCGCGATGCTATCATGGAGATTCTGAACAAATCGTATATCACCAACCCTGATAGTGGCAAGCAAGATCATGTCACGCATGAGTTAGATGCGTTCATCCCGCCGATGGAACGTTCAGATGCCAATCAGTATCTGATTGATCTGGTCATTGCTGAGGCACACCGTCTCCAGCAGAATGTCGTGCCGATTGCACGCGGTGGGGGCAGTGATGCCAATTTCACCAGCGCATCCGGCACGCCCTCGATTTGTGGTATGGGTGCACCGGCACAGGGCATTCATACCGATAGCGAGAAAATCTACTATCCAGGGATGTTAGATCGTATCGAGTTATTGACCAGCACGCTCTATCGCCTGTATACCGTCTGATTATCCGGCGGTAACAAAAAAGAGGCGAGCATGATTGCTCGTCTCTTTTCGTCTGTGAGCTAGTCGCCGGCGGGTTCCGGTTCGCTATCAATGTGAACTTTACGCAACTCGCTCATCAGCTCTTTGAATTGCGGGATGCTGATCTGTTGTTTGGCATCGCTCATTGCCACCGAGGGGTTCGGATGCACTTCCACCATCAAGCCATCAGCGCCGCTGGCTTTTGCAATGCGTGCGAAGGGGATCGCTAGGTCACGCCGTCCGGCACTGTGGCTGACATCTACGATCACCGGCAGGTGAGATTCTTGCTTGAGCAGAGGCACCGCGCCAATATCGAGCGTGTTGCGCGTCCATTCGGCGAATGTACGAATACCGCGCTCCATCAAGATGATCTGATCGTTGCCTTCACTCATGATATATTCAGCGGCGTACAGCAATTCCTTGAGTGTCGCGCTGAAATGGCGCTTGAGGATCACCGGCTTGTTCATCTTACCCACACCACGCAACAGGAAGGGGTTCTGCATATTACGCGCCCCGATCCAGAACATATCGATGTAATCGTCCATCATCGCCAATTGTGACTGATCCAGCACTTCGCTGACCAGCATCAAGCCGTATTTGTTCGCTACTTGACGCGCAATCTTCAAACCTGGCTCGCCCAAGCCTTGAAAATCATAGGGGGATGTGCGCGGTTTGTATGCCATCGCTCGCATGATCTTCACGCCTTCTTCGGCGAGTGCGGCGGCGACTTCGTCGTATTGCTCGAAGCTCTCGATGGCGCAGGGGCCTGCGATCACCGTGAATTCGTTGTTGCCGTTACCAATGTGTGAGCCATCCGGCATGGTGACCACGGTCTTTTGCTCGCTCGACTTACGCTGGACGAGGAAGTTAGACCGTGCTTCTTTTTCTTCGAGGTTAAGAGTCGCCTTGAATATTTCTTTGAACAGCGCGTTGATCGTCTCGTTGCTGAAAGGCCCTTCGTTCTTCATTTGGAGGGCGGTTAACATCTGGGATTCGCGCTGGGGATCGTAAATCTGACTGCCAAGTTGCGCCTGTAGTTTGCCAATTTCGCTGGCGGTGGTGGCGCGTTTGTTGAGCAAATCCAACAGTTGCAAGTTGATCTCGTCGATTTCTGCGCGGAGTTCTGCTATGCGATTAGGGGGCATGATCTATCCTCTTAAAGTTGTGAAAATCTGCAATGTTGTCTATTTTAACCAATATCTCATATAAACCTATACTGGGTCTGCACAAAACTAGGCGTGAATTGATTGGGCAACTTAGTGAGGGTAGGGTTAAACCGCCCTCATGAGCCTAACTGAATGCTGAATGAAATGGTGATCGTGCAGATCGGGTTGTTGAAATCGATCACACGCTCACCTACCAGTCGATCACTGGCGATGATCTGCACTATATCCTGAAACAGATTACCACTGCCATCGGTGTAACTGGCGCTGTACACGCCTTGAGAGATCTGCGTATAACGCAAACCACTGATGACGATAGCATCCGTCTCGGCGCTGACTGATGGACTGATCCCGGCACTCTCGAATTGTACTTCTGTGCCATCCGAGCAGATATAAGGGGGTTGTGTGGTATAGCTGAATTGCCACTGAAAACCACCGGATGCTGTCGCTAGTAAGGGCGTGACACCTGTCTGCGGTACTTCTACTGGATCATCGAGCAGATCTGTGGGCAGACCTTGCACCTCATCGGCATTGACTGGTCGCGGTAAGCCAGGTTCGGCTGAGGGGGCTAATTCACCATCGAGGGGTACATCAACCGCTTGACCGGCAATCGCTGTACTTCTACCACCATTGGCTTCCACTTCGGCGGTTCCTTCGATCACACCAACGGTCAAATCACCATTTGCCTGTGCGCTGATGACCCCCGTCCCATCGAGCTGAATCACCACTTCATCGAGCCACAGCGTGACCGAGGCAACCCCTTCCGGCGTTTGAATCAACATACCGCTATTAGGCGCTTCAGCACAGGGTGCGTCTTGGTCGCCACTCTCGAAGATGAAGGCTTGCATCGGTCCATAGCGTGCCGCGAGATCATCCGGCGGGTTCTCAGCGTCTTCGATGGTGATGACTGGCAGGGTGTTCGCGTCAAACACGGTATCGAGGAAGTCGGCGGCAATCCACCCGATGCCCGCACTGCCATCTTCATTAGCGCCACTGATACGCACGCGGAACCAGCTATCATCTGGCAGGCGACCATTAGCGATGATCGTTTCGCCCACATCGAGGCTACCAATCACAGTAGCGTTGGTGCGCGGTTGCTGGCGAATATTCACCGCGCTGTTAGCGGTTACTTCGGCAAATTGCGATGCATCAGATAGTTGCGTATCTCCGTAGAGGATGATCTGCAAATCGTCATCGGGTAGCAGGCTATCAGTGGTCAGAGTAGTGTTGGGTTCGATTGATAGCACAATCACCCCCCATTGACCGCTTGTGGTATCCAGTGGGCTAAGTTGTAAGCTCTGGATGTTGACGACATTCTCAACATCACCAGGTTCTGTAAATGTCGCCTCCGGTGAGCGTAGTTCAGCATCAATGAAGATATAGCCATAACAGGCTTCGTTGGTGCGCGTGCCATCACAACTGGCTTGTGTCAGTTCGAGGGCATTGTTGACCAGTGCCGGGCAGAGCGTATCATCAACTGTGCTTGTTGCTTCGGGAGTGATTTCTGCCGGTTCGGTTGCTTCTGCTGTGCTTTCAGGAGTGGCCTCTTGCGCGTAGATCGCGACACCCACCAGAAAAACAGCAAGTATAAGTAATTTCTTCAACATAAAGGATTCCTCGCACAGTTCACTTGATCTGTTTAATTAGTTAAACAATGGTCAGCCGGTTGATACGACTCGCCAAAATAGTCGCGTCGCTCGCCGGCGTTCAGTGGACGGTTGGCTACCTCACAGGCGATATTGATCCAGCTATCCAGGGTAGTTTGCCAGCGAATTAACGAGCCGTTACGCGCACCGGTCACCATATACGTGCCATCATCAGCGAAGCTCACACTATTGACCCATGCACCATGCCCGAATAAGGGTAAACCTATCGCCCGTTGTTCAAGCGCATCCCATAAGATCACGCTGTTATCGCCACTCACCGAAATCAGCTGGTTGCCTGTCGGGCTAAAGGCGAGATCGTTGATCCAATTCTCATGGCGTACTAGAGGCGGGCCTAAAGGCTCTTGCTCGCTGACTGACCACAAGATAATGTTGTTATCGCGTCCACCCGATGCAATCATTGTTCCGTCTGCATTGAATTGTACGGCTTCGACAGCATTGGTATGGGCAACCAGTGGTTCACCGATCATCTCACCCTGTGCTATATCCCAGATAATGACGCTGTTATCACGGCTACCCGAGACCAGGTGCGAGCCATCGGCGTTGAAATCTAAGCTACTGATACGGTTGCTGTGTCCTTCAAGCTGGCGCACCTGTGACCATGTCTCTTCATCATCAACTTGCCATAATTCGATGATGCCGTTGTTCGTGCCCAGTGCAATCATATCTCCATGAGATGCCACGCTGATGACGCTATCATCGGGCGTGAGTACCTCCAGCAGTTCGCCATCGCGCCACACCGCCACCTGACGATCCACGCTGACCGAGATTAACCGATCACTGCTCCATGCCAGATCGGTCACGATGCCCTCATGATGGGCTAGCTGTTGTGGTTCATCGCTATCTGGTGTGAGGACGTAAACGGCAAAATCGCTGATTGTGCCCCCTGCATAAGCGATTGTGCCATCAGGATGCACTGCCGTTGTCAGAATTTCTTGCATATGGGTGGCGATTTGCTCGCCAAAACGCGGTTCGCGGTTGATATAAATTTCGGTCACCTGGGGGGTATCCCCTGCGATGAACAGGCGGTTGCCCTCGGTACTGATAGCACGCACATTTGCTCGCCCCAAAGAGGGGATGGTGTCGATAAAATTGCCCGTTTCGGCATCCCACAAGATGATGTTGCTATCTAACCCGCCGGAGATCACTGTTTGACCATCACTGCTGAAAGCTAGCGTCACAATCTCGCGCCGATGTGCCCGGAATGCCCACAGATTCTCGCCGGTTGTCATATCCCACAGGCGCACCGTGAGATCACCCCCTCCTGATGCTAGATATTGCCCATCGGGCGAGAACGCCAATGCGAGCGCCCAATCGGTGTGGGCGGGGATCACCTGTAGCAAACTAAAATCTTCAGTATCCCAGATGTGAATGGTGTTGTCGTCACCGGCGGTTGCCATGCGCGTCCCATCCGGGCTGAAGCTCAGCGCATAGATCACCCCGCCATCGTGAGCATCGCTCATGCCCAGACGTTCATAATCCTCGCTTGACCACCAGATGACCTCCCCGCGTGAATTGCCAACGGCAATCAACGCACCATCACTGGAGAAAGACGCACTGCGGATTTCTTCTTCGTTGAAGCTCAAGGTCTGCAAGCGTTCGCCATTTGTGCTATCCCAGATGACCACATCGCCGTCACCGTCGGCGGTCAATAGGCGTGTGTCATCAGGATGAAAAGCGACGCTGTTGAGGCGGTTACTGTTGGTGACTTCGAGCGTCAGACGGGCGGTGCGCGTGCGGGTATCCCAGATGATAAGCGTGCCATCACGGCTGGCGCTGGCTAAGGTCTCACCATCGGGGCTGATGGCAACCGCACGCACGAAATCTTGGTGCCCGTTAAAATATCCTGCCAGACGATCCTGCGTCAGCAAGCTACTGAGTAGCGCATTACGTCCTTCAAATGTGTTCTGAATCGCTACCGATTCGAGTGCTAGCAAGATGGCGGTATCAGGGCGCGTGTCAGCGAAGAGCAGTGATGATGCGGCGAGTTCACGTGCACGAGATTCTTGTGCGTTGGCATCGGCTTGTTGACGGGCGATTGTTTCTGCGTCGCGGGCATCGAGGGCGCTCAAGCGTTGCATATTAGCGAAGATTGCCAGCACAATACCGATCACTCCCAGTACACCCACGCCAATATAGAGTGATTGGATCAAGCGCTGACGCTGACGCTCACGCTTTTTGCGGTAGGCATCGAGTTCGAGGCTTGCCAGCAGATACTCTTGCTCGCGTTTGGTCAACACGATGATCTCATGATCTTCGAGCGTGGCAAATTGTTGCAGGCGCGTCCCTGATGCCAGATAACTGTTATCCTGACCTTGCTCGTGCCATAACTTGGCCTCATCAGAGAGGCGCATTTGCAAGCGTAGCGCGTCAGCATTATCTGTGATCCATCCGCGCAGTAAATCCCAACTGCGGATCAACGCCTCATGCGCGACTTCCACTGTCGGCAAATGTGTTCGGATCTCGTGATCAAAGGTCAGTAGGCGGTATTTGCCGAAAGTGTCGATGGTGTTTTGCATCAACTCAAAATTGCGATCAAGTGAATAAATTTCGCCCATCAGCACGCGCTGACGGGTGTGGTCTTCGCGTTCACCGACACGCACTAGACGAGTGAATAACAGACGGGCGAGCGAACGCTGTTCAGGTTGGAGCGTGTTGTAAATCTCATTAGCGCGTTTAGCAAGTGCCCCGCTAATCCCGCCCATTTCTTGATAGGCTTCGATAGTCAATTCGATGCCGTTGCGCCGTTCGTAGAGTTCACTTAGCGTGTATTGTAAGAGAGGCAACACGCCGACTTGCGCGCTAACATCAGCAATGATCATGCCGGATAAACCTTCTTCGAGGCTGAGACCGCTCTGGTGTGCGGGTTCTTCGATAGCGGCGCGTAGTTCGGTCTGTGTCATGGCGGGGATGACTTCGGTGCGCTCGCGAAATAATTCACCCCAATCAGGATAAGATAAGGGTCGGTCGAAGAAATCAGCACGCAAGGTGGCAATCACGCGCAGGCGGCTGTTCTCGGCGGTTAATGCCTTATGGATCACATTGAGGAAGTTGCGTCGCACTTCTTCACTGCTGATCAACGTGAAAAGTTCCTCGAATTGGTCAATCAATAAGAGCATCTCACCGTTTTCGGGCAATGCATCCTGTAAGATCTCGTTCAGATCATAGCTATTCTGTGCGATGGTTTCCATCAGGCTGACACTGGCACGGCTCGCCACTCTGAGGATTGCACCTTCTAATGCACGCATCGGTCTTGTGCCCGGAATCATAGTTGAGATGTATTGCGTCGGTAAGCCTTCGATCTGCTCGTTGCGGATTGCTGGAATCAAACCGGCACGCACTACGCTTGATTTACCGCTACCACTCGGCCCAACTACCGCCATGAAGCGCCCCATCATACCGTCAGCGCCCATACTTTTAATTAAGCTCTTGATCAGCGTCTCGCGCCCGTAAAAGTCGCGGGCATCTCCTTCTTTGAAGGCTTTAAGCCCCTTGTATGGATTGCGTAGTTCGATCGGGCCTGTATCTTCAACTTGCCAATTGGCTGAGAAGGGAATTGTCCCTGTTACGCTCCCACTGATATGACTGTTAACCACCGCGCTAAAATCGCTGGCAAACTGTAGAACTGACGCATAGCGTGCCTGCGGATCTTTGAGCGTAGCTTGCCGTAAAGGATAGTTGAGCGCGTCCGGTAGGTCCGGTTTTTTATCTTGCAGAGCAGGTAAATCTGTGCGTACTTGCATTTGTAACAGTTGCAACATGTCATCATGTTCAAAAGGAGCATGTCCGGTCAACACTTCGTATATCAGCAAACCGAGGCTGTAAATATCACTGCGTGAGGTGATGGTGCGACGGCGCAGATGTTCCGGCGAAATGTACTTGGGTGAGCCATGCATTGTATTGCTATCATCTTCAGCGAGGTTGACGTTATGTGCCTCATCGCGGGCAATGCCGAAGTCCGTCAGGTAGGCGTTGCCGTCTTCATCGAGTAAGATGTTTGCCGGCTTAATATCTTGATGGATCACTTGATTGCGGTGTGCGGTGTGCAATGCGCCGGCGATTTGCTCCAGTAGGCGTGCGGTCGCTTGAATATCAAGCGGGCCATCTGTGACCAACTTATCCGCTAGATTCCCACCTTTGATATAGCGCATCACTAAAAAGGCGCCTTTGTTATCGCGCCAATAGTGATAGAGGGGTACGATGTGCGGATGTTCTAAGCGTGCGACCAGTTGGGCTTCAAACTCAAAATTTCGAATGAATTCATCACGGTTGGCGTATAGGGGTAAGATGAACTTAATCGCCACCTCACGTTTTACTGTCTCTTGTTCAGCCAGATAGACTTCGCCGAAGCCCCCTGTGCCAATCTGTTTGATCAGCTTGTAACCGTTAATTTCCATCTGCATAAGTTCACACGCCTACTTGCATCTCTGTTCGCTGTATTTTGTCTGCGCATCATCACGGACAGACGCTTATCATTGTCACTCATAATGCAATCAAGCGCAACACTACCGATACCAGAGATTCCTGTAATCAGGATGCGGTTTAATACGGCGGAACTCATCGGTCGGGTATTTCTGCTACTTACCCATGATCTTGCATCCTTCATTACTACATGGAGTAGTTGAATTCAGTGGTGGGTAATCGCCTGATGGCGAAGGCACCAAAGGTATACTGTTGTTTGCCGAACAGGCTGTTGTAACGGGCAAGAGCTTTTGTGTTATTGTGAAGCATGGGAAGATTCCCCTGACGGTGTAGGAATCAACCTTAAAAACTACACATCACGCACAAAACATTTACATTCATTAAATGTTTATGTTTTGCAGGTAAACTCACGGTGTAATCGAAACTGAGAGAGGTTCATTAGATGCCAGCGAATATAACACCTGAAAAACCAACAGATGGGCAAGAATCGGTGTGGGATTACCCGCGCCCGCCCCGTGTCGAAAAGACGACAAAAACCTTAAAAGTAATCTTCAATGGCGAGGTGATCGCCGAGACGCACGACGGCTATCGCGTCTTAGAGACCAGTCACCCGCCGGCGTATTACATCCCGCAACGCGATGTGCAGATGCAATATTTAGAGGCAACGACACGCCGTACCATGTGCGAGTTCAAAGGGGTGGCACGCTATTGGACAATCAAAGTTGGGGCTCAAGAAGCGGATAATGCTGCATGGAGCTACCCTCAACCGGCGCAGGGCTTTGAACCGATCAAGGATCACATTTGCTTTTATGCTAATCGCGTCGATGCCTGCTATGTTGATGAGGAACAGGTACAAGCACAAGCGGGTGATTTCTACGGTGGATGGATCACATCCGATGTCGTTGGCCCCTTCAAGGGTGCGCCCGGCACGCTAGGTTGGTGAACGCGCTACCCTCACAATGTCCGTTTCGTGGGTGGCGCGAGCAGATCACTGCGCCACCACAACTGACGGGTCAACCATAAACTGATGAGTACCAGCACGGGTTCGGGGAAGATCATCCACGCGCTCTCTAGCTTTTCGCCATAATCTAGCGTCAGGATGAAGCGCACCCAGGGTTCAATCAGTACAATCAGCAGAAGCGCCCACAGCCACCCGCGCTGACCCCGCACCGCTAGTTGCTTGAGGTAAAAGATCAACACGATGAAGAACACCGTGAAGTGCGGACTTGCCAGTGCCGGTGATGCCAAATTGCTGACTGCCAGTGTGAGCATCCCCGCCCAGTAAGCACGTTCGAGCTTATTTTGAATGAATACCTGATACCATACTGCGAGCAACGCAATCCACATCAGCGCGAAGATGACATATTGCCAATTTTCTGCAATGCCTAATCTGCCAAGAAGAACCTGCCAGGCGCTCGGTGGGGCATAGCCCGTATAGTTGCGGACTTGATCCCACATATCGCCGAGCCAACCCGGAACCAGCGCGAAAGAGAACGCCATCAAGCCCCCCCAACTGAGCGCAAATGATCCCACAAAGCGCGTGTGACGCACCTTTGCACCCCATAACAATAAGAAAGGCACAATCAAGAAGCCCAACTGCGGTTTGATCGTCGCGATGCTCAGCGCCACACCAGCCAGCACAGGGCGCTCTCGGTGAAGCGCCCACAGCGTGACGGCATACATCACGTAAGCGATCACGCCCAGTTGCCCCAGAATCAAGCCCCGCGCAAAGGGGTAGGCGAACAACACAATGAGCAGGAGCATCACCTGTTGTAGGAGAGTGGGACGCCAGCGATAGAGATCGAGTAACAGCAAAAGCGCCACGATCAACAACGCCTCCATGATGACCATCATCAGTGCCGATGCCCACGCATAATCCACATAAACCAGAGGCGCAATCAAGATTGCGGTGTACATCGGGTAAGCGAACAATACCTGATCTTCATCAGGCAGTGCCGGTCTGCCGTACATCTCCGTTTGTATGTTGAGGCTCGCCTGTTCACCATAAGGGTTTAAGCCGTCTACCCAGAAGGAACGCGCTCCTTCCCAGCGTGATAAAAAATCATTATGCCCCGGAAACGGCTGGGTAAGAAAGTTATGGGTGGCAATGACCGTCACAACGAACACGCCTACTAAGACAAAGGCGCTGATGATCTGTTTGATGGATATGGGCATAACGAGCTAGTCCTCAGCGCTAATTACGGGTTACGCGCATTGATGATGCGCCCATTTGAGACAAACTGACCGGTTTTATTGCCTTGCAGATACCAATCGCCAGCGGTGCATAAATCCATCCAGAAGTTACCCCGTTTGGCTAAGCCATAGAACCCACTCTCCTGCGCTTGCCTATCATGCGAACGTTTGCGCAATTGCGCGACATAGGTCATCAGCTGTTCTTCACCCAGACCGGTCAGTGCTGGATTAGAACGCGACGGCACACCCATATCACGCTCGGCAAGGCGCACAAAACCATGATTGACTCCAAAGTTCACGCCCATATCAAACAGCAGCGCCCACGTCAGCGGATAACGTAACTGCCGGCTGGTGATATAGCCATCAACAACTTTCTGCCAGTAGCCCTCGGTGCCAACTGCATACTGTGCATCGATCATCGTCTGCTCATCGGTGGCGGTGCGCAATAAGTTGAGGAACGCCTGGTCGTTGCGCAGGAGCGGATCACGCGCTTCGATGCGCGGTAGGAGATTGCGCAAACCCTGAGCCGTCTCACTCTCGGATTGGCTGACGAATTTTTGAATCACGCTGATTAATGATCCGCCCGCTAACGTGAATTGTAAGAAACCATAACTGACAATCCCGCTATCATAGGTGTTGATCGCTCGAAAACCCCCTTCCCATGATGCAGTGATGAGGAATGCGACTTTGCGCACGCGCTCTAAATCCTGTACGGCATCGGGAAAACCTCCAGTGACCAGGGTAGGCGCCATCACGGGTTCTGTGGTGGGACCCGGCGCTTGCCAGACCGCACCGGTTGGTTTAGATGTTTCGGGCTGTGCTGGTGTTTCAGATTGTGTCGGCGCATTCGCTTGATGACGGGTGAGCGTGAAGGCAAATGTGCGTTCGCTCAGGTCAGGGTAACCGAAGTGTGTGCAATCACCCTCAATCTCCAACAGATCATCGCGCACCCATCCAACAGCCCCACCATCGAACTGGAGTTTGAACCACTGGTACACCTTTCCCTCATGTGCAGTATTGTTAGAATCAATCTGAACCTCAAGGATGATTTGACCACTCATCCCTACAGGCACTTTGAAGACGAGATCATGATTGGTATTCGGCCCACTACGAACGTTTACCTCAGTGATCGAGGGAATATTCGGTAGTCCACGCACACGAGCAAGTGCTTCTCCCGGCATAGTATCAACTCCTATCTGACAGTTGGTTAACAGTTTGCTATTCTCATAGTATACGGATACGCGCTCAGCGTGCCTTGAGACCACTCTGAGATCACTTAAACTATCATAATGATGCGCAAGATTATGAGCATGCCCTTTGTTTTAAGACTATACCTCTGGTTTAGGTGGGGGTGCTAAATGAAACGCATCGCGCCCGAAGGCACGAGCCATCCCTGCTAAACTGAGCCAGACCGAAATATGCGCCATGTAGGAGGGCGAATATGGTTTATTATGGTCAAGCCACCAGATTGCCAGACCAATTTGGGCGCTCGCCGCATGATAGGCTAAAATTTCAATCGGCGCACAGAGGTCATCATGGGTGAATTGCCGCTCAATTTGTGTGATCGCAATTGACGCTAACAAACTGCGCAAACGTTCCACGGCTCATAGAGAGGAAATTCCTTTTATGATTACAAGAAAATAAAATTAAGATTCGTATCATCAGCAATATTGGCAGTCACGCCAATATTGTCTTTATGTAATACAAAAATTAATTTAAAAACTGTAATATTTTTACTATTTTAGAAATATGAATTGTGTTTTATGGTATATAAAGAATAGTGAATTGATAAAGATCTATACCATTATTAATTTTCAACAATTTTATCGACATTCTAAGATAGGTCTATTTGATGCAAGCAGATACATCTAAAAAACCAAGCTATTTATACACAGTTGGGAATATCAAGATAAGTAAGCAAATCATACATATTAATGGCACCCGTTACAGCGTCAAAGAGCTGGTATCATTTTCGGGATTTGTCGGCACAGTTTCTTCAAAACCGAACTTGATTAAAGGCATAATAGTAGGTGGAATCATAGGATTCGTCGTTGGAATAGTGATTGCATCACTATTAGATAGTGAATTCTTCATAATGTTATCGTTTCTAGCTGGCATGGTTGGAGGAGCCATTCTTGGGAATGATTCTCCTAAAGATAATTTTTCAGTCCGTATTACATTTACATCTGGCGAGACTGCTACATATACTTCATCTAATGAGGCTGAGATTGATCGTATTCTTGATCTTCTGACAAGACTCATGCGGTATGTGAAATGAATTTGCAGAAACTCTCATCTGATGATAGGGAACGCTGATGACTGAACCCGTGAACATCTTTAAGACCATCGTTGTGCCGATTGCTCGTCCCGATACGCCCCCGCATATGCTAGAGATCGCCACCTCATTGGTTGATCCGGATGGAGCTAAAGCTTACGCACTGACTGTTGCCATCAATGACGCGGGGCAAAATCGCCATGAGAGGCGTGTAATGGCATACAGCAATAACATCGATAGCGCATCCAATGCTTTCTAGCGTACCTCTGGACTTGACCTAGTTAGTGATGTAGACTGTCTGTAATAGTTAAGTTATAAAAGTATGATTAATAGGCATCAAAGAAGATTACAAAGTAGCACTCAAATTAGCTAAACAGAACGAACTGACTACCGCACGCAAATTACTGTTACCTCACAAGGGTAATGAGCGAGTGGATGCCCTTTTGCGTGAAATCAATAAGCGGATAATCGAAAAACGTATTCAAGGTAAACGTGAACACCAGAAAAGAAAGCCCAAATCCTCAAAATGGAGTGACCTATCTCCTAAACAAAAAACGATACGCATATTGCTTCTTTCTCTTATGGGTTCATGTTTAATTTGTT
This sequence comes from Anaerolineae bacterium, assembly GCA_051117475.1. Lineage (GTDB taxonomy): Bacteria > Chloroflexota > Anaerolineae > Aggregatilineales > Phototrophicaceae > JAUZRW01. The sequence continues at coordinate 832 of JBNPEE010000058.1, read as the reverse complement.
TGCCTATTATTTCATCCTTTTCGGGTGACGTCGATGGGACGGTAGCAAATGACATCGAATCACAAGATGAACAACCATCAGTAGAGTCACTGGCAACCATTTCTTCACCTGAAATCGTCGAAGCTATTCGCGAACGGTTACTAAATTTGAGTGAGGTATCTAGCGTTACCATTCTCGATGTGCGTACGGATAGTAATGACAATGTGTTGATATACAGCGAAATTCTCTTAGAGGATTATCGAACAGATAAGCGAGCTGTAGCTAATGATCTATTAGAATGGATATCCTTCGAGACACGTGGAATGCAAATCAGTGATGTAAGTTTCATCATTGATGATCGATTTAACGCCGTGTCATTTATATACGACACCACAGCAAATGGATGGATCATAGATACGCTTGACAGTTTCAACACAACACGTGCCGCCAATGCGACACCAACATACACACCACGCCCACGCCCCACGCGCGCGCCGGCAGTCAACAACAGTGGAAATTCCGGCAATACGTCGAGTCGACGTCCAGAAAATTGTCCTGACGCTCGTGCAATGGGCTTATCTGCCCGTGAAGCAGCGCAGTGGGATCATTTAGACCGAGATAATGACGGCGTAGCGTGTTACGGCGATTAGTCCGCTGGCAATACCAAAAATAACGGCGTGTGTGGTTACCTTGGATTGGCTTAAGCAACACAGGTAATGGGAGCTTTTACTGATCCGAACATAACAAACTAAAGATCTCGTCCTAAATGGACATGCTCAATACAAGCGCGAATGATGTGAGTTTTGTGTCGCAATCGAGCAATGGCTTTGCGAAGTTCATAGCGTAGCTCGGT
>JBNPEE010000067.1:0-9964 GCA_051117475.1 Anaerolineae bacterium | reverse complement strand
GTTTTTATGAGCATGGTGTTGCCAAATCCCGGCACGCCTTCCAGCAAAGCATGTCGACCAGCCAAAATACAGATGATCGCAGCACGCACCACATCCTGCTGACCGACGATGACCTGGCTCACCTGCGCTTCAATCGCCTGGGCGAGCTGGCTAAATTCTTCGAGTTTCATCTCTGGCGCGGGGGATGTCATAGCGGTTCCTTTAGCTTTAATTGACGATCAATCGCAGGCAAAACCCTGACGATGCCTGTGATTATACCGTGTGATTGATGCTTGCCCCAGCGCTGATTTAGTGAGATCTGTTTCTGTGAAGCAAGAAAAATTGTCTATTTTACTATAAGCGGTATACTATGTTGCAACGATCAGGCATAATAATAAAAAGTCAAACCATCATGAAAATTATCTTCTGTCAGGATCCCAGAACAGAGTATAAGCCGGATTCGATGTATATTGATGAGGTTGCCGCAGCAACCCATGCCGGATTCGACTTTGAGTTGTTAGATTATAGGGCGCTGGCAGATCATGATAATGCGGCACGGGCAGTGCGTGATATTCCGGTGAATGATACCCCTGAAATAGCGATTTATCGCGGGTGGATGTTGAGTGTAACCCAGTACGAAAGCCTATATGACGCGCTAATGAGCAGGGGCATCCAGTTGTTCAATGACTGGTCAGCGTATCGCTACGCTCAACACTTACCAAAGGCATTAGCGGTGCTCGATCAGCATACCCCGCATACGGTCTGGATGGAAACGGATGGCACGCATATCTCTTATGATGCGATCATGCAATTGCTCTTGCCTTTTGCAGGACAACCGATCATCCTGCGTGACTTCGTCCGCAGTGCCAAACATTACTGGCATCAAGCCTGCTACATCACATCAGCATCTGATCGGGTAGCTGTGCAGAGTGCTGTTGATCATTTCTTGCGTTGGCGGGGCGATAATTTAGAAGGCGGGTTGGTCTTTAGAGAATTTGTGCCATTCAAGGAAATTGCGGAGTATCCGCGCCACCAGAAACCCTTGATTAACGAATATCGCTTATTTTTCTTCGACCATCAATGCATCGAGACAGTGCGCTATTGGGATATTGATGGTCAAGATGCTGATGTGCCACCGGCAGACCTTTTCGCAGAGGTGGCGCGTCAGGTGGAGAGCCGTTTCTTCACGATGGATGTGGCGCAGCGGGCTGATGGCACATGGATGATCATTGAACTGGGCGACGGGCAAGTAGCGAGCTTACCACAAGCAACAGATTTTGACGCATTCTATCGAGCGCTTGCCCGCCAACCTTGAGCTAACCGCCGATGGGTGTGGGTGGAATAGGCGTTGGTGGCATGGGAGTCGGCAATTGTCGTCCACTATAGCCGGGACAATTAACCGTCGTGTTCGATAAACCCTGCAAGATATTCTCCTGCACTGAGTCTACTGCCTGCGGATGATTGAGCGCGATATTCAACCAGTTCCATGCTGATTCACAATTGGTATTGCTGGCATCGCCGAGAAAGTAATGCGCCAACCCCCGCACATAAATACACTCGATCTCCAGTGCGTTCATGTCGACCTCATTCCTGTTGACCTGCTCTTCGATCAACCCGATGTTGATATTGGGTTGCGTCTCAATCACAAGCGGGTCGATGATCTCTATATCTAACTGTTCTTCAACAGTCAGCAAATAACACATCTGGAAAGATTGGATCGCGCCTTCGTAATTGCGTCGGCTATAACGCAACTGCCCGCGCATACGATGTGCAGATGTATATTCAGGATCAATCTCCAGCGCAGAATCGCAGTAAACCTCAGCTTCCTGGAACAACCCGACAGCGGCATAGGTCTCGCACAGGCGCAGATAAGCCCGTTCGTTATTGGGTTCCAGATTGAGAATTTCCAGATAAATTGCCACGGAAACTTCGGGCTGATTGATCGCCGGATTGCGGTAAAGCGATGCCAGCTCAAAATAGGGGCCGACGATATTCGGGTTGATAGCAATGGCTTGCTCTAACTGACGAATAGCTTCGGAATAATTGCCGGTGAAGATCAAAGGGTATGAGTAATTACGACGGGCGTTGGCGTTGCTCGGATCAAGCTCAATGGCGAAGCTACCCGCCCTTAAGGCTTCGGTGTAGCGCCCGATGCGCGTGTAAGACAGCGATAGTGACGCCCACAGCGGCGCAAAATTATTATTCAGTTCACGCCCTTCAACGGCGGCGGGGATTGCTTCAGTTGGGTTTTGCCACGCGATTGAATTGGCTTTGAGCGCATACCCACGCGGATCATTGGGGGCGAGTTCAATGATGCGATCCCCTATCTCGCGCGCTTCAGTATTGCGATTTAGCTCGATCAGTACAAAGCCGTATTCATACATATAGGCGATATTGGTTGGTTGTTGCTCCACTGCCTGCTGATAGAGGAGTGCGGCGGTATCAATATCACCATTGCGATAGGCTTCTTCGGCTAATGTGGCGCGCTCTCCGGCGTAAGGGGTGGGTGTGGGGGCGATGTCGAAATATTCGAGCGTCGCGAGCTCTAAGGTGCTTCGTTGCGCAAGAATCACAGCCGGAATCGTGATAATCAACAGTACCAGTACAGCGATCACCACTAAACGCCCCGATCCCCTCTGACGACGATTGAAGAAGGGTTTCTTATAACTGCGATCAATTTTGCGATTGTGACGATACATATCACTCACCCCAACTGATTATCTAGCATCAGGGTAGTAGACCAGCGGTTTTACTGTCAAGAGAGAGAACCACAACGGTGGGTGAGCATCTGCTGAGGCGTGCTATAATTGAACCAAAATTTAATTCTTAACAGATGAGGTTTTTACGATGAATAACACAACACGAGGACGCAATGATCTGTTAGCATGGGAGGCACATAAGCCCGATAATTTCTTCACCGCCGATGCCAACCTGCAACATGTGTTGCGCCGATATATGGGCGAGACAGCGTATGCACAGGCACACGACAACCTGAGCCGATTCGGGAGCGAGAGCGCCACCATCATCGATGGGTGCGCCAAAGTGGAAGACCGCGTCGGCAATCACCCACGCCTTGAACGCTGGTCTGGCTTAGGTGAGCGAGTTGAGCAGGTCGAGTTTCACCCCAATCACGATCAGGCGGGGCACTTGATCTGGGAGAGTGGCATCATGGCGATGCAGGGTGAAGCCGGACGTAATGTCGAGCAGATGGGCTTGTATTATCTGCTGGCGCACAATGGTGAAGCTGGCCACATGTGTTCGCTGGCATGTACATCGGGCTTGATCCGCGCCCTACAACAAGCGGGAGATGCGGATTTACGCGCCCGCTTCTTACCCCCTCTGCTCGATCCCAATTATGAGACCAAGCATCACGGCGCACAATTCCTGACCGAGGTACAGGGCGGGAGCGATGTCGGCGCGAATGCGGTTCAGGCTATCCCTGCTGAAGATGGCACATGGCGCCTCAGTGGCGAGAAGTGGTTCTGCTCAAACATCAACGCTGATCAGTTCTTGATGACCGCCCGCGCCACCGATGCCGACGGCACGCGCGGATTGGGCTTGTTCCTCGTGCCCCGCCTGCTCGATGATGGCAGTACCAACGGTTTTCACATTCGGCGCTTGAAGGACAAGCTCGGCACGCGCACGCTCGCCAGTGCAGAACTGGATTTTCAGGAGGCGGTAGCATATGCTGTTGGCGATGTGAAACAGGGCTTTAAGACGGTGGTGGAGTGGGTGCTGAACACTTCGCGCTTGATGAATGCGGTTGCCTGTGCGGGGGCGATGCGCCGTGTTTACATCGAAGCGGGGCAATATGCCTGTCATCGGCAAGCCTTCGGACAGAGCATCGCTTCATTCCCGATGGTGCAAGAAGCGGTCGCTGATATCATGGTGGAATATTACGCAGGGACGGCGAGCGGGTTCTATCTGGCACACTTGCTCGATCAAATCGAGACCGGACGTGCCAGCGCAGATGATCAAGCCACCTATCGGATGCTGGTCAATATTAACAAGTACATCACCAGCATCAATGGTTCACATGTGGTGCATCGTGGCATCGAAGTCTTAGGCGGTAACGGGGCGATTGAATCCTTCAGCATCTTACCTCGCCTCTATCGGGATATGATTGTGCTGGAGAGCTGGGAAGGCACGCACAATGTGCTGTGTGTGCAGGTGATGCGCGACATCGCACGATATCAGGTGCATAAGGCATTCATCGCCAGCATGACCGAACAACTCAACACCGTACAGGCGGAAGAACTGATGCCATCGGTGGTGGTGGTACGTGATGCATTAGCGCGTATGACTCAACTGCTCAAGACCATGCAGGCGCAGGGGAATGTGTACGTGCAATTGCACGCCCGACGCTTCGTCGATCTCGCTTCATATGTTGCACAGGGCGCATTACTGCTCGCCGAAGCACAATGGGAGTACGATCAGGGCATCGCGAGTGTCAAAGCTGATGTGATCGATTATTTTGTCAACAAGCATCTGCATGTGGGCTATGATCCTTTGACCGATGACCACTATCGTGAGCGTCTCGAACGCTTGATGACTGCGTTGTGAATATGCTGAGGGGGCAGAAACTGAGCATGTGCGATGCTTCTGCCCCACGCTCGTAACCTGTGATAGCCAAGATACCCAAGCACGACTATAATACGCGCTGGATTGACCACGTTTTGATTAGATTGAGCCTTATGGTAAAAAGTCCGTCACAATTCTTATTTGTGTTACTCGTCGTACTGAGCGCCATGCTCGTCGCTTGCGAACCACTCGCCTATAATCCGACGCCAGTCACGCTCTTGATCACTGCTCCGGCGACGGAGACACTCTCACCGACACCGTCGATTACACCATCAATCACACCTACCCCCGCCCCGACAGAAACGCCGTTCGTGCCAACCGAAACGCCCTTCCCCTGTCAGGAAGATTCGGGCATGTTTGTCGATGTGGACGATAACCCCAGCGACAACGGGCGCGGGGAAAATCTGCGCTATCGCCTGTACTTGCCCCCCTGCTATCAATCAACACAGAAGCGTTTTCCGGTCGTGTATCTCTTACACGGGTTGAGTTACCGTGAAGAACAATGGGAAGATCTCGGCATCCATACTGCACTTGATCAAGGGATACGGGCAGGTGCGCTACCTCCCATGATCTTCGTGATGCCTTATCTTGGGCAATTGGGACAGTTCAACACCTTCCCGCCAGATCCTAGTTATGAACTATTCGTCGTCGATGAATTGCATCCGCGCATTCAGCGCAATTTCTGCACGATTGAAAACCGCGATCATCGGGCGATTGGGGGCATCTCACGCGGGGGATTCCTCGCTTATAGCATCGCCATGCGTAACCCGGATTTGTTCAGCATTGTAGGGGGGCACAGCGCATTCTTCCCGATTAACAGTGGTGACATTCCGCCGGCATTTAACCCGATTGAACTAGCGCTCAACGAAGGATTCTTGCAACAGGTCAACCTGCGTATGTGGTTGGATAATGGCGTGGGCGATTCGTCCGCATCCAGTCAGCAATTATTCAGCGCCCGCCTGACCCAGCGCAATATCGAGCATACTTATGTGGTGCATCCTAGCGGGGAGCACAACAATGAATACTGGTCAGCGCACATCTCAGAGTATCTGACGTTCTACGGGCGCGAGTGGCAACGGGATTACGGTCAACTGCCGGAATGTGCCGAGCCAAGCCCATGAAGGTTTTGTGATTTTTTGAACTTTTGCGTTGGCACGGACTACGCTATACTATTTGTCACTCAATTCAAGCGAATACACGTAACGGAGACAGTGATGGCAGTGGTAACAGCAACTAAATTCTTAGAACGCATGGAACACGAGGAGAGCTTGAGGACGCAACTCTATATCTCGCGCCCTGAAGATTTAGAACAACTGACAATCTTCGCACGGGGCAAAGGTTTCATCTTCAGTCACGATGATTTAGTCGAGGCGCTAGAAAACTATCAAGAGCGCTTTGCTACTGGTAGTATTGAACCACTCAAGACCTACCTCACCGAATATAGACGCCTCGTCGCCCCAACGGACGAATCCTGAACATACTGTGAGCAGATGAGGCACAGCAGGCCTGTGTCTCCTGTTCGGATTGTGTTTTGCTCATCGGCGCATGGTGCGCCAAAGCTTATAAGCGGTGACCACCGCAAATTTCCACAGGGGATGCGGATCGCCTTCGCCATCGACCCACACCGTCTTAATCAACCACTGATCGCGCCCTTGCGGGTGCGCGACAACATGCACTTTGCGCCCGTTGAGCGTGCGATTAAACTGTGTATCGCCATCTGATTCGGCTTTTTGCCCGTCAGGTTGGGTGATGGTCTGCTCAATCATGGCGCGGGTGATACGCCGTTGCCACTGGCGCTCAATGGCGTGATGAGTCATGATAAGTTGAGGCATTGTCATTTACTCCAGTAGCGGTCATAGACCATCAGCAAAACGAATTGGTGAGGCGTTCTCTGGATAGCGCCCGATGGCATCGGCATAGAAGGGCTTGATCTGCTCGAGATCGGCATCAATATCGCCGGTGGGATAAAATGCCTCACGCACGGTGATCGTGCGGGCAGGATAATCTAACTTGAAGAACACAATCGGAATATCGGTCTTGTTGGCGATGAAATAGAAGCCTTTTTTCCAGTGATCGGTATAGTGCCGTGTGCCTTCGGGCGCGATGCATAGCACAATTTGCTCCGATTGTTTGATGTGTTTCATTACCTGACGCAAGGCCTGCATGGGTGCTTCACGATCCACAGCGATCCCGCCCGTATAGCGATAAAGGCTCGCCATGATGCCAGTGAACAACTCTTTTTTGCCGATCCAGCTGGGTTTGACCTTGAAATGCACCGCCAGATAAATGATGAAAAAGAAGTCGAAGCTTGCCGTATGGGGGGCAAAGGCACAGATCATCTTCGGTACATCGGGCAAGGCGCCTTCAACTTTCCAGCGCAATATCACCCGGAACACCAGATATACCAGAGGCGCGAAAATCCAATCGCGCACGATAGCCATCACAAAATCCAATACACGTTGCAAGATACAATCCTTCATTCATCACACAGTAACCACACGCAGGTATGATACGACTGAGCTATGCTGGCGTACAGGTGCAGTTCATGAGCATCTCGTTTGTATAGGCTACCAAGGTAAGTCCAACACCTTGCCTAATAGAGAACCGCGCATAAGTGCGTTACAATGACTCTACGATTAAACAGAATTTCACAATTTGGAGAGATAGCCATGAGTTCACCAAGCCATACTGAGCGCCAACTGAATGCCCGCAGTCGCACGCTCTTAGAGGGGCCAGACCGCGCTGCCGCACGCGCCATGCTGAAGGGCATCGGCTTAACCGATGACGACCTCAAGAAACCGATCATCGGCATTGCCAACACATGGACGGAGATTGGCCCCTGTAATTTTCATCTGCGCTTGCTAGCACACGCGGTCAAGGAAGGCATCCGCGCCGCCGGTGGCACACCGCTCGAATTCAACACGGTCTCGATCAGTGATGGCATCACGATGGGTACAGAAGGCATGAAAGCCTCGCTCATCAGCCGTGAGGTGATCGCGGATAGTATCGAACTGGTTGCTCGCGCCAATTACCTCGATGGCGTGATTGCGCTGTCCTCCTGTGATAAGACCATTCCGGGCACGATCATGGCATTGATCCGCCTGAATATCCCCTCCTTGATGCTCTATGGTGGCACGATTGCCCCCGGCAAACGCACCGTCACACAGAACGGAGAAACTGTCGAACAATCCCTGGATGTGGTCTCGGTATTTGAGGCGATTGGCTCTTATGCGTCCGGCAAGATCGACGCGGACGAGTTCAAAGAGATCGAAGACCGCGCCTGTCCGGGTCCGGGCGCCTGCGGGGGTCAGTTCACCGCCAACACGATGGCCACCATCAGCGAAGTGATCGGTATCTGCCCGATGGGCATGGCGGATATTCCCGCAGAAAACGAGAACAAGAAGAGCGTGGCCTACCAAGCTGGTGAGATGATGCTGGACTTGATCGAACGCGATGTGCGCCCGCGTGACTATCTCAACCGCAAATCACTAGAGAATGCTATCGCGGCTGCTACAGGTACTGCCGGCAGTACCAACGCGGTCTTACACACACTCGCCTTCGCCCGTGAACTCGGCATTCCGTTTGATCTGAATGATATTGAAGCAATCAGCCAGCGCACGCCCGTCATCGCAGATATGCGCCCGACGGGTAAATATGTAGCCCAAGATTTGTATGAAGCCGGTGGGATGCGCCTGCTAGCCAAGAAGATGCTCGATATGGGCTTGCTACACGGCGAAACACTGACCGTTACAGGGCTCACCTTAGCTGAAGAAGCCGCCAGCGCACAAGAAGCCCCCGGTCAACAGGTCATCATGTCGGATCTCGAACACGCAATCAAAGAAACAGGCGGTCTGGTAATCTTGCATGGCAATCTCGCGCCGGATGGTGCAGTGGTCAAGCTCAAAGGCGATGAACCCGAACACCACGTGGGGCCGGCACGCATCTTTGAATGTGAAGAAGATGCAATGCAAGCGGTACAAAATCAGGCAATCCAGAAGGGTGATGTGGTGGTCATTCGGTACGAAGGCCCCACCGGTGGACCCGGTATGCGCGAAATGCTCTCGGTGACAGCCGCGATTGTCGGGCAGGGCTTAGGGCGCGATGTGATGCTCATCACCGATGGGCGCTTCTCCGGCGGTACGCGGGGCTTGATGATCGGGCATATTGCACCGGAAGCGATGGTCGGCGGGCCGATTGGCTTACTGCGTGAAGGCGATCAGGTTGAAGTGAAGGTCAACGAGCGCAGCATCAACGTGCTACTCAGCGAGGATGAACTGGCACAACGCCGCGCTGAATGGCAAGCTCCCGCGCCCAATTACACCACTGGCGTGATGGCAAAATATGCCAAGCTCGTGCGTCAGGCCAACGACGGCGCAATCACCAGCGCATGAGCGCCCCATCATCCCCATGGAATACACTCTGTGGGGATGCTTGTTCATAGATGGTCTTTAAGGCGCTGATAATAAGCCGGCTTGATGGCACGTACCACAAAATCAGCGACAAGTTCGCGCACGGCTGATTCCGACAGGGAGAAATCGTGCGGGCTAGCACGGCGTTGGCGGGTCGCTTCAAAGAGCGTGAGCGCAGCAGCCACCGAGACATTGAAGCTCTCGATCATGCCTTGCATGGGGATATAGATATACGAATCTGCTAACTTCACGGCAGTTTGACTGATGCCGGCGTGTTCATTGCCTACCATCAGCGCGATCTTCTCATGGGCCGTGAAGTCCACCTCGTAGATACTGCGTGCATCGGCGTTGACCCACGTTGCCATCACATGCCAGCCCTCACTCCTGAGTGTAGTCAGTGCCTCGCGTGTGCCCTGCTCGAAGATGCGATAATCCAACCATTTGGACGCACTCGCTGAGGTGACCTTGCCCAACTCATTAGGGTTAAACAGTTTATCATCCTCGGCGGTGAAGGCGATGTCCTGCACGCCGAAGGCATCACAACTGCGGGCAATTGCCATCAGGTTATGGGGATTGTGTACATCTTCCATGAGCATCATCAAGCCCTGTTGGCGATTCAAAGCGGCTTCGATCACCCGACGTAAACGCCGTTCAGTGATTGCGCCTTTCTCCACGTAGTCCCTATATTCGTCTAATAGTATCTCTATCATCGGTCTTTGTTCTCCGCACATGTTGACAACTTATCGGTTCATCCTGCCCGATGGTCTGCTGATTTTCCAGTGTGAGTGTGATCGGCTATTCCCAGAGCAATCGCACCAGACAATAAAAGTGAGATAATGGGGATCAAAGAACAAAGGATGATCTGCAATGACGCAAAACAGTATAGAAGATGTGTTCAGTCAATTACCCGACCCTCGCCGAGAACAGGGTCAACTCCATAAACTTATCGACATCATCACAGTGGCAGTATGTGCGGTCATCAGTGGAGCAGAAAC
>JBNPEE010000032.1:0-76843 GCA_051117475.1 Anaerolineae bacterium | reverse complement strand
GAAATGGCGCTGATGCTGACCGTCTCGCTGGTGCAGATGATCTTGATGCCCTTGATGCTTGCGGCGAGTTACATGGTGCTCAACACGCAATACAGCCCTAAATTATTGACGCACCTGATGGAACGTGCGATTGCGCTGATTGTGATGATGATCGAAGGTTTAGTGATCTTGCTGGAAGAAGTCGAAGAGATGATCAAGAAAGATCCTGAGATGGCACCAATTGCGATCTCTCTGATCCCGACTGCACTGATGGGCATGATCGACTATATCCAAGCGGAGCAAAACGCCATCGAAGAAGAGATTGACGACACAACCAAGCATTGATTTCCATTTCCATATGATACAGATACCCCGTCAGCGGATAGTGACGGGGCACGCTATGCTTAACCCATCAGGTTGAGTGCCTTCTCAATGCTCTTTTTAGGGCTGACTTTGATCTGCTCGTCTTCGATGACGCCGTCTGCATCAATCACCCAATGTGACCGGATCACACCCATATATTTTTTACCATACATTGAACGCTCTCCCCATGCACCCCACGCTTCGAGGACAGCATGGTCAGGATCACTGAGCAAATCGTAGGGCAAATTCTCTTTCTCTTTCCACTTTTTATTCGCCGAAGGGTCATCAGGGCTAATCCCCAGAACAACCGCATTCCCCGCTTCGATTTGTGGATAACCATCACGGAACCCGCAGGCTTGCGTGGTACAGCCGCCGCTACCCGCCTTAGGGTAAGCGAATAAGATCACACGCTTACCCCGATAATCACTGAGTTTGACTGTTTCGCCCTCTTGATTTTTTAGCTCAAAATCTGGCGCTTGTTCTCCGACAGCTGGCATGAGATCGCATCCCTTCGTTATCATGATTGTGTTTGATTAATTGGTATACCTCATGCAATCATTGTCCCATAGATGACAATCAGGATTCAAGCAAAGAGACGGGTTTTCAGGCAACTCTCATGCAATCCAACCGAAAAGCTCCGGCAGACTATTGTCGATTATGAGGGCTTGTGTCAAACTAGAGAATGCAGTGACAAACAAACGAGGTACGAGTTTATGCTCAATGAAAAATACGAGAAGTGGAATGCATTTTCGATCATCGGTTTATTGTGTTTGGGCTTAGGTTTAAGCATCACCGGCGATGCCATCGCCAGCAAGAGCAAGGGCAAAGGCTGGTTCTTCAAAGGTACGCTAGGCTTGATTATCTTCAATGCAGGCGTGGCGATCTTCGGCGAAGCAGTGAAGTCACGTGCTTTGTATGAGTGGGAACTGGAAGAACTACGTCGTAAAGATTGACCATATCATGCAGGTGAGTCATAACATTTTTGCTCGCATAGACGAACAGAAAAGAGATGGATTATGTTGCTGGAATTACTGGAAGACGCAGGTTATCAGGCACAGTTAACCCCCAAGAGTCGTTATATGAAGGGTCTCGTGCCCCTTTTGGGTGGACAATTCACACTCGATCTGCTGAAACACCCTGACATGCTGCGCTTATTCAGCAACGCACAAATCCGTAAGGGAACATCATACAGTCTCAAGCAACTGGCACAAATTGCCAACCCGCAACAAGAAACCGAACGATTCCTTGGTCAAATCAAGACGTTAGCGGCAGGCAATACCTTCATCAGGGGTTATCGTCTACAATGCTCAACCTGTGACTTAGACACGTGGTATGCGCTGGATGGTATCGCTGAGATGGTGACCTGCGAAGGGTGCCGAACGACTTTCCAGTTACCATTAGAACTTGATTTTGCGTTTCGTCCGAATCGTCTGCTAATCGAAGCGCTAAAATCTGGCGCACTGACCATCTTGCTGACGCTCAATCACTGGTTGCACGATAATCCAGTCACGGTGTGGCAATCAAACATTGAGATCAGTCAGGAGAATATCTCAACAGATATTGACCTGCTGGTACAGCGCGAAGACGGTTTATATATGGCAGAATGTAAAGACCAGTTCGATATAGATAAACAAGCCCTGCAAGATTTAGAGGCACGATTAGTCGTTGGTAAGCGCATTGCCTCAGATATTGGCGCGACTTTCGTCTTTGCGACATTGTCTGACATGAGCCTGCCGGGGCATCTGCAACAATTTCTTGATCAACGAGAGATCATCACGCTGACGCGATCTGCCCTAACTCGGTCGTAAGCGTGTTGTGACGCAAGGTACAAGCTGCTCGAATAAACAAAGCATTGATCAGACTTACTCAACAGATTAAGACCTCTCGTTTAACTGTCACTAATGCAAATCAGGTATTGTAATTTAATAAAAGCTTAATCCGAGGGGGATTAACATGTCCGGCGAACGGATACTTATTATCGAAGACGAGGCGCGCATCGCACAATTTGTCGAGCGTGGTCTCATATATGAGGGATACCGTGTCAATGTGGCACATGATGGGCAAACCGGCCTGCAAATTGCACGCGATAACCCACCTGATCTGGTGATACTCGATTGGATGTTACCGGGGTTAGATGGCTTAGAAGTTTGTAAACGATTGCGTGCCGCGAGCGACATCCCGATTGTGATGTTGACCGCAAAAGATGACGTGAAAGATCGGGTATTGGGGCTGGATGCTGGCGCTGATGATTATCTTGTCAAGCCCTTTTCGATTGATGAACTGATGGCGCGGGTGCGTGCCCAGTTCCGTCGTGTGCACCCAACATCACGCCCTGAGGTGTTGCGCTTTGCCGATTTGACGCTCGATACTGGCACACATCGCGCACACCGTGGCGAACGGGCGATTGACCTGACCGCCAAAGAATATGAATTGCTCGAATTGTTCATGCGTAATCCGCGCCAGGTGCTCACACGTGATGTGATCTTTGACCGTGTCTGGGGCTATGACTTCGGCGGTGAGAGTAATATCATTGAGGTGTACGTGCGCTACTTACGCCAGAAAACCGAAACGGAAGGCGAATCTCGCCTGATCCACACTGTTCGGGGTGTTGGTTATGTATTGCGTGAAGAATAAGAAACTCTATGACTTTACGAACGAGGCTTGCGCTATGGTATAGCGGTCTGTTAATGGTGGTCATCATCATTTTCAGCATTGCTGTTATTACAGTGAGCCGCGTAACATTGCTACGCACGGTAGACCAAATCTTATCAACGGTCATCACCAATGTTGAACAGAACATTGACCCGGTGCCTGTTGATGAATTTAGTGTAAATGGTGCGGTAGAGATCTTCTACCGCACTGATGATATCTTTCATTCTCCAGGGGTATCGGTGCAAATCTGGCGCACCCATGAGCATGGTCACGCCTTACCCACACCTGTTTTAGAACGTGCTTCCAACGACATCGCCGATATGGAAGTGCCACTTGATCCAAATTATTTACACACCAACATCACTATTTACAATTCAATCATGCAGGGGCACATCCCTGAACGTGTGATTTCCAGACCGTTCACCACCCGTGATGGCACTTTACTGGGTGTCATTCAGATTTCGACCCCATTGAGCGCCGTTGCAGATGCTAACGACCAACTGCTGGTCATCACTTTAGTGACCGCGACAATTTGTATTATGGTATCGGTTGGTCTGGGTCGCTGGTTGTCGATGCACCTGCTCAAACCCATCGAAGCCATCAAAGAAGCCGCCGCTAACGTCGCGGATGCAGAAGATTTGACGAATCGCATTATCTGGGATGGCCCCAACGATGAACTCGGTGAACTGACTAATTCGTTCAATCACATGATGGGACGTCTGGAGCAAGTATTCAAAGTACAGCAAGAATTCATCGGTGATGTATCGCACGAATTGCGCACACCTTTGACATCAATCATCGGTCATCTGGAGATTATGGATAAGTACGGCGTTGATACGGACAGTCTCGACGCGCTCCACCGCGAAGCCACACGCATGTCACGCATGGTCAACGATTTGCTATTGCTCACCCGCGCTGATTCCGGCGAATTGCTCGTTGATCTATACCCGACTGATGTCGACAGCATCGCGCTGGACGTGTTCGAGCAAGCGCTTGGATTGGCACGCAATCGCAAGCTCAATATTGACTTAAAACGTGTCGAACCAGCACGTATCAACGGCAATGCTGACCGCATTCGACAATTGATGCTCAACCTGATTAACAACGCCATCAAATTCACCGAAGATGGAGGGAGTATCTGGATTTCAGCATATGCTGAAGACTCTGAGGCAATCATCGAGATCAGTGATACGGGTATCGGCATCAATGAAGCTGATGTGAAACGTATCTTTGACCGCTTCTTTCAGGCGGATTCGGCGCGGGTTTATCGTGGTGAGAGCGATGGCGCAGGTCTGGGCTTATCTATCGCACGATGGATTGTGGACATTCACGGGGGCACGATTGATGTTGAAACCGCTGTCGGTAAAGGAACAACTTTCCGTATCCACATTCCTTTAGTGGGTGAGAAAAGCAAGCGTATGCCCTCCTCACAGAAATGAGCAATGAGAGCGCAACAATGACCTCTGAGCGTTATCAAGCCCTATGTGACTATCTACAGCGTTACTACGACGTGCGTCCCTATCAACGGCATGGGGTGATGCATCCGGTGGTGCATCATTCACCCTCACCTGAACAGGTCAGCGATATAGACAGCGTACTCGGACATCTCAATCCACAAGCGATCAACACCGGGGAACTCGCTTTCTACGACTATGGCTATTTGCATACCTTAGAAAACAGCGGACGGCATCTATTCAACGGTGTGACGTATGCTTTTCAGCGCCTACGCACGCATCCGCTACGGGTAGATGCGCGTCCGGGGCATTATTTCGACATGATCGCCACCTGCATCGCGCTGGAACATGAATTAATGGATGCGTTCGATGGTAAGCTAGTGCGCCTGCCCTTGCGCACGCAGTATCATCGCACACATAATCCACAGACCGCCCTGCAATCGGGCAAGGGGCGCAGTGGGGCTATCGGTGGCGTGATGCTAACAGTCTTCAATCGCGGGGATCAGTATCAAGCAATTGTCTCGCGCCGTACCGCCAATCATGCCACACGCCCGCACGCCTTACACCTGTTGCCGGCGTTCATCTTTCAACCGCAGGATATTGAACATGTTCAGCAAGAATGGACTTTCAAATATCATCTGTACCGCGAATACTTAGAAGAATTAGTCGGTATGGCAGAAGGCACAGCCCACATGACGGCACATCCGGCTCTGCGTGATTTGCAAGCGATGGAAGCCGACGGACGTGCCCTGATGCACCTGACAGGTGTCAGCATGAATTTATTGACCTTGCGCTTAGAGATCAGCGCAGTGCTGGTGATCCATGATGCGGACTGGTGGCAAGCAATGCAATCCGGCAAACGCGGGTATCAGCTCAACACGCCAGAGACCGACAGCGCACTGCTGTATGTCCCTGTGAGCGAAGATGATGATGCGCTCTTGCGCCAACTGCCCCATGACTATTACCTGAATATGGTTCCGCAAGCGATCCCTGCATTTTGGGAAGGTATCACCCATGCACGCTTGCTGATTGCTGATTATCGCGCATAATGATAGACAGATTCAGACAACACACTAGGATATGACCTGATGAAATTGATGCTGATTGGCTTTGGCGTAGTGGGGCAAGGTCTCGCACAAATTTTGCATGATAAAGCGAGTGATTTACAAGCGCATTATGGGTTCTCAGCGCAGATTGTCGGCGTGGCAACAGGCTCACGGGGGATGCTGTACAATGCACAGGGTTTATCGATTCCCGCGTTGTTATCGGCAATACAAGCCGGTCATTTATCACATTATGCGGATGAAGATGGCTTAGAACGAGATTTCTCCGATGCAGTTGATCTGATTCAAGGGCGCGGAGCAGATGTAATGGTAGAAGTGTCGCCTAGCAACGTGCAGACGGCAATGCCCGCCGCCAAACATTTCCAGATGGCACTCAGCACGCAGAAGCACATCGTCACCGCTAACAAAGGCCCCATCGCTATCGGTTATCATACGCTGGCACAACGCGCCCGCGAAGCCAACTTGCAAATCCGCTACGAAGCAACTGTCATGGCAGGCACACCGGCAATCAATCTCGGCACAGAAGCGCTCGCCGGTTGTACCATTGAGACCGTGCGAGGAATTGTCAACGGAACGACCAATTACATCCTGACACAGATGGAAACCGGTGCATCTTATGCCGAAGCACTGGCACAGGCGCAACAACTCGGCTATGCTGAGACCGATCCCACCGCTGATGTCGAAGGTTGGGATGCGGCGGCTAAAGTGCTGATTATGCTCGATACGTTCTTCGGGGTTGATTTGACGCTGGATGAGATCGATGTGACCGGCATCACGGGCATCACCGAAGCCGATATTGCGGAAGCCCGCCAAGCCGGCGAACGCTATAAGCTGATCGCTACAGCCAGCGCCGAAGGTGGTAGTGTACGCCCGCTTCGCCTGCCCTTGAGTGATCCACTCGCACAGGTCAGTGGCACACAGAATGCGCTCACTTATCAGACTGATCTGATGGGCGAAGTGACAGTCAGCGGGGCGGGCGCAGGACAGCGCGAGACAGGTTTCGCGCTCTTATCCGATTTACTAGCGATCCATCGCTCAGGTGGTTAGGGATGCCTGTCATGCTGATACAAAGATAAATTCAATAGGAAAGCAGGGTTTAGGCGGTGGTTTTCGTAAGGAGCGCATCCTGTGTGGTCGCCCGTGTGCGCTCGCACAATTATGCTGAATCATCGATATATTGCGGATTTTAATGACAGGTGAGACAAGAAAATGAGCGTCTCATCTTCCGACAACTTGTTCGTCGACCCTTTCATTAGATCTTTACGGCAATCATCGGCGAAAACGTGATAAGATAGTTTTTAGTCATAGAGCTTAATTGTATGAGTGTCTTTGTGACCTTATAATTGAGTGGACTGTCCGTTATGAATAGATATATTGACCGAGGTGTGTCGGTATCAAGGATTATCAACTATGAAAGCTATTCGTGTTTTAATCGTCGAAGATGATGCTCATCTGTTAACGGGTATACGGGATATTCTCGAATTAGAGAACTACAACGTATTGACTGCTGCCAATGGGCGTGATGGCCTTACCGTATTGCGATCTGATCCAGCTAACCCACCGGATGTGATTGTCTCCGATGTGATGATGCCTCATATGGATGGCTTCCAATTTTTAGAAGAAGTGCGTAAAGAAGACCGGTGGATACACGTACCGTTCATCTTCTTGACAGCAAAAGGTGAGAAAACTGATCGTTACAAAGGCTCAATGCTCGGTGCCGATCAATACCTGACTAAACCGTTTGACGCAGAAGATTTACTCGTGGCAGTCAGCGCCAGCTTGAAACGGCATCGTGCCATTGCCCGCGTGGCAGAAGATGAAATTTATGGCAACAAGCAAAAAATCCTGACTATTCTCAATCATGAATTTCGCACGCCGTTGACGCTCGTTGTAGCGTATGCTGAAATGCTCAAAGAGTATGACCCGTCGCAAACCTCCGCTGAAGAAGTGATGACCTTCTTACATGGTGTGAATTCTGGTGCGGATCGCTTGCGGCGCTTGATTGAGAACTTCATCACCGTCGTTGAATTAGACAGTGGCGAAGCCGCAAAGACAATTGCCTGGCGCAAGCGTCCGGTGCAAGACCTCAGCTTCTTAACAGACGAAGCCGTACGGCAAGCAGATAATCCTGAGCTTCGACCACGCCAGTTCGTGATAGAAATTCAAGACGACATGCCAGCAGTCGAACTAGATGTGCAATACATGACACAGGTTTTCCGCGAGTTGCTGGATAATGCCGCCAAGTTCTCGGCAGATGGTGATACCATCACCCTGAGAGCGAGTGTGGAAGATCATATGCTGGTGGTGCGTGTCACGGATTACGGCAGGGGCATACCGGAAGCTGAGTTGGAGAGTATCTGGGAACCCTTCTACCAGATTAATCGGGAACAATTCGAAGACCAAGGCTCTGGCAGTGGGTTGGCAATTGTCAAAGGGATTGTCGAATATCACAACGGCAGTTGCTCAGTGACCAGCACGATGGGTGAAGGCAGTACGTTCACCGTCAAAACACCGATCAAGATCGAAGTCCCTACCCCGGAAACGCCTTGAACGTCAAACAAGAGGGGCACTTGCTCATCAGGTGACCCTCTCGCATCACTGCTCTGAAGCCTACATTGGAAATCAATGAATTATTCGGTTCAGGGCGCAACCTTTTCATCGTGAACACGTATAATGTCAATAAGCACGCGAACACGGCGCATGGGCAATATGCTTGCAAGCCTTCGCTGTTCGTGTATACTGAAATAAATATCAACCCATTCAAAAAGCAGATAGGGGATCGCTCCATATGGCTTCATTACTCCAAAAAATTAACACGTTAGTCAGCGCCAATCTGCACGGCATTGTAGACCGTGCGTTGGAAGGTAATTCGCTCACGGTGATGGATCAGTACATCCGTGATGTTGAGCGCAACCTTGAAGCCCTTGAAGATTCAGCGGCAACAGTTGGCGGTACGGTACGCACACTGAAGCGTAAATATGAAGAATTCGCCAACCAGGCCGAGAAATTAGACCGTGATATCGACACCCTCATCATGAAGGGTAAGGATGATCTAGCTGCTGCTGCACAAGCTGAACTCAATACCAAGCAAGAGCTGGCACAAGATTATTATGAGCAATGGCAAGCGCAACAGAAGCAATATCAGCAAATGCTCGATATGCGCGTTAAGCTCGAAAGCCGTATGACCACCATCAAACAAGAACGCGAACGCTTGCGCTCCTTGCTGGAACTGATGGAATCCAAGAAACAGATGACCAAAACGGTCAAAAAGATCGACAAGATCGCCACAGTGGACGATGCCGAGATCAGCAGCCTTGCGGAGCAAATTCGTCAGCGCATCGATACCGAAGATGCCCGTCAGGAAATCGCCTCCATGCGTCTAGCTGAGGAGATTGATCAGACAGTTGGCACTAACGAAATTGAACTGCAATTGGAAGAACGTCGTCGTCGTTTACTGAACAGTGGCGAGTGAGTAGGCCACGATCTGCACTGATTGTTAGCCCACCCTGCACGCAATCATGCAGCACAGCACCTGATACGAAATAGCGTCCCTGTACAACCATCAATAGACGCTGTTTCTATCGGGTGTTATCATCAAAGTAATCATGACTCAAGCTAGCCCATATGAGGAAAAGCAATGACCGAGCGCAACGATGCCCGTCGCAAAGTATTTGGCACACTGTTAATGAACGCCGTGATGCGGTGGGAGAGTTTTGTCACTTTATTGCTGACGATGATCCTGTTCATCGGTGTTGGTAATTTTGAGCTACTCGGGCTGACCATGCCGGCTTTCGTGTGGTTGATCTTAGGGGGCGCGGCAGAAGGCGCACTGATTATGTCCATGCTGACCGATCCCGAAGAAGCACAGGAAGCACTTGCCCGCGAATTTGAGAGCAGTTATGATCTCTCGATGATCCGCAACAGCACCTCACGCGAGCGTCTACGCACTGCGATGGAATATCGGCGTAATATGCTCAAACTCATGAAACGGCATACGGGCGGTATGCGTGTCGAATTACACGACACACTCAATCAGGTCAACAATTGGATTGCGGCGATGTACGATCTCGCCTCACATATTGATAGCTTTGAAGGCAACGATCTGGTATTGCGCGATATGCGCACTGTCCCCCAACAGATCGAGAAAGTCAAAGTACGTATTGAACGCGAAGATGATGAGCGCGTGCGTGATGACCTCGAACGGCAGTTGCGCCTGCTCGAACAGCAAAAAGCCAATCTCGAACAGACACAGAACAGCATCAAACGGGCGGAAATTCAGCTAGAGACCACGCTCTCCTCATTGGGAACGGTCTACGCGCAGATGTCTTTGCTCGGTACGCGGGGCAGTGTCGATGGTAGCAAGCAACAACGGATGCGCCTCGAAATTCAAGATGAGGTCATGAGCTTGCAAGATACCATCGAAGCGATGGAAGAAGTTCAGGGGCAAATGTTACGCCTGCAATGAGGGCGAATGGATATTCAGATACCACACAGGGCGAGCACAAACTCGCCCTTTTGCGTTGGAGGTCACGAACTTTTTTGCTCTTGCTTCAGTCGATAGCGATGCTCAGCGACAACATCCGACGGTATGATACGCTCGAACAATTGAATGCCAAGTGTCAGCACGATGAACTCATCGATTTGACCGAAGACTATCAAAAAGTCCGGGATGATGTCAAACGGTAAGAAGATATAAAGCACAATCAGCACAGGCACTGCTTTCGTCCACAATGGCACACGGTGATCTAAAAATAGGCGATAGGTCAAATTGAGACTGAACCTGAATTCTCTAAAACGGCTCATCATATCGTCAGACATCACGTTAGTCTCTCCATAGCTAATACGCGGGCAATCTGTTGAACGTTCTCTAAGTGAAAACAACCAGCAAGGCGAGTGCAAACTCGTCCTTTTGCGTTGGAGATTACGAAGTTTTTTGTTCTTGCTCCAGTTGATAACGATGCTCAGCAACCACATCCGGCGGCGCGAGGCGTTCAAAGAGTTGAAAGCCCAGTGTCATCAGGATGAAATCATCCAATTGCCCGATCACGAGCAAAAAATCAGGAATGATATCAACTGGCGAGACGATATACAGTACAGTCAATAGGGGCACTGCTTTCGTCCACACGGGCACACGACTATCCAAAAACAGACGGTACGTCAGCTTGAGACTGATCCAGAACGCGCCTAAACGGCCCATCAAATCCTCAAACATTAGGATACTTCCTCCATAGCTAATATACGGGCGATGAAATCTACCAGCGCGGCGAAGGCTTCACCACGCCCACGATCCTGAAAAATGATATGACCACCTGCATCGAGCAGATAGGTCTCGATATGTGTACTACGCACCGCGCGGGCAATCTGTTGCGCATCCTCTGGTGTGCCGGTGCTATCCTGCTCAGCATACAACAACAAGAGAGGCGCACTGACACGGGTGATGTGTGCCTGTACTGATTGCTCCAGCAGATAAAATTGATGCACCGCCCGTGACGACCAGCGTCGATAATGCACACGGCTCGTGATCGGCTCGCCCCGTTGGCGCTGTTCCGCGACGATTTGCGCGTTGAGTTCTGGCTCGCTCTCGTGAATCGTATAAGGCATCAGGTAGTCAAGCCACCGCGCATAACGCACCGACGTATTCCGCGCCCCTAGCATGAACGGTGAGGCACTGACCACCAGCGCATCGAGCGGATGCTCGGATGCCAGCAAGAGCGCCAGCAAGCCTCCCATACTATGCCCGATCACAACCACGCGCTGGCATTGTTGGCGCAAGATATGATAGCTATCGAGGACTTGTGCATACCAGTCTTGCCAGCGCATCCGTCGCATATGGCGCGGATTAATGCCGTGTCCGGTCAGGCGTGGAACGTAGACAGTATAGCCCTGCTGAGCGAGATAATCTCCTGCCCACGCGACTTCCGCCGGCGATGCCATGAAACCATGCACCACCAGACAGCCCACATCACCCCCGCGGTAAAAGCGAGGTTCTGCACCTTGATTGAGTTGGGGTAAGTCTGCCATGATGATCTGCGTTCGTTTTCTTGTGCTTGTTTACAAAAGAGACGGTTCACTAGCGTAACCGCCTCTTATCATACCATCACTATGTGTATAGGTGGGATGCTCAGGTGGCGCTATTGCCATAAGCCTGTGCATCGGCTTCGCGGGCAACACGGCGCCCGGCTTCGATATCCACACGCATCAGCAAATAGCCACCGATGATGAACAACAGCACCAAGCTGAGGATCGCTGGACGGCTACTGCCGAAGGTCAGCGCCGCAACAGCGAAGATACCCGTTCCGATCACCGAAGCGCCCTTCGATAAGATGCTGAACAAACCGAAGAACTCGCCACTCTTGGATGATGGGCTGAGGCTGGCATACAAACTGCGACTGAGCGCCTGACTGCCACCCTGCACCGTCGCCACCATCCACGCGAGGAACCAGAACTCAATCGTGCTATTGAGGAAGAAGCCCCACACGGCAATCACGCCGTACATGATGATCGAAAGTAGGATACTGCGCCGTGTGTCCATTGCTTCGGCAAGCGGACGGAACAGATTACCGGTCAACCATGCGAACAGCACCCCAATCGCCTGTAAGCCGAACAACACCCCAATAATCAACGCCAGATCGTTGACGCGCACCGGTGGCAACACTTCGATTGAAGCAATAGCGATCGCTGTGCCGGCACTTTCACTATTCGGTGCGGGATCGTTGCGCAGGGTGATCGTATATTGCCCGGGTTCAGGCAGGGCAATCGTGACTGTGTCATTATAGCGCACCGTGTCGTTGTAGGTATCAATGGTGAACGGTTGCGCCTCGTCACCCTCGCCCGCGATCAATGGTTCACCATCAACCAGCACGTTAATGATGCCTCCATCGGGACGCACGGCATAGGTCAGCGCCAAATTTTGACCGTTGAATCCGAAGCGGTATTCGGCTTCTGGCATGGTGGTTTCCGCATAGGTGACAGCATCCGGCACATCGACGAAAGCGGTCAGCAGGGTCGCGCCCACCAGTTCTTCACCCGATACCACGCGCTCTGACCAGCCCGCGTCAGCTTGCAAGGCGGGCTCACCGACAGCATACACACCTTCTCCGTAGAACTCGCCTTCGGTGACATAGGGTGTAGGTTGGTTGCCGGTGATGTCGAGGGGCAACACACGTGCGCCAATAGTCGCCACAATCGGCAACATCACCAGATTGAATAAGATATAAGCGAGGTACTGATGGCGGCGTTGATCGTCGCGGGCGGGCAATTTGCCGAAGATCAACGTGAAAGGGACGCCGACAAACTGCACCAACAGCAACGCCAGCACCAGCTCCAGAGTGCCGAAACCGAGTTCCGCGCCGTAAATTGCCGCCAAGCCGATGATCGTGTTGATCGGATCGTTGTAGATCAAGAAGGCAATCAAGTATTTGAATAACTCGCGGTATTGGCGCAACTCACCAAAGGTCTCGCGCAGGCGTTGTACGGTAGCGCTGAATAGCGTCTCGCCTTCACCAAGTTCAACCGTGTCAGACGGAGGTTCGGGCACGTTGCGTAAGATCGGTATCGAGAAGACCAACCACCAGATTGCCACACTCAAGAACGAGAGGCGAATGCCAGCAAACTCAAACAGCGTGTCGGGGATTAGCAAAAACATCGCCACGTTGACCGCCAGCAACAAGCCCCCGCCGAGGTATCCGAGCGCAAATCCGCGTGTTGAGACCGTATCACGATCTTCTTCGCGGGCGATATGGGGCAGAAGCGAATCATAGAACACGTTCGCACCCGTGAAGCCGATGCGCCCCAGCACCACGCACAACGCCGCGATAAACCAATCCCCCGTGCCCACAAATACCAATAAGCCCGCGCCAATCACGCCCAGCGCCATGAAGATCGCCAGAAAGACTTTTTTACCGCGTTTGATGTCCGAGATCGTGCCTAAAATCGGCGAGAGAATGGCTATGATGAAGGTTGAGATGCTGAGGGTGAAGCCCCAATAGGCGGTGGCGGTGGCTTCTGAAGGTAACGTTGCTCCGGCAACCGCGCTAAAGTACGGGGGCAAGAGTGCCGCCAATACGGTGGTGACGAAGGCACTGTTCGCCCAGTCATACAAAATCCACGCTCGAATCCGCTTGCGATATTCGCGCTCATCCAGCTTGGGCTTATGCTCTGATTCCAATGCAACCGATGCCATCCTATCACCCCTCGTCAATATAACGTATTTATATCCGGCAGAGTATACCGCACGAATTTTATCGCAGGGTTAAGGAATATGCTCAGGATTGCTGACTTACCTTAGAATAATAGTGCATAGTAGCACTTCTTAAACGTAGGTATCAGTCACGATCTACATACCAAAAATCAGAATGAGTTGGGTCAGTAAAACGGCGCATATCAGTATTTGATGTCCAACGAGTGCCATCAGGTAGTGTAGATTTTTCCAGATTTGCGCCAGTAATATCTGCGTTCATCAAGAAGGCTTCTGACATATTCGCACTTCTTAAATCGGCATTTTGTAATCGCGTGTGAGAAAATACTGCACCCGTTAAATTAGCACCCCTAAAGTTACTATTTTCCAGATCTGCTCCTGAGAATATAGCTTTTTCAAGGTTTGCAGAGTAGAAATCAGCACCTCGCAAGTTCGCAGAGGAAAAATTTGTTTTAACGCATGTAGCCCATACGAAAGATGTTTTTTCTAAGTTCGCATAGACTAAATCTTCATCGCTCAGATTTGTATTACCTAATTGAGCATTTTTAAGTGAACCGTTTTTAGTCCATCCTCTTTGTTTGAGTAGCATAACAGCACTTCTTGCAATAAGGTTATTGTCACTTCCCATTTGAAATATAAGTTCTTGTTTGCGCTCATTTTCAGCTCTATACCTTGCTAAAATATCTACAATCAGAACTGTTCCAAGAACGCCTATAGCCTCTGTTAGCACATTCATTGAAAAATCAGTTAGTTGTTCAACAAAAATGTAAGCTCCCATAGCTAATAATAGAGCCACTACGATAAATCCTCGCAATAGCTTATAGAAGTTTTTGTAATCTTTCCATATTTCTTGTATTTCTTGCCAACGTGATGAGGGTGATTTTTCGTGGTATGTCATCAGGGTAGGGATTCCTTGATAATCTTTATTTATAGCATATGGGGCGCATCACACGCCCTCTGCACGGGCGTTCATCCTTCACGGGTGAGATCGGGTTGATAGTGATAATCGAAGGTCAGGATACCGCGTTGGGCGGGGTTTTTGCCATCCTGCGAGCGAATCGGCTTGACACCGTGCCACAAAATAGCATCGTTGAACAGGTAACTATCCAGCACTTGCTGAAGCCTGAAGCTCTTGATGTGGCGCTTGTCATCGTCATAGATCGAGACCTCGCCCCCGTCGGCATTATCCAGCACTGCCAGATGAACCGTCACGAACTCCGCGCCATCGCGATGTACGCCTTCCGGTGTAGGATGCCCTTCTGAGCCAGCTTCTGCGGTCACATAAATTTGATGCACGTCAACCTGCCACGGATGATAGCGCATCTCACGATTGGCAAGCGGAAAGTTCGCAAAATCAAAGCGGATCAACTCATGCAAGAATGGGTTATTGGCTGTGGTGCGCGTCAATGGGGCGAACTGACGCACGATGCCCCCCGTCACCTGATTGATCTCTTTACTCTGAAAATAATCACGGTGGGGCAATAAGACCAGTTCACCCGTCGCCGGATAAAAGTAGAAACGGTCATAGCGACGATAGCGATACAAGCCATTATTCGGCAAGTAATCATCGGGCGGTAACGATTGATAATCTTCCAGCAGAGCTTGCCACGCTTGCGCCATCTCACCGTTGAGCGGTAAGTCATCAGCGCTGACGCAACTGTAGCCTACATGAGCAATGTCGGAGCGTATATCGCGGGTTGTAGTGATAGGCAACATATAGACGATTCTCCTCATCTATCCAACTTATCCCCATTATACAATAGATACGCGCTGTTTTCTGTACGCATACGCAAAAATGCGTTGTATCGACAGCGTGCCGGCTTTTCCCTATAATGAATGCATATCGTCTAATTTGTACGCATAGCACTATAACGGGATGTCGTGCGCCTATGTCTTCTCAAAAACAACCCGCTTCAAGCCCGTCGAGTAGCCTGCCCCCCGATCATATCGGCTTATTGATTGCCTCAGTGCTGATGATGGTCATCGGGTGGGGTGGTTTATTTCAGTTGATGATGACGACCTTACCGCGCATTGGTGGTGAGTTGTGGTTGTTCTTCGGCTTATTGCAACTTGCCGTTACCGGCACAGCCATCCCCGTCGTGCGCTTTTTCAACGTGCGCTTCACCTCGCTGATGCAAGAAGTACCGCCCGGCGGGGTGATCGTGCGTCAGAGTATCTGGGTAGGCTTGTTCGCGGTGATCTGTGTCTGGCTTCAGATTCCACGGGCGCTCTCGTGGCCCCTGATGATCTTCGTGGCGCTGGTGTTCATCGTTGTTGAGTTCTTCCTGCGTACCCGTGAACTAGCCAATGAATGGGAGTGATAATGCCCGCTATAAAAGATATAATCCTGGCTTCGCTGGCATCGCTGATGCTAGGTTTGATCGGTGCGATTCCCTTCGCCATCTTGGGCTTAATCTTCGGCGGCGCAGATACTGCCCGCGATATTTACTTGCTGGAGATGCTGGTGATTGCCTCGTGGTTACCCCTCAAGATCATGATGGATCAGCAGGTCAAAGGTGAGAGTGTCTTTCGTTTGCCTCAGATCAGTCTCAATCAATTGAGCTTGTTTATTGTCTTGTTCGCCAGCTTAGTTCTAATGCCGGTGATGTATGTCATGACCATCATCCCGTTTCTCATCGGGGCGCTGGTGTATGCCTTGTTCAACAGTTTGCCCATAGCGATCTTAACCGCGCTCATCGTGCAAGGGATCAATCTCTATCAGGGTGCAGTTCGTGAGAAAGCGATGGGGTCTAACAATCAATTCTTCGTTCGTATGCAAGATTTCAGTCAGGGAGGGTTCGATTTCCAGATTGATCCCGATCAAGTGCGCCAGCAAACCCCGCGTGAAGACGACGCGCCTGTTCTCTATCTGCCGGAAGATAGCCTGCGTGATCGCAATGCCGATGACGACAGGCACGCGGACGAGCCCCCCATTACCATCACTATCCCACCCGATAGCTTGACCGATACCGACGATGACACGCGATAAACTGCGTCAACTGCCCGCTGTCGATGCGCTATTGCAAACCGAGCTTGCCGACGCACTGATTGCGAATTATGGGCGTTCGGCGGTGTTGACGGCTATCCGCGCCACACTCGATGCCGTGCGTCAGCACATCTTAAACGGTGCGGATGACATGCCTGATCTCACCCCTCAGCACGTCTTAGAGCGCGTACAAAATCACCTGATCGCCTCATTCATGCCGACCTTGTGCCCGGTCATCAACGCGACGGGTGTCATCATCCACACTAATTTAGGGCGTGCCCCGCTCTCTGAGCAGGCACAACAGGCGGTGCAGGCAATCTCTGCCAGCTATAGCAACTTAGAGTTCAACCTGACGACCGGCAAACGAGGCAGTCGTTACACCCATGCCGAAGATGCACTGACCGAACTCACCGGCGCGGAAGGGGCACTAGTGGTCAATAACAATGCAGGGGCACTGGTGCTGATGCTATTTGCGCTGGCGCAGGGGCAAGAGGTGGTGATCTCGCGCAGTCAACTGGTGGAGATTGGCGGGGGTTTCCGCATCCCGGATATTATGGCGCAATCCGGCGCACATCTGGTCGAAGTCGGCACGACTAATCGTACGCGCCTCAGTGATTATCGACGCGCACTCAGCGAACAGACCGCGATGCTCTTGCGCGTGCATTCATCGAACTTTCGGATTGTCGGCTTTGTTGAAGAAACGCCTCTCGTGCAGATGGCAAGTCTCGCCCATGAACATGGTGTGTGCTGTGTCGATGATCTGGGCAGTGGCGCATTCTTCGATACAGAACTCTATGGCTTATTGCACGAACCCACCGTGCAAGAGAGCGTTCAGGCTGGCGCGGACTTGGTGCTGTTCAGTGGCGATAAATTACTGGGAGGTCCACAATCCGGCATCCTGATCGGGCGGGCTGACCTGATCGCCGAACTCAAGCGTCATCCGCTTGCCCGCGCCTTACGCGCTGATAAGCTGTGCTATGCGGGATTGAGTGCCACGCTCGATCACTATCGACGCGGGGAAGCCCTGACGAAAATCCCGATCTGGCAGATGATCAGCAGCCCCCTCGATGCGCTACAAACGCGGGCGCAAGCGTGGCGCGATGCGCTGGGTCAGGGGCAGTTGCTGGCGGATCAATCGACGGTAGGCGGGGGAAGCCTGCCCGGCACCACCCTGCCGACAGTGGTTCTGGCGCTGTCTGTGCCCGATGCGACTGCCAGTGCCAGCCGATTACGTTATGCCGATCAACCGATCATCACGCGCATCCATGATGATCGCCTGTTATTCGATCCGCGTACCGTATTACCCCAACAAGATGACCTGTTCTTGCAGGCACTCAAAGCGCATCTGTGAGGGCGCTGGCACTAGGAGACACGTGCTATCCCCGTTACAATCGAAGCAACGATACCAAGAACCGATGATGAGGAGTACACCCGATGAAATCTGATATTGATGCCTTGATGCATGCCCGTGATCTGGATGCGTTATTGATCGCCGGTGGCGAAGGCTACAGCGAAGTCCGTGATTATATGACCAACGGCGCACACATCACCGGCGGTTATGTGATCAAGCCCTATGGCAAAGAGCCAATGCTGTTCGTCAGTGGTATGGAGACCGAAGAAGCCAAGAAAAGTGGCTATACGGTCAAAGGATGGAATGAACTGGGCTTAACAGATCTGATGCGCGAGCATGATCCCGATACCGCTACCGTCTTATTCTGGGGACGTTGCCTCGAAACGGCGGGCGTGACGAGTGGTAAAGTCGGTTTATACGGGCGCGGTGACATCAACACGTATGTGAACCTGTTCGCCTTAGCCAACGACAAACTCACTTACGAGTTCGTCGGCGAGACCGGACGCACGCTCTTTGACGAAGCGTTCCTCACCAAAGATACGCAGGAGATCGAACGCATCAAATCAGTGGCACAGCGCACGAATGAGGTCGTCGCGCTCACGTGGGATTACATCGCCTCACATCGCGTAGATGATGAAGTTGTCGTCAACGCCGAGGGCGAACCCTTGACCATCGGCACAGTCAAGCGTTTTATCCGCGTGCAATTGATGGAACGTGGCTTAGAAGATACCGGCATGATCTTTGCACAGGGGCGCGATGCAGGCTTCCCACACAGTCGCGGTGAGGATGATGAAGCGTTGCGTCTGGGGCAGTCGATCGTGTTTGACTTATTTCCGCGTGAGTTAGGCGGGGGCTATCACCACGACATGACGCGCACATGGTGCATCGGGTATGCACCGTCGGATGTTCAAGACGCCTATGACGATGTGATGACCGCCTTCGATAAGTCGCTGGAAGATTTCGCCATCGGCAAGCCCACACACAGTATGCAAGAAGCGGTGCTGGATTACTTCGAGAGCAAGGGACACCCTACCGGACGCAGTGACAGCACCGCCAACGAAGGCTATGTGCATAGCCTCGGCCATGGGGTGGGCTTGATGATCCACGAACGCCCGTCGATCAGCCACATTCGACGCGATGATGTCTGGCAAGTTGGCAACGTGGTGACCATCGAACCCGGGTTATATTATCCCGATAGAGGATTTGGCATCCGCGTCGAAGACCTATTCATCATCACCGATCAGGGCGAATTGCTTTCGCTCACACCCTTCAAGAAAGATCTGGTCTTGCCCTTGAACGGCACCTAATCGCGCACGCGCAACAGCATTCCGATGTACAATCAGCCTAAGCGAATGACTACTTTTACAGAAGGATAGCCCAATATGCTCAGATACTGGCTCACCTGCGCCCTGATTACACTAATGCTTGTTCCCATATACGCCCAAGATGGCGATAAAACCTTGCCGGGCGAGGGTCAACTGGACCCCACAGACCCCGCCCGCCTCAGTGAGCCGGACGTGATCGCGGACATGCTGACGCAGAGCGAAACACTCGCGCTGGATGTCGAGTTCCTCTTGCTGAATGTGGATTTCAGCGATGAAGACGACTGGGAATTCTACGAAGATGACACACGCTCTGTCAGGGTGGACGATGGCATGTATATCGCCGAAGTGGAAGGCAACAGTGTGATCTGGGGGCAAAATACTGATGTGCTGGATGATGTACTGATTGGTGTACAGGTGACGCATGTCGGCGAGAGTGAGGATAACGGTTATGGTGTGATGTGTCGCGCCAACGTCGAGAACAATCTGGAAGGTTATCACTTCTGGATTTCAGATCGGGGTGAGGTGGCGATTTTGCTCTATGACCGCACCGAAGAAACCTATGAATATCTGGTCGACTGGGTAGAGACAGACGCCGTGATCCCCGGCGAAACCAACATCCTACAGGCGGTGTGTGTCGATGAATATCTGGCGCTCTATGTCAACGGGCAGTTCATCATCGAAACTGTCGATGTGACCTATGAAACGGGCGTGGCCGGTTTGGTCTTACGTAACTTCGATAACAGCGAAGATGCCCGCGCCGAGTTCGATGATTTATACGTATGGACATTAGACGATTGAACCCACTCTGACATGAATGAACGGGATGTCGACTAGCATATCCCGTTTTTTATACTTTTTTGAATAGTTTCTACACACAAGAACTGCAAAACCTGCTACCATTAGCATAACGTATCTTTCTGCAAATTGCGCTGTAGGATGATGCTGGTCAAGCTCTCTGTCCATGCGCCCCGCAAAAGATACACCATATTGATTTATTATCAGAGGATAGTTTGATGATGCGTAGATTATTGCTTACGATCTTGATTATATGCGGGCTGTCGCTGACAGTATCGGCACAGGATGATTACCCTGAAGACTTATTAGAAACCGGCGAAATCAGCCTCATTGATCCAGAATTATTGCTTGAAATAGAATTTGATGATGAGGGTGATTGGGAATTCTACGAAGATGATACGGGCTCGGTGGGCGTCGATGAAGACGATGAAGTCTACCTCATCGCGCAAGAATACAACGAAGAACGCGCTTACCTCTGGGGGCAGGATGATCGTATCTTCGGCAACGTGGTGATCCGCGTTGAGACTGAACAGCTCTCACGGGAAGAAGATAATGGTTACGGCGTGATGTGCCGCGCTGACCCTGCGAATAGTGGCGATGGCTACCTGTTCATGATTAGCGGTGATGGCTATGCCTCGATCTTCATCAACAGTGAAGATACTGGTATCGAAGCAATCTATCAGTGGGAACAAACCGATGCTATCAATCAGGGACGTGATGATAACGAACTGGTTGTGGTATGTGTGGATAATTATCTCGCGCTCTATGTCAACGACGAATTAGTGGCAGAAGTTGAAGATGATACTTTCGCCGAAGGGGTGCTGGCATTCGCCGCTTCTATCTTTGTTGAAGATGAAGATGTCGAAGTGGCTTTCGACAACTTACAAGTGTGGGAAGTAGAAGCCAACCGTCAGCGCGGTGGGCGCACCAGCACCACCATTCGCAATCCGAATGTGGTTGATGATACCAGCGTCAATGTCGATGAGTTACAAACCGATATCGTGCAGATGCTCAACAACGGGGATACCAAGTTGCGCTTGAATGATGTCTTGCTGACGGAAACATGGGATGAAGTCGGCGAATGGTTCGAGACTGAGAGTGATGGCTATACGTTAGAAGTCGATGAGGTCTATCGCATCACAGAAGTTGATGGCTTGCTGGCATGGGGCAATAACTACACGGATTATGACGATTCAGTGATGCATATCGAGCTAGAGCGCATCTCTGATGGTGAACTGAGCGCCTTCGGCATGATGTGCCGTCTGGATACCGATAACCTGCGCGATGGCTACGCCTTCCTGGTCACTGGTGATGGCTACTATGCAATTGGTTACTGGGAAGATGGCAGTTACACCTCGCTGACTGAAGAATCTTTCATGGAAATCGACGATTACAATAGCTCCAGCACACACACGCTGACCGTTGCTTGTGTCGGTGATTATCTGGGCTTGTACTTAGATGGTGAGTTTATTGGTTCGGTGAATGATGATACCTTCAGCAATGGCTATGCTGCGGTTGCTGCTATCTCTTTCGATGATGATGGCGTAGAAATCGAATATGATAATCTTGTAATCTGGGAAGCAAGCGAGTAACTTGGCTTCAGCAGGCGGGTGGTTTGTCTTGACTGCCCGCCTGTGATCGCTAAACTGGCTCATCGTTCCCCACAAAGATGAATATTGTCATAATTATTTGCTATAAAGCGCGAGCTTGCGAGTATTTCTTGCTATACTGTGTTATCGATTATTGGACAAAAGCACAGGGTAAATAACATTATGGCGCAACTAGGTACAGAAGCCACACCGCTACGCATTGCAATCATTGGTTCAGGCCCCTCCGGATTTTATGCCGCTGATCATCTCCAAAAACAAAAAGATCTTGTCGTTGAAGTCGATATGTTCGAGCGGCTGCCAACACCATTCGGGCTAGTGCGAGGAGGCGTTGCGCCGGATCATCAGAAGATCAAGAGCGTCACCAAGTTATATGATCGCATTGCGAAGAACGAACGTTTTCGTTTCTTCGGTAATGTGACCTTCGGCGTGGATATTCGCCATGTTGATCTACAACACTATTATCATGCGGTGATCTACGCGGTCGGTTCCGCATCTGATAAGAAGTTGAACATCCCCGGCGAAGACTTACTCGGTAGCAGTCCTGCCACCGAGTTTGTTGGCTGGTATAATGCGCACCCTGATTATCGTGATCTGGAATTTGACTTATCCGGCGAAGCCGCCGCTGTGATTGGCGTGGGTAATGTGGCAATGGATGTCGTGCGCATTCTCGCTCGCTCACAGCACGAACTCGATCAGACTGATATTGCCCGCTACGCACAGGAAGCCCTCGCGCAGAGCAACATCAAACGCATTTATGTATTGGGACGGCGCGGACCAGCACAAGCCGCTTTCACCAATCCTGAAATTCAAGAATTGGGCGAGATGCAAGAGGCCGATATCATCGTCTCTCAGCGTGATGTAGCGCTCGATGAGCCGAGCAAAGCCTATCTGACTTCCACAGAAGTGGATCGTAAAGATGTGCGTAACGTGGAAATCCTGCGCGAGTTCGCCAATCGTGAACCTGAAGGCAAGCCCAAGCAAATTATCATGCACTTCCTAACCTCACCGGTTGAGATCATCGGGGGTGAGCGTGTCGAAGCGATCAAAGTTGTGCGCAATGAACTCTATACCGATGAGCGGGGCAATGTGCGTCCGCGTGCCACCGATGAAACCGACGTGATTCCAGTTGATCTGGTGTTTCGTTCTGTGGGGTATAAGGGCGTGGCGTTACCTGATGTGCCGTTCTACGATAAATGGGGCATCATCCCCAACGATGAAGGGCGCGTGGTCAAAGACTTTGGCAGTGATGAACAGGTCATCGGTGATTATGTCGTGGGCTGGATAAAGCGTGGCCCATCAGGCATCATCGGCACCAATAAGCCGGATTCTGTCGAAACTGTCAACAAATTATTAGAAGACGCGCAAGCCGGTAAGCTCTGGAATCCCGGCAAACCTAATCGGACTGATTTTATCAGCTTCCTCGCAGATGCTAAGCCCGATTACATCACCTATGCCGATTGGCAAATCATCGACGAGATTGAGCGCCGGCGTGGGGAAGAACAAAACCGCCCGCGTGTAAAATTCACAGAAGTGACCGCCATGCTAGAAGCACTCGCTGAAGAGAAGAGCATCCGCGCCACTAGCGATTAATGAATGCAAGCTGTTTATCAGGGTGGGTATGCACCCCTGCTCACCCTGACATACTATGACCGTTGATAGCCCCTTTGTGTGTCATGTAGCGTGTCATCATATGGCGTATCTCGTTCGTCACTGTGATCTTGCAAGCGTTGTGTATCAATCGGTGCCGGATGGTGAAAGGTACGCAACAACAACAGTTCAACCTGTTCGGGGTGTTCAACGCCGAAAAAACCA
Organism: Anaerolineae bacterium; assembly: GCA_051117475.1. Taxonomy (GTDB): domain Bacteria; phylum Chloroflexota; class Anaerolineae; order Aggregatilineales; family Phototrophicaceae; genus JAUZRW01. Next base: position 53,255 of record JBNPEE010000032.1, on the reverse strand, counting down.
TGTTCCTCAGTGGTACGGCGAGGTAACAAGCCGTAAGCAAAGGGGACACGATCCGTCACAACAGTCTCGCGGAAGATAATATCCCCACGTGCGTTACCATGCATTCGGCGCTCGATAGATTGCAAATCCTCATGACCAAAACTGACAACACGTTGGCCTTCAATCACCAGTGCCCGCTTATTGGTGATGGCATAGAAGGTGTTGTCGGCATTGTCGAATTGTTGCCATAACCCGCCCAGCACAGCTGTCAGCACCAGCCCAATCAATACACCTATCAGCAGAGGTGTATTGCCCACGAGAGCAACCCCCGCTAACAAGACCAGCTCTAAACCAATCAACACGCTCAGAATCGGGTGCGTGCGGTCAGGGCGTTTGGTGAGGAAGCGCATCGGGTTCGGTTGACCAGCCCACAGCAAGTCTTCTTGTTCGATCAATTCGGACTCGATGCGTTCTAAGATATGTTGAGGTATGTTTTGCTTTTTCATGATGCACCTCATGATGATCTGGCATGAGCGACCTGCAAATAAGACAGATCGCTGTATGCTCAGTATATCTCAAGGGTCGGTGCGGGGTTAAAGTGCCGAATGTCACCTAATTCAAGAAGGGTATCCGTGCTTTGACGCGCTGTTCAATATCTTTGCGGATACCGCGTGCTACTGCGCCTACCAGTGTTGGCGGGGTCATCAGTGTGATGTAGTCCGGTGGTACTTCCCGCGTGAATAACTTGCCGACTAATTCCTGAAATTCGGCATCATCCAGCACCCAACGCGCCAGACTATCCTGTAACCACGTGGGGATGGTTGCGCCTTGATCGCTGTAGAAACTGGTCTGAATGCGATTCTGGAGCGATTTATACATCGGATAAGTTTTGACGCGGGCGATGTCATCATATTCTGAAATGGCCGTTTCCCAGTTGATCTCACCGCGCTTCCATTTTAGCATCTGACGCGCCAGCGCCTTACCCGTGATCACCGCATTATAGATCCCCTGACCATCGAGTGGGTCTTTCTGATGATAGGCATCACCAATCAGCGCCCAGCCCTGACCACCTGCCTGGCGGTAACTGTTGCCAATATGGCGCATACCACGCACCGTGGTCACCATCTCAGCATTGGCTAAACGTGCCTGTAAGGGTTCGCACTGTGCCAGGGTGCGCAGATAGAAGCCCTGTGCATCACCAGCATCCGGTTCGACAACATCCGCACGCCCTTCGATACCAATCGCCGTTTGACCATCGGCGCTATCCATCGTCAGATAGCCGTACTCGGTGTTATTGTCGTTGACATAGGTGGTCATACTCGGCTGATCGTTGACCTGTGCCACATCGCGCCAGTAAGCATAGTAAATCGAAGTCGGATGTGTCTCGAAGACATCCGTCTCTTGTGCGTGTACTTTTCGGCTGACAATGCCGAAGCGCCCATCCGCGCCAATCACTACATTGGCGGTGATGCGTTCTTCTGTGCCGCCGTGCTCTTTGCCCACCACACCCATCACTGTATCGCCATCCCACAGCAAATCTGTCACGCTAAAATTCTGACGACCTTGCACATTGTCATACGTTAGTGCGGTTTGCCACAGCGACGCATCGAAGCGAGCGCGGTCAATAGCATAGGCATAATCACGTCCTTTGTAATCGGGGATGCGTAAGCTGACCTCTAATCCGTTCGCCAATGTGCTGGCATGGGTGAGTTTGGGCGTGTTGTGAGCGTAGGCTTGCTCATCCGCGCCGATCTCATCAAGCAGGCGCATCGTCGCGCTAAAAATGATCGGTGACGAGACTGCCGGCAAGGAAGGGTGTGTATTGCGTTCGAGCATTAACACACGAAAGCCATACTTGCCGAGCCGCGCTGCCATGTGAGTACCCGCCGCACGTCCACCAACAATAATTACATCATAATCTCTGTTCATTCCAATAAGCTGCTTCCAACAAACGGTCGATCATTATCATTGTCATACAGATGATCGTCACTGTCCAGCAACCCTAATCAAACTCTATGCTATGCGGTGTGACACGCTATGCCATTGTCCTATAATTGTGACAAATGAATCATGCTGTTAAGAAACATTGAAATCTAAATGTTAAAAATGCCCAAATCCTTGACAACATTCTTAGAGAATGTTAATATTGAATTAAATAAATTTATTCCATAAACATTTTTGACTGAGCGCCCCTTAAACGGGGCGTTTCGCTTTTAATGTACCTCCTATCTTGCTTCCATCTTGAACAATTTGGAACCATTCCCCATCCAAACGCATTAACACCACAAGACATCTAAAAATTTCTGTTCGTGTTGATGAGTTCGGAGCAAATGATTATGACTACTTTTGAGAAAATTCGTAAAGCGGCGCTCGCCCGTTTAGAGGCAGGCGAACCAGCACACATCATCCTACAAGATTACGCTGATTTTGAGGACGAACTGCACCCTATCTTAGAACGGGCATCCGGCGGACGCGGGGTGACAGCATCTTCGAAAGCCAAAGTTAAGCGCCAAACAAGCGTCAGTACTGTGCCGATCATCGCGCTCGGCGGTGTGGTGCTACTAGTTATCTTTGGTGTATTGGGCTTTCTTAGTTTCAATATCGTCTCCGATGATGGAGTAGTGATTGCGAATCCACTCACCGTAAGCAGTTGTATAGGTATCCCTGCCGCACAGATCACATCAGCGTATGCCCAACAAAATCAGAATACTATGCGCAACGATGATGGTAGCGGGCGTTCGAGCATCACATCAAGCAGTAGTCGGAGTTTGTCTGCGCCTGAGATGGAAGTGCTTGAATCCGTCGATATGGCCGACGATGATATATCAGCAGAGATGCCACCCGCAATGGGCGAGCCGTCTGCCGATGGCATGGATATGGAGGACTCCTCGATGATGGTAATGTCCACAGCACAACCCACGCTTAACAGCGCCAGCCCGCAGACTGATCCCCTACGCGCCGGTGAGATTGACGACAATGCCGAATGGGATGAATATCAAGCGTATCGCAACCGATTCTTGAACGATTACGGCACAGCGGCTGTACGTGATGTCGATACCACCGACCGTCAGGTGATCCGCGTGGTGGATGCTGACGGACAACCGATTGCAAATGCCTGTGTCGAAATTTACCATGGTGACACACACATTACCTCGGCGTTGACCTATGCCACCGGCATGACGATGTTCTTCCCTAATCTGAACGACAACACGCGCTATGTCGATAACTTCCGCGTAGTAGTCAGTAAAGCTGATGAGCGTATCGAAAGCGAACTGAACCGTGAGGTAGTCGGCGGAGTGACCACGCTCACGCTACCGATTAACCAGCAGATAGACCGCGTGCAACTTGATATTATGTTCTTACTTGATGCCACGGGGAGTATGGGCGATGAGATCGCACAGTTACAGGAGAATATCCTGAATATCTCGGATGAGATCAACGCGCTCTCCGACACAGTAGACGTGCGTTATGGCTTGGTCAGTTATCGTGACCGCACCGACCAGTATGTCACCCGCGTGCATGATTTTACCGATGATATCAACGTTTTTCAGGCAGATCTGATGGCGGTGCGGGCGAGCGGTGGCGGTGACTATCCGGAATCGATGAATCAAGGCTTGGACATGGCGCTCAACGCGGTGCAATGGCGTGCTGATGATACCATTCGCCTGACATTCCTCGTTGCTGATGCCCCGCCACATGTCGATTATGCTGATGATGCCGATTACAGTTTGCTGATGCAAGATGCACTGGCACGCGGGATCAAAATTCACCAACTAGCGAGCAGTGGCTTACAACCGGAAGGCGAGTTCGTCATGCGCCAGATTGCCCAGTTCACCATGGGGCGCTTCTTGTTCTTGACTTATGATGAAGGGGTTGCGGGTACGCCGGGCGATGAGCGCCCTGATTTAGAAGTCGGCACACCAGAAGATGAGCAGGGTATCGGCGATTACAGCGTGTCACAATTGGATGAGCTGGTCTTACGCTTGATCGTGGATGAGGTCAACCTCTTACTTGACCAATGAGCGTCGCTCGTACACTCATCTGATACTCAAGCAGATGTGTCATAGTAGTGCTTAATAGACGCAAACACACATCAAAAAGGTATCAGTTATGCAGTGGCTCAAACGCATTATCATCGGTTTGCTGAGTGCGGTTGCCGTCATGGTGCTGGTCATCGTGGCGGTGATCGTCTGGGACGTTAACTTCGGCGTGAGTGGCTCAGATTTCACCAATACCACTTACACCACCGACGATGGCACAACTTTAAACGGCTATCTAGCACAACCCGAAGGTGAGGGGTCATTCCCGGCAGTGCTGATGGTGCATGAGTGGTGGGGCTTGAACACCGAAATCGTCGAATTAGCCGATGAGATGGCGCGTGAGGGTTTCATCGTGTTTGCGCCGGATACTTACCGTGGGCCGGTAGCGGTCACAATCCCCGGTGCGTTATATCTGCGCTTGACTGTCGATATGCAACAGGTTGATGCCGACATGCTCAGCGCTTATACCTACCTGTTGAACGAGACACCGACAACCGGCGCAATCGGTGTGGTGGGCTTCTGTTATGGCGGGGATGTCGCGTTCAATCATGGCATCGCTAACCCTGAAATTGACGCAGTGGTCAACCTCTACGGCTCAACATTAGCCGATAGCGATGCATTCGGCGCGTTGCTGAATGATTCCGCACCGCCGGTGCTGGGGATTTTCGGTGCGGACGATCAAGGCATTCCCCTCGATGATGTCAACGCCCATCAGGACGCGCTCGCTTCGGCAGGTATTACACACACGGTGAGCATCTATCAGGGCGTGGGACATGCTTTCGTTCAACCGGATGTACTGACCGAGGGTGGCGCACCACAAGAAGCATGGGAAGAACTGCTGGCTTTCCTCAACATGCACCTGCGCCCCGATGAACCGGCATCTTGAAACGATGTCGCCGTTTTTACCCTGATTGATTGGTGTATAATTCAAGGGTGGTCAACTGATCGCCCTTGAATTATTGATGCCCAAAAATGAAGATGATCCCTATGCTCCGACACTTGATGACAATCGTCCTTGCCTTGATGCTCACTGCTTGTAGTACTTCAGCGACTAGCACACCCACACCCGTCCCGATTGCACGGGCGTTGGTCACGGTGGCGCTATCCCCCACACCCAATCCAGAACAAGTTGCCGCGACCCGCGCCGCCATCACCACCACACCCATCCCACCAACAGAGACTGTCATACCAACGGCAACGCAGTATATCGGTATCTTCATCGGTGAAGCCCCACAACAAGAAGCCTATGTGCCCTTCAGCGAACCTATTTTTGGCGCGTCTGTGGATCAAAGTCAACCCACTGCCAATGCCAATCGTTGTTTGGGTGTGCCGATTGACGCACCGTATCTCACTGCATGGCGCACTAATCCGAGCGTCAGTCAGCGTATGGGTTGCCCGATTCAAGGCGGGTTCGGCTTCTTCGGTGAGGTACAAGTGTTTGAAACGGGCGTGATGTATCACTATCCCGATATTTCGGCAGTGTGGGCGATCCGTGCCCAACAAGCCGGCATCAGTGGCAACTATGATTATCTAGAAGTCCCAACTGATATTTCAACAATTGGCATACAAGCGCCACAGGGATTGATCGTCCCTGGCGATATTTTCGGGGATATGTGGCTCAGTGTCGACGGTTTACGCGATGAGATGGGTTTCGCCCGTACCGAAGCGCAGGAAGTCCCGCTCGGTTTACAGCGCTTTGAAAATGGCACGTTTTTGCTGGATAGCACCGCCGAACAGGTTTATGCGCTCATCATCGATGGGACAGTGTTAGGCCCCTTCTTGACGGCAAATACAGAACCGGCACAGATCACCACGCCTACACCGGCTATCACTGTTACGCCAGATGACACCTTACCGGATGGTGTACCTGCTGGAGAAACGCCCGCTGGTTAGCGCCATCTAAAATGCGTGATCGGGGGCGCGATGTCAATCTGGCGTGTGCTGTCATTGGCGAGATCATACAGCAACAACACGCCTTCGCTGGAGCGTTGCCCGATGACCAGCGCCCCATCTGCGGATAGACGCGGGTTGACCATGTTGCCTGCACTGCCGATCAACTGTGCCTGACCACCGTTCACCGGAATGTCCAGGATACGCACATCACCTGGCACCTGATTCTTCACCAACAGACGCAAGTTCTCGCCGTTTAAAACGCGGTAATCGAACAATTCAAATGAACCGAGCAGCGGCAACACCAGCGATACACCCGCTTCAATCGCGTTGGCATCCCCCTGATAGATGCCGTTATCACGGCCAGGGGCATCCCCCACCACCATAAATTGTGTGCCATCCAACCAGCGCCCTGTTCCGTTCAAACCAATGGCGGTCACTTCGCCGGAGCCGGTATCAGCAATCTGTAAGGCATCTCCGTAATGCACGAGCATTGCTCCTGCACCTAACGCAGGTTGTGGTTGCGTGTATATGCCATTTTCATCATCGCTGAGGAATAGTACCGGCTCGCTATCCTCGGTACTCACACGCCAGATGCCCGCTTCACCGCTCTGATCATCGCGGTAATACAACATCTGATTATCTGCCCCCCAAGCCGGCGCAATTTGTTCATTGATACCGAGCATCACCCACTCTTGTGGGACATCCTCACTGCCGATGCTGTACAACCACAACACACTATTGCTGACATACGCGATGCGCTGACGGTTGGGTGAGATCGCGTACTCGGTGACATTCAAGGGTGCCGGTGTTATCGCCCCTGCCCGCGTGCCATCTGCTGGCAATTCCCAAACCTGACGCACCCCGTTCTCGTCATTGGCGATGAAATAGGCGCTTTCTGGCAAAGTCTGATTGATGGTCAGAGGCGGATAGGCAGGACCCCAACTATAGGTTGATGCGCCGGTGACCGGTAACGTGAAGCCGTTCGCGGTGATTGGATTAATCAGCGCAATCACACCCGCCTCAAAGGCAGTGAGCAAAAAGCCCCCAGGCGCCCAACGCGCCCCACCCAAATCCAGCGCATCCGATCCTATCGGCGTGGCAGTGCCCACCAGATTATCATCCAGTTCAATCTGTGTCAGGGTGGCATTATCGCGCTCACCTGCGAAGGCGACAATTTGCCCATCACGGCTCACACCCGGTAGGTGATAGCCTTCGGTGGCGCTCAAGATTTCAACTTGCTGATTCCCCTGACTAAGATCAAGCACTGTCAAACCACCCTCTAAGGGTGCGTGGAGCAGTTGGGTCGGGCTTAACCAATCCGCCCCACTCGCGCCAGGGATCGCCGCCCGTAATTCGATGGTGGAACCGTTGCGCTGGAATATCCACCACACATCGCCGGATGCTTCCCCTGCCAGAAAGCGCCCGTCCGGTGACCAACTCAGATGAATCAAGTCCGGTGTCGTGACATCGACAAAACGCCCATCAGCGAAGAAATGCACCCGTCCACCGTATTCGGTGGTATAGGCTAATGCACTGCTATCCGGTGACCACGCCATCGTTTCACCCTGTCCGCGCTGAATAGGCACGCTGGCGCGATCATCTTCGATCTGGCGCACCTCACGCGCTTCGTCGAAGATGTGGCGCAAAAACACACCCTCTAAAGTGCGATAAGCCAGCCAGTTAGCATCCGGCGCAACGCGGAAATCGAGTACAAATTCGCCTTCTGGCGTGACCGTTGATAAGCCCTCACTGCCTAAACCGAAGCGTTGTACTGTGCCTTCACTCGACAACACGTACAATTCGCTTGGCAGATTGAGTGCGTCTTGTGCCTGTGCTGGCAATAGCCACAGAATAGTGCTCAGTAGAATGATCCCACTTAAACGGCGTATCATGATTCCCCTCTTTCACGTCGTGCCTGTTCTCAACGGTTATGAGTATACAGCGAAATGCTATTTCTGCCCGTGTTTAGCAAGGGGTTAGATCGAGGAAGGCGCACCGATATACAGTCGATGCGCCGGACAAAGTGCCGATTTATGCATTAATGGTCTGGAGCAATTGCTTGGTCTCCTGCGCAGGGGCAACGCCAAGCATGTCGTGCAGGAGGGTCTCCAGCAAGTTATATTGACGAATGGCTTCTTGGGGATGCCCTAACAACTGGTAGAGCACCATCACCTCGCGGTGTATATCTTCTCGCATCGGCAGTTCATGAATAGCACGCATAAAATAGCCGAGCGATTCTTCATAACGCTCCTGATCTTTGTAAATGCGGGCAAGCCCAACCAGCGCCTCTAGTAACAGGCGCTGGAGCTTATCACGGCGTTCAACCACCCACGGCATATCGATGCTGAGCAAGAAAGGTGCCTGATAGAGGCTGATCGCCCGTCGATAGAGTTCCGCCCGTGCATCATCCTTAAATGTCATGGAGGCGCGTTCAATCATCTCTTCGAACTCAGCAACATCATAATGGCGAGTGATCGCATCCGACGGGTGATAGAAACCGTTGGCGTAGGTCGTCAAATCGTAAGAGTAACGATCCATAACATGTTCGCTCAAACGCTCGGAGATTTTGCGCTTGGTCACATGAAAGACATTGGTGGCTTCGCGCATGTTGAGCGTTGGCCAGAAATTTTCAAAGATTTCGTTGCGCGTGACGGCATCGCGATCTATGAAGAAGAAAAACAAATTGCGTGGCAAAATGCCGTCCCAACTATCAACTGCCAGACCATTCATGATGACCTGACCACTACCAAAAGCGTAAATCTCAAGCTGAGGCTTATCGGATTCATCAAGGTTGAACATCAACTGTGATCGGCGCTTTTCTGTACCAATCACAACCGCATCACCCTCTAAAACAGCTTTCTGCCACGGATCAAGCGTCAACTGACGCGCGTTGATAACCAGTTTATTTTGCCCTGATAAGTTGTCAATCAACGTCAGAAAGAAGCGATATACCTCATCGTCCACTGCGATACGATCAAGTTCATCCAGATAGAGAACGGCATGGGTATCATAAGTGGCAAGCTCGGCAGAGAAGGCTGTCGCAATCGTCGCAGTGTCTTGCTCGCTGGCGATGGCATCGGTTGTCTGTGGAAAATCAAGCGCAAGCTCGGACAATAAGCCATTCAATAACGGGATAATGTGGGTCTCGTGCGATTTAACACAGTAATATAGAATCGGTTGATCGACACATTCTAGTAAATACGCTAGGAATAAATTCCGGTATGAAATTTGAGGGTAGAAGATAACGACTTTCTTACCATCAATTGCTGATTTGAAATCTTCTATCGTGATAGAAGTGAGTGAGTCGCGCCACATGTAAGCCTCTTCAGATCCTGTTTTTTAAGATGATGCACGATACCTTTTTACAACGCTATTTATATGCTGTTATATTAACATAAGTGATTAATAATAACAATCCATTACAATCTTGTATGTAAGGAATTCGATTGAGCACAGATAAATCATTAATAAATATGCTACAAGATATTAAGCTGATATATAAGATCGTTCTTATCGCTGAGGGCTTGATCTTAGGGGGCATCACAGTCGCATTCTGGTATCCGATTGATCCATCACTAGGCTTACGCGATGCATGGTTCTGGTTATTGTGGTTAGCTGTACCTATCTTTGCGCTACGCCTGCGCTTAACCGGGCGTATCTGGACGCGCACCCCATTACATGATTGGTTGATTGCCTTCGTGCTGTGGGGGGTGTTCAGTTATAGTCAGGCATGGCTCCAACGCGAGAGTTTGCTTGCTCCGATGGGTCGCCCGTTGTTGGGTATCTGGACGTATATTTACTTTGTTGAACTCACACGCGCCACACGGCACTTGATGCCGGCGTTGATGCTCTTTGTTGGCATGGGTACTAGCCTAAGTGTAATCGCATTAGTTAGCTCGCAATGGTTAGAGGAAAAAAGCCGTCTCTTGTGGGGCATCATTAGCCGTTTACCCCGCTTTGATTATCGCACCTTTGCCAACTCGCTTGATGGGCAGGTCTGTGGGGCATGGGTTGATCTGGTACATCGTGAAGCCTGCTTCAATCCGTCAGATTTAATGCAGTGGTCATTCTTGTCATTCAATGTCAACGAGATAGGTGGGGCGCTGGCATGGATAGTTCCGGCGATGATCGGGCTGGCGATGGGCGCACCCTCACGCACAGATGAACCCAATCAAGGCATGGGCTGGCAGATCTTGCGCGGGGTATCTGGCGTGGCGGGTACAATTGGTTTGCTGGCTTTGATCTTCGGGCAGAGTCGGTTCGCAATTGCGGGTGTGATGCTATCTCTGGCGCTCATTAGTTGGTTCAGCTTAAGAAGTTGGCGCTGGCGTGGCGTGGCATTCGGTGGTCTAGCCCTGTTATTGCTGGTACAAATCAGCGTGATGTTCGGATTGGCACAACCACAAAGCGCCGGTTTATCCGACCGTGATGCAGAATCAGTCATCACACGTCAAGCAATCTGGCAACGCAGTGCCGAGATGATGCGCGATTACCCTCTGGCAGGCGTAGGGATGTACATGTATCGCACTGCCATTCAACAGGAGGCTTATTTGATCCCCTACTATGTAGAAAATGACCTACCAATGCCCCCACACGCGCATAACGAATGGTTGCACATCGGCGCTGAGATGGGCGTGATCGGTCTATTGCTCTTCATTGGTATGCAGGTCACAACTGCCTGGATGATCTGGCAGGGCTGGCATTATGGTGATCAACTCAGCCGAACGGTGGCGCTAGCCATGGGCGCGGGTTTACTGGCACACGCGGTCTATGGTGTAGGGGATACCATCGCGCTTTGGGATCGCTTGCAGTTCGTTTTGTGGTGGTTGATCGGACTAATCGGGGCACAATACACACTCGCACGTTACCATCGAACGGCATCAGAACGTGACCTAACGCCGTCTATCACAGACTCTTGAACGAACAGGGATAATCATCAGGTGCCCGCGATAAACATTTCTTATGGTTCAAGGACGTTGACTACTCTTATAATCAAAGTATTGGTTATGGTGACCGCTACGCTAAAATTATGGGTTGTGTGTAAAACACAACAACAATATCTGTGCGATATATATCTGATTTGAACCACATCCGAACTCATTTTCACTACATCCTGACGACTAGTTTGCTTGTCGTGGCGCTTTTTGCTTTGCCAGCACTCTTGCAAACAGATTGGACAACGAACCATCTGTTGAGTATGGCTTGTCTGGCGATCATTTATGGTATGGCATTAGGTGTCAACATGCGCCATCGTGATCTGGTGTGGACAGGCTTGATACGCTTGCCGATGGTTGTGGTGTGGGTGCTGATTGGTTGGGGTGCCTCGCTATGGGTGGCAGTGATTGGCATGGGGATCGCCGGCATTTATGGTCGCTGGCAAACACCGGTATCATGGCGTGCGTGGCACAATGGGTTCATCAATAGCACCCTGAGCCTCATCGCCTTCTATCTCGTGTACAACATGAGTGGCGGTGCTGTGCCAGTGCTAGACGATGCTGGCAGGTATCAGAGTGTGATCCCATTGTGGCTGGCATTGCTAACCAGCACAGCGCTGAGTACGATTTTGCTCAGCTTGATGGTCTATCATGTTTCACCACGCCAGATCTTCACCAGACCACTAGCCTTCCTTCTCTCTGAAGGCTCAGTTTTGCTAACAAGTGTGGTTCTGCCAGTGATTTATGTACAGGCAAATATCTTAGCCTTCCTGGTGATTTTGATGCTGATCGCCACGCAAATTTATCGACAGGCACAGGTCAAACAAAAAGAGACGCAACTTCAACAGAATTTGCAGGAAATTCGCTCACTGAATCATCTCGGTGGTGAGATGTCGACTTATTTATCGATGCACGGGGCGATTGAAGCAGTCTATCAAGAGTTAAATCAACTGCTCAATGCTAGCACCATCTACATTGCCATCTACAACGACGATCAAAACACGTTGGAGTATTCGCTGGTGATGGTAGATGGTCAAGCGGTGCAGTGGGATAAGCATGAGTTATCACCGAGCTTAGAGCAATACGTGATACAGGAAAAACAGGCAATCCGCTACACACAGGACGAAGCACAACGTCGTCTGCGCAATATGAGCGATTCAAGCGCGTTACAAGAGGCACAATATATGATTGCGCCGTTGATGGTCAGCGTGAAGGTCATTGGCTTGCTGGGTGTCACACATGCCACACGCACCGATGCCTTCTCTGAACATGATTTCACCCTATTTCAGACGATTAGCCGGCAGGCAAGCCTCGCCATTCGTAACGCGATGCTCTACGATCGTAGTGTGCGGCTCGCTGATAATTTGTCGATCATCAACCAATCTTTACAGGGGGTCATGTTTAACTTAGATCGGCGCAGTGCGTTCAAATCAGTCTGCCAGATTGCCAGCGAGATCACCCACACCGATAAAGCCGCGTTATTCTTGATCGATACGGAAACGGGGCAAATGACGCTCGCTGAATCTGTTGGTTTTGAAGCAGGACACTTGCCGCACATACAACACCCCATGCGCTTCGACTACGCCACACGCATCATCAACGATGTCACAGAGAGCGACGATTCATTCCTGATTCAACAGGCGGAAACGGCACAATTTCAAGCATGTTTACAGGTTCCACTACGCAATGGTGCGTTGGTAGTCGGCAGTTTGAACGTTTATCATGATGCGCCTTACTTCTATGAACCGCCCGAAGTGCATATGTTGGAGATGCTGACCAGTCAGATCATGGCGGCGCTGGATAACGCAGAACTATTACAGGCATTGGAGTTATACGCGTCGGAGCAAGCGCAACTGGTGCAATTATCGCGTATTGCAGGCAGTACGCTCGATTTGGATCGCATCATCCATGACGTATGCGATATTCTGACGCAGATGATTCACGTTTCACGGGTAGCGATTGGTATCTGGTCAGCGGATCTAGCGTTGTTAGAGATCAAAATGCCTGATGAACAAGCACCGAATCAATTACACACTCATCTGATCGACGTGATGACGATTCCAGAATTGGCGGCAATGCGAGAAGAACGTGCGACCAACGCGCAAATCTATCGACAGGTTGACACCACACGTTCAGCCGGCTTACAAGCATATATGTCGGCATACAGTGATCAGGCTTTGATCGTATCACCGATGCACCTCAAAGAGAGTCAAGTCGGTGTAATCTTGCTAGGCAATTCCCGGCCACGTGAGTATCATGAGAATGATTTCCGCTTGCTGGAGATGGCAAACCATCAAATCGCCGTGCAGATTCATAATGCCCGCGTTCATGCTAAGACGCAGGCACAGCTAGCGAACCGCCTGCAACAATTAACGGTGATTGAGGAGATCACCCAACAGATTTCCGAATCACTCGAATTTGACCAGATCATCGAGAAAGTATTAGAAGCCTGTATCCAATCGACACAATCCGATTTTGCTTCAATCGCGCTGTTGGTCAATGAAAAACTGGCAACTTTTGAAATTGTCTGGCGAGAACTTGTTGGGGATCAGCTTATGCCCCATCAAACCACGATCAGCCTGATGGATAGTGCTGTTAATCATGTCGCGCAGACAGGTGAAGTGCTGATCATACCCAATCACGATGATTTTCCGGCGTATTTTCACCCAATTGCGTCCGCAAAGACCTTTCGCAGTTCGTTGTACGTGCCGATGATCGCGCGCAATAAAGTGATCGGGGTCATTACTATCGAGAGTGCCGCGTACAACTTCTTCACCAGAGAGCAAGCGAGTTTCATCCAGAGCCTAGCGGGACACACAGCAATCAGCATTGATAACACCAACCTGCTCAGCGAACGTGAACAACAAATCATCACTCTGAACGAATTACGCACCTTATCGCTGGATGCGCTGAATGTTATGCACTCTGAAACCGTCTATGATGCGATCTTACGCGCTACCAGCGCCATGTTACAGGCGGATATCACCCTGCTTTATCGTTATGATGAGAGCCAGACGGACGCTCACTTAATACGCCGTTGGGATGCGCATCTGGGACAACCCACCGCATCACAAGACACATTACCGATACAATTGCTCACGCAAAGCTACGCTCAAGAACGTGTGCAGTTTATCAGAGATACCCGGCACCTTCACGCTGATGGGCAAGCCGTGCCCTATCAGGGCTTAATTGTGATGCCGATCACGCGGCGGCAACAGGTGTGTGAGGTTGTGGTGATTGCTTACCATGAGGCACAACAGTTCACAGTCAACGATCATCATTCGATTGACCTGCTGATGGTACAAATTGCCGGTCATCTGGAGAACGTGATGTTGAACAGCGCAATCACCACCAGCAATGACCGTATGCGGGCGATATTAGATTCAACCCGTGATGGGATTATCTTGCTCGATACCGGTGGACGTATCCAGGATGTAAACAGCGCCGCAACCTTACTGACAGGAATTGACCTGCAAGCCTATTTGCTACAACCTTTAACGGCAATGCTAACTTTACCCACACATCAGCAAGCGACACTGCATACCTGGCAAGAGATCATCACCAGTTATGAAGAAACGCCGGAAAATATCGACAACCGCATCGTGAGCTTTCAGCATGAGCATGAGACGGTACATGTTAAATTGCTAGTGACACAAGTACGCGATGATGGCGGGATCATTCGGGGATATTTGCTGGTATTGCGTGACATCACCGAAGAAAAAGAATTGCAGAACTTCCGCGAGACCATGCAGAGTATGGTCTTACATGATCTGCGCAGTCCGCTGACTGCTATCGTCACCAGTATGTACATCGCAGAGAACATACTGACGTTTTATGATGGCGATTTTGAGGAATTGAAAGCCTCATTGGACGAAACGTTCGCCGCATCGCTCAACAGTGCTGAAGATCTCCTGCGCCAGATTGATACCCTGCGTGATCTGCCGATGATCAATCAGATGGCTGTTCAACCGCAATCGATCCTAATACGTGAGATTGCCGAAACAGCTTATACGATGCTATCGGCGAACTTCATCGATGCCAATATTACCGTTAAAATCGACGTACATGACGATCAGCTGGTCTTTGTGGATGAGAGTCTGATTCAGCGTGTGCTGGTCAATCTCATGCATAATGCCTTCAAATTCACACCGGTTGGCGGTAAAGTTCTGGTTCAAATGTTGTCAGAAGTCAACGATGAGGGGTATATTCAAGTACAGGTTGCCGATAATGGGCCGGGCATTCCACCGGAACAGCGCGAACGGATCTTCGGGCAATTTGTCCAGATCGACGGGCAGAAACCGCGTGCTGGCGGTAAAGGAACTGGTCTAGGGTTGAACTTCTGCAAACTCGCCATTGAAGCGCATGGCGGGAGCATCTGGGTTGATAAAAGCAGTCCATTAGACGGCGCATCCTTCACATTCACTGTACCGGTGATTGATTGGCGACAGATCGAACAAGAGATTGTATCGTGAGTGATTGCTCATACTCACATCAGCGCCCCGCGTGAGGGATGGAAACGCCCCACAAGAAGTAGCGTATCAATCCCGATACCACACTGTATGTAAACAGAGCATCAGGTAAATTATGTCACGCAAGCTAAGCAATCAGATCAGCCTAGTTACCATCGCAATACTCACTTTAGCGAGCCTTGTCATCAGCGCACAAGCCTTCGATGGAGGATTAATCGCGGCTCGCATTGTTGAATTATTGGCGTATGCCCTGCTGACCGCTTTCGCGCTCATGCTGAGTGTGCCGCTATTCCGCAGTGAAATCAGCATTGCCCATGCCATCGGTTTATTGGCGATCTTCTCTTTACCGGCTGATATTGCGCCGATGATGACCTTCGCGATTTTCATCGGCGGTTTAGTGGGTAGCCTCTTGCGCTCACAGATCGAACAACAGAGCCGTCGTTACGAAAAACCGCCCTGGTATGTGACTGTGATCCACGCTACCTCGCGGGTCACGCTAGCGCACTTCGCCGCAAGTCTGGTTTACATTCGCCTGTTCAACGCTTCCTTACCAATCACCGATAGCACTGATCTCAGCAGCCAAACTGCCCCGATACTGGCGAGTGTCGGGGTTTATTTTGTGCTCTATTTCCTCAGCTTCATCTTGCAATTACATGCTTACACCTCGGCGCGACACGTATTGCGCGAGAATGCATCATCATTGGTGATCATCCTCATCCTACCTTTACCCTTTGCGGTATTGGGGGCGAGTGTCGCACAGATTGACATCTCGGCTATTTTCTTCGGTATCACAATGCTGGGTGCGGTGCTGACAATCTTCGGCTTATTCGCCCTCTATCAAGCTCAACAACGCCTGTTGCGCCAGTTGGATGAGATGCGTTCGCTATCCGTAGCAACACAGGCGATGCGCGGTAATCTCAACCTCGATAGCTTGCTACGCACAACCTACGTACAGGTCAGCCAATTATTAGACACGAAGAATTTTACGGTAGTGCTGTACAACGAAATTGAGATGCGTATGGGCTTTCCGTTTGTGATCCGCAACGGTGAAGAAGTCAACATTCGCGAGGCACACAGCTTGCCTGCGGATTATCCGCTGATCGAACATATTATGGAGACGCACATCGGGTTGGTGATCGAATCCGATGTGAATCAGCGGGCGTTGGCGATGGGTTTGGATCCTTTGAGAAAACCGTTCCAATCGTGGTTAGGCGTGCCACTAGTGACGGGTAACCATGCGATTGGTGCGTTTGTGGTGCAATCTTTCGACCAACGGCGCTTCGATAATGATGACCTACGCATCCTGAATATCATCGTCGCCAGCACGAGTATCGCCATCGAAAATGCCCGCTTATACTCGCAGAAAAGCATCCGCGCCGAACAGTTGGCAACGTTGAATCAGGTTACGGCATTGTTGACCGGCACGCTCGCACCGAAAGAAGTGCTTGATATGGTGGTCTCGTCAGCATCGACTATTGCAGAATCCGATGCGGTCTCCGTGTACCTCTTTGATGAATCGAACAATAACCAGCTGAGCCTGGCGCGTAGTGCAGGCTTAAGCGACACATTCGATCTCAAGCCACCACCACCCCTGTTGGCAACGAAGATGATTAAGCCCAACATGGACGAGTATATCCAACCACAATCATTATTAATCCGTAACCTCGATGAACCGATGGCGCAACCGCTACGACAGGTGATGAGTGAGAATCACAAACGCGCTTTCATCGAACATCCGTTGAGCTTTGGCGGACAAAATCTCGGTGTGCTGGTGCTGTATTACAACAAACCACAGAGTTATCATCCTGAACAGATCGACATGATACAAGCCTTCGCGACACAAGCGGCACAGGCGATTCACAACGCACAGCGCTTCGAATCCGCAGATAAGGCGTTGGAACAGCGCGTTGAGCAATTGTATGTGCTAGCGGCGATGGGGCGCGTGCTGAACGCGGCGATGGAAACCAACAAAATTTATGATGTCGTGCTAACCTATGCCCTCGAAGCGACGCGCTCGCCACGGGGGTTCATCGCAATCTATCGTCAATTTGACAATTTATATGTGCCCGCCCAGCAGGGATATCCAGCGGATATGTTCGCCGATGCAGATTTCTTGCAACAGGGCTTAACCGGACGGGTGCTGAGCAATGGGCAGGCGATGCGTATCAGCGACACGCGCCGCGAGACAGGCTATTTACCCTTGATCCCACAGACGCGCTCGATGCTCATTACCCCGATCATGAAGGGTAAGGATGTGCTGGGCATCATCATGCTGGAGAGTGAACTGCCGGGCGTATATAGTGAAGGCGATGGACATTTCGTGGCGCAGATCGCCAACCAGACTGTGATCGCCGCCGATAACACTCAACTGTTCCAGCGCATCCGCGAAGCGCATGACAACATGGAAGTGATCCTCGATGCGATGCAAGAGGGCATCATCTTAATTGATGAACACGGCGTAATTGTTCAGACCAACCCGCATATCAGCATCATCGAATTACAACCCGAAGACCTGATCGGGCAATCTCTGGAACACCTGCTAGCTGATGAGCAGTTTAAGCTCGGTCACCGTCTGGGGTTCAGCACCCCGCAAGCCTTGCTGAACATCATCAATAACCGTGGCAAAGAGTGGAAAAATTACCCTCCCCATGAGTACGAAATCCACGATGAGTCCTTCGGGGTACGGTATATTCAACGACAGATCATCGCGGTGCGCGATACAGATAGGCATGTCAGCGGGGTGATGCTGGTCTTCTACAACAAATCAGAAGAACATGAACTCGCGGCTGCTCGCGAATCGCTCTCACAGATGATCGTGCATGATTTACGCAGTCCGTTGACCTCAGTCACGACGAGCCTCGGCTTATTACAAAAGCTCGTGCCCAAAGATACCGAATTTGCGCCGATTGTCGAACAAACGACGACGATGAGCCGTCGCGCTATTCGCAAGGTGTTAAGCCGTGTGGATTCTCTGCTGGATATTTCCAAGATGGAGAGTGGCGAGATCAAACTCGAACGTGCGCCAAGCCCGATTCAGCAAGTGATACAGAATGTCAAAAGTGAGTTAGACCCACTCGCGGAAGAACACGATGTGACAATCAGCGCAGAATACAGCGACGATCTACCGTTGCTGAATATTGACGCCGACAAGGTTGAACGCATGATACTCAATCTGGTGGATAATGCTATCAAGTATAGTCCAGCATCGAGCACCATCATCGTGCGAGCGCTGGTCAGTGATCCTGATTTTGTGCGGGTGGAAGTCGTCGATAATGGGCCAGGCATCCCTGATGATTACAAACAACGCCTGTTTGATCGCTATGTGCAAATTGAAGGGCGCAAGACAGTACGGCGTGGTGTCGGCTTAGGATTGACCTTCTGCAAGCTGGTGACAGAAGCGCATGGGGGCGATATTTGGGTGGCAGATAGCAACAGTGATCATGGCAGTGTGTTCAAAGCGACGTTACCTATCGCGCACATCACCGAGGATGATGCTGTTGCACCCTGATGAGTGAGTGACGGGCGAAGCGCTACGAAGTGAGCGCCCCGCCTGGGGGTTTTAGCTCTCGGCGATGGTGATGGTGTTAATCACGTCCATCTGCTCAATGCTATCCACTACGGCTTGATCCTCACTGCTGACTACTTTACCGAAGACCGCATGTTTGCCGTTGAGGTGCGGTTGGGGTGCGTGCGTGATGAAAAACTGGCTCCCGTTGGTATTGGGGCCGGCATTCGCCATGCTAAGGCTACCGGTTTCATGGGAGATTGCTAATGCGGATTTTTCATCTTCCCATTGGTAGCCGGGGCCACCGCGCCCTGTGCCGGTTGGGTCACCTCCCTGAATCATGAAGTTGTTAATCACACGATGGAAGATCACGCCATCGTAGAACTTTTCGCGGGCGAGAAACACGAAGTTGTTGACCGTTTTCGGGGCGCGGTCAGCGAACAATTGCACCTTAATCACGCCTTTAGTGGTATCAATATGCGCCACATAATTCTTGGCAGGATCGATCACCATATCGGGGTATTTATCATATTTTGCCATCAGAAAACTCCCTAGGGTTATCAAATTAATTGTATATAACTCACAGCTTCATCTTAGCACTGACTGTTGCGGTGTGCTACGGAGGGTTAGCCGATCATCATCAAAAACTAACATAAATCCTCAACCAACCACACACATGCTTGAGCACCATTAGAAAATCTGCTTACAATAGAATAGAGGTTTCTGTATGGTGCTATCGTACCCGCCACACAGGAAAATGGTCAGTATAGAGGTTATTTTAGGTTAGAAATTGCCAGCAGAAGGTGGCAAGGAACTTTTTAAGCCCCCTATAATTGAGAGATTGACAAAACGTTTATGCTGAGAACCGTATTCGACGACTATACTATAATGGAGTGAGTAAACAGTCCACGAATGGGCGACTGTTGCTGGACGTGTATGATCACCTGTCCCATCAGTAACAGTAGGAGGATTATCATGCCACGTATTCTGTATATTGATGACGATTTTGCCAACCGTTTGTTGGTTAAACGAATTCTGGCAGCGGAAGGCTTTGAGATGGAAGAAGCTGACAATGCTCAGGATGGTATTAACATGGCTGAGAGCAACCCGCCGGATTTAATCTTGATGGATATTGCGATGCCGGATATGAATGGGTTGGAAGCAACGAATCGCATTCGTGCCATTCCAGGCATTGCTAATCTGACCATTATCGCCCTCACCGCCAATGCTATGCATGGAGATCGTGAGATGATCCTCGAAGCGGGTTGTGACGGGTATATCAGCAAACCGATAGAAGTTGATACTTTTGTTGAGGAATTATCACAGTATCTCTAGGTAAAGGAAGTCATGTCAAAATTAAACGCTATTGAACCGAACGAAGCACATGTGCTAGTTGTTGAGGATAATGTCCCGAATTTTGTTCTGATTGCACGGATGTTAGCATTCATGGGTGTGCAACGCTGTGAATGGAAGACGTCCGGTTGGCAGGTGGTACAATTTGCCGAGACCTTGCCACGCATCGATTTGATCTTGATGGATATTCGCTTGCCCTACGAAGATGGCTATCAGGCATTACAAAAAGTACGCTCGAACCCGAAGTTGCAAGATACCATCGTGTGTGCTGTGACCGCCGAAGCGAGCGAAGATCAGATGCGTCGCGCTCAGAAGAGCGGTTTTGATGGTTTTCTGGGTAAGCCACTCGATCCTGACCGTTTCCCCGATCAAATCAAACGCTTGCTCGCTGGTGAACAAGTGTGGGAATGGCAGTGAATTCAGCCTTTTAAGCAGGAGCAAATACTCATATGACTTTGACATTGCGTGGTTTGCAAACCCAAGCGGACATCCATACGCCTGAACAATTATTGGATCGAGCGCTGGCACAGATTGTCGGTGAATTGGAGATGGTGCGCGGGGCGGAAGTATTCCGCATTGCACCGGGTGGGGTGATGCTGTGGCACGGCGAACAGAGTACACACCGTGATGGCGTGTTCATTTCCCTTGAGCCCGATGCACTCTGGCAACAGGCACTCGATGAGCAGATGATTATCGAAGACCACGCCGTTCAGCAATGGATCGCTCCGCTGATTTATCAGCAAGCACCATTTGCGTTATTAGTCATCACCGGCACAATTGAGCAAGATACCTTAGCCGATCTCGCGCTGGATCTCAGCTTGCTGGTTTATACCCAACAAGTACAAGACCTATTGCACAAACAGATTGCGACAACGGGCAAACTGAGCATGGTCGCATCTTTGAGTGATGTGGCGCAGGTAATCGCTGAGAATATCGTGCAGAAACAACAATTCGTCAGCATGAACTTATTTGAATACGACTACGATGATCAGGTTGTGGGGGGGCGTGTGATCGGCACAGCAAACCGCCATAATGCCTATCAGACCGATTTGAAGATGAATATCAACCTCTCGGCGGTGCGGGAATTGCACACGCTGTTGTTGGAAGTCGGCGAAGTGTTGCTCACCGACGTGCAACAGGAAGCGCGCTTCACCGATGACGCGAAAGTCTGGTTGCAATCGCAACAGATCCGATCCATGTATGTGATGCCGATGTGGCTGGATCAGCGATTAACAGCGTTTATCTGCCTATGTGACACCACACGGTCACTCGCGCCGACGACGTTGGAGAAAGAGCTATATCAGAATATCGCGCATCAAGCCACGATTGTGGTAGAGCGACAACGCCTGCTCGAACGCACACAACAGAGCGCGTCACGCTCCGATGAGCAGGTGCGCGTGCTGAGCTTGCTCAACCAACTCATCGCACAAGCCAACCGCCACAAAATCGATCAGCCGATCTTACAACAGACGGCTGATGTGCTGTATGAGATCACAGGTGTTGATCATGTCGGCATTATCATTCGCTCTGGCAATAGCAACGTCGTCGTCGGCGAAGCCCCTGCGCAAGACCTCGTTGGTGATGAGATCGAACCGGGTAGCGCCATTGACCGCATAATTGAGGAAAGCGGTAAGGCACTTATCATCACAGACCTTGCCAATTATGATGCACTCGAACAAAACACGCGGGATTATTTGCTCTCTGTCGGCATTAAGTCCTTGATTGTGATCCCGATGTTTGATGAGAACAACGCGCTCATCGGCAGTGTCGGGCTGGATTATTACACCCAACAAGCCCAGATTGAGCAACGGGTGATCGACACTGCCGAAACCATCGTCGGGCAAATTGCGCTCAGTTTACAGAATGTTCGGTTGTTATCCGAATCTCAGCAAAAAGCACAACAACTCGAACGCCTGACTAATTTTGGGCAAGCCTTGCGTGCACATCTCTCGCAAGAGGACATTTTACGCACCACACTGACTTACGCGCCAGATGTGCTGAGTGTGGATTACCTCGGTGTTTTGTTATACGAGCCAAACAGCGCCAGTTTGTTCAAACACGCACAATATTTACAGGGTGAGCGTGAAATCATCCAACCCGCGCAACGTATGGATCAGAGTGAGAACACCATTGCCGAACAAGTGCTCAACGACAAACAATTGGTGCACATTGCGGATCTGAACACAGATTGGAGCTGGAAACACCCACAACAACGCGCCATACAATCGCTGATGGTGATGCCGCTCTCGCTGGCAGACGGGATGCTGGGTATATTAGAAATTGGCAGTGCAGAAGCGCATCACTACAATGCCACTGATGCCAACACCTTACGCCAGATCGGAAACCAGCTGGCGATTGCGCTCTCGAATGCGAATGCTTACTCACAGAGCTTACGACTGGCACACAACAAAACTCAGGCTAACGAGATCATCGGCAAGCTACAGGAGCAAATTGACGTCCATGATATCTTGAACGTCACCGCGCACGAGCTAGGCAAAGCTATCGGCGCCAAGAAAGCACGGATTCGTCTGGGCATCAGACCATCACCAACGGTTGGAGACCAATAATTATGGAACAGCTTCTCAATCTCTACCTGAACACCAGCGCCTACAGTAACCGCAGTGACCGTTTACGGGTGACGATTGTCTACGGCTTGCTGTTCATGGTTACTATTATGTTGCTCATCCTATCTGTCATCGGCAACATTGCCGGGATTGCACTTGCGTCTATCGCGCCTTTCATCGGCATTGCGATCACGCTGGGCGTGTATGTCCTCGTGCGACAGGGTTATTTTAAACTGGGCAGTTGGATTTTGTTGATCGGCATGGCGAGCATCAGCGTGTCGGCTAACTTACCGGACGGCATCCTGATGCCCCGCCAGATCCTGAACGTCGCGCTATTAATCCTCATGGGTGGTTTTTTGCTGGAGACACCTGGCATCGTGCTATTCGGGGCTGTTGCCATCGGGCAAACACTGCTCTTCCCCGCCATCAACGGCTACCTAGATACAGGCAATTATGAATGGCCGGTGCGCCTGACCCTATCAACAATTTATGTGGTGATCGGGTTGATGGTCTATGCCTATAATCAATTTGTTGCGGCTAGCCAGATTAAAGGGCAAACACTAGAGAGTCAGGAACGTATCAAACTGGCAGAAGTAAACATGTACATCACCCAACAGGCTTCCACGCGCCAATCTCTGGATAGTGCGCTCAACACCACCTTGCAACTGATCCTCCAGAACTACCCGCAGATGTATCATGCACAGATCTTCTTGCTCGATAATGACGGCATTCAAGCGCGTTTGAGCGCCAGCACGGGCGAGGCGGGTCAGAAGCTGATCGAACGGTCACACAGTCTAGCAGTCGGCAGTTTGAGCGTGATCGGGCAAACAACGCTGACCGGTGAACCGGTCATCGCCCTCAGTAGCGAAAAAGACGGCGTTCATCGTACCAATGAGTTATTACCTGATACCACATTAGAAGCCGCTTTCCCTTTGCGGGTTGGCACGCGCATCATCGGTGCGCTCGATTTGCAGAGTAAGACGCTAACCGAACTCAACAGAGATGACCGCTTGACCTTTCAATCATTAGCGAACAGTCTATCGTTGGCGATTGACAGCATTCAACAATTTGAACAGGCACAAGCACAGGTTGAAGAAAATCAGCGTTTAGCAGAACAGACTCGTTCAGCATTGCGCGAAGTAGAACGCCTGAACCAGCGTTTGATCGGGCGAGCGTGGTCAGAGCATATTCAACATATGGGTGAAGAACCAGGCATCGCCATTGATTTCAGCACCAACCAAAGTGAGGCTTATCACGCATGGACAGAGGGCTTGCTAAATGCCACCGAGCAGAATCAAATTGTGCAGATGGATAATGTGATCGCTGTGCCATTGCGCGTGCGTGGGCAGGTTGTCGGTGCGATGGAGTTTGAGTTAGACGAGGCGCAACACATTACACAGGAAGATTTGGAACTGCTCCTTGAAGTGAGTGAACGGTTCGGGCTAGCAGCAGAGAACACGCGCCTGGTCGAGGAAAGCCGTCGCACGGCACAGCGCGAGACGCTCATCAACCAGATCACCAGTCGCTTCCAGTCAGCGCAGAATGTCGAAGCGACATTGGCAGAAGCCGCCCGCAGTATTGGCGATACCCTCAGTGCGGAAAAAGTGATGATCCGCCTCGGTGCACCAGATCGCCCGAGCAAGAGCAATGGGAAGGATAGCTAACCCACATGCAAATCCAAAAGACTTCAACGCTCAATCAACGTGACGCGGAGACTATTATCTCGAGACTTCGCGCACGATTATTGCAAGCAGCATTAGGCGTGCTGATGCTCGCGAGTACTGCCCTATTTCTTACTGGATTAGCGAACGCGCTACCCTCCTCTAACAATCAGCTGGTATCTGTCACACTGGTCGCGAGTGTGTTATCAGTGGGCTTGCTGATCTTAGTCCGACAGGGCTATCTGGTCGAGCTAGTGAGCACAATCGTCAGTGGCTTTGCGCTGGTAATCGTTGTCATAATCTACAGCACCACTCAAGAGATCATCACACTTTATCTCTTGTTGAGTGTGGTCGCACTGTTGATCGCGTTCTTATCGCGTCCGTTGGCGTTCTGGGTGTTCAATAGTGCCTATTTATTAATCGTGTTCAGCGTGACTGCGATCAACGCAACAAGTGAAAATGCCGTGTTGAACGCCTATCCATCACAGGCGCTGTTGCTAGGCTTCGCGCCGATTGTCATCAGCCTGATGGCACGCTATGTCATCAATACGATGGAAGAAACAACGCTAGAAGCCCAGCGCTCAGCGCGTTTGCTAGCGGCAAGTGCCGATATTGGGCGCACCGTCTCGGAAATGCTCGATCTCGACACCTTGCTGGAGCGCGTGGTGGATATCATCCGTGATCGCTTTGCATTCTATCATGTGTCCGTATTTCTGGTTGACCCTGAATTGACCTATGCCCGTTTACACGCCAGCACAGGCGAAGTCGGCGAGCGCATGTTAGCCCGTGAACATCAGCTAGCAATCAACCCTGAGAGCGTGG
Organism: Anaerolineae bacterium; assembly: GCA_051117475.1. Taxonomy (GTDB): domain Bacteria; phylum Chloroflexota; class Anaerolineae; order Aggregatilineales; family Phototrophicaceae; genus JAUZRW01. Next base: position 28,035 of record JBNPEE010000032.1, on the reverse strand, counting down.
TAGGGCGTTCCGCACAATCGCAGGAGGTCATCATCGCCCGTGACAGCGACAGTGAAGGACGCGCCTTCAACGAGTTGTTGCCGTATACCCGATCAGAGCTTGCTGTTCCAATCCTCGATAACAACGGCATCATCGGTGTGGTGGATATTCAGAGCCGTCTGGCAGATGCCTTCAGCAAAAATGAGATCGAAGCGCTCAAAGTGATTGCCAACCAGCTTGCGACTGCTATCCGCAACGCACGTTTATTCGAAGATAAAGAGCGCAATATCGAAGAGAACAAGCGCTTATTCCTCGACTCAGAGATGAACTTGCGCGAGATTCAGCGGCTCAATCGACAGTTGACCAAACAAGCCTGGGATGAGTATTTAAGCTCCAATCGACGCATTGACGGCGTGACCTTAGCCGGCAACACATTCTCGAACTCAGCGGATTGGTCAGAGGAGATGGTCAGCGCCAGCCAACGCCGACGCGCCATCATTGATACGCAAGCGGACAAACGGAAAGTAGCCGTACCGATTGAATTACGCGGTGAGGTGATCGGCGCAATTGAGATCGAAACGAGCTCCAACCAACAGCAAGATGATATGGCCGACATGGTACGCAACGTCTCGCAACGGTTAGCGGTCAGCCTCGACAATGCTCGTTTGTTTGAAGAGTCGAACGAAGCCACCGCGCAAGAACAACGCGTGAACGAGATTGTATCGCAATATCAAGCAGTGGATTCAGTGGATGAGATGTTGCGTGTCACTTTACAGGGGCTGGCCGAAACGCTCGGTGCATCACAGGCTTCGATACGCCTGGGGGCGATACAGGACGACACCCCCGACACAGAGCAAATGTCCACAGCAGATGCTAATGGAGGTCAAGCGGATGTTCAATAGATTATACGCTCTCACTCAACCCCGTGGGACATACGATGACCCGATCAGATGGCAACAGGTGCGGAGCTTATTGCTATATTTGATGGCAGGTTTTGTCATTGCGGTGATTGCATCCGTCTTTCTGACGGCACAGTTCATCAATACCCTGCCAGAAATTGACCTGAACACTGCAAGCGTTTTCGGCATACTCAGCCCGTTTCTGGTATTGATATTATTCGGGATGGTGCGTCAGGGCTTTTACCGGATCGGGGCATTCGGCATCCTTGGCATGAGTTTGATCTCACCGTTAGGCTTGTGGAGTGCAGAGACGATTGCAGATGTGCTGGTATTGACTTACGTCGTGCCCATCGTGACCGCAGGTCTGTTGCTGGGACGGCGTTCTACAGTGCTGATCTTCCTGGTAGTCATCGGTTTGCTAACAGGGCCAACACTGGTCAACAACAACCTACCGGAGCAGTTCTTCACGGCAACTATTTTGCTATTCACCCTCAATGTACTGGTATTCATGTTTGGCACGACGATTCAGCAGGCGGCGGCACAGTTCATCACTGAGCGCAACCGCCTACAGCAAATCATCGAAGGCACGCTCTCGACACGTCAGGAGAGCGATGAACGCCGTGCGATCTTCACCACCATCTCGATCATTCGCGACCAATTGCGCTACACGTTCGCCCGCGTCTATATGGTTGATAATGGGGAGATTGTACAACGTGTCCAGAGTGGCTTGAACTTACAACAGATCAACATCGAGAGTAAACTGACTTTAGATACACGTAGTGGTCTACATGAAGCGATGCGCCGTGGCGAAACGCTGATAATTGAGGAGAGTGACGACATCTTACTGCGCCAGCACCTGCTGACCGGCACGCGGGGCGCACTGGCAATTCCTGTCACCGATCAACAGGGGCAAGTCATCGCCATCATTGACGTGCAGAGTGAAGATCAAAACAGCTTTGCGACCACAGAATTGCAAACACTGCAAATGGTCGCGTTACAACTGGGGCAATCACTCGCACAATCGCGCTTGATCACCAACTTGCGCCAGAACATTCAAGAACAAGACGCTGTAATTGAGCGCCAGCGTCAACGCATCCGCCAATATGAAGATGCTGAGCGCCAGACCACAACTGAGAGCTGGACAACCTATCTCAAAGAGTTGGGCGTATCACATCTGGGTTATGATCTGCCCTCTTTGACTGCTGAGCCTGTCGAATCCACCAGCATGGGTAATGATCTTCAAAGCGCACTCGCTACCGGCGACATCACAGTTGAGCAGGATGGCGATCAGCAAGTGGTACGTGTGCCCATCCAGTTACGCCAGCAGACCATCGGCGCGATGTCTTTCCGTTTGCCGGCAGGCAATGACAGCTTGAACGCCCGCGAGCATGATCTCATCCAGAACGTGGTACAACGGCTCTCGCTCGCGCTGGAAAACAAGCGCCTATTTGAGCAAAACCAAGCACAGGCACAACGCGAGAGCAAAGCCAATCAGATCGGCAATTTGCTCCTAACATCGACAGATATTAACACCGTACTAGAATTAGCCGCGCAAAACTTCAATGAGGCATTGGGCGCAGTACAAACACAGATCCGCCTCAAACCCGACGTACAGGTCATTGGTGAGGGTGAGGTCACGTCATGACGTTCAATTTCGGTTTATCGACAAAGATCAACGCAATCATCGTTGTAGCGGTTACTCTGCCGTTAATTCTGCTGGGCGTGTTGATGTTCCAGACGGTCAGTGGTATCACAATTACCAACTTAGAGCGCTCCGTCACCGAGAACGGGACGCGCCGTGAGAGCGCCATCCAGCGCAACATTCAAACAACGCTGAGTAACATCAGTGAGTTTATCGCGGTCAACGGCACGCTGATGAACTTACAATTAGAGGTCGAGAGTGACAATCCGGAGCTAGCCTTCGCTGATGTAGCGGGTAATCTTGAACAGGCACTCAACACACAGTTGATCGAGCAACCCTTCTTCGAAAGCGCACAATTGCTTGATCTACAATATCGTCAGAGCGTGATTGCAGGCGATGCCCCACTCCAACAAGCAGACATTCAAGATCAGCGTGCCCTCATCAGCCAGTATGCAGACCGATTGAGCGGAACAACTGACACACAAGTTTTCATCGTCAACAATGACGGTAATGTACCCAGCTGGTCAATTCTCACCGCAGTGCGCGCTGTAAGTGCAGATGGTACATCTGAGTTACGCGGTTATTTGCTGGTTACGCTGGACATCGAGACCGTGTTCATCGATAGTTTAGTGCCCGATGCCAACGAAAATGAATTGGATTTGTACGCTTATTTGATTGTGCCAACTGGCGCTGAGAATGTTATCATCGCCCCCTCAAATGTGATCGATGATGCCTTGTTCGATGTGAACTCGGTAGGCGCACAGCGCGCACTCAGCAACCGTGCCAGCAGTGTGAGCATCTATGATGTGGGCGATGATGAGACGACCCGCCGGCAGGTCGCAGGCTATACGTCAACGATCACCATTGACAATCAACAATTCGCGCTGGTGACTGAAGCCAACACCAGTACGGCATTCAACGTGGTACGCCAGCAATTCATCGGGCAGGCATTTGTGTTCGGGCTGGCGTTCACGATATTCGTCGTATTGATTGGTTTGTTGGTTGCCAACCAACTAGTCATCCCACCAATCCGCAATCTGCGCGATGCCATCCTCGCAGTGATCCGTGGCGATTTCGACACCCCTGTAAACGCGGTCACACGCGGGGATGAGCTAGGTGATCTTGCGACTAGTTTTGTTGACCTGCGAGAATACACCCGCGATTTGATCACCGACATGGAGCGTCGTTTGCAAGACCGTACTCGTGACGTACAAATCACGCAGAATATTGCCAAAACAGTGACCAGTGAGCGCGATCTCAACAAGCTGATGACGCAAGTTGTCACGCTCATCACCGATAACTTCTCGAACATTTACCACGCACAAATATTCATGGTGGATGGAGAAAGCAAATATGCTGTGTTACGCGCGAGTACCGGCTCAGCAGGGAAGGAATTGCTGGCACGCGGGCACAAACTTGGTGTGGGTAGCGTGAGTGTGATTGGTCAGGTGACCGAGCAAGGTCAGGTGATCGTGGCGCGTGATACAGCCGAGAGTAACGTGCATCGTCAGAACGAGTTCTTGAGCGAAACCCGTGCAGAACTCGCGATTCCTCTGCGTTTAGGCGATAAAATCATCGGGGCGTTAGACGTGCAAAGTAAGCAGAGCAACAGCTTTGATGCAGATGAAATTGCGACGCTAGAGACACTCGCTGATCAGATCACAATTGCGATTGAGAACGCACGTCTCTACACGGAATCCGAACGCCTGCTAACGACCGTACAAGCTGAACGCGCTCGCGAGACGCGCCGTGCATGGCAACAATATCTCTATCAACAACGGCAATCTGACCTGCTGGTGACCTCCGGTGTGCACACGGGTTATGACTTCGACCTGCTACGTGAACAGGTGTTGACAACGGGCGAAGCGGTTGTCGGCAAAGCAACTGACCGTAACACAATCCCCTTCGTTGTGCCGGTCAAATTGCGTGATCAAGTGCTGGGTGTGATTGAATACGAAGTGCCGGAAGGCGAATTTGAATATAACAAGGTCTTGCTAGCACAAGAGCTGGTGGCGCGGTTAGGCATCAGCCTTGAGAACGCACGCTTGTTCCAAGCCAGCCAGCAAGCAACTGAGCGGGAGCGAATGGTAAACGATATTTCGACGAAGCTCACCAGTCAGACGGACATCGAGTCCATCTTGGAGACCGCCATCCGTGAGATCGAGCAAGCCTTACGCACACCACAGGTAGCGATCCGCCTGGGTGATGCGATTACCAGTGACGGATACAGCAGTAACGGCAACGGCTATAATGCTTATCCGAACGGCAACCATCCTGACGACACAGCGCAGTGAGCTATGATGTTGGAGCAACTATGAACCAGAGAACACAACAAACTGACCAACCAACGCTGACATATCGTACCGACAACAACCCTTATCTTGAACAGGTCATGCGCTTGATCGGGATTGGGGTTAGCCTTGCGGCGATCATCTTCACCACGCTCAGCATCTCAACAACTATGGCAACGGCCTATGAAGAACTCACCTTGCAACATGAGGGTGGGCTTAATCGCGTAGAGCGCGCTGTGCAGACCGAACTTGATCGCTATTATTCGGATTTAACCGGCTTGGGCAATGATCGAGGCTTGCGTGAACACCTGATCACGCCCAACGTCGCAGCGGCATCCTTGCGTGCGGGGGAGATTATTCGGTTAAATCCGGGCGTTTATCAAGCCGTACAATTCATCGAAATCAGGGATGGTGAGCCCTTCCTCGCCTTCGAACGCGGCGTACTCAACAACACATCCTCATCCGTTTTCGTGTATCCGGTGGACACATCGTACACCGCGCCGCCCGAATCAGCCGAGGTGTTCAATCTAGCTGTAACAGGCGCAACTCGCGAGATCGCGCTGGGTGATTTTTACCTGCAAGACCTTGACGCTGAAACGCCGGTGGTGTTAGTCGATGCTTTCTTGCCGATTTATACCAATAATACCACGCCGGCGATGGTCATCAAATTGCAAATCAACACAGCGCAGTTACGCAATATCGTTAATCTGGCTGTGGGCGATCTGGTTGATGAAACGAGTGGCAGTGATTCGCGGCGCGTGATTTGGATGGTGGATGATGACCGTGTCATCGCCGATAGTGGTGCATTAGGTGTTACCTACCTGCGCAATCTATCGGCGTTGGGAGGTAATATCGAAACAGATGCTCATTATCAAACATTATTGAGCTTCGACGATACGCTGACGGGCACAACAGAAATTGCGGAACGTTTGAACAATAATCTGCTCTACTCTAGCATTGTGAGCAATTACGAGAACGTGGTTCCGCTCAATTGGGCGTTCATATTGAGCGATAATGCGATCAGCTATTATACACCGACCTTGTATCAGATTTTTGGGATTGCGCTGTTCGGCATGATTCTGCCTATTCTGTTAGTGACGGGTATCAAACGCGTCATCAAACCGCGCCTCGATACACTCTATGAAGCCGATACGCTGATGCAAACTACCATGCGTGATAGTGCGATTACCGTGCAATCCACCGGTGATCAGGTTGAATTCGTGAGAGCTGTACGGCGCATCCGCACGCGCCTCAACCGCCTCAGTGAAGAACTTGATGAAGCGACTGAGCGCCGTAACCGTGATATGCAGGTTGCAGGGCGCATCGGGCGCGAGACTGCAACACTGATTGATCTCGACACACTTGCCAACCGTGCCATCAACTTAATCTGTAACGAACTGGGTTTCTATCATGCCCAGATTTTCTTGTTGGACGAATCACAGACTTATGCAGTCTTGCGCTATAGCCGTGGTGAAGCGGGACAAGCCCTGATCGAACAGGGACATCAATTGGCAATTGGCTCAGAGACGGTGATCGGTACAGCCTCTGCTGAACGACGGGCAGTGATTGTCAACGATACCTTAGAAGGCAAAGAAGACCCGCACAGCTTTAATCCCTTGCTCGGTGAAACCCGTGCTGAAATGGGCTTACCCTTGCTGATTGGCGATGCGCTGTTGGGCGTGCTTGATATTCAGAGCCGTCTTCCGCAGGTTTTCCTCACACAAGATATCCCGACGTATCAGCTCCTCGCGGATCAGTTAGCAGTGGCGATCTATAATGCCCAATTGCGCGAACAGAGTAACCGTCGTATCGCGCAGATTGATAAGCTCAATCGCCAACTAACGCGGGACGCATGGCAAGAGCTTGAATCGCGCTTAGACCTCAAGCAGTCTTATGGCGCACCCCTTGAACAGCCCAAGATCCAAGCAGATATTAGCATTCGCGGTCAAATTGTCGGTAGTTTGCAAGCAGATCTGCCGGAGGGACAAGCCTTCAGCGATGCTGATCAGCAAATTTTGCAATCGGTGGCAGACCGTGTCTCGCTTGCGATTGAGAATGCGCGTCTGTTCCAGGAAACGCAGACCTCGTTAGCCGAGACATCGGTACTGTATGAATTGAGCCGACAATTGAACGAAGCCAACGATCTCGAAGACGTGCTACAGGCGGTGATTGTCACTGTTGCTAACGATGCCTCCGGCGGTCAGGTGTGGTTATTCGATGATATTCTGCCGGGTGAAACGCCAGACTGGTTGTACATCACGGTTGATCTAGCGATTCAAAGACAGGCAGAGAGTTCGCTATTAGGGCGACGTTTGCAACGCTCACATTACCCGTTCATGAAAGATTTATCAGGTGAGACAGTCGTCGCAGTCAGCGATGTTCAGAAGCAAGGCTTGATGCGCGATGATTTGCGCCAGCTTTTCGAGAGCGTCAACGCCGCTTCACTGATTGTTATCCCATTGAACATGCGCGGATCGTGGAAGGGCTTCATGACGATCTCCTTCGCAGAACGGCGCTTGTTCAGCCAGCGTGAGATGCGCATTTACAACGCCCTTATCGCACAGGCGGGTGTGGCAATTGATAACCGCTTGCTACTCCAACAGACCGAAGATGCACTCACGCGGCAGGAGAAACTCTACGCCGCCAGCCGTATCATCAACACCTCGCAGAGCCTATTGGATCTAGTGTTTGCGGCGGTGGCTACCGCCAGCGAGCCGAATCTCGATTTCTGGTTGGCGTTGCTCGATGGTGAGACCGTCCATGACGATTGGACAGACCAGACGCGCATCATTGCCAAATCGGCACAGGGTGACGTGCAAGAAGCCAACGAAATACACCCGCTCTTCGTGCCAGAACATTCACCGATGCGCCAGCGCGAGCCGGAAATCCTGGTCGATCCTGGCGAAGATATTCAAGATGTGCCGCCCGCGGTCAAGTGGATGCGCGATCTCAATTACAAATTCATGGCGATTTTCCCGCTATTCAGCGATAATACACCCATTGCGATATTCTATATCGTCAATCGCGATCTGTACGATCTTTCACAGGATGATTACGAAGTCTACCGTGCGCTGACCGGTCAGATGAGCACACAAATTCAGAACCGTAGCTTGTTGACACAGACCGAACAGGCATTGAGCGAAGTACGCCGTCTCTATATCGCCACCCGTGCCATCTCTAGTGCGCAGGATACACAGGGCATCTACGACGCGGTTGCCGGTCATCTCGCATTACCCTTCATCCAACAGAGTGCTCGCAGTGATGAGGATTTGAACATCTCGCTGACGCTTCTGCTCGCACAACCGGAGCCAAGTTTACATGCGCCTCAATTGCGCTATGAATATACGTGGCACAGTGATCCCACTCAACCCCCACAGATTGAAACAGGCACGATCATCTCGCAAGAAGATGCGCCGTTCGGCATGATGATCGCCAATAACGACGACGGTCTATTGGTCTATCGTGATCTGAATACTGTGCCGGATGACTTCCCAATGGTGCGCGAGATTCTGAGTGCCGATCAGGCTAGCAGCGCAGTCATTGCGCCGTTGTGGTCACGTTCGCGTTGGTTTGGTGTGCTGATTATCCGCACCGATCAACCGCGATTGCTCACCGAAGATTACACGCGCTTCATGCAATCTATTGCCGATCAGGTGACGATTGCTATCGAGAACCAGCTGCTCCTGCGCGAGACACAATACGAACGCCAACGCCTCGATGAAATTCTGGCAACCTTGCCGGTGGGTGTGATGGTGCTCGATCCTGTCACGCTAGAGCCTGTTTCAACCAATGCGATTGCCTCGCAATTACTGGGGCAAGAGGTTCTGTTCGATAAGCCCTTCTCAGCGAGTGATTATCGCATGTACCGCACGGGCACAAGCCGGGGCTATCCTGATGATGAACTGCCGATGTATATCGTGCGCGACACAGGTGTACAGGTTGCGCCGGCAGATGACATCGTGATCCAATCCGACGATCATCAGGTTGATCTGTTCATCAGCGCGGCACCGATCTTCGACAGCAACCAGAACTTACGCGCAATTGTGGCGGCATTTCAGGATATCAGCACCCTGCGTAGTATGGAATACACCATGCAAGAGAACCTGCGCGAGACCGTGATGCTTTACGAGACACAACAGGGCTTGACCGAAGCTGACACGCTGGACAATCTGCTCGATGAATTAATCGCTCAGTTAGCGATGCAAGAAACGACAGATATTCACCTGTTCCTCAATCATGATGACGGAATCGAATTAGCACGCAGTCTGGTACAACCCCTACCCCACATCGACGCATTAGGCACGATTTTGAACAACAACGAGATCAACATCGAAGATGTTACGCGAGATAAGACGCTCGACGAGGATGCGCGGCACATACTCACGGAAGCAGGCGCACATTCGGTGCTGGTGATGCCTCTGACAGTGCGTAGCCGTCAGCAACCCTTGGGATGGTTGATGCTGATTGATGAGCGCGTGGGAGCATTTGGCTTCGATCAAGAGCGCACGCTCAACAGTATCGCGGATATGACCAGTCAAACGATTGATAACCTCTATCTAGTTGAGAGCACGCGCTTAGCACTCGAAGAGACGGAATCACTCTATAATGCCAACACCTCGATCAGTCGCGCCCGTGATCCAGAAGAACTGTATCAAGCGATTGACACGCTGTTAGAAGGACTCAATCCGGATATGCGTGCCGGTTACGTGCTAGCTCGCGATGGCAACCCGACTGTGATGTTCAAATCTGGCTTTGAGGAGAGCGAAGCCAACGGCTTAGACCTCGACGCGCTGATGCAACTGCCCCTCCCGCGTAGCGACGGTCTGTTCGTTGCAGATATCACGCGCAGTACACTCCGCCCATTTGAGGTTGAAATTGCACAGGCAGGGAATATCCTATCATTTGCGGCGATCAATCTACGCATTCAGGGCGAGTTAGGCGGGCGTTTGTTGATTGGCTACACGCAACCCCGCACATTCGCAACCCGCGAAGAACGCTATCTGAGTACCATCGCAGATAGCGCCAGTGTGGTACTGGATAACCAGTCCTTGCTCAGTCAGGTTCAGAGTACTCTGCAAGAGACGAGCGTGCTGTATCAGGCATCCAAGGCGTTGATCGACACCTCAGAACCGGAAGAGATCATCGACGTAATCACTACACACCTGATCGAAGGACATATCAATCAGGTCTTCATTGCGATGTTGGATCGTCCGAGCTGGGATCAAGCTGCTGCGACGGTTGAGGTGGTCGCCACATGGCAATCTGACATAGACCTTGATCTGTTGGGCGTATCATTCAACTATGAACAATTCCCGGCATGGGCGCAACTCGCTACCCCGCATGTGCTAATGATCAATGATATCTATGATGAACAATACGGTCTTAATCCGATGGAGCAAACCAGCTTTGAAAGCCTCGACACGCGCTCGGTGGTCATCATGCCCCTGCGCGTGACCAACCGCGCAATTGGTGTGATCTGGCTCGGTTCAAATCAACCATATAGCTATGATGAACGTGATGAGCGTATTTTCCAGGCGTTCGCCGAGCAGACTTCACTCTCGCTCGAAGCCAAACGCTTGCTTGAACAGACGCAACAACGTGCCACCCAGCTCCAGACCTCAGCGGTCATCAGCCAGAGCGTCGGACAAATTCTCGATCTCGATGTGCTGTTGCCACAGGTGGTGGATCTTATCAAGCAACAGTTCAAGTACGATCATGTTCAGATCTTCTTGATGGATAGCGACAATCGCTGGGCGGTGTTACGCGCCAGCACAGGCGAAGCCGGTCAGAAATTGCTGGAAATTGCTCACCGTCTTGAACGTGGATCATCATCGGTGATCGGGCGCGTGACTGAACTGGGCGAGCCAACCATCGCGCTGGATACCGCTGACGCCAAAGTAGTGCATCGCCCCAACCCCTACCTGCCGATGACGCGCTCTGAGATGGCGTTGCCGATGGTAGTCAAAGGTGAGATCGTGGGTGCGCTGGATGTACAATCCAACAAAGCGAACGCCTTCACTGATGAAGATGTGCAGGTGTTGACCACGCTCGCATCACAAATCGCAGTCGCGATTGACAATGCGCGTCTGTACGAGAGTACACAAGCTAGCGCCGAGAACATGCGCTTCTTGTTCGATACCACCTCAGAAGCCGCGTCGGCGGATACACTCGATGAAGCGCTGGCTTACGTCGCCAACCGCGTCCGCGAGAATAGTCGCGCCGACGTCGTCGCGATGTATCTGCCACAGGATTACGAAGATTACTATGGCAATCGCAAGCAATTGATCGAGGTGGCGGCTATCGATAGCCAGAGTGACATCACAATCAACAGCATCCCTAGCATAGAACTAAACGATGCTGAGAATATGCTCGGTATCGTGGCAGTTGCCTTGCGTCCGCAGATCATTCCCAACGTAGAAAAAGAAATCCGCTACATGCCGATCAGCACGCAAGCGCAATCAGCGGTGGTAGTGCCGGTCACCTCCGGTGTGAAGATGGTGGGCATCATCGTACTAGAAAGCCACCGCTTGAATGCCTACAGTGGCGACGAACTGACGCTGTTGCAGGCGCTGGCAGGGTCAATTGGCGCGATCATCCAGAATACCTTGTTGGTTGAGCAATTGCAGGAATCGGTAGAGCAATTGCGCGAGGTGGATCGTCTCAAGAGCCAATTCCTCGCGAGTATGTCGCACGAGTTGCGGACACCGCTCAACTCGATCATCGGCTTTAGCCGCGTGATGCTCAAAGGCATCGACGGGCCTCTAACCGAGATGCAAGAACAAGATTTGACCACTATTTACAATAGCGGTAACCATCTACTACGCTTGATTAATGACATTCTCGATCAGGCGAAGATCGAAGCCAACGAACTCAACCTCAAGTTCGGTTACTTTGATATGAAACCACTGGTAGAGAGTGTGAAATCAATTGCGATTGGTTTGTTGAAAGAGAAACCAGAGCTGAGAATGTTAGTAGAAGTTGCCGAAGGTCTGCCGAAGGTCTACGGCGATGAGATGCGTAGTCGGCAGGTTCTGCTGAACTTGGTGACAAATGCCATCAAGTTTACGCAGGAAGGCACAGTCACGATTGATGTGTACGCAGTTGAAGGGCAGGAAGGGCCGATGATCCGTGTTGATGTGATCGACACAGGCATGGGGATTGCCGAGAAAGACCTGCCAACGGTCTTCGAGCAATTCCGGCAGGTTGATAACTCATTGACGCGCACTGTCGGTGGAACGGGTTTAGGCTTGCCGATCTCAAAATCGCTGGCTGAGATGCAAGGCGGAGAACTGACTGTGGTATCAGAAGTCAACGTCGGCTCGACCTTCAGCGTGACGATCCCGACCTACGAAGGCGCAGACACGACACTGGAACGTCTGCAACAGGAAAAACGCCAGAAGCAAAAACCGATCGCACAGAATAGCCAACCCAACGGCACTAATGACACTGCCAGCGGTTTGATTAGCCGTAGTGATGTCGAAAAAGCCAAGCAGATGGCAAACAATGCGCGTCATAAACAACACCAACCCGAAGCCACTGAAACGCAAGAAGTGCAGAGGGCGCAAAGCCGGCGGATTGATACCAATATCACGCAGAACATCCCGATGGTCACTCAAAAGCGCGATGTGATTTTGGTCGAAGATGATAAGAAAATGGTCGATCAGTTCCGGCGCATCCTACAACGCGAAGGCTTTGAAGTCACCACAGCAGATTTCCCTGCATTTGCCGAAGCGATGATCGGGCAATTGCGCCCGAGTGTGGTGATCCTCGATGTGAACTTCGCCAATGGTGCGGGGTGGAACCTGCTCAAGAACCTGAAAGAGCGCGATGATACCTTCGATATTCCAGTGGTCGTGACCACACTTGATGAGGACAGCGAACGCGCCTATCGTCTGGGGGCGCACACCTTCATCCAACGTCCGTTCCTACCCGATGATGTGCTGGAAGCTGTACTAGAAGCCGAGAAAGAGAGCCAGCGCGAACGCATCTTGATCATCGACGATCAACCGGAGACCATCCGCCTGTTGACGCAACTGTTAGAAGAAAACAGCGACTTCAAGATTTATAGCGCCAACAGTGGCGATGAAGGCATTTCACTGGTGGCTCGCCGTCGCCCTGATCTGATCATCCTCGACTTACGGATGCCGGGCAAAGATGGTTTTGCAGTGCTGGATGAACTGCGCGATAATCCTGAAACAGCGAAGATCCCTGTACTGGTCGTCACGGGCGAGATGGATCTGAGCAATGCTGAACAAGAACAACTGATTGATATTCATGTGCTACACAAAACCGATATTAGTCAGGAGGAGTATGATATTTTCCTCGATAATGTGCGGGCGTACCTGAACATAAACGGCAAGAAAAAATAGGACACAACATGACGCAAAAGCAACAAATTCTGTTGGAATGCACCAACTGCCATACCATCACTGATTTTAAGGGCTTCACGGGGGCTTGTCCGGCGTGTGGCGACACCATCATGGAGGCGCGGTATAACCTCGATCAAATCGACGTTCAGCAATGGTTGATTGATCTCAAAAACCGCCCGGATACGCTGTGGCGTTATCACGAAGTGTTACCAATTTACGATATGAGCAACGTGGTCTCGATGGGCGAAGGCGGTACGCCACTCATCAAGAGCGAGCATCTAGCGGCAAGCCTTGGCTTGAACAACCTGTATATCAAAGACGAACGTCAGGGGCCAACAGGTAGCTTCAAAGATCGGCAGGCAACAGTAGCCATCACTGCACTGAAAGAGATGGGCATTGATGAGGTGGTCGTGGCTAGTACGGGCAACGTGGCTATTGCCTACGCGGCATATGGAGCGCGGGCAGGGATGCATCTGTGGGCATTTTTCCCGGCACTCACCCCTAACGATAAGATGCGTGAGGCAGCGATTTACGGCGCGGAGATCATCAAGACCACTGGCACCTATGACCAGACCAAAGAGCTGGCGGCGAACTTCGCCCGCAACAAGGGATTGTTCCTCGATAAGGGCATCAAAAGCATCGCCGCCACTGAAGCGATGAAGACCATGGCGTATGAGATCGCCGAGCAATTGGGTGCAGAGCTGGAGAATGGCGAACGCTGGCGTGCACCGGATTGGTTCTTGCAGGGTGTTTCGGGCGGTCTGGGGCCAATTGGGCTGGCGAAAGGTTTCCGTGAGATGCACGAATTCGGCTTGATCGACACAAAGCCAGCATACGGTATGATCCAATCAGCAGGCTGTGCGCCGATGGTCGAAGCCTATGCACGCGGCCAACGGGTTGCCACCCCGCTCGAAAATTCGGATTCAGTGATCGTCACGCTGGCAACCGGCAATCCCGGACGCGCCTATGAAATCCTGTATGATTACGTCCAGGAGAACGGCGGGCACTTTGAAGCCGCAAGCGATGAAGAAGCCTTCAACGCCATTCGCCTGTTGGCGCGGTTGGATGGCATCTCAGTTGAGCCAGCAACCGGCGTGACCTTCGCGGGACTAATCCGCATGGTGCGCAAGGGCCTCATTAAGCCGAATGATGTTGTGGTGGTCAATTGCTCAGGGCACACATTACCTGTTGAGAAGCAAATTCTCGGTGAGAAGTGGCAACGCACCGTTGATTTATCCGCTGCTGCAACGGCTGCTCCTGTGCCGGAAGCCGCATTGCACGATGCCGTCGGCTCGATTGAGGGGCCGTTGCGGCGCGTGGTGGTCATCGAAGATAACGAGAACGCCGCCCGCTTGATGAGCCGTATTCTCGAATCACGCAAAAATAGCGAAGTTTATCTGGCACACAATGGCGCGGCAGGTTTGGAAATTATCCGCGAAATCACACCCGATCTGGTGATCACCGATTTGATGATGCCCGATGTGGACGGTTTCACGGTGATTGAGACCATGCGCACCGACGAACGCTTACGTGCGATCCCGATTGTGGTTGTCTCTGCCAAAGATTTGACCGCTCGTGAGAAAGATTTCTTAGAGACGCATACAGACCTGATGTTACAGAAAGGGTCATTCGTCGATGATGCGTTCGTCGATACGCTGATCCACAAGATGAAGTGAGATCAATCATGATACATTATGATAGAGGGTATATTGACGCAAGTATAAACGAACAACAAGACCGATGAGACAATCCGCACCGATGGCACACAGCAAATCAACAGTTAGCACGAGTGGCGTGATTGCCGCTTTTGCTACGCCAATCTTTCTGGGGATGGCTCCGGTACTCGGCAAATTCGCAATCGATGCACAAGCAGACCCTTTCACCGTAGCCGCCTTGCGCACGATGGTTGCGGTAGTGCTGTTGTGGATCGGTTATGCGCTGTTCTTCCGCAAATATATTTTCATCTATCCGGCAGGTTTGATGGGCTGTGTGGTCATTGGCACGATCAACGGCATCGGCTCATTATTTTATTATGGTGGCTTGCAACAACTGGATGCCTCGCTGGTACAGCTCATCAACGGGGTGTATCTGGCATTCGCGGTCTTGCTCTCACGGATTGGCGGACAAAAGACCGACATCCGCACCACCGTGCGCGTGATGATGGCGCTCACCGCACTGGTGATGATCACCGGTTTGAGTGCGTCCGGCATCAATTGGGTGGGCGTGGGCTTTATGCTAGCGAATGCGCTGATGTTCGCAGGGACGGTGATCCTCAGTCAATATGTGTTATTTGAGATGCCTGCCCCGACTGCCGCGCTTTATATCCTAAGCACAATGGGCGTGGTCGTGACGATGGTCTGGTTGGCGGTTGCGCCTGATATGAGCCAGATCGAATTTCAACAAGCGGGGATTGCCATTGTAGTATTGGGGGTGACGACAGCACTCTCACGCCTGGCGATGTTCGCCAGCGTCAAAATCTTAGGTGGGATGCAGACTGCAATTATGGCGGCGGCAGAAATTGGTGTAGCGCTCGTGCTGGCATTCATCTTCCTTGGGGATTCACTCACGCTGGGTCAATGGGCAGGGGTGGCACTTTTATTGTTGAGCATTTTGCTGATTCGTCAGAGAGATTTCTTACCTCATGGCTTCAACCCCAACGCGCTGATTGTGGCGAATATGTCTAGCGTGCAGTTTCAGCGCATTGCCTTTCATCGCGCTTTCGGCACGCAAGAAACCGACAACCTCGAAAACACGATGGGTTCGATCACCACACAAGAACTGCTGGCCATCCAGAAGATGATGGGCGCACAAATCGGCGGTTTAGATCCATTTCCAATCAGCAAATCACAGCAGGTGCTGGATAATCTTGAGATCATTGATCCTACCGCCGAAACGCGCCCCGCGAACAATCAGCAAGAGATCACCATCCCGCCGGAATTGCACGACAAGGATGAGTGATACCCCTCAGCTCAATGTGATGCTCACCGGACAGTGATCGCTACCCATGATATCGGTATGAATTGTCGCGGCGCTCATGCGCTCTGTGACATCGGGCGACACGATGAAATAATCCAAACGCCACCCCACATTGCGCGAGCGTGCGCCCCCACGATACGACCACCAGCTATAAGCATCGGTTTGATCGGGGTAGAAATGGCGGTAACTATCAACATAACCTTCTTCATTGAACACTTTATCGAGAAACGCGCGTTCTTCCAGCAGGAAACCCGTTGTTTTATGGTTGCTATCCGGACGGGCGAGATCTATTTCTTTGTGTGAGATATTGATGTCGCCACACACAATCACCGATTTCCCCTCAGCACGCCAGCCATTACAACGATCCAATAATGCCTGAAAGTAATTGAGCTTATACGGCACAAAATCCACGCCTTTGCTGGCGCTGGGCACGTAAGTTGTCACGTACATAAAATCATCGTATTCAGCGATGATGGTGCGCCCTTCTGCGTCGAACTCCTCAATGCCCAGCCCTATCTGCACATCGCGGGGTTCGGTGCGCGTGTAGAGCGCCACACCGCTATAGCCCTTCTTCTCGGCAGCTGCCCAATACGTATAGTAACCTTCCGGCTTGAGCAGAGCATCGCTCAGTTGATCGGGATGGGCTTTGGTCTCTTGCACGCCTAAAATATCGGGTTGGGTGTTCTGAAGCCAATCGAGAAAGCCTTTTTTCTCAATAGCACGAACCCCGTTTACATTCCACGAGTATAAGTTCATAGAGTTGTTCAGTCCTTATCAGTGATGACGAATGAGTCCTCTCATGATACCGATGGAGATCCTCTCCGACAAGCACAGTTTTTGTTCAAATGTGGCAGGATTCGGTATGATTGAACGACAATTAACCACAGACAGAGGATGAGAGATTGTGAGCCATACAATTGTGTGTAGCGCATGTGGTGAGATTGCCGAACCGCTCGACTGGCGTTGTCAGCGGTGCGGCGGCATACTCGATTTTGCCGAATTGCCTGCCTTCTCCAGCGAGATGATCGACATGGGAGATACAACGCTGTGGCGCTATCGGGCATGGTTAGGCTTGGAGCGTCACGTCACGCTAGGCGAAGGCATGACACCGCTGGTCAGCACTCAGGTCAACGGCTATGACATGCTTGCCAAACTGGAATACTTGAACCCGACAGGTTCTTATAAAGATCGGGGCACAACCACGATCATGAACCATATCGCGTCCTATGATGTGCCGGAAGTGATCGACGATTCATCCGGCAATGCGGGCGCATCGGTGGCGGCTTATGCCAGTGCGCTGGGCATACAATCGCGCATTTTTGTGCCAGCTAACGGGGCTGAGTCCAAGAAGGCGCTGATTCAAGCGTTTGGCGGTACGCTGGAAGAAGTCGCGGGCGCTCAACATGCCAAAACTGATGCCTGTCACGAAGCCGCACAAAGCACCACCTATGCCAGCCATGCCTGGAGCCCGTTCTTCTTGCTGGGGCAGATCACCGCCGGTTTTGAAATCTGGGAGCAAACCCTGCCTCACTTCCCCGATGCGATCGTGACCCCTGTCGGGCATGGGGCGCTGTTTCTGGGGATTGCACGCGGGTTCCGCCTGTTGAGAGAAGCTGGATTGATCCATCAGATGCCGAAGATGTTTGCCGTACAATCCGAGATGATAGATCCGGTGGTGCAGGGCTATGAACAAGATGCAGACACCCCGCCCCGCGTCGATGAACGTGGGCGCACCGTCGCCGATGGCATCATGGTCAATCAACCGGTGCGCGGGCAAGAAGTGCTGACAACAATCCGTGAGACAGGTGGGGGTGCGGTGCGTGTCACCGAAGATGCGATTCTACAGGCACGGCAAGCACTCGCAAAACGCGGTCTGATTGTTGAGCATACCAGCGCGGTAACGGTGGCGGGCTTGCCTCAGATCATGACCCATCTGGGCACTGATGCGCGGGTGGTCTGTTGCCTGACAGGCAATGGTCTCAAGCAGATTTAGTCATCACCACGCCACCATATTGCGCTCAACGCGACGCAGTTCTTGCAGGCGTGCCTGATAATCGGGCATGTGGTGCGCCATGAGCGCCCAGAATGCTTCACTGTGATTGAATTCGATCAGGTGCGCCAATTCATGACAGACGATGTATGCCACCAGATCAGGCGAGAGCCATGACAGGCGCGTGTTGAGCGTTACCGTGCCCCGATTGCTACAACTGCCCCATTTATGGCGCATCTGCCGGAATTGCACGCGGTTAGCGGTCACGTTCAGGCGCGTGGCATAATCCTGCACCATCGCTTCAATCTGTGAGCGCGGGGTCAATGTCGGTGGCACATCGGGGACTTCGTCGCGCAATTCTTTCAAGCCTTGCGCGATGAAATCTTGCACGCGAGGATCATCTTCATGCAGTTGGTGCGGGATGTAGACTTCCAGCATACCGGGCATGGGGCGCATCATCATGGTGCGCCGATGCTGACGGTAAATTTTAATCGGAGGTGTCATGGTATATCCTCATATAGTGACCTACGCGCCTATTGTACGCTTGACAGATAACAGGGGCAATCCGCTACAATCAAAGACCTTTGTTCACTACCCGATAAGCTAGAGCGTGCTATGTCGCGATACCGGTCATTATTCGTCATCCTCTTTTACTTTTGCCTTGCACTGATTGTCGTCGGGCGTATGCCAGAGGCGCTGATGACGCAGTTCATCGGCAGTGATACCGGCGATACCTACGAGATGGCGCGTCATGTGTGGTGGTTCGCGTATGCCATCCAGAATGGCGAACCGCTCTTTTATCAGACGTGGTTGGGTTATCCGGACGGTATCAACGGGCTGATCTTCCTCAGTGTGCCCTTACAATATTTCCCGATGTGGGCGCTGGCGTTCATCCTGCCCTTGCATATCGCATATAACCTGACCGTGCTGGTGTGGATGGCACTCAATGGGTGGTCAATGTATTTTCTGGTGCGGTCACTATTAGCCCCCACTGATGACGGTGCGACGGTGGCGGGCATCGTCGCCGGCATGGTCTACATGGCGTTTCCGCTGTTTCAGGGGCATCTGGCGGAAGGTCACGGGGGCTTGATGGTAGCGTGGGGTGCACCGTTATACCTATGGGCACTATTCCGTTATACCGACGCACAAGATCAGGTGTGGCGCTGGTTGCTAGCGTGTGTGTTGTTCTTCTACATCAGCACTACCGGTCATATTCTACAGGCGATTTACGTGCTGATGCCGATCACAGGCGCGTTTCTGCTGGGTAAGCTGTGGCAGAGAGATTGGCGAAGCGTGCGCCGCGTGCTGGGTATGGGCATGCTGTCGGCAGGGGTGCTGGGGGTGGCGCTCTTGCCTGCTATCCTCGAAGCCACCGGTGAAGCCAGTTATACCAGCACTGGCGGCTTTGTGCGTTATAGCGCTGACTCGCTCGCGGTGGTCTCACCGTCGTTCTTGCATCCGGTGCTGGGCGATTTATTGGCTTATCCGCGCGCTGTGCTCGGCACCAATCTCGGTGAAGGCTTAGCGTATCTGGGCATCATCAGCACCGCACTTGCCCTGATTGCGCTCGGTACACAGAGACGGGCGCGGTGGTGGGCGGTGCTGGCGGGGATCGCGTGGATACTCTCGCTGGGGCCGGTGCTAAAAGTGTTCGATCAACCGTTGACGATCAACGGCGCGACGATCCCGCTACCGTTTACGCTCTTACAAGGCTTGCCAGGATTCAGTCTGGCTCGCACGCCGGCACGCTTCAACTTTGCGCTGGCGATTGCGCTGGCGGTACTGGTCGGCTATGGTGTAACGTGGCTATGGCAGAGGCGTTCAGGCAGCTGGCGTTATGGGGTGATAGGGTTGCTGATAGTGGGTATTGTGTGGGAATATCAATCATTTGATGGGCAACCCTTACGCACGGCATACATCCCCGATGCTGTACACGATTTACAAGCCGATACGAGCGTGCGAGCGGTGTTCAATATCCCCTATCAGCACGCGCTGGGTGCAAAGGATGCGCTATT
Organism: Anaerolineae bacterium; assembly: GCA_051117475.1. Taxonomy (GTDB): domain Bacteria; phylum Chloroflexota; class Anaerolineae; order Aggregatilineales; family Phototrophicaceae; genus JAUZRW01. The sequence goes on along the minus strand of JBNPEE010000032.1, from coordinate 7,874 downwards.
TTTACAGACGGGGCATCAGCAACCCTTGATTGCCGGACAACTGACGCGCACTACACCGGTCAATCCAGCGATGCTGGCGATGCTACAGGGCACACTTGATCCGCATTTGCTGACACAAGCCGGTGCCGATGTGGTGATCTTGCATCGCCAACGCGCTGATGAAATCGGCGAATTAGCGACGCTGAGCCAACGCGCCGAAGCACAATTTGGTGCGCCGCTCTATCAGGATGAACGGATTGCGATCTATCGTGTCACCCCGCCGACGAGCGCACCAAGTTCCACGCTGAGCTATGCATATAACCGCCCCCTCATCACGCTCTCCGGCGATATGACGCTGATTGGTCAGGGAGTGTATCAGTGGGATGAGCGCATCTACGTGTGGTTACAGTGGCAATTCGACAGCACCCGCCCTGATACCGACGTGCGCTTCGTGCATCTGGTCGATGAAACGGGCGAGATTGTGGCACAGGATGACACCGCGCCCGCCAACCTCTTTGAAGGCGATGTGCGCACCGAACTCATCCGCTTCAACGCCCAAGCGCTGACAAACGGCTCTTACACCATCCGCATCGGTTGGTATGATTTCACGACGCTGACCAATTACACCACCGTTGACGGCGCAGGAGCGATTGTCATCGGCACACTTGATAGCACGAATTAGTGTTCGAGAATGCCTCGTATCTTATTCCGACTCACTCGCCATAGATAGTACAAACGATTCTGCCATTTGAAGCGCTGTACATCACGCTGAAAATTATCACCTAATTGCGCAATCCGCGCTTGAAAGAGTGACCGTGCGAATTCATATAGCGCGAGATCATACTGATTACGTGCTTGAACCAGTGCGCGTTGTGCGGGCGTGAGTTGAGATTTCGTGATGAGTTTTGGGTGATTGTAACGAGATGATTGGTTAACGCGCAAATAGAAAGGCGCAGGCCAGTTCAACACGTGCTGAAAGTAGACAATCGATTCATCGAAGGCTTCCACCAAACCCAACAGATCAACCTCTGTTTCCAGATTATGTTGTGCCTGTTGCAGATCATGATCGTCTAATTCAGGTTTGAAAAGTGCATCGCGTCCCGCTAAAAAGCGGGTTTGCATGTTGTTCCAGGCTACCCCATTCACACTAAAATAGCCATCAAAACCATGTTCAGTGAAGTATGCCGCAAAATCACCGCCTGCACGCAACAAAAAATTGTAATGTGAGACATTCTGGGAAACTGGCTCACGTACGAAGGTCATATAAAGATAGGGACGTGCGAGGTACTCATGCAAGCCAAACGGCATGTGAGCCGTGTAGACATCAATGTCGGCTAAATGTGTTTCTAAATCGTTGAGGATCGCATCACTCGGCATCCGATCATCCGCCGTCTCTAGCGTGTCATTTGCAAAACGATCACCATAGATACCGCGCAAAATCTCCCTAATGGTAGTACCTGCTGTTTTTGGGATATGCACAAAGTAGATCATCACTCATCCTTACCAGACTGTGGACAACATTGCGAAAATATCTTCTGTGCCGCGCATTTCCATCGGTAAGGTGAACACCTGAAACGCGGCGACCATCAACACCAGTAACATGAATGCCCACGGTATCAACCCGCCGAAGCTCAGGCGTTTGCCATAAAGGCGCGTCGATGCCCGCGAGGCGATCATCATGCTCCACAAAAAGCCACCGAGCAAGACCACCACCTGCAAGAAGCCGATCACACCCAGATCAATCTGGAAGCCGAATGTCGCCCAATCGCCCTGAGATGCGCCGAAGAACTCTTGCAAGATCGGAATGATCGAGAACGGAGCAATCAAGAAGTGAAAAGCATAATGGGCGATCCAGATACCGAAGCCAAGCGGGACAAAGGCCGGTGCAAAGGTGGCGACTGTATCGCGCAAGCTCTGTTTTTTCGTGGTGCGCGTCATGATCTGTGACAGGCGACCAGCGATGAGCGTCAGCACTACCGGCATCAGCACCCCACCAAGGAAGAAAATTAGAAAGAGTGGGATTGCTTCACTGCTGAAGCCATTCGACGCGAACCACTCTAGTAATTCAAATACGGGTGGAACCATGCCGAAGGCATTCACCACCGCCAGAAAAGCCAACATAATCACGAACAGCGACATATCCCAGCGCTTTGACCACGCCCCAGCTTTGAATAGTTCCCGTCCGGGGGTACGCGCCATCAAGCCAATATTATCATGAGGGCACGCCCGCACACAATCGAGGCAGAACACACAATCCATGTTGCCTTTGATCTGTGGTGGAAATAACTCTGTGCCACAACCCAACACGCCCTGCTGATCGCGCTTGACCTCAACCGGCTTATGGTGCAATTGCCCATCCGCATCAATGAAGGGGATTTGATCAACACGGATCACGGTTTCGGTGGCAAAACTGCCGTTGACGCACTCTTTGCCCTGACAACTCTGGCAAACTGCGTGATCTTTGACCGCGATTTGAGTCGGTGAGGCGGTGCTGTAGGCGAAGTTAAACGCGCCAAGCGGACAGGCATATTTACAAAAGACCGATTCTTTGAAAAAGGCTTCCAGCACAAAAGACGCGAGGAAATAGGCGATAATCACCCATGCTGTTAACCACGGGCTTGCCCACAGATCGAGCCATTCGTACAAGAAGAAGATCAAAAATAAGCTGGCGATGGCTAGCCATTTGTTGCGCAAGACCTGCGGGAACCGTCGCCCACTGATTGACAGGCGCTTCGCCAGCGTGCGCGGGATGGTGAACGGGCATCCCATACAGAATAGGTTGCCAGCCAGCAGAAGCGCCAGCACCACCAACCCGCGATAATGCACCCACGGTAACACGGTCGCCAAATTTTGTGAGGCATTCTGGGGGCCGGTGAAGCCATCGTAAATCATCGCCAGCGCAATGATCGCTAACGGAAGCTGTAACATCAAGCGCCCATAACGCGAACGTAACGCCGACCCAATCACCGGCACTTCGAGCAAGTTCAGCGCGTTTTGTGGGCGATATAACGGATTGTGTTGTGATTTTTTCTCTGCTGTGCGTGCCATACGTCCCTTAATATTTTGGGGTGTGCAAATGATGGATGTTTGAGAACAAATGCATAGGCTATGTTGTAGAGGGCGTGATGTATTGCGCCCGTAGTTCTCGTTTCCGGGTTCAGAGGATGTGCAGATACATATCCTCTTTGACCTTTATTCTAACGCGATTATGCCCTCAAGTTTATTCAGATTCAGCTTCTTCTGTCATATCATCACTCATAGGCATTGCTGAAGCTGTCGGGCGTGCCCAGAAGCCAGTGACCACGATTCCATCGGATTCAACCGAACCAGATTGGTCTTCCGGTAACATATTGGCAATCGGGGCATCGAATGTCATGCTACTCTCATTATCGAATTCGAGCGTGAGGGCGATGGTCTCGCCCTCAACCAGATCGGTTTCTAAGTTCATCAGCATCAGGTGCAAACCACCAGGCGCGAGTGACACTGTTTCACCGGCTTCGATGGTGATACCATCCGGTAATTCTTGCATACGCGCCATATCGTTGTCATCAACGGTCGTCTCATGAATTTCAACCATGCCGACACCTTCCGCAGAGACGGCAACCAGCGTCACAGCGTCATCATTGTTATTGGTGATGGTCAGGTATGCACCACTGACACCGCTCATATCCATGTCCATATCACCTTCGCTGTCCATATCCATATCGTCTTCGGCATTGCTAGCAACGCCATCGACTTCATAAGTGATTGAGGTGGTTTCGCCATCGGGTAACAGCACATCGACGGTGATGATCCAATCCCCACCCATCGTGAACTCAAACGGGATTTCGTAAAGGCCGTTTTCGCCTTCACTGACGGCATCGGGCAAGACAGGCACCATGCCGGCATGGTTCATATCCCCGCGCACACTGACTGTGGCATCGTTGACTGGCTCACCATTCTGGCTAACGGTCACCAGCAAGGTGGCATCTCCTACACTCGGCGCATCAGTATCCAGCGCGACGGTCACCATAGAGTTCGATGTTGTGGTGGTAGTCTGGCGACAACCGACTAAGATCAGAAGTGGTAATAAGATGCTCAGTACCCAGATTCGTCTTTGCATGATTGTGCTCTCCTCTTATGTGATTGTATCAATGTGTGAATTGTATCACGAAGGCGTTTTCGTGTACTATAGAGATAAATATGCAAACTGATACAGCAATTTGCATCAAAATCTGTTATCTTAAGTTTGCAAGTAATAGTTGATCATGTACGAATTCGAGGACATCAATGGAAGGCAACACAAAATATCTCATGGCTGTGTTCTCCCTGATGTTAGGCCTATCATGGGGGATACCTTACGTGGTTAGTGATACAGACGAGAGAAACACGAGTTGGATTATGCTGGCATTTTTCTTTTTAGTAGTCGCATTATTATTCTGGTTGTGGATCATGCGTGAGCAACGCTCAGCGAGTGAAATCGCCGAGGACACGCTTGATACCGCTGAAGATAAGCTTCGCAAGTTGGAAGAACAAGCCAAAGCGCAGATAAGCCCGACAGATGAAGCAGACGCCGAATCCGAACCGGAACCCGTCGCCGAAGCTGTCGTTGAACCGGAGCCACAACCTGTCGCTGAGGAAGTGGTTGACGATCAGACCGAACCTACCGCGGCAACTGATACAACACCTGAAACGATTGCGGTGGAAGTCGAAGAAGATGACGACACAGACGGTGACGTATCAGCCCCAGCGCAAGATGAACCGGATGATCTCTCACGCATTGAGGGGATCGGCCCCAAGTATTCGGAAATTCTGATCGGTGCTGGCATCAGCACATTCGCCCAGATTGCCGAGATGAATGAAGAACAGATTATCGCGCTCATCAAAGAAAATGGCGGGCGCAGATCAGCGAGCATGGCGACATGGGCAGAACAGGCGAAACTTGCCGCCGCCGGTGATTGGGAAGAACTCGCCCGCTTGCAAGAAGAACTGAGTGGCGGACGACGCGACTGAGTTCTGCCTCTGAATTCTAAAACACAAAACGAGGGGATCACCTGTTAAATGCGATCCCCTCGTTAGTTCTATGCTATTGAATTGATACGATCAGACAGTCGTTTCGGTCTCTGCCGTTTCTATCGACTCGCCTACTTCGTTGATGAGCAGTAATTTCTTACTCTCTTCATCAACAGTGACGGTGACGGTACTGGCAAGCGGGAATTTGCCGCTCAGGATACCTTCGGACAGTTCGTCTTCAACAGCACTGACAATCAGACGGCGAAGCGGACGTGCGCCATATTCGCTATCATAGCCTTCAGTCGCTAGCCACGTGCGCGCTTCTTCGGTCACATCCAGCGTGATCGCATGTTCGATCAAACGCCCACGAAGTTTATCGAGTTCAAGATCAACAATTTGTTTGATCTCGTCCTGTGTCAGTGCGCGGAAGATGACCGTGCCATCAACACGGTTGAGGAATTCAGGGCGGAACATCCGGCGTACCTGATCCATCACATTCTTAGACATATCGCCGTAATCTTCTTCATCTGCTTTGCTGAGGTCAATCGGCGCAAAGCCCAGACGTGCCTGACGCTTGATCATATCTGCGCCCACGTTGCTGGTCATGACGACGATGGTATTGCGGAAATCTACACCGCGACCCCGTGCATCGGTCAGCGTACCTTCTTCCATCACCTGCAACAACATATTGAAGGCTTCCGGATGAGCTTTTTCGATCTCATCGAAGACCACAATGCTATACGGGCGACGGCGGACGGCTTCGGTCAGTTGACCGGCATCTTCGTAACCCACATATCCGGGAGGCGCACCGACGAGGCGTGCCACACTATGACGCTCCATGAATTCACTCATATCGAGTTGAATCAGGGCATCTTCACTGCCGAATAAGAATTCAGCGAGGGTTTTGGTCAGCTCTGTTTTACCAACACCGGTGGGGCCGAGGAACATGAAGCTACCGATCGGACGACGGGGATCTTTGAGACCTGCGCGCGCACGACGGACAGCTTTACTGATCGCCACGATGGCTTCGTCCTGCCCGATGATACGCCGGTGCAGTGCTTCTTCCATACCCATCAAGCGTTGCGCTTCGTCGCTTGCCATGCGGGTAACGGGGATGCCTGTCCACATCGCTACAACTTCTGCGATGTCTTCAGCGAGCAAACGCGGTTGACCGGTTTCTTCATTCCAGTTGGTTTGATACTCTTCCAGACTACTCTGGAGATTACCCAGACGCACTTTCAGATCATCGATCACATCTTGTTCGATGCCATCATCTTCGGCACGTTCGATTTCGCCTTGCACGTGTTCAATCTCTTCAGTGATACGCCGTACCTGCGCCGATTCCGGCGATTTGTACATGCGTAAACGGGCGGCAGCTTCGTCAATCAAGTCGATTGCCTTATCTGGCAAGAAACGATCTGGAATATAGCGTGCCGATAAGTTCGACGCAGCATCAATGGCTTCGTCAGTAATTTCGACACTGTGGTGTTCTTGATAAGGGCCTTTGATGCCCTGCAAAATTTCGATAGTCTCTTCGATGCTTGGTTCATCCACCAGAATCTGCTGGAAGCGCCGTTCAAGTGCCGCATCATTTTCGATGTGTTTGCGGTACTCATCGAGAGTGGTTGCGCCAATAGTCTGCAATTCACCACGAGCCAGAGCAGGTTTGAGGATATTAGCCGCATCGACACTGCTCCCCGCACTCCCCGCACCGACGAGCATGTGTACCTCATCGATGAACAGGATGGTATCGGAGGATTTAAGTTCTTCGATCACCCGTTTGAGGCGTTCTTCGAACTGTCCACGATACATCGTACCGGCAACCAACGAGCCAACATCGAGCTGTAGCACACGCTTGTTCAATAGTTGGCGCGGGGTATCACCCGCAACGATGCGCTGTGCCAAACCTTCGACAATGGCAGTTTTACCAACGCCGGGTTCACCAATGAGGGCGGGGTTGTTCTTACGGCGACGACTCAAGACTTGAATCACACGTTCAATTTCGGTTTCACGCCCCACAACCGGATCGAGCTTGCCTTCAGCGGCGAGCTGGGTCAAGTCTGTGGCGAGTTGATCAACCAGCGGGGTCTTTTCGCCCCGTTGACGTGGTTGGCGCGTCTGCTGGGATTGTTCCGGCGGTTTATTCTGCGTCTGAAGTGGGCTTTCCTGCAAAACGCGGCGCGTCTGGCGACGGACATCTTCAGCCGATGTGCCGAGACGGCGCAGGACTTCGATGGCGATGCCTTCTTGTTGACGCACTAAGCCAAGCAGTAAATGTTCGGTTCCAATATAATGATGTCCCATACGGCGAGCTTCATCAACAGCCAGTTCCAGCACTTTCTTCGTCCCCGGCGACAGATCAAGACTGCCTCCTGCGGTACGATTGCCCGAATCGGTCAAGCGATTCACCAGTTCTTCAACACGTCGTTGTTCTAAACCGAGATCACGCAAGACACGTCCTGCAACACCTCCGTCTTCACGCATCAGACCAAGAAGCAGATGTTCTGTCCCAATTTGACCGTGTTGTAGCCGTTCAGCTTCCTCTTGTGCGAGGCTCAGAACGCGACGTGCACGCTGGGTAAAGCGTTCCATTTTGTTTGGCACGGTTACACCTCCGTCGCCAGTTGAGCTTCAATGGTCAAAAGCCCACTGTACTTTTATCCTGCAAGTTGCTTGTTGCCTATTATACCAGCATCTCAATAAACTGAAACAGATAGTTACATCAACACTTGGTTAGAAACTCAAAGCGCTAGTGCAACCTGAATGTCTTGAGACTGGTTTATGATACTAGCATAACACTGATTTTTGAACTACACGAATGGGTAGTCGCAAGCGGTGGTAAGTATTAAGATATGATGAGACAGTTTGCTTGACAAAAAACTGCGATGGGAACAAGTCGCATC
>JBNPEE010000056.1:0-10375 GCA_051117475.1 Anaerolineae bacterium | reverse complement strand
CTTACCGACGCGCAAGCGACTTGGAAGTTCGAAGAAGGGGCCACCCCAGTGCGCCCCGAGGAAGAAGGTAACGGCTCCGACTGTCAAAGCGAGTGGTAATGCGGTATCCATGCGAAAAGAGACCTCCTGATAGAACTCATCACGAACCGATTATGGTGTGTTGTTGATCGGGTTGCTGTTGACCTGCAAATTGAGGCGCACATCATCGGGCGGAATACCCAGTAAGAGTGCCAGACGTTGCGCGACCGTGCTGAACATCGGCGCGGCGGTCTGGCTACCGAACTCGCTGGTACGCGGACGGTCAAGCAAAATATAGACGGCGACCTGTGGATCATCCGCCGGGAAAAAGCCGACGAACGACGCACGAGTTTGCCCCGGAATACCGCTCTCATAACCCAAGGGCGTGGAGATCTGTGCTGTGCCGGTCTTGCCAGCAACGCTATAACCGGGTACCTGTGCCAGCGTCGCGCCTTCATTGACTACGGATACCATCATGTCGGTGATGATATTGGCTGTCTGTGTGGAGATCACGCGGTTGATGATGGGTCGGGCTTCGCGCAGTTCTTCGCCATCGACGATGTAGCGCATCAGGTGCGGTTGATGAATCAAGCCATCGTTGGCGATGCCGACGACAGCAGTCAACATTTGTAGAGGCGTGACACTGATCGCCTGCCCATAAGCGTTGGAAGCAAAATCGGCTTCGTTCCAGTTAGGATCACCGGGCACGCGCAAGATACCCGATTCTTCGCCAGTGAGATCAACACGGGTCGGTGAGCCAAAGCCAAAATCTTGCATCATGGCATAAAAGCGATCCGGGCCAGTCTCTAAGGCAACCGTGGATGCGCCGATATTGAGCGAGTTAACCAGCAAGCCCCGTAGGTCTGTCACGCCGTACGCGTTACGATCCCAATTGACGATACGCACGCCACCAACCTCAAGTGAACCGGCGTCGTTGTATGTCCAGTCAGGGGTAATTGCGCCAGTTTCCAAACCGATCGCCGCCGTGATAACCTTCATCACTGAGCCGGGTTCGATCACGTAAGAGATCGCCTGATTTTGGAGCGTATCAGCGTCCTGGTTGGCGAAGTCATTCGGATCAAAGGTGGGGTTCTGTGCCATTGCCAGAATTTCCCCATTGCTCGGATCCATCACGATAATCACCCCACCATCAGCACGATAGCGCTCGACACCGCGTGCCAATTCTTCTTCCATCGCATACTGAATATCGCGGTCAATCGTGAGGATGATATTGCGTCCGCGTTGACTGGTATTTTCGACTGTCTCTGGAATATCAAAGGGGATGGTGCTGACCGTTTGATCGAGCGGATTGCCGGCGAGTTCAGCATTATAATTGGCTTCAATGCCGATTGCTCCGCGCGTATTGTTGTCGTTGCTCTCGATCACAAAGCCAATCACGGGACCGGCTAGTTCACCCTGTGGGTAAGCACGACGGGATAAAGGATCAATCGTGATCGAAATTTCTTCTAAATCCACCACTTGCTGACCTAAATCTGCCGAGACCGGACGCGCAACCAGCACCCACGGAACGGGTTGTGTGATGAGGTTGTAAGTCTCAAACTCATCTAAGTTGAGGATGATGCCGAGTTCTTGCGCGATGCGTTCCGGTTGGGTGACTAAGTTAGGGCTGACACCGATACCATATTGCAACACGTTGAACGCCAGAGGTACCCCGTCACGGTCATAGATCACACCCCGTTCGGCGGGCAAGCGCCGGATCGAGCGCGTGTTGTTATCAGAGCGCAACTCAAACTCTTGACGCACCGCTGGCGAGAGTTGCTGTAAGCGGGCAATTGCCAGCAATAGAAACACACTCGCTAGCACCAAGCCGGCGGTGACCAGCGATAAACGGCTTTTGATCGTTGTCAGTTGTTGATCGGTTGTTGTCCCTTGCATGATGTTCCTCTATTTAGCGCCCAAATGCACGGAATTGATTGACGAGACTATCCCATTGTGCCTGTAACCACCCCGCGAAGGTAGCGTCATAAGTTGGCGTATCATCGAACGGTTCTGACTGTGTGATCGCCACAACATCCATGATACGGTCAGGGTCATAACCATCAATCATGATATATTCAATGTCGGTGACGCTGGCTTCCCGATAACCAAGGTTACGTGCCCGTTCTAGCAGGCGGGGTACCGTCTGAAAGCTGGCAATCTCAGCGCGAAGGTTCTCGTTTTCTAGCTCTAAGCGGTTGCGTTGAGCGATCAGCGCCTCGATAGCGCGGTTGGTGCTGGCATAATTAGCAATCTGCGAGAGCGAAATACCGCCAAAGATGAGCGTCATCACCACCCCTAAGACCACCAACAGTGCCGCCTGACGACGCGGTTGAAAACTAGCGCGATTGAGTGCATGTTGTACCCAGTTAGACATGGTATCCGTTCGATTTCATCATAATTTACACGGCTGACAGATCAATGATCATCTCACAGCTTCTCGACAACGCGCAATTTGCTACTACGACTACGCGGATTCTGTACCTGCTCGGCGTCGGATGGCACAAGCGGTTTGCGCGTGACGAGCCGTACAAGCGCCTCTTTTTCTTCTATAGAAGCCATGCCAGGAGGCGCGACAATCTCGGTGCTGGCCTCTTTGAACACTTGCTTGACGATGCGGTCTTCCAGACTGTGAAAGCTAATCACCGCCAAACGTCCCCCTGATTTTAGCATATCTATGGCAATGGGCAGGGTGTTTTCGATGGTTCTTAGCTCATCGTTGACCGCAATCCGCAATGCTTGAAAGATGCGTGTCGCTGGATGAATCTGGAGCTTATACCGATTAGGCATAGAATCGGCGATAACATCCGCGAGCTGTTGCGTGGTGCTGAACGGGCGCTGACGGATGATAGCGCGTGCAAGATGCCGACTATGACGTTCCTCACCGTACTTGAAGAATATATCGATCAAATCGGCTTCTGTCCATGTGTTGATAATATCGCGGGCACTTATATCACTGCTGGACGGGTTGAAACGCATATCCAGCGGCGCATCGAAACGAAACGAAAAACCGCGCTCAGGGGTATCAAACTGCATCGACGACACGCCGAGATCAAGCAAGATGGCATCGACGGTATCCCAACCGAGTTGTTGCGCGTGCTGGCGCATATTGATGTAACTATCCTGTACAATCTGCACGCGCTCGCCATAAGCGCCGAGATTGGCACTTGCCAGTTCAATCGCCTGTGGATCGAGGTCAAAGGATAATACCTGCTCCGCACCCCCATCGAGCAGAGCACGGGTATGCCCCCCTGCTCCCAGAGTTCCGTCAATAGCACGGGCAACGGTCTGTTCATCGGGGATGAGATGGGTGATTGTTTCGTCTAATAAGACAGGAATATGCGACATAGATCAAAATTTCAATGTGAGCAAATGGTCAGATTCAGCGAGGACAGTCGCGACATTATCGAGCGTAGTCTGCCAGCGTTCCGGTTGCCACAACTCGATGAAGGTCTCCATACCCACTAGCAAAATGCTGTCCTCGATGGACGCATATTTTAGCAGATAATTAGGAACGTTGACGCGCCCCTGTTTATCGAGCGTCATTTCCACCGCGCCGGAGAACAACAAGCGACGAAGCGCCCGCGCTGTAGGATGGGTGATCGGCATGGCATTCAATTGTTGGGTGACGGTCTGCCAGGTTGCCTGTGGATAGATCACTAGATTACGATCCAACCCTCGCGTGAGTATCGCATCATCGGTGAGTTTTTCACGGTAGCGGGACGGTATAATCAAACGACCTTTACTATCCAGTTGGTGAGCATATTCACCCCAGAACATAAGCCACGACCCTTAAAAAAATAATAACAATTGAGCATGATATCAGGTTGCTTGAGCGCATTACGTGCCAAGTATAACACACGTTGAGACTGATTCTAGCAACTTATGCGCAGCAATCTAGCATCAGTGAGTAGGCGTAGGACTAATTGTGTTTGATTCAGTCGCTAGTTGAGATTCGTAATGCCAAATTTGCTATCGTCACTGAGGCGCACTCACGGTAAAATAGAACATATATCCGACCATATACGCCCTGTAGATGACCATGACCTATACGCCATCTGACCACATCAAGACAATACTCGATCACCTGCCGACCAAGCCGGGCTGTTATCTGATGAAGGATAAGAACGGCAAGATCATTTATATTGGTAAGGCGAAAAGGCTCCGCAACCGCGTGCGCAGTTATTTCACCACCAATGCAGATGGCACATCCAAAACGCTGAATATGCGCAGTAAGGTGCATGATATTGAGTACATCATCACCGAAAATGAAGTCAAGGCGCTGATCCTTGAAGAAAACTTAATTAAGACACACAAGCCCCGTTATAACGTGTTGCTCAAAGATGATAAGCGTTATCCATATATACGGATCGGGTGGGCAGATGATTATCCGAAGGTAGAAACTACGCGACGCGTCGAGAATGACGGTGCGCGGTACTTCGGCCCTTATGCGGCGATGTGGGCGGTACAGAATACGCTGCGCGTGTTGCGTAAAGCCTTCCCCTATTTGACCTGTGACCGCAACATCGATGGCAACGATGAACGCGCTTGCCTGTTCCATGATATTAAGCTGTGCAACGCGCCCTGCATCGGTGCGGTGGATAAGGCGACCTATCGCGCTATGATTAAAGAGCTGATGGATGTACTCAGCGGTAAATCCGAAGCGGTGATGGCTCGCTTGCACACACAGATGTTAGCCGCATCGGAGGCGCTCAACTTTGAAGAAGCTGCGGTCATCCGTGACCAGATACAGGCCATTGAGTTCATCACCAATCAACATCGCGCTGTCAGCCCCAAGATGACCAATCATGATGTGGTGGCGCTAGCACGGGATGAGGGCGAAGCGGCGGTGCAAATCTTGTTCATCCGCAACGGCAAGCTGATTGGCAGCGATTCGCGCATGTTGGATAACACCATCGATGAGAGCGACGAAGCAGTGCTGGAACAGTTCGTCACGCAATTTTATAGTGAAAGCGGTGATATTCCGCGTGAGTTGATCTTGCCCGAACATATTGAACAGGCCCGGATTATCGAGCGCTGGTTGGGCGATAAACGCCACGGTACGAAGGTCAGCATCACCGTGCCCAAGCGCGGGAACAAACGCAATCTGGTGAAGTTGGCGCATGAGAACGCCACCGATGCCCTGCGCCTGATGCGTGCCCAATATGAAGCCGATACCACCAAGCACGAGACCGCACTCGCCGAACTACAAGAGGCACTCAATCTGCCCAAGCCACCCAATCGCATCGAGTGTTATGACATCAGCACCACGCAGGGCACGGCTATCACCGCCAGCCGGGTGGTATTCATACAGGGACGCGCTAAAAAGAGTGAATATCGGCGTTTCAACATTCGCAGTGTCACGCATGGTGGGCCGGATGATTTTCAGTCAATGCGTGAGGCGCTCACACGACGTTTCGCCCGCTGGCAGACCACCCGCGATAACGAGAACATCAGCGTTGATGGGCAGGACAAGGACATCACATGGAAACTTCTGCCCGATTTGCTCATCATTGATGGCGGTAAGGGGCAATTAAATGTCGGCGTTGAAGTGCTGAAAGAGTTTGGCATCTTCGAGCAAGTGCCGGTAGTCGGTTTAGCCAAGCAATTTGAGGAATTGTTCATGCCCGGGCAAAAAACAAGCATCTTGCTACCACGTCAGAGCGAAGGCTTGTATCTGGTACAACGTATCCGCGACGAGGCACACCGCTTCGCCATCACCAGCCACCGCAACCAGCGCTCAAAGATTGGCATGACGAGTCGATTGGAGATGATACCCGGCATTGGGCCTAAACGGCGCAAAGCCCTGCTCAAGCACTTTCAACATTCGATTGATGCGATTCGGCGCGCCAGTAAAGAAGATTTGAAAGCCGTGGAAGGCATCAGTGATGACCTCGCCGAGCTGATCCTGACCCATCTAGATTAACTCACAGTGTCCATCCCTGACGCATCGACCGATCAATGGCACGGGTGGCGATGACTGTTGCGACCAGAGGCAACCACAGGATACCCACGGCAAATGAGCCAATTTCCATCAACCACAACTGGTTGATGAAGGCGAGATCAGTCACCAATGGGGCGCGATAGGCGAGCATCAACGCGCCTGCAAAGACCAGCATCATCAGCACGCTCCACAGCGGGAACTGGCGCGTCACGGGTAAATATTGCTCTAATAAGCTAGTCTCGTGTACATCACGGCGCAACCACAAAATCAACCAGCACAAGGCCAGCAGAGCCACAGTCAACAGGAACGCGCTCGCTGTGATCGCTCCCTGTATCGTTTGTAAGAGAAAGATCACGATAATCCCCATCAGCGCCACGCCCCACCCTATCGGCGTGAGCAACAGATGATCCGCGTGTAAGTCATCGGCAAATGACGCCGTCAGCAAGCCATAGAACGACACGATCAGCGCGAAGGGCACACCTGCGATGAACAGCAGATCCGTTAAAGGGATGAGCACGAAGGCATCACGCAGTTCAGGTTGCCAGCGCATGATAAAGCCCCAATACATGCCGAGCCACAAGCCCGCGACGAGTTGATAGAGCGCGTACTTGCGCCTATCACCCCGCAACCACGCCAGAAAGACAGCCCATACGATCAATAACACCAGCGCCTGCGAACCGATGATGTGCGTCAACAGGCTATCCGGCAAAACTTGCCAGCTCACACGCGGATTGATCAACAAACCCTGTACCAGTGACGTGCCGGCAATCAGCACCATGGCATCATAACCATCACGGATGCGATAACGTTGGGCGAGATCGAGCATGAGCGTTGCCAGCAACGGATAAGCCAGCAAACGCACTGCCCAATCGAGTGCGCCGTAAGTTGTCGGCGATGCCCATAAGATGATCTCACTGCCGAATGCCATCAGCAATGCCAACAGCAAACGCACTGACCAGAGCGGATAATCTCGCGTCATGGTCACCCGCGTAACGCACCCGCAATGGTACGAATCGCACGCATGATCGCCTGTTGCGATTGATCCGCACCGGGCAGGGTGGCATTCCAGCACGTGACATGCGCCCCTTTAACATCGGCGTTAGCGATGACGTGCGTCAGCGATGCCAGACATTCATCGAGTGCGGGGCCTCCTTGCGCCGGATAGCCTACAGCAGGATGATCCTCTAGACGGATCAGATCCCCATCAAAATGGATGTAGAGGGGGCGCTGTGCCCAATTATAGCGGTGCATGGGGGCGAGTGTCTGCCAATGCGTGAGCTGGCTCTGTGCCACCAGTTGTGCTTCTTCAGGGTCAAGATCGCGCCCATCGGTGAGGAAGATTTTATCTTCGGCGACGGGTGCTAGATCAATACCGGTCATCAAGTTTTGATTGCCCATGCCCACCATCGCCGCGAGGGGCATCCCACCGAGGAAACCGCTCGGCGAGGTGGCTTCTGTGTTGAAATCACCGTGTGCATCGTACCACAGCACATCCGGTTTAAAGCGCGACAAGCCCTTCATGTTGCCGAGGCATATTGTGCAATCATCCGCGATGATCAGAGGCACATGCCCCGCATCCAGTGCTTGCTCGATGGCTTCAGCAACCGCCTGATTGACAGCATTCACAGGGTGATCATATGCGCCGAAGGGTGGCTCAAGTACCACCCATTGCGCGTCGAATTCATCGGCGATACCGCTCGCTCTCACAATATCCACCGATCCGCTGTAGTCATCTTTTAGCCCCAACCAGTATGGGACACCGATAAACACCAGTTGTTTCATAAATGTCCTTATCCCGGAATGACGAGGCGTTGACCGGAAAAGATACTGTTGAGGTTCAACAGACCGTTTGCCTGTGCCAGCGCATAGACATTCACGCGGAAGCTATTTGCAATCGCGAACAGCGTATCACCCGCTTGCACGGTGTACACGCCGTTGATCGCGGTGCGCGTGGTGGTCACCGGTTGCACAACAGGATTGACCGCACCACCCGTTGGCGGAATGGTCAGCACATCACCGGGGAAGATGGCATCACGCGGAGCAAGGCCGTTCAGTTGGCGTAAGCTCTCGATAGTCACATTGAAACGTTGTGCAATCCCTTCCAGTACATCTCCACGCTGAACGACATAGGTCGCTAACGTGGGTTGTACGACTGTTGGCGTGGTAGGGGTCGTCGGTGTGGTGGGGCCACCAGTTGCCGGCGGGGCGCTCACGGGCGGGGTCGGGATGACGTAGTCCGCAGGTGGGATGTTGATCAGCGTACCGGCTTGTACATAATTGGGGGTGGCGATGTTATTGAAGGCGGCGATCTGTTGCCAGGTTACGCCATATTGTTCGCCGATGCTACGCAATGTATCGCCAATCTCAACGCGATAGGTGCGCGGGAATGTCGCAGGCCCACCGACAGGCGGTAAAGTAAGCACTTGCCCCACAATCAGGCGATTGGGTTGTGCGAGCGTGTTGGTGGCAACCAGTGCCTCAACAGTGGTGTTGTAGCGAATCGCAATATCATTGAGCGTCTCGCCGGGTTGCACCACATGTGAGCGCGGTACGGTCAGCGCACCGGTAGGAATTGTCAACACTTGCCCGACGCGGATGCGGTTAGGATCGATGATATTATTGGCAATCAGCAAGGCATCAGCATCGACACCAAAGGCGGCGGCTATCCCCGCGATGGTATCCCCACGTTGCACAGTGTAGGACGTATCGCTCTCCTGAGCGGCAGTTATGCCCGCGATGGTCAGCAAGGCGCTAAGTAAAATGATAGAAATGAGTTTACGCATGGTTTCCTCTATCTGATTAGACGGAACTATGACTATATTATAGAACGAAGCGATCAATTTTGCCCGTCACTTGATGATAACTGCTCAACGCTTGCTATACGTTATCCGCGCGAAGCCTGCACCAGATAGCCTACGCGCAAGGCGGCACGCTCCAGCAGGGTATCGGCATCGGTGAGCGCTTGCTCAAGCGTCATCGGGCGGTCAACAATCGGGAAAACCGCTGTGATGCCAGCATCGTGCAAAGTACGATCATGCACGTTCAAGCCACCCACCAATGCAATCGTCGGTTTGCCGTGTGCCTGTGCCATACGCGCCACCCCAACCGGCCCTTTGCCGTAGACGGTCTGTTCATCCATCTGTCCTTCGCCCGTTATGACCATCTCGGCTTGAGAAAGACGTGCTTCAAACTGATTATAATCGAGTAAAAGATCAATGCCGGATTGAATCTCGCCACCGAGAAACGCGATCAAGCCTGCCGATAGCCCCCCTGCCGCCCCGGCGCCCTGCAAATCCGCGATGGTGATCCCATGCTGTATGGTGATCAAATCGGCAAAGTGCGTGAGGTTGGTCTCAAGCTGGTGAACATCTTCGGCAGATGCGCCCTTCTGCGGGCCAAATATCGCCGCCGCGCCCCTTTCACCGAGCAAGGGGTTCTCCACATCCGAAGCGATGATAATCGTACACTCTGCCCAGCGCACATCGAGCGCACTGGCATCGATGCGGGTGATCTGGTATAGATTGCCTCCGCCCACTTCAACCGACTGCCCCTCTGCATCGAGCAAGCCTACACCGAGTGCCTGTAAGGCACCCGCCCCGCCGTCAACCGTCGCACTGCCCCCCAGGCCAATGATGAAGCGCCGTGCGCCCTGTTCGAGCGCATGTTGCAACAATTCGCCTGTACCGTATGTCGTCGCCCGTAGAGGATCACGCTCCGCAGTGGTCAACAATTCGATGCCGGATGCCAGCGCCATCTCGATAACCGCGGTGCGCCCGTCAGGCAAGATACCGTATTCAGCTTGAATGGGGCGTATCAATGGATCATGAACGGTCAGCGTATGGCGCGTGCCCCCTTGCGCCAACCATGCGTCGAGCGTGCCATTGCCACCATCAGCGATGGGCAGTTCGATCAAGTCAGCGTCGGGCAAGGCTTGCGCCAGACCGCGTGCAATGGCTGTGGTGGCTTGTCCGGCACTCAGGCTATGCTTGAATGCACCGGAAGCGATCAATATTTGCATGAGTCAACATCCCCCTCATAGCGTGTCAATGGTTGCGTGACCATTTTAACTGATGATTGGGATACGGCACACAATCACAGGTGGCATTTAACGCTATAATAAGGTTACACTGAGCCACTGAACAAGAGAGGGAGACCCTAATATGCTGAAAAAAATCATAGCGATCAGCTTTTTGATGCTGATGATTGTCGCACTCATCAGCGTGATGCCGACCGCAAACATACAGGCACAGGATACCGAACCCACACCCATTCCGGTTCTACCAGAAGCCACCGAAGACGACTCCGCCGCACCAGTTGCGCCGGGTATCGAACCACCGGTCATCACGGATCCAGGCGACGACAACGCCCCCCTGCCGGAAGCCACCGAGGCTGTTGATGAAGCGCCCGCCGACACCA
>JBNPEE010000034.1:0-83171 GCA_051117475.1 Anaerolineae bacterium | reverse complement strand
TGCTTTCGGTTGGACTTCCGGGTTGGTTTTCTTCGGCTCAGACATAGTTCTGGGTTCCTGTTCTCCGCCCTGCTATTCTACACTAATCTTTTGGGCGAAGTTGTCTCAGGTATTGTGACACACAGGGGGGTTTATGCATAAACTTAACATAGAACACATGCTTGCCTCATCTAAAATTGGTATCTTATGCGTATAGAGTCATGATGCGAGTAAATTAACAGTAAAGAAGTGTGCTACGGTGAAGATAAGCGTTCGTGTCGAAAATCTCACAAAATCTTATGAGCAGGGTGGACAGACCCGCCATGTGCTAGATAATGTGACGCTCGATATTCACGAAGGAGAGGTTTTTGTCTTGCTGGGTAAATCCGGTAGTGGTAAGAGTACTTTGCTCAATCTCGTCAGTGCAATTGATACGCCGGATAGTGGGCGTATTCTGGTCAATGATGTCAATATCACTACCCTGAATGAACGCCAACAGACGCTATTCCGACGAGATCACATCGGTATTGTATTTCAATTCTTCAATTTGATACCGACATTAACTGTGCTGGAAAATATCACACTGCCTCAAGAGCTTGCAGGAAAAAATCGGCAGAATGCAGAAGCTAATGCCCGTAGACTTCTAGAGCGAGTTAGCCTTGCAGATCGTGCGGATAGCTTCCCTGATAAGTTGAGCGGGGGCGAGCAACAGCGTGTCGCAATTGCACGTGCGCTGATTCATGAACCGTCAATTGTGCTGGCAGATGAACCGACTGGTAATCTTGACGAAGAGACCGGAGAGCGCGTGATGCAGTTATTGCTTGATCTGACACGCACGGCCGGTAAGACGCTAATTATGGCAACGCATAGCCCTGAAATTGTCCCACTGGCGGATCGGGTAGCGCGTATCCATGACGGACAGATGCAGATCACATCGCAAACAACGCCAGAAGATGCTACGCAACTTGTAGAAACTGCATGATAAGGCATCTTTACAATTTGGGTGTAATCTCACTTTTGTTTTTATCAATGTGGTATCATAATATAGAGTAAGCAGTAGTAAGACAAACGATTTTTAGTAGTTGTTGGACGATTAAGAATAAATTCAAGGCTAAAGTCCGACATAAGTTTTTAAACCGTAGGACCGTAGCGTTCAGCAAAACGCAAGCAACAGGCGAAAGGTTGACACGCCATGTCAAACCCGAATCTACCGGACCTCAATATCATCTTATCCGAACTGCGGGATACGAATAAAGATAAGCGCCGAACAGCTGTCATGAAACTCGGTATGCTGGGCGGCGATGATGCTATCCGCGCACTCATTCGCACGCTAGAAAACGAATATGAAGATCTCATCGTTCGTGGTCGTGCTGCGATGATGCTGGGTAAAGTGGGTAATCGTACAGCTGTCGCACCACTTATCCGCGCACTTGATGCACCCGGCTATCAAACGCCCTTGTATGCAGTCGAAGCATTAGGGCGGCTTGGTGATGTGCGTGCTGTGCCCTCATTGCTCTACATCGCTGAAAATGGGCGCGACCGTTTGCAAGAAGCCGCTTTTATTGCATTAGATAAGATCGGTCATGACTTCGAAGAAGCCGATACAGAAGGCGATTTAGAAGCGGAACCACTCGTATAAAAATGTAGTTGGTTCCACGACACGCCACTACAGATGCTCCTTGCCTTTGTGTGAGGGGCATCACCGTGTGTTGTCTACACACAACATCTCTTCCTCCCCCCACTCATTGATTGTATGTCATTCAGACAAAACTGTTGGAGCGCAACCCCTACCTCAAAAGTTGACGCTATTTTAATCTTGTTGAACTGATTTGGGATAGCCTCTGCGTGTGGCAGTCTGTACCACATCCCGATCTGCTACCAAATCCCCGCCACGCACTGTCGCACCAATCACAATCGCTGCACTGACCAGCACGACATTCTTGATGATGTATTGACCTTCCAGCGTTGGCGCAATCGGGAATACGGTAAAAGTCTCGCCCGGGAACAAGAAAATGGGTGTGATTGTGCCGAGCATCTGCGCGAACAACAGGAAGATCGTCGCCCGCATGAACTTACCCGTTATCAAGCCTAGACCAATTAACACTTCCCATGTTGCAAGTATCGGCAGAGATAACCACGGTTCCACAATGCCGAAGGTCAACACCGAGATTGTGTTAGTAGCTAGGGCTTCTGCTGGGCTCAAATTGGGGAAGAACTTCAAAATCCCGAACCAGAAAAATACAATTCCCACGCTGATGCGTAACAAGATAACACCATATTGTGCCATCCACTCGGTGATGCGCATATCAAGCGCATTGAAGCGTTGTTGTAAGTCTTTTTGAGTCATTTCCATCTCTTTTCACTCACTGATTGGCTACACACAGGTGTATGATATATCACACAAGTATACTGTGTGAGAGCTGTATGCTATAACACACCATAACCGCAGTGTTATAGCCCCTGTTGATTATCAGTTTGGAGTGTGATGAGAATGTCTCTCATCAGAAGAGCGATCTGTTTGTGTGAGAACACCCTTCTGTGATGATAGCGGTGGGCAAGCCGATAAGCCGCATTCTGTAGCCCCTAATGAGGTGGGAATCATCTATCTAGGATGCCTGTTACCAGACATCTCATGCAACCTACCCGATACTTTTTGCGGAGCGAGCAACTCCAGTGTATCTGCGTGGTCTTGCTCCTGATGGGGTTTGCCTAGCCGCACCTGTCGCCAGTTGCGCTGGTGTGCTCTTACCACACCGTTTCACCCTCACATCTTGCGATGCAATTTCATCTCTGTGGCACTATGCCGTCGGCTCTCACCGCCTGACCGTTAGTCAGCATCATGCTCTATGGAGTGCGGACTTTCCTCAGCTAAGCCGATGCTTAGCCGCGATTCCCTAGCTTGCCCATCTTTATTATACGCGAGATATTGGCGCACTCAATCCTTATTCTATATTTGAGCCAGAGTGGGATAGGGCAATCGTCAGTTAGACAGTGCTTGCCTCACCACCGTTGACCGACTACAATGCCTCTATCATCTGGTCGCTAACAAACATCACTAAAGGGCGATATGAGCGCGATTCGACAGGCAAAACAGCAAAATTACCGCCCCAATTGGGCACAAGATCTCTGGCAAACCTATATTACATCTGGGGATCTGACCTCACTCTTAGTTGTAGGGGTATTGCTATTGATGCCAGCCTTGGCGCTGAATGCCGCTGATTGGCCTATTCGCTTGGGGTTGGTGTTGCCAGTCTTGGTCATTAGCTTGCTCTTTGGATATTTCTTGTCGCGCAGTCGCTATAACGAACTATACACCCTGATCGTCAGTGGCTTATATGGGATTGTGACTGTGGGTTTAGTGGCAGCATTCGCTAATTCATGGAATCCGGTGCGTGGCTTAGAGGTGGTGGTGGTGCGCACAGTTGAATGGGTGATCGATGCCGCCACCGGTGGTATCAATCAAGATAATCTCGTCTTTTCGATGTTAGTCGCTATCTTGTTCTGGTTTTTTGGTTATAACAGTGCCTGGCATATGTTCCGTATTGATCGCGTTTGGCGTGTGATTTTACCACCTGCGCTGATCCTGCTGGTGAATATGGTGGTCTATGCCGGCGATACCAACATAGATATTTACCTGATGATCTTCGTGCTGATGTCACTCTTGTTGATTGTGCGCAGTAATTTAGATGCGCGTGAGTGGGATTGGTATGTCAATAGTGTGCGCGTGCCTAAACGTCTGCGTAGTCAATTCATCGGGGTAGGTGCAGGTTTATCGTTGCTGGCATTATTGCTGGCGTGGGGTGTGCCTTCCGGTAATTTACAAGAGCGACTCGATAATTTTCAACAATTTCTCGCATCGGATCCCGTGCGTCAGATGGCAGAATTCTGGAACCGTCTGGTTGAGCCGATTGAGAGTGACGGGCCACCCACTGCTGACTATTATGGAGGTGATACGCTCAATCTTGGTGGGGCGATACAACTAGGTGATCAAGTGATCATGGTGATTGACGCCTCCACTGATAACCGCTACTACTGGCGCTCACGTGTTTTTGAGCGGTATTCAAACGGTCGCTGGATGCCTTCAGCCACACGCCGTGTGCCGGATCTTGTTGCGCCGATAGAGATTGTTGCGCCCCCTAATAGTGAGCAGGGACGAGTGAACGTTAACCAGACTATCACCATGAGCAGCCCAACCCGCTTGATTTATGCCGCACCGCAACCCGTTTCAGTCGGGATTACCGGACGTATTGATTTATTACGTACTAATGGCGATCAGGATGATCCCAATTCCCCGATGAATGTCTCGGTCATTCGTCCGGAGCGCGTGATACAGCGTGGGCAATCTTATGATGTAACCAGCGCGATGAGCGTCGCCACTGCCTTCGAACTGCGCGACGCTAGCACGAATTATCCGGAATGGGTGGTAAGCCCGAATGCCAGCGCGGTTGGCGTTGGCGCACAGACTGCCGAACTTGCTCGCCAGATTGTGAGCGAAGCTGGTGCAAGCAATCCTTACGATCAGGCGAAAGCCATCGAGACTTATTTACGTACAAATATCGCCTATAACGAGTCGATCCCTGCGCCACCGACTGGCGTTGACCCCGTTGAGTGGTTCTTATTCACACAACGGGAAGGCTATTGTACCTATTATGCGACTGCTATGGTGGGTATGTTGCGTAGTCTCGGCATTCCGGCACGTATGGCGGCAGGCTTCTCAGAAGGCGAGTATGATCCTGATCTCGGGCAGTTTGTCGTGCGGGAGCGTGATGCGCATACCTGGGTTGAAGTCTACTTCCCCGGTTATGGATGGGTAGAGTTCGAGCCGACTTCTTCTGAAGAAGGGATTAACCGCGAAGGGGACGATCAACAAAGCCCACCACCGCCTGAGCAACAACCGACTACCGAACCGACGGTGACTCCCACACTGGTACCAACGGCCACACCTGAACCCACTGCTACGCCGGAAGATTTTGAAGTTCCTGCAGGTGGCGAGCCGCCCACCATGACACCGACACCTAGCCCAACACCGACTGTCACACCGATGATTGTGCCGACAGTCGCGCCACCGGTTACCCCGCCTGATCCACCGGAGACCAACTTCCTGAGCTTCTTATTGCCGGCGATAGGATTCGCGTTCTTGTTGTTCATGTCAATTCTGTTGCTGGTGCTGGTGAGCTTGTTGCTCTATTGGTGGTGGGAATTGCGGGGTATGGGCGGTTTGTCGCCAGTCACCAAAGCTTATGCGCGTCTGTTACGTTATCTGGGCTTGTTAGGCTTGCAAGGTAACGAAGACGAAACACCAGATGAACGTCGTAAGCGTGTGGTGCGCAAATTGCCTGCTGCTAAACAACCGATTGATACCATTATGCGCGGTTACACTGCCGAGCGTTACGGGCGACAATCCGACGATAGCGCCCAACAACGCCGTAATGAGATTGCTGACCGTGCGTGGACAGATGCACGCCGCAATATTCTTTTGCGCTGGTTGCGTCGCTTCAATCCTCTGGCAAAAGATGATTGATCCTGCACTTATGCGCTCAATTTTGCCAGTGATTCACGCGCCATCTGTGCTACCCAGGCATGTTCTTGTGAATCATTGGTGATGCGTTCCAAATGGGGGATGGCACGCCTATCTGCCATCAAACCCAGCGCATGGGCTGCATAATAGCGCACAATCGGTAGATCATCGCTATGTAGAAGGTTCACCAGAGGTTGATAACATTCATCTGCACCAGTGCGCCCTAATGCCTCAACGGCGAAAGTGCGCGTCTCTTTGTCGGGGTCTATCTGCATGATTTGTAACAGGTCAGGAATACAACGCACATCGCCCAACCAGCCGAGTGCCGCGATCACCTGCTGACGAAGTTTCTTATCTTGTGCATCATGGAGCGTTTGGTTGAGTGCCTCATATACCCCATCACCGCCAGTTTTGCCCAGCGCAAAGGCAGTGCGTCGCTGTGTTTCGACCCAGTCGCTCTGATATAACAAGCGAATCAAGTGTGGTGTAGCGTGCGAATCCCCAATTTCAGCAATAATTTGCACAATCAAAGCGCGGATACTATCTTCAAGCGTTTCTGTGTCGAGCAATGCTAGTAATTCACGTACCACATCTCGCCCGCCTATTTCGCTCAGTCGGCTTGCAGCCAGAGGTCTCAATAAGTCATTGTCTTGTTGTGTTAGATAGCCGATCAGGGTTTGGCGCGTCGATGCATCAGTCCTAGCACCTAGATCGCGCATTTTTGCAATGGCTCGTTCACGCTCGTCATTCAGTTCGTTAAGGTGTTGATGATTTGCCGCGCTCAGGTGTGCAAGCAGTTGTTTTTTCTTATCAGCCATCAGCTTATCCCGTTATTAGATTTCTTAACAATTGGTATTTTCAAATATTATTATACTGTGGTCTTCACGGTAGTTCATCCGAATCTGCTCACAAATATAAAAGGACGCAATCGTGTGATCGCGCCCTGTGAGGCTCATATAAGTGAGCGAGTGTGCTTAGACTTCGTTGATAATGCTGAATACCATCGGACGACGACGGGTTTCGTTATACAACAACTCCGACACTTTATCTTCAACTAATGAAGCCGTTCTGCCGTTGGCGCTACGGTTGCTATTCAACACATCTTTGACCGTATTTTCTACGTTGTTGAGCAGTTCGTTAGCTTCGCGCAGATAAACAAATCCGCGTGAGATAATTTCTGGTTTGCCGACGATTTGCCCTGTGTTACGGTTGAGATTAGCCGTCACGATCAAGAAACCGTCACGGGCAAGTATTTCGCGATCACGGATAACAGCGCGTCCGATATCACCGACACCACTGCCATCAACAAAGACATAACCGCCTGGCACGCGCTCACCCTTGCGGATATAGTGCTTGTCCATCTCGATGATCGTGCCATTGTCAGAGATAATCACGTTACTCTCAGGGATACCGCTCTCGATGGCGAGGCGAGCATGACTGTGCATATGACGGACTTCGCCATGAATCGGCATCACGAAGGTAGGGCGGAGGAGACTAATCATCAGTTTCATCTCTTCTTGTGAACCATGACCGGAGACGTGTACGCTCTCTAACGGTTCATAGACGACATCCGCCCCCCGTTGGATCAGGCGATCAATCGTGCGGTAGACCAGTTCCTCGTTGCCAGGGATAGGGTGTGATGATAGCACGATGGTATCGCCTTTTTGCACATCGAGGAAGCGATGCCGACCGATTGACAGGCGCCCCAGTACAGCTGATGGTTCACCCTGCGAGCCAGTCACCATCAGCACCACTTTGTGTGGTTCGATACTGTCAAGCTTGCTCACATCAACCAGCATATCCTCAGGAATATCCAGATAACCGATTTCACGCGCTAGCTTAACATACTCGCGCATGGTAAAGCCCGTGATAACCATCTTACGCCCATACTTCTTGGCTACATTTGCTACCTGTTGAACACGTGAGATCAGCGAGGCGAAGGTCGCAATCATAATGCGCCCCTTAGCTTGCTGGAACACGCGGTCAAATGCTGGTTCGATGATGGACTCTGATTTTGTCCAACCAGCGCGATCTGCGTTGGTGCTATCGCCCATCAGCAAACGCACGCCACGTTCAGCGAAGCCTGCCATGCGCGAGTAATCGGGTTGTTTACCATCAACAGGTGTGTTGTCAAATTTATAATCGCCCGTGTGTACGATCAAACCATGTGGTGTGTCAATCGCATAGCCGACACCATCCGGAATACTGTGCGTCACGCGGAAAGGTTCCAGCGTGAATGGCCCCACATTGATCTTATCTCCAGGCTTGATGACTTTAATCGTTGGCATCTTCGATGGGGCAGCGGGATCATTGAAGCGGGCGTTGTTGTGCGCTTTGACTTCGATTAAACCAGCCGTGAGTTTGGTCGCATAGATTGTCGCGTTCGGGAAGGCTTCCATCACATGGTAAACCGCACCGATGTGATCTTCGTGCCCGTGTGTGTAGAAGATAGCGCGAACGTTCAAATCCGTGCGCCCTGTCAGATAACTAAAATCCGGAATGATGTAATCAACACCATGCATATCATTGGCAGGGAACATGATTCCGGTATCGATGACGAAGGCTTCGTTCCCATATTCAAAGACGGTCATGTTCTTGCCGATTTCCCCCAAACCACCGAGGGGTACAATTCTTACTTTATGTTTTGCCATGTATTACTCCAATACAAAACTTCTGACTCTTTGTGTGTATACGAGTCAGATACTTAACGATAAAATTTAGCTTTCAGCCAAATCGAATTTGTAATAAATAATAATTTTTTGTTCTTGATGTATATCAACATACTAATTTTGTGGCTAAATCAGGTGTGTAAAGAAAGAAAACACGGTATACGAGTTTATACTGCGCGTCACAGTCTGTTTATCCATATTGTTTATATTACACCAAAAGCGGAATTTCTAATAGGGCACGGGGTATTTTTGTATGCATTTTAAATATCTATAGGGATCAATCGGGGTTCATGCCGTTTAATCCCCTCTGAACGGCTCACCAGTCGGTAAACTGATGGAGGGCTTCAATAATCTGCATTTGTTCTGTTTCGCTTAATTCAAAGTAAAAGGGCAAGCGCAATAAACGATCACTCACATCTTCAGTGACTGGACAATCACCCACTTGCCCGCCATAATGCTGTCCCATATCAGAGGTATGTAAGGGTAAATAATGAAACACCGATAAGATTCCCCGTTCTTTGAGATAGGCAATCAAGCGTGTGCGTGATTCATAGGTGGGCATCAGCATATAAAACATGTGATACACTTGCTCAACGTGTGCAGGGACTGTTGGCAATTGAACACGATGTTCTTCTGCCCAATCTGCTAGGTGGTCTTGATAGCGATGCCAGATTTCAGCGCGTTGATCTTGAATACGCTCGCGCTCTTCTAGTTGACCGTAGAGATATGCACCCAGCATATCGGACGGCAAATAGCTGGAACCGACATCCACCCATGTATATTTATCAACTTGCCCACGGAAGAAACGACTGCGATTTGTGCCTTTCTCGCGGATGATCTCAGCACGTTCTGCCAGTTTGGGATCATTGATGAGCAGTGCCCCGCCTTCACCACAGTGGAAATTCTTAGTCTCATGGAAGCTTTGTGTGGCGAGTGCGCCAAATGTCCCTAAATAGCGCCCCTTGTAGCGTGCAAACAACGCATGGGCGTTATCTTCCACGACGGGGATCCCGTGCCGGTTGGCAATCCCCATGATGGTATCCATCTCACACGCCACCGACGCATAATGCACCGGGACGATAGCACGAGTTTTGCCAGTGATGAGTGCTTCTAATTTGCTTTCGTCCATATTGAGTGTATCAGGACGCACATCGCAGAAAATAGGCGTTGCTCCGCGCAACACGAAGGCGTTCACCGTGCTGACGAACGTGAATGAGGGCACGATGACTTCATCACCTGCTTGAATGCCGAGCAAGATTGCAGACATCTCCAGTGCGTGCGTGCAAGATGTGGTCAACAATACTTTCGGTACGCCGAGAATCTCTTGCAATAGTTGGTGTACTTGCTTGGTAAACTGTCCATCGCCGGATACATGCCCGTTGAGCAATGCCTGTTGCACGTATTCAAGCTCTTTGCCGACAGTCGCCGGTTTGTTAAAAGGGATTTGTATGCTCATTCATCATCACATTCGTTTGAGTGGCGGATACCTATTTTTACGGTAACATGTTTTCTCACGTGCTAATAGATGCGTTTAGAACCATTTGTGCAGGGTATAGTAAGCGCGGTTCATCTCAAAACCCAGACGTGCCCATACTTTTTGTACTGCAATGTTGGTGATCTGGGTGGAGACAATCATCTGTGTGACGCCTTGTTGCTGGCACCACTGCATCCCACGAATCATCATCGCTTTGTAGATGCCTTGCCCCTGTGCATGAGGGGCTACCCCGAACAGCACGCCTTCGCCTTCTTCTTCATTGTTTCTGCGGAGGGTAGCAAAGCCATCTAACTGTCCGTCACGAGCGACGACAAAGACAGCGTCTGCCATTTCAGGCGATTTCACCGAGCGCGTTGCCCAATCGACATAGACCGCATCACATTGTTCATCTGGCAGGCGCGGGTCAGCGTGATAATGTCCATAATAACCCTTAAAGCTCGCCTCAGCGATGGCGGTCACCGGGTCGATATCGTCTGCTTGTGCCAGTCTTAAAACGTGCCCGCTGGTATCTTCCGGGATAGGCTTTTTGCCAAACTTGAACGCATAGTAGGTCAAAGTATCCATCAGGCGATATCCATCAGATTCCAGAGCTTGTACCACACGCAAGTCGTTCGCATTCACACGAGTGATACTCAAGCGCACGGCATTTTCATGACAAAAAGCATCTAATGTGCTCAGATCAGTGGCACTTATCTCAGATGCTTTAGCGGTTATCGTGCTAAAGCGCCGATGGTCAGCTTCGGAAAGTGATAAGTGCATAGTGTAAACCTCATTTCCTGTCAATTGTTCAGATGTTTGATGTTTCATGGATATCTTCTGATTGTACGTTTCCTGTAAAGCGATGTGCAGTATACGGAGGTTTGTCCATCAGGCGAAAGTGCATCCGTGCCAGATATTCGCCGATGATGCCGATAGTGAACATCTGCGTGCCGGAGAAGATCGAGATCATCGACGCAAGGAAGGTGAAGCCCGGCACACCGCTATAATTCAGTACATATAAGCGAATCGGCACGATGTAAATTAGTAGGATAATGCCAAAGACCGTCAACCCGAACCCCAGATAACTGGCAAGGCGCAAAGGGAACACGCTGAATCCAGTCAACATGGTGATTGCTAGATTGAGCAATTTGATAAAACTATAACCGGATTCACCGACTGTGCGCGGTGCATGTGCCACGGATGTATGACTAAACCGCCTTGTACCCCAACTCAGCAATACGTCAAGCGAGACATAGGGACTAGAATAATGAGCGAAGCTATCGCGCAGGTGTGTCCGAAAAGCGCGGAAGGCACTCACATGACGCGCAGTA
Organism: Anaerolineae bacterium; assembly: GCA_051117475.1. GTDB lineage: Bacteria > Chloroflexota > Anaerolineae > Aggregatilineales > Phototrophicaceae > JAUZRW01. The sequence goes on along the minus strand of JBNPEE010000034.1, from coordinate 72,200 downwards.
TCTACACCCATAGCATTACCTAAAGCAAAGCGAATCAAGAATGAGCCGAGCTTGCGCCCCAGATTATGTTGTTTAGTCTGTGGCGTACCATAGACCACATCATAGCCCTGATCGAGTTCCGCTAGGAGTCTGGGGATTTCTGTCGCAGGATGTTGTAGATCATCATCCATCGTCACAACGATTTCATGACGCGCTGCCCGTATACCACATAGCAAAGCCGCATGTTGCCCTGAATTACGCATCAGCTTGATGCCGCGTAGATGTGAATATTGTTGTGATAGCCTTTCGATGACCTGCCAGCTATCATCCCCGCCATCATCTTCCACCATAATCACTTCGTATTGATTGGTGATAGTTGGCAGGGTTGCCGTGAGAGTCGCCATTAGCTCGCCAATTGTTTGCGCCCCGCGATAAACAGGGATCACAATAGAAAGAGAAACCATAGATTGCCTCTGTGCTCAAATAGGCTCATATTATCGAGATGGCTTTGATAGATTGCAAGGGGCGAGATAGGGCGTACCCGATGAAGATCGCCCCGATTGTGATTTTACGAGTAGCGCACTAGCAATGCCTCATGCACGCGATTAGACACGCGCAAGACAGCTTCTGGATTGTGTTCACCGGGGGTGCCACCTTCTTCAATGAAGGCGTCACGCAGGATTTTACCCCAATTGCCTGTGCTACGACGTGTGGGGTCAGCGATGTATTCTTCAGGTGTGCTCGCAACCCGTCCACTTGGTGGGTCAATCATGCGTTGGATGCTCATGTAGACATCATCAATGTCGCGAGGTTGTACGTTAGGAATGTCAATCAGATGGCGGTGCATGTACTTGCGTTTCATCTCGTAAAAATCCGCGAGTGACATCATCGTACCTGTTGCCGTTTCGACCCGCATATCCGTACCTTCGCGATCAGATTGATCTTGTAACGCATCATATTTAGCTGTCGAGAGCGGGCCTACCAAAGCGTAAAGGGTCTCATCTTCCATCAACGGGCGCATGTCCATGCCATATTGACGATAGTAATTTTCGACCAGGATGTGTGTGAACTCAAAGTCTGATAAAACTGCTGCTTGTCGTGACGCGCTGATGTTAACGGGCATTCCGGTACTTTCAATAGTACAGATGCGCTTAGTCATGCCAAGATCAGGGCGTACACGCCCAATCGGGTTGTGCATCGCTGAGATGATTTGATCGTCAACCTGTGCGCCGAGCAAGGCACGAGCAGGTGCGTTGGCGCGCTCCGATTGCAATAAATAGCCGTATTGTTCGATGCCATCAGTCATCAAGTGGGGTGTGATCGGCAGATCAACATAATGACCGGTGACTGTAGTACGGCGTAGATGTTCGCGCACGCAGGTATATTCGGGATCACAAGTGCCATTGACGAAAGGCCCACCTTTGAGCAGTGTCGCGTTAGCAATCGCAGTTGCACTGCGTAACATCGTATAGAAGGTGAACAGACCGAGCGCTTCACTTCGTCCGGCAATATCAAGGTGGATGTGACACCCTTGCAAGCGGAAAATTTGCACGACGTTGGCATCCGGGCGCATATGATAACGCTGACGAGCTTGTTCCATTCGCGTTTCGTATTCAGGGAATTGTGCGTTGATCTCGCACATCACATCAACTGCGGTGTGTACTTTAGGATGATCCGTCAGCGCGAAATCACTTGCTATCGGATATGCCGAGAGCATCGCAGTGTATAGGCCGGTTGCTTTGCTGGCTTCTACCAGCGATTTCATGATACCGTCGATGGACATGCGTGTGCGCTGATATCCAATGCCGGGTGCGACGTGCACTTCAATTTGATACATACATGCTTCGCGGTCAACAGTAGGGGTGATACCTAACATACTAGCACAGTTGCGATAACTGACCGAAAAATGCTCCACTTCGTCTTCAGTTGGTAATGTGCCATCAGGATGATATAAACCCAGTTCTAACTCCGCACCTAATGCCCGCATCTCAGTGATGGGGTTGTGACTCTCGTTCAGATTCGTGTGGTTGACGCTCGGGTTGAAGTTGTAGGGGATAATGCTCTGGAGTAAGGTCTTGCCGTAACGGTATCGCTTGCTAACGAAACTACCTAACATGTATTGCGTGCCATTGACATGCCCGATTAGCACGTTGCCTTTGTCTGAATCAGGATATAGTGTGGAGATCGGGATGCCAGTTGCATCAGCTAAATCCTTTAAGGGTAGTTCATCGTCCTCGGATACTTCTGCAAGACGCTTGAGCTTATCGTTAAATCGCCGCTTTTGTTGCTCGATTTGTTCCCAGGATATTGCGTCACTGTAAGCCGTCACTACGTCGTTGCTAGGCAAGGGGTCACTCATAGGGCATCCCACATTTAATAATGTAAATCGTCGTTATAATTTTGAATTACCTAGGACACTTCCGCAAGTGGTAATTTGCACAGTCTCGCTGTGATGGATTGCACGAAAACGCGGGCAATTGCGGGTGTGTCCGTCAAAAAAGGGCTATGTACGCCAGCGTCATAACCCTTTTATTCATTCTATACTTGGTGATGATAAACTGTTTGCCTATTCAGCAGCCTGGCGGGTCAGGATCACACGCCCGGATATATCGCCACATTCTGCACGTTCGTGATGTGCCAGCTCCCAACTGCCGATGAGCGTCTCTTGCCCGTTCAATACCTGATAGGTGACAGTGGTATCAGCGAGGCACCAGTTATCCATGCTGATATTATCCAGTACCAGTGTGTTCACTTCGGTAAAGACGAAGGTTTGGCCGGAAACAATGCCCGCAATCTCGGATTCAGAATAGATTTCAGGATCGCTCGCCATGTCTAGATAGCTCATACCAGTGACCATATCACCGTTTTGTGTCAGCACTAGCCGATAATCATATCGGGATTCATTGCCGTAGTCTTCGGTGGTTGTCCCCACCCATTCGCCGCTCAAATCAATCTCAGCGTCGAGCGTCAGATCAACCTGTGGCGGCTTGGCGAACTCATCCTGATTTGCTGTGTTCTGTACGCTATGTGCTAGTTGGAAACCGGCGAACAATCCCGCCACTACCAGCAAAACCGCCATGCTGAACGAAAATCTCGATTGTTGCTCTGAATTTTTACGTTTTTCGACCATCTTGTATTTATCCTCAATACGCTAACAATACAGTTTCATTTAGTTTATGGTTGACGGGTGAGTAATATACGCCCATCAATGGTGATGCAACCGGTACGTTCTTCTTCAGCGCTATCCCATGTGCCGATCAGCGTTTCTTGCCCATCAATCACCTGATAGTTCAGGCGTACTTCGATACGGCACCAATTATCCATGCTGATATTATCTAGCACATGGGTGGCTTCTTCGTAGAAATAGACTGAATAGCCATCAACTTCACCGACGATGCCGGATTCAGCATAAATATCAACCGTGTAGTTGAGCGATTCCTGGAATGAGAAGCCTACAATCTCGCTCTGATATTGATCGAAGATCACGCGATAATCATAGCGTACTTCGGTATTGTAGTCTTCGGTAATTGTACCGACCCACTCGCCGGAAATATCCACAGGAGGCAGTGCTTCACTGACAGACGTATCCTCAACTACGGGAGTAACATCGTCTGAAACCTTAACGTTCAGAGTGGCAAATACGCCCATAATAAGAACGAGGACAAGGATGTTCAAGTACGGTAGATACCATTTATCGGAGTTCTTGCGTTTTTTGTAAGTAATCATCTCGACACCTCTACAAACTTTTATGTTAGGATATAGCTTTTTAGTGTCGAATGCAACAATCGTAGGCAAAACATAGACAATTCAACCGTTTTTTAGGTTCGAGCAAACTCGTTCAATTGAGCAAGTGTTTGCCCGTCAATAACGGAACGCTTATACTAGGTAAACGTAGTCAAAACGATGTTCCGTAAAAGGGGAAAAGTATGCGTGCTTTGGGTACATTTTTATGGCGCTTTATGATCATCTTTTCATTCATTGTCAACTTTGTGCTGGTGGTGATTCTGCTGATTGCCGGCTTATATATCTTTCAGATCAAACAACAGGTTGCTGATCCTCTCATTCAGGGCTTGCATACTACAGCAGTCGGTCTAGGCGAATCCACCATTGATTGGGTGATCCCTGTGCGCGATACCCTCGGTATTGATCTGGAAGTACCAATCAATGCCAACACCATCCTGAGTCAGGTTGATCAGATCGATGGTGTGCCGGTTGCTGAACGTATTCCAGGTGAGACCGTCGTCACGCTCACGCGCAACGTGCCGATCCGCATTACAGGCGCGAATATCGACGCGGGCAACCTGCAATTGAACAACGCGACAGTCAACATCACACTGCCAGCAGGTACTGAACTGCCCGTTGCGCTTGATTTGATGGTTGGCCTGAATACCGATATTCCCGTTGAGTTGGATGTACGCGCCGTCATTCCGTTGCGTGAAACACAACTCAACGATCCGATCAACCAGTTAGGCTTGCTATTTGAACCACTAGCCATAGGTCTGCATAACTTACCCAACAACTTCTCCGAAGCAGGTACATTTGCCGGAATGTTATTCAGCACCGATCAACCCGTTGACCAATGGTTGAATAGTCAACTGCTCTCTACTGATGGCACAGGCTTTAACGCACAAGCCTATGATCCGTGGTTCGGCTTCAGCCAGACGGCGGGTATTGGCTATGAACCGCTCTTGAATGAAGATTACCCGCGCAACTTGCGCCCAATTCAGACCGGTATTGTTGTGCCAGGTGGTATTCCATCATTGGATGCCTTACTGCCCGGACGTGCTCCGCTCTATCAAGATGCCAATACACCTATCGAAGTTAATGCACAATCGACAAATCTGCTGACAGAAGCCGGTATCCCAACTTATAACTATGACGGTACATTTGCCGATCTCTACAATACTGCTCAAGATGGTATTGCACAGTCCTTACAAGATGCCATCTTGCCGCCCTTGCCGGGTGAATCGCAAACACTGCCAGAGAGCGATGGAGCAACCGGCGGTGTACCACTGGATCCAAATTCAACCAACACAAACAACCGTGACTCTGGTATTATTCCAACTCCATCTGGTAATTAGACCGTAGAAGTGATTTGATGACAGAGACACCACGCATTTGTGATTATGAAGGCTCCAACTATCGCACCGAATTTTGGGAAGGGCAGGGGCGCAACTACGAAGATACTGTCGAACGGCAGGTCTTGCGTCGCCTTTTGCCCTCTCAAGGAAAGCGTTTGCTGGAAATTGGCGCGGGCTTCGGGCGGTTGACACACGAATATGACGCATATGAGCATGTCGTCTTGCTCGATTATTCATTCTCGCAATTGCAATTTGCACGTGAGCAACTCGGTGACGAACGCTATACCTATGTTGCGGCCGATGCCTATCGCTTGCCGTTCAAAGCAGGGGTGTTCGATGGCGCAACGATGATCCGCGTCATCCACCATTTTGAGCGCGTGCCGGAGGTCTTGCAAGCGATTCGAGGTGTCTTAGCCGATCACGCGACATTCATCCTCGAACATGCTAACAAACGTAACATGAAGGCGTTGATGCGCCATGCGCTCGGCAAACAAGATTGGAACCCGAATACCCTTGATCCCGTGGAATTTGTCGAGTTGAACTTCAACTTTCATCCACGTTACATTGCCGAGCAACTCCAGCACGCTGATTTCACCATGACTGAGCGCGTGCCAGTCTCATTCTTCCGTCTGGGGATGCTCAAGCGGACGCTCTCGCCAAGCCTATTAGCAGGTATGGATGCCATGATGCAAAAGTCCGGTTGGTTGGTCTCGCCGAGTATTTTCACGGCGAACGTTGCATCGGGCAATCATGGCGACCAGACTGTGCTGGCACGCGATGCCATCTTCGCCTCACCCCATAATGGCAGTGAATTGAGGCGCGATGGCGATCTAATGATTGACGATCAAGGCACGCGCTGGCAAATCCGCGATGGCATCTACGATTTCAAAGCACCAATGATTTGATCGATACCAGAAGGGCACACTTTAATGTGTGTCCTCTTCTATTCCTCATAGCGTTTCTGACCACTCGCGGATAGCTTCAAGCACTCCCTGGGGTTCTTCCGCATGTACCATGTGCCCGCATTGCTCGAACACGTGCAACTGACTATTCGGTATACCCTCAGCGAGCGCCTGATTCCATGCGAGGCGTGTCATTTTATCCGCACCACCGGCGATGATCAGTGTTGGTGTGCTGATCTCCAGTAGGCGTTCACGCACGTCGAATTGGTCACAGGCGATGTAATCCGCCTGTATGACCTCAACCGCTGTTTCCAGCAATTGCTCTACCCCTTGTTTGATCAGTGCCTCATCAGCGATTGCGCCCCATGACCATTGGGTGACCAGTTCAGCGGTCTCTTGCGGTTGTGTGACGATGCCTTCGATGATTGTCGGGTTAACAGCTAGTTTTGCACCGGTGGCAATCAGCACCAATCCCTGTAGGCGCTCAGGATGATCGAGCGCGATCTGTTGCGCGATACCTCCGCCCATGCTATGCCCCACTAAGATTACCCGTTCTAGAGCGATCGCATCTAACAACGCGATCACATCTTGTGCGTAGTTAGGGATGCTGATCGGTTCATCGTGACGCGGACTCTTGCCATGTCCGGGTAAATCTAGCGCAATGGCAGGCAGACCGCGTCGCAATTGCGGGTGGTAATCCCGATATTGACTGCCCGCACCATGCACCAGCACAAAAGGCACACCGTTAAATTCATCGGGGCGATAATCTTTGTAATGTACCTCTCCGCGTGTTGTGCTGATGATCGTCATGAGAGGATCGCTTTCCGCGTTACGCCCCCGCGCATTGAAACTTGTGCTTGTCCATTCTCATCAATCCACCCGCACGCCAGCTTGGCGGAGGTGTGTGCTGCCCCCACGCGCCCGTCACGGTCTATGACAATAGTGCCAACAGTAGAGTTCGGGATCATACGCTCGATGTATGCCATCGCAAATTCGGCGGCTTCTTGTGCATTTTTGCCGGTGCTGATGGCATCCACAACACGCTTGGAGAGCAAGACGCGCATCGCATTTTCGCCTTTGCCGGTTGCTCCGGCACCGCCGAACTCATCCGCATAACCGCCTGCGCCGAAGATCGGCACATCGCCCACGCGCCCTGAGGGCTTGAAAGGCGTCCCTCCGGTGGAAGTCGCCACCGCAATATTGTCGGAAGCATCCATCGCCACCGCACCCACTGTATCGGATGCGCCCTCAGCGCGTCCCGCGAGGAAATTCGCTTGTTCAATCTCTGTCACGAGCGTGATATTGGGTACAATCTCCATGCCGAGCCTTTCGGCTAGCGCATCTGCGCCCGCACCAACGAAGAAATTCTGACGGGTTTCTTCCAGCACTTTGCGTGCTAATGTGATGGGATGGCGCACCCGTTGCACTGCCCCAACTGCCCCGAAATTCTGGCGGCGAGCATCTATTAGCAGGGCATCCATCTCAACAATACCTTCAGCATTCAGGTGACTGCCGGTTCCTGCATCAAATAGCGGATCGTCTTCTAAGCAGTTGGTTGCTTTCTCAACCGCATCAAGCGCACTGCCACCTGCCTGCAAGATAGACCAGCCAATCTCTAAAGCCTGTAATAGAGATTGGCTCTTAGGTGCGTCGAGACGATCATCCCAATCCCACGCGCCACCATGCAAGATTAAACGTGCTGGCATGGTTACTCACTCCTTTTTATGTGTGTGACGCTGATTGTAACATGGTTTGGGATTGACGACTGTGACCAATTACGGCATGATACGCGCCCATATAGTGTGAATATAGTCACAAGGTGAGACTGCTATCCATGGCACATGAAAACCAGCAATCTGTTGATCTCCAACCGGATTTATCGCGTCCGTCTAGCGTGCGCGAATATGCCCGTATTGCCTTCAGTGGCTTTGCGATGGGCGCGTCGGATATTGTGCCGGGTGTATCCGGTGGAACGATGGCCTTTATCTTAGGTATCTACGAGACACTGATTAACGCGATCAAGTCGTTTAACGTCACAGCTATTCAAAAAGTTCTGGCATTTTTCAATGCAGAGGGGCATGATAAGCCCACGCTGATGCAAATTCTTGATCACTTGCATTTGCGCTTTTTGTTACCCTTAGCCATAGGCTTGTTGACTGCTATCGTGTTGTTATCGAGCTTATTAGAAGGCTTGATTACCAACCAACCAACGTATATTTTCGCCTTCTTTGGTGGTTTAATTATCGCCTCGGTGATCGCCATTGGCTATAAGGTCAAATGGGGTATAGTGACGATTATTACGCTGATTATCGGTACGTTGATCGCTTATTTTGTCACTAATCCCGCATTAGGAACGCTCGGTGATAGTTTTGGACATGGGCCTCTTGTGTTGTTCCTCAGCGGGGCAATTGCCATCTGTGCGATGATCTTACCGGGGATCAGTGGTTCGTTCATCTTATTGGTGTTAGGGCAATATGAATTTGTGCTGGGTGCTGTCCGTGAACGTGATATTGTCAGTTTGCTGTTTGTGGCAGTTGGCGCTGGGATTGGTATTCTGTTGTTCTCCAGGATACTGAGTTGGCTTCTGCGTAAATATGAACATCCAACAATCGCGCTTTTAGTCGGTTTTATGGTGGGTTCGATGCGCTTGATTTACTACCGTGCCACCCATCTGATCGATGAAGAGACCGAGATTGTGACCCAACTCACGCTTAATACCAATCAAATTGTGATTGCGCTGGCACTGGCATTTCTTGGATTCTTGATTGTCAGTGTGTTGGATCATCTGCAATCCCGCGCAAATCCGCTCTTGCTTCCGTTTGATCGTAAAGCGCGTTTCAACTTAGCAAGCGGTGATTGATCGCTTACCGAAACGATAAAAAATCGCTATAATGTAAGGTAAGTTGATAGATTCGACTTACCTTTTTTGTTTGTGTGCGAGGTGTCGTGATGACCGGCAAATATCATTCGTTGGTGGAGCGCTTCCTAATCGCAGAGCCTATTCACCGGATGGCGGCACGTATGATCTTAATCGCGCTTGACGAAGATGCGGTTGAACCGCTCATCGATGCTTATTTTGCTGGTGTGACCGATCAGCAAGGGATTGCCATTCTTGATCTGCTGGCGGATATTGGCGGTTATGATGCGCTCAACGTCATGCGCGACATCATCAAACATCAGAAAGACCGCCCCCCTCTGCGCGTGGCGGCAGTGCAGGGCTTATTGCGCAATGCCGATAATTTGAGTTCTAAAGAAGTGCGTATTCTCAAGCGCTTCATCACTAAACATCAAGATGCTGAATAAATCCATACATTGTTGAACAACTCAGGGTAGAAATCACATGCAGACTACACATCATCAGACCAATCAGAAGTTGCTCACCACATTTATCGGTACGATATTAGGCATTCTGGTCTTTCTAGCAGTGTTAGGCGGCTTACCCGCGCCTGAGCAAATTAGTGTCTTTGTACTGGGTCTAGTGGTCTTGATTGTCATCACATTGGGTTTCGCGGTGGCAGGATGGCATTTGTTGGCGCGTCCTTTGCCGGAGGGCTTACGTCAACAGGGCAGGTTGCATATCACCCCTACAGAATATCAGGGTCTGGCAATTGCGATGTTCGCCTCACATATCCTGTTGACTGTCGGCGGGGTGTGGGATGAGATCTGGCATGTGCGTTACGGGTTGGCATTAGGCGAGGATTTCTTCTGGCGACCACATATCATGATGTATATCGGCTTCATTGGTGTGTTCTTGCTCGGTATCTATGCGTGGCACTCTATCTTGACGCAGGGCACGGGCACGTTGCAACAACGGTTTCGTGCTAATAAATTGCTTGGTGTGCTCGCGTTGATGGGGGCATTCATGGCATATGCGCTACCGGCTGATCCGATCTGGCATATGATCTATGGTGAAGACCTCACCGCGTGGAGTTTGCCTCATGTCCTGTTGATCTTGATCTGGGTGATGGTCTCGATCATCGCCATTGGTTTGCAGATGGCGGTTGCCAGCAAGCGTGAATGGGCGAGCATCCTCAAACTTAATGCCAATGACTTAATCCCGTTGTTAGTGGTGTCGTTCATCAACTTGATGGTGCTGGTGATGCTGGCAACAGAGTGGGAGTATTTCAATATCACTGGCACACTTGCCCTCGATGGTCTTGATTATCCTGATTGGTTATTCCCCTTATTTATCGCCTTCACAGCAACCTTCTCCGGTGTGCTAATCAACCTTTCTACACGGCGCTATGGCTCGGCAACACTTGTAGGATTGCTCACAGTGGGGATTCGTCTAGGCTTGGTCTATGCGCTTGACCATGTGGTTCATAGTGCGAACCCGTGGTTATTGACTTTGGGTCCCCTGATTGCCCTTGATGTGTTGTTTGCTTTATATGCGCGACGGAGTGCGCCTCCGGTGTGGATAATCGCAATTGGGGCGAGTCTTGGCATGATGCTCATCACATTGCCTGTTCTTAGCCAGCTTTATGCTGTGCCGGAAATCCGCTCTGATAACCTCATACCGATTGCGTTGGCAGTGACTATCGGGGCAATGCTAGCAACATGGCTGGTACATACAATCACAACATTCTTAGTTGACCATACTCGCTCACAACCCGCTACTTCCAATCGCACCCGTCTGATGTGGATGGCTCCGTTGGCCTTCAGCGTACTGGCAATTTTCATCATATGGTTAATCATCACCGCGCAACCGCCTGTGTTATCATGAGCATGATATACACTTGTAAGGAGTACTGCCATGTTTTACCTGCTCGCGCACGCTGGTTTAGGCTATTGGGATGAAGTGTTTTATCTGGGGATTGCGGTTGTTTTTACAAGCTACATGGGGATGGCATGGTGGCGCAGTCAGGATTTTGAAGCGGATTATGATGACGATGATGATGCGTAAGACTTTTTCAACTCGCACACTTCCCTTATTTTACCCCTATCAGTGACTCAACCCACCTTCACGATCTGCTATTATTCTGTTGTCGCAATAGCGTGTATGTCATAGAATATAGGACAAATAGCAGGCTTTTTAGTGTGATATATAAACTGGGTTTGTCCACCTATCCATAGCATACTAAGACCTGTCATCGTATAACTCAGGAAAGGAACACAATGGCAAAGAATAAAAGCGGAGATCGCCCTAAGAATCCGTCGTTGGATAAGATCTTTCACCCGAATAATGTCGCAGTTATCGGTGCTACCGAAAAAGAAGGCAGCGTCGGTCGCACGATTCTCAAGAATTTGATTACTAACCCCTTCGGCGGGACAGTTTTCCCCGTCAACCCCAAACGCCCGAATGTACTCGGTATTCAAGCCTACAAATCTGTTTCGGAGATTCCTGTACATATTGATCTAGCAGTGATTGTAACCCCTGCGAAAATTGTGCCGATGGTGGTACAAGAATGCGTGGATAAAGGCGTGGAAGGGTGCATCATCATCTCGGCAGGCTTCAAAGAAATTGGTGAAGAGGGTGCTGAACTCGAAGCGCGTATCATGGAGATTGCGCGAGGCAAGATGCGGATCATCGGCCCCAACTGCCTCGGTGTGATGATGCCCTTCTTCGGCATGAATGCAACATTCGCTGGCGGGATGGCAACTCCGGGCAATGTGGCGTTTATCAGTCAATCCGGTGCGATTTGTACAGCAGTATTAGATTGGAGCTATGAAGAGAACGTCGGCTTCAGTGCCTTCATTTCGATTGGTTCGATGCTGGATGTCGGTTGGGGTGATCTGATCTACTACCTCGGCGATGATCCCCATACCAACAGCATCGTGATCTATATGGAGAGCGTCGGTGATGCGCGGAGTTTCTTATCTGCGGCGCGAGAAGTTGCACAGAAGAAACCAATTATTATCATCAAAGCTGGTAGCACAGAAGAAGGTGGTGCGGCAGCCTCCTCCCATACAGGCTCACTCACAGGCAGTGATGAAGTCCTCAATGCTGCGTTTCGTCGTTCGGGCATTTTGCGTGTGGATAATATCTCTGATGTGTTCAACATCGCGGAAGTGTTGGCGAAGCAGCCACGCCCATCCGGCAACCGCCTGACGATTGTCACCAATGCCGGTGGGCCTGGCGTGCTGGCAACTGACGCGTTGATCAAAGGTGGGGGGCAACTGACCCGTATCAGCGATAAGACGATGACAGAACTGGATGAGTTTTTGCCGTCTGCATGGAGCCACGGTAACCCGATTGATATTCTCGGTGATGCAGAACCTGAACGTTATGCTAAAGCACTCGAAATTGCAGCAAACGATGAAAACGCGGATGGCTTGCTGGTCATCCTCACTCCGCAGGATATGACCGATCCGTCCACCACCGCTGAAGCCTTGCGTCCCTACGCCCAGATTGATGGAAAACCGGTGCTGGCGAGCTGGATGGGTGGTGTGAATATCAAGAATGGTGAGCGTATCCTCGCCCGTGCGGGCATTCCCTCATTCGAATATCCGGATACTGCCGTGCGTTTGTTCAACTATATGTGGCAGTATAACTACAATCTGCGAGCACTTTACGAAACGCCAGAATTACCGGAAGACCTCGATGAACTCGAACCAGACCGTGACTTGGTTACGTCGATTTTTGAACAGGCTAAAGCGGAAAATCGCACCATTCTCACCGAGTATGAATCAAAAGAAATCTTACGTGCCTATCACATTCCAGTCACACCGATGAAGATTGCAGAAGATGAAGATGCTCCTGATCAAGCGGTGACTGTCGCGGAGGAGATGGGTTATCCGGTGGTACTCAAGCTCAATAGCCGTACGATCACCCACAAAACGGATGTGGGCGGTGTACAACTCAATATCGAAAGTGCCGACGAAGTGCGTCAGGCATGGGATCGCATCAAAGCTGGTGTGACCCGCGTTCATGGTGAAGGACATTTTCATGGCGTGTCGGTACAACCGATGGTCAAGATGTCTGATGCCTATGAACTGATTATTGGCAGTAGCCCTGATCCACAATTCGGCCCTGTGATCCTGTTTGGGACGGGTGGTTCGTTGGTTGAGGTGTTCAAAGATCGCGCGTTAGCATTACCGCCACTCTCAACGACACTAGCGCGGCGCATGATGGAACAGACCAAAATCTATGAAGCCTTGCAGGGCGTGCGCGGGCGAAAAGCCGTGGCGATGGATACACTAGAAAACCTCTTAGTGCGCTTCAGTCAATTGGTAGTGGAACAACCATGGATCGCTGAGAGTGACATCAATCCTCTGCTGGCATCGCCGGAAGGTATTCTAGCTTTGGATGGGCGTGTGGTACTGCATCCAGCGGATACGCCTGAGGATCAACTGCCACAACTAGCAATTCGTCCTTATCCACAACGCTATGTCGATACGTGGGAATCCGAAGACGGCGTCGAATTTACGATTCGCCCGATCCGCCCTGAGGATGAACCACTTGTCGTCAAGTTCCATGAGTCTCTATCAGAACGTACAGTGCAACTGCGCTACTTCACCCCGATGAACCTGCGTCAGCGTGTCAGTCATGAACGCTTAACGCGCATTGTGTTTATCGATTATGATCGTGAGATGGCGCTCGTTGCCACGCGCTATAATCCCAAAGCGGATGAATATGAGATTGCCGGGGTAGGACGTTTGACCAAATCTCATACCCAGAGTGAAGCGGAATTTGCGGTGATCGTCAGTGATCGTTATCAAGGCCAGGGTATCGGGCGTGAACTCATGCAACGTCTGATCGCTGTCGGACGTGAGGAGCATTTGCACACGATTACCGGCTACATTCAATCAGAAAATGCAGGGATGATTAATCTTGCGCAACAACTCGGTTTCGATCTGGAAACCAGCGAAGATGGCGTAGTTGAAGCGTCATTAGCACTTTAATCTCATCACAAAAAGGGCGATACCTCAGCAGGTATCGCCCGCCCCTTGTTGCTTCTGTGTTGTTGCGGTGTGTCAAATTTGAGGGTCTTCAACTTCTTGATGCGTACCCTCTAATGGGTTAGTCTTGAGTGCTGTGCCACGATGCACTGCCGCCGCAATCGCATGAGACCCTACCGGCCCTGAGAAGATGACGAAGATGCTCAAAGCAATCAATTTGAGGATAGCGCTCGGCAACAAGAATGCTGTACCCAGACTGATGAACAACACACCCAGTGTGCTGACCTTGCCCGAAGCATGTAAGCGTGTGAAGGTATCGGGTAATCGCAAGATGCCTAGTACGCCCAATGCGCTAAATCCCACCCCGATGAGTAAGAAGATGATGCCCACGATCTCTAAAATCTCGCTCATCAAAACACTCTCCCCTCAGAAATATACCGTGCAATGCTGACCGTCCCTGCAAAGGAGAGCGCGGCTACTACAATTCCGATATCAATCGTCGTGTCTGTCTGTTCGACAACTGCCAGAATCACAACAATCCCGACTAGCAAGTTGGTGATGAGATCCACCCCAACTAACCGTTCGGCAGCGGTCTGGCGTGGTTTCGCCACACGATAAAAGGCGATTGGTAGCAGTACCACCATGATCAGTAGCGCAATGTTCACAGCAATCTCAATCCATGCCATTGGAAGCTCCTTCCTGCGGGACATCTTTGCCGAGGATGCGCAAGATGAGTCTCAGGCGCTTCGTCTGGTCGCGTTCGAGCTTCTCACGGGTTGAACTATTTTGATCCAGTGTGTGTACCAGCATGGTGATATTGCCATGCTCATCTTTCCCGTAATCCACTACCATTTCGCCCGGTGTAATGGTAATCGAGTGCCCACTCAGGGCGCTAACAAGCGAAGTATTGGTCGGGTCTTGTGTGCTGATGGTCTGCGTGCCGGGCTTAATAGGCATTGTTGGTTGTAGCACTTTGCCAGCCACATCAACCCCTGATAACACGACATCGATGGTTAGTCCTACGATGTAAATTACCAATGCAATCACCTGTGAAGGGATTCTTGCAAGATTCACGTCGCCATCGCCCTCATCAAAAGAGGTGTTACTACGAATCACCAACAAGATCGCAAAGCCGAAGATTACACCAACGATGAAGCCTTCGATGGTAAATTGCTGGGCAAAGATCATCCACAGCACTGCCATGGGAATAGTCAATACAAGCGTTAAGCGCATGTTCTAGCCTCCAAACAGATTGATGGCTGAAATATAGATAGCTGGGTTAGTGATCTCTAGCGCAGTTCTTTCTGCCAGAACGACGAGCGGACGCGCATACAAGCCCAGCAAGATACAGATACCGATTAGGAACGCAGGCGCAAGCCATCCATCGCCTTTTTCACCAGCTTCCAGCAAGTGTAGTTTTACTTCACCTTGCGTTTGGAATACCCGTTGCCATGTGCGGAACATGTACATTAGTGTCAAGGTGCCGGAACCTATTACTAGACCCAGCGCTAACCATTCACCGAATGCTACACCCCCGCGCACAATCGCAAATTTACTGATGAAACCGTTAAGCGGGGGTAAACCTGCCAGCGACATGCCACCGATGAACCATAACATGCCGATGATCGCCGGTAACTTATGCCCGATCCCTTCAATATCAACGAAGTCGACACTGTGTTCGTGGCTTTGCCCTGCAACAAGCCCCATGATCATCAGCAACGATGATTTGATGAAGGCATGGTTGAAGGCATAGATGATCGCGGCGGTGAGGGCTAGAGGTGCAATATTGGCACTTGCATCAAGATTTGCCCAACCAATCGCTACCAATATAAAACCGACTTGTCCGATAGTTGAATAGGCCAACACGCGCTTACCGTTGTACGTGCGCAGTGCCGCCAAACTGCCAAAGAAGATGCCGATGATTCCTAGAATAACCAGCAAGTTCTGGATTTGTGGTGCTTCCACCGTGAATAATAGCGTCAGGGTGCGGATGATCATGTAGATGCCGACTTTGACAATCACCGAAGATAACATCGCGCTGACTGCTGTCGGAGCAGTGGTGTGGAAATCTGGTTGCCAGAAGTGGAACGGGAAAACCGCACTCTTGAGCAGGAAGGCACTCAAAAGCATGACTGCTGCACTGCGGGCGAGCAATTCGCGCTCACCATCTGCCAGTAGGCTTGCCATGTGTGCCAGATTGAGCGTGCCAAAGGTGATGTACATCGCTGCGATGCCGGCTAGCAAAAAGACTGTTCCCATACCACTGATGAATACGTATTTGATGGCGGCTTCTAGTCCATAGCGGTTATCGCTCATTGCTACCATCGCCACTGAAGCCAACACCATCAGCTCAATGAATACGAAGAATGTGAATAGATCGCCGGTGTAAAGTGTGCCGTTTAGACCGGTAGCCATCGCCGCAAACAGGGGTATGAATGCCGGATAGCCCACAGCTTTCTCTTTGCTATGGATATTGTACATGAAACCTGCCATCATGACCGTTGTCGCCATCACCCCGAACAATGCCGAGAGCATATCAGCGATGAATACGATGCCATACGGTGGAATGTAGTTACCTAGACGGTAGGTCTGTGGGCCAGCATCAATGACGATTGCTAGCACCATCAAGCTTGATCCCCATGTGAGTACGCTACCGATAAACCCTGTCCAGCGTTGTGCTCGGTTATAACGGGCAAGGAATAGCGTGATCACAGTCGTGATTAACGGGATAAAAACAGTCCCGAGTATGTAAATATTGTTCTCCATACGTCTCCTACTTCGTCAAATGGCTCATATCATCGGAATCAACACTGCCGTAACGCCGCGAAGCAATGTTCACCATTGCCAGCAAGAGCGCATACGAGCCGAAGCTGACGACGACTGCGGTTAAGATCAGCGCTTGTACCAATGGGTCACTGGTCTGTAAGCCAGCTTCGACATTGCTGGTGTAGGGGGTCACATCCCCCTCGAAAGCACCCGCCGCAAGTAAGAACAGGTTAATGCCGGTGAACAATATCCCAAAGCCGATCACAGATTTGATCAAATCCCGGCGCAATAGCTGAAACACGCCGATGGCAAAGAGTAAACCGAGAGCAATCGCATAAATTAAATCAATCAAAAGGAGCTACTCCTTCACTCGTTCGTCTGAGTTAGTTCGTCAATGTCGGGTATATCAGCCGGGTGAGCAATCGCTTCTGTAATCATCATCAAGCCACCAAAGACGGTTAGCGCAATGCCGATCTCAAAGAAGAAGCCAGATGTGAGTTCTAAGCCGAAGCGGTGTAAGATGTCATTAATCCCCAGACGACTGCCATAATCCACATGCTCATGGAATGTGCCACCATATAGCCCGAAGATAATCGGCACAATCGAGTTAATCATGGCGATGGTTAAACCAGCACGCAACAGCCGATGTGGTTGGAACATTTTTAAACGCTCTTTGGCATCTTCATAACCGAAGATCACATACCATAGTGCCGTTACCAGACCCGCAACCGCACCCGCCGTGAAGCCATCACCCGGCGCTTGTACACCATTGATGATATGCGAGATTGAGATCAGGAACGCTAGTGGTAACACGATGCGTGCCACCATCCGTGTGAACGGTGTATTGAGACTGGTGGCATCCTGTACCTGATCGATCGATTGCTCGGTTAGCTCACTTTGCATCGACACTTTCTTGGGGTTCGGAACCAGTGGGCTAGTTTGTTCATAGCCGCGTGTCAAGATCGTCAGGACACCCAGCGCCGCCACCCCGAACACGAAGATTTCCACGAACGTATCCATACCACGATAATCTGCTACAATCGCACCGACGACATCTTCAATACCAACTTGTTCAGCGGTGTTTTCCAGATGATAAATTGAAATACTCTCACGATCAGGGCGGTTGACCAGTGCCGTCAGTGAGAAGAAGAAGACCGCCAAACCGACTGTAACCGCGATAATGATATCGCGCACAAGCCCGATATTGAAGCCATTGATGAGTGTGTTGCCCTTCCATAGCTTATTCATGGCATCGGCGCGTTGCTCTTTGCTGATTCGTCCGAGCATTACAATTACTAGCACTGTTGCCATCGTTTCGATCAAGAACTGCACCAATGATACATCCGGTGCGGGTTCAATTAAGAACATGCCACCTACTGCATAACCGAGAACACCCAACGCTAGCACTGCCGTCAGATGACTGCGTACAATCACTGAATAGAAAGCCGCTAGTACAATCAGTAGCAACAAGATGGCGCGTAGTGCTGTTGCCGCAGTCAAATCGCCCATGCTGATGACCACAGGTTCGCCGATGGCTAAATCAGTGACGACACCCGTTGAGAGCACTGCTAAACCCACTGTACCCATAATCACGATCAAGTAATAGCGTACCTGACCATTTTGTGTTTTGACGACTTGATCGCCAATCCAATCAGTCAACCCCAGCAAACCTTGATAAATATCAGTTGTACGGGGCAAGGGCAGTTTGCTCAAGATCGGCAACCATAGTTGACGGGCGAGGAACACCACAAACCCAGTGGCGACAATCGCGATACTGGTTAAAAAGATCGGATTAGTAATGGTACTTGGCAACAGATGAATATCAATCGCTTTAGGTGTGCCAATCGCTACAATATCTTCCATGAAGGTTAAAGGCGGATCGAGGAATAATCCGAAAATTGTCGAACCAATCGCCAGCACTAGTGGTGGAATGCTCAACCAGATCGATGAAGCGTGGAAGTGAATGTCCTCAGTCGGTTCTTTGAAGAATACATCCCAGATGAAGATGAAACCGACAGTGCCAGTCAGTGCGGCACTGATGCACAGCAACCAGTAACTCAATTGTTGTCCGACGAAAGCTTCTTCTAACCAGACATCCAGTAATACTTCTTTTGCCACAAAGCCGAAGAAAATCGGCACGCCTGCCATCGATAAACATGAGATGACGACTACAACAGCGATGATCGGCATTTGTTTGCGCAAGCCACCTAAGTTATCAATGATACGTGTGCCAGTGTTATGGTCAATCGTGCCTGCGCTCAAGAATAGGGCGGCTTTGTAGAGCGCGTGTGCGATGATCCCGACCAGCGCCGCTTTGATACCGGCACTCTCCGGTAAGCCGATCATCCCGACCAGTGCCCCCAACCAACTGACCGTTGAATAAGCTAGCAAGCCTTTGAGATCTCGTTGCCACAGCGCAATGAATGCCGCAATGAACATTGTGCCGATCCCGACAGTCACCAGCACTTGTGTCCACAAGATGTTGGTATGCATGGCAGGGTATAAGCGCAAGAGCAAGTACACGCCCGCCTTAACCATCGTCGCACTGTGCAGATAGGCGCTTGCAGGCGTAGGCGCAGCCATCGCGCCTGGCAACCAGAAGTGGAAAGGGAATTGGGCGCTCTTAGTGAAGGCTCCTAGCACAATCAAGATCAACGCGCCCACATAGAGCGGGTGTGCCCCAATTGCTTGTGGATCAGCTTGCAGAATTTCAACCATGTTGAAGTTGAAGATCCCATTTCCTGTCACATCGCCGGTGATGAGCGCCAATATCACGAAGCCGACAATCAGTGCCAGCGCACCCACGCCGGTCACAAGGAAGGCTTGTGTCGCACCGAAACGCGCATCTTCGTACTTATTGCCTTTGAAGCCAATCAGCAAGTACGAGGTGATACTCGTCAACTCCCACATGATGAATAGTGTGATGAGGTTACCCGATAAGACTAAGCCAAGCATTGCCCCCGCAAAGGCGAATAAGATCGTGATGAACTGTGATTGTTGTTGCTCATCATCGAAATAATAACCCGCGTATAAGAAGATTAACGCTCCGATACCGGTCACAATCAAGCCGAATAGCAACGATAAACCGTCTAAATAGAAGCTTAGCGTCAAACCCAGCTCAGGAACCCATGCGAATTCTTCGATGATTGCGTTGGTATACAGCGTTGTCTCATCGGTTACAGGATCAACGGCAGGTGTATCGCCCGTATCCACAGCTTCAGTAGTTGTGGATTCAGACTCATACTCACTCACAATGCCTTGCTGAGCTTTGTATGTCTCATCCAACGTTTGTAACTGAGGGAAGTAGCTGATCAAACCGATAAAGAGCGCCAGCATCACACCCGCTGAGAGCCATGCCCGTGCCGGCTTCGGCAAGAGCTTGTTCAACGGTGTCATACCGAATATTGCCATTAAGAATGGCACAAAATTAATAATAGCAAGAGCCATAGAGTTTACCTTGATTTCAGAAAGTTATAGTATGTCACCCTACTTGAAAGCGGTATTCTACCGCACTTATCACGAAAATTGATACACAATAATCCAATTCTAACGTTATTTATTGTGTTTGTCAGCGTGCGACTTCGCTATATTAACTTTAGTTAATAAATGGAAATTAAATGAAAGCGATGAGGGTAAACAAACCCCCAATTATTGGGGGGAGGACTTGTGATGTGATATGGTGCAGATGATCGGCTACCCGTCATCTCGCGCGGGTAGCCGATTGTATCAGGGCGTGATGATGTATTACTCACTTGCCCAGACGTTTTTTAAGTTCTTCATTGAGTGCTGGTAAGACATCATAAAGATCACCAATGATGCCATAATGGCTAATCTTGAAGATGGGTGCTTCGCCGTCTTTGTTGATGGCGACGATTAATTTACTGTTACGCATTCCGGCTTGATGCTGAATCGCACCACTGATACCAGCAGCAATATATAGATCTGGATTGACATTTTTACCGGTTTGACCGACTTGGTGCTCATAGGGAATATAACCGGCATCGACTGCTGCACGGCTCGCGCCGACCGCCGCGCCGAGCGTATCTGCTAACGGTTGAACCACATTGGCGAAACCATCTTGAGCTTTCCAGATTTCTTTATCGTCAGCGTCGGCAGGGGCTTCTTTGGGATTGTTTGCCATACCGCGCCCTCCAGAGACGATGATTGCCGCATCGTTCATGTTGACTTTGCCCACTTCAGCTTCAAAGCTCTCAACTTTGACGGTGATATCGTCCTCACTCAAAGCAGGATCGACGCTCTCAACGCTGATGCTCGCAGATGTATCAGCTTCACCGGGGGCGAATGAGCGCCCACGCAAGCTGATGAAGCGTGTGCCACCAGTGATTCGCATCGTTTGTAGCACTTTGCCGGCATACGCGGTGCGCGTGACAACCACAGCATCGTCATCAACGGCTAATTCAATCGCTTCGGTGATGAGACCGCTATCCGTATCGGTAGCACTGCTCGCCATCAGTTCCCGCCCGCGCGTGCTGGCGACGGCAACCACAGCTTGCGGTTGATGATCACTGACCAGCTTGCTCAGCAATGCAGCGTAAGGTTCAAGCCGGAAAGGTTCCAGTGTGGTGTCCTCACAAGTAATCGCCTTTGATGCGCCATAATGACCGGCTTGCTCGGCAATGCTTGCGGCATTTTTGCCGAATACCAGCGCAGTAATATCTGTGTTTAAACTGTCTGCGATAGTCTGTGCCGCTCCTAATGCTTCCCAGCTGATATTGCTCGCTTGCCCATCGAATGATTCAATAAATACAAAGACGCTCATAACACCTTCTCCTCCATCAGTTTGTCTGCTAATTTTGCTACCTTTTCAGCGATAGTTTCACCATCGATGATTTCGTTAGTGATGGCGCGTGCTGGTGGGTTCTGGTAGCTATCGAGTTGGGTGCTGTTTGCAGGCAATTCTATGCTCAGATCAGCTGGTGTCCATTCTGGAATCGTGGCTTTACTGGCTTTGCGGATACCAATGAAAGAGGGGTAGCGTGGTTCGTTGATACCTTTCAACACGCTGACCACTGCCGGTAGTTGAGCGGTCAAGACCTGTTTGCCCTGTTCGAAGGTCTTTTCGACTTTGATCGTGCCAGCTTCAGTATCTACGTGGAGAATGGCTGAAACATTGCTGAGCATTGTCCAACCGAGTTTGCGAGCCGTTTGATAGGTGACTTGATCGCTCCCGACATCAACGTGATCTTTGCCAAAAATGACCAGTTGCACATCGCCGATATGCTGGACGGCAGCGGCGGCTAACGTCGACCACTGCAATCCGTCGGTCACATCGAGATCATCTGCATTAACACGCGCCGCATTCTTAATACCCATCGCCAAACTGTGCTTGAGTGCGTCATTATGCAGCTCAGCCCCGATGGCAATCACAGTTGAATCACCATTGATGGCATCTGCCTGTCGGATGGTTTCTTCGAGGGAATATTCATCCCAGGGGTTCACTACAGTTGCCGCATCACCCCATGTCACTGCGCCGTCAGCATCGACTTCTACCTTGGCGGCAGTATCCGGGGTACTGCGAGTAAAGGTTACAATATGCACCTAAATCCTCCTCAAATAAGGTATATAATTATCAACTATCGTCGGTGGGGTAGGCGTGTCGTGGATGATGTATGTGTGTGTCATAACGCCGGATAATCCCGCACCACGATTGTTATCTTGAATCAGCAGAGTATTTTGAAAACCTGCAAATTTTGACTCATATTGTACATCGAACGTAGGTTAAAATCTAATCCTGATTTGATTATTTGCTGTCACACATTTGTGTATTGTGACCAATCACAAGCTACTGACCATGCTGTGCCATCTGGTAAAATCGTGCTGGCATCGCAGATCACATCCGCAAGTGAGGCGTTCGTCAGGATTGCGCCACTGAAATCAACACCGATCAGTGTAGTCTCCCAGAAATTTGCCTGTTGTAGATCAGCTTGTTGGAAAGAACTCCCGCGCAAATCAGCCCGTGCGAAGTTTGCTTGTTGTAGCAGAGCATGATCGAAACACGCATTTTGAATGCTGGCTCCACGTAAGTTAGCGTATCTTAAGTTAGCCTGTGTGAAGACCGCACGATTGAGCTGTGCATTGTGTAAGTAAATATGTTCGAGCGTTGCTTTGCTGAAGTTGATCGCTTCTAACTCGGCAGTAGCGAGCGTGGCTTGTTTCAAAGATGCACCGGATAAATCAGCATCGTGTAATGTGCCGTCACGATGTGCGAGACGCTCTTTAAGCACCTCTAAAACCGCGAGGGCGGTGCCATTACTGCCCGTTTGTAGTTGTTTCAATAGCTGTTCAGTTGATTGAAACCGATGGAGTATCGCTCGCAATTTTTTGATCGAAATCATGCTTTATCCTCTTGCCTACTGTCACAAAAAAAGCGCAGGTTGCTCTGCGCCATCTAACTTACTCGTTATCGTGCCAATCCGGTAAAGGGGGATCATCGCCAGTTAGCACGCCTTCTAGATAGATCTCTGCTTTGCTCATCAGCTGATAAAAACGCGGCGAGAGATGTTCCGATTGGCATACCATCACCAAAATCGCATCGTAGCCAATAGCACGCATCAGCACATAGCGTATGATGGGTTTATCATCTTCGGTGTGATTGTGATTGGTTGATAACTTCAGGAAAATTTCTTTGGATTGCCCACTGCCCCATGTCTCGCTGGCTTCTTCGCCTAACAGGAACATCGCTGTGGAGACTGCCGCAAGACGTTGTGTACTCTCATCGCCGGATAGGGTCGTCGTCCATGCTAGACCGTCCACATGTGTCAACAGCAAGCCTTCGATTTCAATTGCGGCTTCTTGTAAAGACCACAAACATTGTGTTGCTAGCGCCGTTCGGCGTTCACTGGGGATCATAATTCATTCCCATTCTCATCCTAATAAAGCGTCTATCACAGGAGGTGTTTTTGCAAAAACGCTACGATGTGTTTGGCAAATGCCATTCCCATCTCCGGCATAATGTGTAAGCCATCAAACGTATATGTATAGCCCCACTTGGCACGTTCTTCTTCAAACTTATCCCAACCGCTATTCCAGTTTGCGCCGATTTGCTGAATGTATTGG
Source organism: Anaerolineae bacterium (assembly GCA_051117475.1). GTDB lineage: Bacteria > Chloroflexota > Anaerolineae > Aggregatilineales > Phototrophicaceae > JAUZRW01. The sequence goes on along the minus strand of JBNPEE010000034.1, from coordinate 48,556 downwards.
ATTGTGATCGGCTCGCGTTCAATGGGATTGTCCGGCGTGTAGATTGCATCTAAATCTAGTATAGGGATATTCAGGCTATCGGCAACGGAACGGGCGCGTTGGTTGTATTCACGCTTGGCTTCGACGATCTCACGGCTATATTCAGTCGGCGCTAAGCCGACTAAAGGCTGTATGAAATTAAGTTGAAGCTGTTGCAATAATTCACGATAGGTTTCCTCAAACTGACCGGGTGTGACCATGCCCTCGTCGAGCTGTTTGGCTTTTTTGTAGTATCCCCGTATTTGAGGCACCGCATAAGAATTGGCGTCGTTACCCCCAACCATCACGAACATTGCGTCAGGGCTGTGTTTTTCCAATACAGTATCCAATCGGCGCAACAAATTGACCACGGTATCACCGCCTTCGCCAGCGTTGATAATCTCGTGGTTAGGCAATTGTTCAGCAACAGCCTGTACGAAGTTACCGCCATATCCGCCCCATGTTAGGCTATCGCCCAAAAATGCAATCTGCATGTATCCTCTCGATATATGTTGATTTTGATACGCTTAGTCATTATAACACTGTCTGCCCGCACTTCGATGTAACTTGTTACAAATTCACAAAGAAAAGAGCGCGTTAGTCGCTCATTTCTTGTCAGTTGACTCTGTTTTTCACTTATTACGACTCATTCTTTTGTTACATTTCAACAAAATTCTGTCTAGATTATCAGTGGCTTTGTCTATCATTTCAGTGGGAAATTTTATGTAAAGTGGTGTCATATTAGCTAGCTCGTATCTATAGGTTACTGAATAATGTTCACCAGCACACCCGATACACTCGTGACAACCTATCTCGAAATGACGCATCCAAACCAGTTTAAACCCGCTTATAGTCAGGCGGAAGATGTGCGTATTGAGCAGATGACACAGATCGACGTGCAGTTGTATCGTTATCTGTATCGTACAGTGGGTGAAGATTATCGCTGGCGTGACCGCCTTGTACTCTCTGCGCAGGAACTACGCACAATTCTGAGCAGTAGTAGCACGCATATTTATGTGTTGTATGTTCAGGGCGCGCCAGCCGGCTATGTCGAACTGAGTCAGCAAGGGCGTTCAACCGAAATCGCTTATTTCGGCTTATGCCCGCGCTATCACGGACGTGGCTTGGGCAAGCATCTGTTGAGCTTTGGCATCGAACAAGGGTGGAAGCTAGGAGCAGATCGTATTTGGCTACATACTTGCAACCTCGATGGTGTGCACGCACTCTCTAACTATCGCAAGCGGGGCTTCCAATCATACATGGAAGAGCGCGAACCCATGCCCAGTATCTATCAATAAACCACTTTGTACATATTAAACAACTCAAGGTGATGTTTTGCACAATCGCCTTTTTGTTGCCCCTCAGTCACTGAAAAAATTACTCTGAACTTTTGCGTTTATAATTCACTACAATCCCACATAAAATGACAGCGCGGACAGCGTACTTTGCACGCTAGTTTGTAGGTATCGTGTCCGCAGGCGGGACAGACTGTGGAGAGTGTATAATTACTCAAAGGTTTGATCGGGCGTTTCTCTATCAACTGTGCGGTTGTGTAGCGCCCATTCACCCGGTTGATTTGTTCATCGTGTTCGCTCATTGGATATCCTCATCCGTGTTATGTTTTGTGCGGCGCGAATAGACATAAACCGGTTGGGGTTGCGGGTCTGGCTTGTTCTTATTGGCATTCATCACTTGGATGATGGCTTCGTCTACAACAGCGTTCAGATCACCAATAATCAAACGTAGATGCTCACGAGCGTATTGAAGACGCTTCTTCACAGTAGTAATCGGCACTTGAAGCCGTTCTGCTAGTTCTCGCTGAGATTCCTCTTGCATGTAGTAACCTTCCGTGACAGCGCGTTCGTGTTCAGGGAGGGATTCAATTGCCGCCATCACCTGGTTTTGTAGCTCATTCTCTTCAATGATCGCTTCTGGACTGGGTTTATCCAATGCGAGATCATAACGTGCTTCGATAGGTTCAAAGTGCGGGCTTTTACCTCGTATTTGTCGATCACACTGTGTCAGAATGATCTTTTTGAACCAGCCCACAAAGGCTTCCGGATTGCGCAATTGTCTAATGCGCAAGTAAGCAGTGAGGAACGCTTCCTGCACCGCGTCTTCAGCTAGATGCACATCATGCAAGCAGTTATAGGCAGTATAAAATGCCATTTTTTGAAATCGGGGCATCAAGGCATCGAAGGCTTCGCGCTGTTGGTGTTCATCGCCTTGTTGTATCTGATGAATGAGTGCGGTTACAGTATCCATACATGAGCCTGATCAACAATTGCTGGGTGAGTGTTATTAAGTCGCAGGTACTATTAAGTTGCTAACCTACTAATATTAGTATATCTGAGTTTTCACGCAAATATATTAAATCTACATAGGAATTAAGGCACAACTTGCTCATCATCGCTATCATTATCGAGAAATGCCGAAGGATAAACCGCCAATGTTACACCATAATAGGCATCATCATCAGATGGGTTCTGCCCTTGATAACGTTTGATGAGTTCGAGCAAATCATGATGAAAGTCCGATACCTGCTCAGGTGACATACGCAATAACCCACGCCGTATCAATAACGAATCAGGGTGAGGGCTTTCAACGCGCATATCAATACGCCCTGTACGCACACTATCTCGTATATCATCGGCGGTTTCTTCGAGCATGGCGGATAAGAACACATTGAGGCTTGCCTCATGTTCAGGGTTGGCAAAGCTCAACATATCACGCGGCACAATGAACTGATAGGCGGCAACCTGATAATACTTTTCTTCTACCGCACCAGACATCGAACGGGTTTCAACCACGCGAATGATATGATGCTTCTCCAGTAAATTGATGTGATAATATAAGCGTGTGAAGGGTACACCGAGATGATCCGCGATCTGTTGCACTGTTTTGGGTTCGTTGATGATCTGGTGAATGATCTTCTGGCGCATCGGATCGAAATATACTTTGAGGGCGTCCAAGCCATTCAGTACAATGCGTTCGATCGGTTGGTGCACATCATCCATTGCCATGACTTCTCATATCCTTCTTCAGTAATTCTTGATTGACTTGTTCATGTTCCATAGCATACCATGTGAACAGTCGAAATACATATTTTTTCAGGGTTTCGTTGGATGAGTGTGTATCGTTATTGTTTGTTATGGTTCAGTTGGCTCTTGTTCTTTGTAATCTGGCATGTACCGACTAGCTCGGCACAAGCTAGCCCTTTGCGCATAGTTGACTGTCGTTTTGCATATCCAGTTGGTGTGTCCATTGATTGTTATCAGCTTGATGTGCCGGAAAATCGTCAGTTAGCCAATAGCGCGACGGTCTCGCTATCGGTGGCAATTCTACGTAGTCCTGCACCGCGTACTGCTCCATATCCAATTATCTTCTTGCAAGGCGGCCCCGGTGGTACGACACTAGGCACGCTGACGAATACCTATACCAACCGCTTTGCGCCATTATTGGCTAATGGATACGATGTGATTGTTTTCGATCAACGGGGTATTGGTAATAGCACACCCCGTTTAGATTGTGAAGCCTATCGGGTACTTGATCGTGATTTGCTCGATTATGAAGATGCTGAGGGGAATGTCCTCACACGCGTTGACGTTGATGTACGGTTACAACACGCGTTGATTGCGTGTGGTATGATGCTCGCCCAACAACATGATCTGAGCGGATATAACAGTATCGAGAGCGCCTCTGATATTGAAGCGATACGGCTGGCGTTTGGCTATCAGCAGGTCAATCTGTGGGGCATATCCTATGGCACACGTCTCGCGTTGACCGCCATGCGCGATTATCCAGATAGCTTTCGGCGGGTGGTGTTAGATTCCGTCTATCCTCTAGAAGCGAATCTTTATACCGAGTTGCCCGTCAATTTTGACCGCGCTTTGCAGGTTTTATTTACACGCTGTCAATCTGATTGGGCATGTCAGCGTACTTTCCCTGATTTAGAACTGATCTTGTTCGAGACAGTTACTCGCCTCAACGCGCAACCTGTACGCTTGAATGCACCGAACCCGTACACCGATCAAGTATTCTCAGATGTCGTCTTTAACGGGGATGATTTCCTGCGTGTGATCTTCCAACTGCTCTATGTGACCGATGTTTTGCCCCGTTTGCCACAGCTCATTTACGAAGCACACGCAGACAATCTTGATGTGCTGGCGGTATTAGTGGGTTGGTTGACTGCTCAGCGCAATTCGATCAGCATCGGTATGAATTATGCGGTACAGTGCCAAGAGGAGATCAGCTTCACCACGTCGCAGTCGATTCAGTCGGCATGGGCGATGTTTCCGCAGTTTGCGTCGTACAGTGCCACGGTCAATACGCTTGATGATTTACAAACAATCTGTGAAGCGTTCCAAGCCGGAACCGCGCCCATCACAGAAAACCAACCAATACAAAGTGCTATTCCTACCCTTTTAATTGCGGGTGATTATGATCCGATTACCCCCCCACATTGGGCACAACAGGTTGCCGAACAATTACCCAATAGTCAGTATGTGAATGTGCCTCATGGTGGGCATGGTGCATCAGGTAGTCGAGGATGTGTGCAATCAATTGTGATTGACTTTTTTCAATTAACAGACGACGATCAAGAACTAGATAGCACCTGTGTAACGCGCCAGAACATGACCTTTTCCGGTACACAACGTGGAGATTTCAATCCTCTTGATTCTGCACAGATCGATCATGAGCATGTTTTTGTGGCAAGGTAGGTACAATAATGCAGGGAGCAGTTAACATGGTACGTTATATGCTGATTGCGCTATTATTCGTGATCATTTCACGACTACAGGCACAGACCATCTCTCCTGAGATACCCTCATCTGCTACGCCTGAACCCACACAATCGGCGTATCCAATTTTGCCTTTGCAAGCCTTTACTCTGGATGAAATGGCCGTTAGCGGGGTGGCCCCTGCTGAATGGGATATGGTGCGCCCTGGTAGTTATGTCGATCCAGATAATTCACTCACATATCTGTTGCACTTCGCTAGGGCCGATGATGCGCTGGATGAGTTGCTTCACTCGATTTTGGACGCCTTTGAGCGTGAAGCATTGCCTGATCTTGATGCCGAACACCAACAGGATAGTGATGACATATGGGCACTCTACCGCTTTGAGTATACGCCACTCGTTGAGGGGCAAGTTGTATCGTTGCTCGTGGACATGGGGATTGTGGTGAGTGATGGTTTGGCACGAGTCATTGTGATGCAAACCACGCCTGAACGCTATGACATATTGCACAGTGAGGTCTTCATGCAGTCAGTGCGGTATTTTGGTCAGACACGTGTATTGATCGACGATGCCCTCTATGAAAGCCAGTTAGTAACGCGCACACTCAGTACTTTTAACATCGAAACTGTTGTCCCCCTCAATTGGGACGAGATCAATTCGGGTGCATATGCACGGGGTGATCTTCAACAAGATCCGACTACGTTGTTAATCCAAACGTCTTCTGATCTCGGCGAAAGCGAATTTCGTGATTTGTTCTTAGATCGTTTGAATCTGTCAATTCCGATTTTGACAGGCGAAACATTTACGAGCGAATGGCTCAATTGGACAATCTATATTGTCGATATTGAAGCGGACGGGGTAGAGCTCTCATGGCAAATAGCAACTGCCAGCGATGCACAGTATGCCTATCTGGTCGTGTTGTTCTCATACACTGATGAGGTGGAGGATCTGCGCGCCTCAATCTTGTTACCTATTCTGGAACGTACCCGCACCATATTCACCCCATGATGCTCAGTCATTATGAGTTGGGGTGGGGACGTTGCCTTGCTCTTGAACAGGATCCATGCCAGCAAGTGTGTCCGGTACATCGTACTGTCTCTTGACTGCTGGTTGCTGGCCTGTCTTCTCCTCAATGATTGGCTCAACGCGCAAAGTCTCTAACAATAGCCAGATCAGATCGTCGCGCAGGCGCTCACGGAAGGCTTGCATTTTCTCAGCATTATCTTTACCGTGAATGGTGAAGGTGTAATTCTCTTGCATTGAACGCGAAACTACCTGCATCATCGGATCCCACTGATCGATGCGATACCATGCGTGATTGGCGAATTGATATAACTCAAATGTGATGCGTACTTCACCGTGATTACCTTCCCAGCGTATATCAAAGGCAATCGGTAAGAACACGGTTTTCTTGCTGACTTTACGTACAAACCGTTTGATCATGCTATCAGTAATGGGGCGCAAGCGTTTTTGTAATTTTGCTTCGTCAAAGTCAGCACGCTTCTTGATGACGGCATTCATTCGGCGCACCCATTTCTTATCCGCTAAAACCTGCGTGCGAGCAATACGTCCGTACACATCATACTGGCTGAGGCGCATCCCGATCACTTTCCAGTTATCAAGGTTTTCGCCCTCCATATTGGTCAACATCTTAATAGCGTGGATATTGCCGTCGGTAGGGGGTGCCAGCAAGAGGCTATTCTGTGCAGTTTGTTGCCAGCCCCAGCGCCGTCCTTCAATCGTGTTCTGATCGTACATGGGCATCACACCATAGGGCGGTTGCCATGCGCCTAAGCGGGGAGGACGGTTGAACAACAACCGCCAGATCCCCGCTAGCATCCACAAGATCAGCACGACACCCACAATCGCCAGCGCTGTCCATGCGACTGTCACAAGTGAATAATATTGATTGAACAGAATTACACCATCTTCAGTTCGCCCGAATTGCACCGTTTCAGTGGGCGTGGTGGGGATATCGAGCGTGATATTGGTGATATTATCACGGGCAATCGGGGTGTTCTCAAGCTCATAACTATCGATGCCTACTCGAATTTCGAGCGTAGGTTGTGTGCCGGCCTCAAAACGATCAACACGGAAGGTGATGGGCAGTGTTACACGTTCGCCTGCGGCTAGTATCTCAAGGCGATCTGTGAGCAGAATTTCACGAGTTTCTCCCAGACGCGTGATGATGAGCGTACTCTCGCGCACGCCATCCGCCCCATTGTTCTCGATGACGATGCTCAAGCGAATGATAGTATCCTCATCGATCAATTCTGAGGTCACCGATTCAATGGCATAATCACGCGCACCCTGTGCCCATGACAGCGTGCTCATCGACAATAAGATCAGCATCGTGGCTAGCACGATTAGGTGTTTGTGCTTCATCGAGGAATCCCAGAACGTTCGCAGTTGGTCGATATACGGTTACTATATGCCGAAATCATGTTCTTTCCAAGTTCGCTGAGACAACGGTTTACCGATTGCATCCCTACGCTTCCGGTGAGGGGGATGAATCATGGAGCGGTTGCTTACCAAAGAAAGTGATGAGGCGTTCAATATCGCGCTTAGCAATGGTGTCATCAAATTGGAATTTGGGTGTAGGACGCTTTAGAGTACTAAGGTCGTTGTACAAATCATCTAGCTTGCCAGTGCCCAGCATCATATATAAAACGTGTCCGGTAATCAATTGAACGGTGACACAATGATAGCGATCTTGCAAACCAAGATGCGTATGTTTAAAGTACCGTGCCGGTAATGATGCCGGACGGTATTTCTTACGGAATGGTCGCAATAACAGGCGATAGTTGGTCACCATTGCATCGAGTTGCATTGTGGAGGGTGACCAGTTGCCCGCTTCACTCTGGCTCAACAGAACAACGGTGTATCGTCCTAGCAGATTCTCGCCATCTACAAAAAAATCATTCTCGATCACGTTGACGGTAACTTCCCAATAAATCGGCTCGTATATTACAGTTATTTTACGTGATTTTCGGTGGTTTTGTCGTTAAGTTCAGTAAATGGTAGCGAACTATAACACAAAACTAACCAATCACATATCGATTAAAGCTACTGCTTCGATTTCGACCAGTGCCCCTAGCGGAAGACGGGCAACTTCAACTGCTGAACGAGCCGGTGGGTTCTCGCCGAAGAACTCTGCATAGATGGCATTCATCTTTGCGAAGTCGTCCATATTGTCGAGGAAGACAGTGGTCTTGATCACATTCCCTAGATTGCTGCCAGCAGCTTCTAACACGGCACTCAAGTTTTGTAGGGCTTGGCGGGTTTGCGCTTGTACATCGCCATCAAGCAGCTTGCCTTCGCCGGGGATCAATGCCACTTGACCCGCTGTGTAAACGAATCCATTGGCAATAATCGCCTGTGAATAGGGGCCAACGGCTGCCGGTGCGCGATCTGTTTGTACAACTTGCTTGCTCATGGTATTGTCCTTAGTAGATGAAGAATCTTAAACTAAAATGATTATAGCGGTAGGAACGTATGGGTGCAATCATGCGCCGTAAGATGTTACTCGCTCGTTTCATCTAAATGCTGTACAATAAACGGACGATAGTCCGATTCGTTAATAGGTTTTAATAAGGTAGGTATGAGATGACGATTCCTTTGATGCAATCTCACGTTCACGATGGTTTCATCCAAAATGAAGCGATTCAGCATTTTCCAGCGCAGGCGTTCCCGACGATTCATCCAGTGCATTGGTTACACTCGCATTTTGCAGTGGGTGGTTGGTCACCGTTACAGCGTCTCAGTGGAATGTTGACCGCGCACATGACACGTATTGCGCCGCATAATGGCTTTACATGGCATCCGCATCGTGGTCTGGAAATTTATACCTGGGTCCTGGAGGGCACACTCTCTCATGAAGATACCACCGGCGGTAAGGGTGATATTGTCGCAGGCGAGTTACAGCGTATGTTCGCGGGCGATTATATCGAACATCAGGAGTTAAACTATTCGGATGATCCTGCTCGTGTTATTCAAATCTGGTTCATCGCTGATCCTGAACACCGTGGTTTGCCTCCGCACTATCAGCAAGTGAGCAAATTGGATTTGCCTATGCGGCGTGTGGGCGATGCCGATGTGTACAGCTTGGTTGGTGATGATTCCCCGATGGATAGCCATGTTTCCGCACGTCTGACTGCTACCTGGGTTGAACCCGGTGGCACGACATTCATCGAAACTCCTCGTGAAGGAGAAGATCTGTTTTTGTACGTGACGGATGGCGCGGGCGAAGCGCATCTGCCGACGCAACCAGTAACGCTAGTGCAGTATGATGTGTTGCTGGCTCGCCCTGACGCGCCACAGGTAACGCTCACCGCTGATATAGAACAGCCGTTGCGCTTCATGAGTTACTACCTCAAGCCCTTCATCAACAACTGACTTAGACGATAGCAGGGTGACATACAACATGCCACCCTGTTATGCGCTCTGCTCAATACCCTCGGCTAGCGCGGCTCTGGGCATCCATTGCTGCCACTGCCGCAATCGCCACAATATCTTCAACATCATCGCCAGCTTGTAGAACGTGAATGGGTGCGCCTAAACCGAGTAATATCGGGCCGATTGCCGTTGCATTCGACAGGCGTGACAATAACTTATAGGCGATATTCGCTGCCGCTAAATTAGGGAATACCAACACGTTGGCATCTTTCACTTTGCTGAATGGATACCGTGATTCGACGATGGATTCGACCACAGCCGTATCTGCTTGCATCTCGCCATCAATGATAATATCGGGCCGTTGTGCCTGAACTAAATGAACCGCCTCAGCGACTTTCTCTGAATCTTTGTGAGGTGTACTACCAAAATTGCTGAATGAGAGCATCGCTAAACGCGGATCGATCCCTAGTGTCTTGGCAAAGTCATTAGCAAGAATGGCAATCTGTGTCAGCACTTCAGCGTCGGGTTCGATGTTCATGGTGGTATCGGTGAACAGATACACATCATCTTTGACGATCATGATATAGAGACCACACACAATCGATGCCCCTGGACGTGTGCCGAAGATTTGCAGTGCAGGGCGCATCACATCAGGGTATTCGTGAGCGATTCCGCTCACCATTGCGTCGGCATGCCCCATCTTCACCATCATTGGCCCAAAGTAATTACGGCTACGGATCAGCGATTGGGCTTTGTCCATTGTCACCCCTTTGCGCCGCCGCAACTGATACAGGCCCTCGCAATACTCGCCAATCCGCGGATCGTTGAGGTTATCCACAATCACCGGATCAAAGCGCAAGCCAAGCTCTTGAATCATCTCGCGGATGTACGATGGATTACCCAGCAAGATGGGTTCGGCGATACCTTCATCTTGTACGCGGGCAGCTGCGCGGATCATCTTGGGTTCGCGCCCTTCTGCGAATACAATACGCTTTTTCTGACCGAGCTTTGCCTTGCTCATAATGTAATTGCGTACAATTTGCCCACGCCCTTGCCGTGCAATCAAACGATTGCGGTATTCTTCGATATCGATATTACGCCGAGCAACACCGCTATTCATTGCAGCCTCTGCAACCGCAGGCGCCAGATACAACAGTACACGCGGATCAAGTGGTTTGGGGATGAGATACTCACGCCCAAACTTCAACGATTTTAAACCGTAAGCGGATAACACGCTGTCCGGTACGTCTTCTTTAGTTAGGTCAGCGAGAGCTTTGGCAGCAGCGAGTTTCATTTCTTCGTTGATGCGTGAGGCGTAAACATCCAAAGCACCCCGAAAGATGAACGGAAAGCCCAGCACATTATTGACTTGATTGGGGTAGTCACTGCGCCCTGTGCCGATGAGCGCATCCGGTCGCACACGGCGCGTCTCTTCCGGTGCGATCTCAGGATCAGGATTAGCCATCGTGAAGATGATCGGGTTTTTGTTCATACCCTTGAGCCAATCAGCTTTGACTGCACCTTTTGCCGATAAGCCGAGTAAGACATCTGCACCCTGTAACGCTTCTTCAATAGAGCGTATCGCGCGTTCAGTGGCGAATACACCTTTGTACTCGTCCATCTCCACTTCACGACCTTGATAGACGATGCCGTGAATATCTGCCATCACGATATTCTCGCGCTTTACGCCGAGCAGTACGTAAAACTTCGCTGTAGCGATTGCCGCTGCTCCTGCCCCGACGATCACCACCTGTAATTCGTCAAAACTACGATGTGTGACCTCACAAGCATTCATCAAGGCTGCGCCGCTGATGATGGCAGTTCCGTGTTGGTCATCGTGAAAGACAGGTATATCAAGGATCTCTTGCAAGCGTGTCTCGACTTCGAAGCACTCCGGCGCTTTGATGTCCTCTAAGTTAATCCCGCCGAAGGTGGGAGCAATTGCTTTGACTGTAGCAATGATCTCTTCTGCTGTGCTAGCATTGATTTCAATATCGAATACATCAATATCGGCAAAACGCTTGAATAAAACGCCTTTGCCTTCCATAACAGGTTTGCTAGCCTCTGGCCCTAAAGCGCCTAATCCGAGAATCGCTGTACCGTTACTGACAACACCAACTAGATTTGACTTTGCCGTGAGCTGATAAATACTAAGCGGATCACTGTGAATTTCTTTGACTGCTTCTGCTACGCCCGGCGAATAAGCGAGCGATAGATCACGTTGGGTATTGACAGGTTTCGTGGGTACGACTTCTAATTTGCCGGGGCGACCGTTCCGATGATAATCTAAAGCATCTTGGCGTGTGATGGATGCCATGGTTGTTTTCTCCGTGTGTATGGTGAACTCTCCAACAATTAAAACACATTCCTCCTTAATGTGATACGTATCACAACCTAACAAATTGATGAATGAAATTATATGAGAATGGTTCAATTGAATAACCCATTCCTATTGGGGGTGTTTAAGAAAGAGAGAAAATATAACACAGCAACACAGTATCTTAAAAATTGATTATCAAGGTTGATTCTGCTAATCTAAGCGATACGCAAATCAAACAATTGAAAGGCATAGGTATGGAGTTCCCACGTATTGTGGTGACAGGAATGGGAATCGTTAGCCCTGTTGGTATGGATGTTGCTGAATCCTGGGATAACATCAAGAATGGGCGTACAGGAATTGATTGGATTAAACGCTTCTCAACAGCACACATCAATATTAAGATCGCCGGCGAAGTCAAGAACTTTGATATAGATAATTTGTTTGATCGCAAGCTGGCTAAGCGCACTGATCTCGCGCAGAAGTTCGCGATTCTCGCAGCACAGGAAGCTCTGCAAGATAGTGGCTTAGAAATCACTGAAGCGAACATGTACGATATTGGCGTATCGATTGGTACAGGTATCGGCGGCATCAGCACCACCATCGAAGCAGTACGCAACTTTGAAGAACGCGGCCCACGGGGTGTCCGCGCCCACATGGTTGCCCCGATTCTCAGCGATCAGATTAGCGCACAGGTTAGCATGGAGTTTAACTTGCGGGGGCCCAATTATACGATCATCAACGCTTGCTCAACAGGCAATAACGCCATCGGAGATGCGGCGGACATGTTGCGTTTAGGACGAGCGACATACATGCTAGCCGGCGGTACAGAAGCCTGTGTGGTGGATGTGGTATTATCTGCACTGGATAATATTAAAGCAGTGGGACACCCACCGGAAGGCAAAGAACCAGCATGGGTATCACGCCCATTTGATCTCGACCGTCCAGGTTTTGTTGCAGGAGAAGGTGCCGGTGTGTTGATGCTCGAACGTCTCGAAGATGCAAAAGCGCGTGGCGCACAGATTTACGCAGAACTCACCGGCTACGGACACACCGCTGATGCATTCCATGTCACCGCGCCGCGTGAAGACGGGACTGCTGCTGCCTATGCCATGCAACAGGCACTTAGAGAAGCGCGTCTCAACCCCGATCAAGTCGATTACATCAACGCACACGGTACAGGTACACCGCTCAACGATAAAACCGAGACAAAAGCCGTGAAATTAGGCTTGGGTGACCATGCCTATAACACGCCTATGAGTAGCACCAAGTCTATGACTGGTCATATGCTGGGGGCGGCTGGCGCAGCAGAGGCGATCTTCTGCATCAAAGCTATACAAGAGAACATCATCCCGCCCACGATTAACTACACCACGCCCGATCCTGAATGTGATTTAGATTATGTGCCCAACACTGCACGCGAAGCGCCACTCATGCATGTGATGAGCAATGCCTTTGGCTTTGGGGGGCATAATGCCACACTGATCATGAGCCGTTATCAGGGTGACTAGATGCAGAGCGATGTTATGGGCGGACAGCACACCGCCCCTTTCCTCGAGAATCTCACCCTGTTCTTAACTGTACGCGCTATACTCTTTGTGAAAACATGAACAAAGAGATTGTAGAGTTCAATGACAAATTTTTGGAAAATAGCGCTGGTTTTGGCTGTCATCGGTGTGATTACGGTTGTTGGAGTGTCGTTGGTGAATGTGGCTGGTGATGACGAGATCACGGCAACCACCGCTCTCACTGCTCCCGATGTCAACTTAGATGATTTTGCCCGTGCTGTAGAACCTTATAATTGGCAATTCCCGCAAGATTTTGGCGCACATCCTGAATTTTTAACAGAATGGTGGTACTACACAGGCAATGTCACCAATGAAGATGGGCGGCGCTTTGGTTTTCAGTTCACGATCTTTCGCCGCGCCATCACCCCTACGGACACTGAAAGTGGCAGTGAATGGCGCACCAATCAAGTTTATCTGGCACATTTCACCATCAGCGATATTGCGAATAACGCATTCTATCATGAGGAACGTTTTAGTCGGGGTGGGGCAGGTTTAGCGGGTGCGACTGTTGACCCGCGTTATCGTGTATGGATGGAAGATTGGGAAATTCTCGCGCTCAATGATGATGCCTCACGGGTGATTATTCAAGCTGAGACAGACACCTTTAGCATTGATCTTGTGTTAGAACAGGTTAAACCGCCTGCTTTACAGGGTGATTCGGGTCTATCCCCCAAAAGTGCTGAAGTGGGTAATGCGAGCTACTATTACACTTTATCACGCTTGCTCACCAGCGGTGAAATCCGTATTGCGGATGAGACGTTCACAGTTACAGGTACATCATGGAAGGATCATGAATTTAGCACCAGTGCGCTGGGCGCAGAAGCACAAGGTTGGGATTGGTTCGGGTTAATTTTCGATAACAACACTGAACTCATGATCGGGCAAATTCGCCTGCAAGATGGTGGCATTGAACCAGCCTTCGGTGGTTTGATAGTCTATCCCGACGGTACAACGGAATATTTGCCTTCTGAACAATTCACGATTACTCCTACAGCTACATGGGTCAGTCCCAACACAGGTGCTGAATATCCATCAGGCTGGGATGTGACGGTCAACACGTCTGAGCAAGTGCTCAACCTCATAATTGAACCTCTGATGCCAGATCAAGAACTCTATGATACTGATCCGTCGTACTGGGAAGGTGCTGTGCGTATTTCCGGCGATGTGACGGGCTATGGCTATGCCGAATTAACCGGCTACAATGGCTCTATGCAAAACCGCTTCTGATTGTGATGCGACAGGTGATCTATACTAGTATCACTTGTCGCTATTCTTCAGATTAATCACCTCAATCGCATGATATGGCTAACTATGTTATAATTAGTTATATTAAGATGCAATCGATGCCGTGTTGTGAGGCAAAGTCTCATAGCAAATAAGGGATAATGTCATGATCTGTAGTGAGTGCCAGCATAAGAACCGCGAAGGGGTTCTCATCTGTGAGAATTGTGGCAGTGATATATATGATATCTTAGTGGGTGAAGCGCAGACAAAAGAGGTATCACGCGAATCTAACCATGATCTACGCTTGACGGAGCCCGCTTCTTCACGTCCGTTGATGCTATACATTGCTGATGGTAGTGCGCCGATCTCAGTCAAACGGCTCAATGAGCAGGTGATAGGGCGTTCCGATCCACTCAAAACAGATTATACACTTGATATTGACCTTGCACCGTTTAACGCACAACAACTAGGTGTATCACGCCAGCACGCCCGTCTGGATGCTGTCGGACGTGTTCCTCATTTGATTGATCTAGGCAGTTATACTGGCCGCTATATTTACGGGGTACGCTTGAACGAAGCAGAGCCTTATTCTTTAGATAGTGGTGATGAAATCCAGTTTGGACGACTCAAGATGCGAATTTATTTTAAGTGATTGGTTGTTGTTGGAACGAGCTAACACAAAAACAGGATAGCATGACGCTATCCTGTTTTGTTCGTAGTTGAGAATTATTCAGTTAGTCTCGGCTAGTGCTACTGCGCAGGCTTCGTGAAATGATAATCACCCCGAACAAGCCAAATGCTAACAAGATAATCATCATCGGGTTACCCCCAAAGACATCGTCAAACAAACCGGTATCAGGGAGGGCTTCACTACCACCACCGCCAATGCCAGGGTCTTGTGTTGCAAGCGGTACAGCAGTTGCAAAACCGCCACCTTGACCACTATCACTGCCGTCAACGTCTTCCTGTGTCGGCGTTGCGTCAAAGATCTGTGCTAGTGCAGTTGCAGTCTGTTGAACGTCAGATAGTGCCAAGCCTTCGCCGGCTGTCGGCATCGGTTGTTCGCTATCTGAAGCAACTGGTAAGCCATCAACAAGTTGTACAGGAGTACCGTCACTAGTTTGTAGCTCAGCATTCTCTGAAATCGCAACGGGCTCATTATTGACGATGGCAAATGGTTCTCCATCGATCAACACTACCGGTGATCCAGTCGAGGTCAACACAGGCTGACCGTTCAACACCACAGGTTCACCTTGAATGTCTGGTGGATTCAACGTTTGCTGTGCAGCGATCTCGGTTTCGGTTGCGCCGGCTGATGCACCTTCTGTTGCCTGTATAACCGCTTCTGTAGCAGTTGCCGCAGCATCGACTGTTGACTGCTCAATCGCTTCAGCCGTTTCAGTCAAGCCAACGACAGCTTGCGTAGCTGTTGCCGCAACTTCGGCACGGTTAGTGGCTTGTTGTTCAGCTTCGGCAGTTTGCGTGCCAGCGACTTCAGCTTCAATCGTCGCTGTCTGGTTTTCGACTGCCGCAGTCTGTGAAGCCGCAATTTGTGCTTCACGAGTTGCGTTCTCGCCAGCGATGAAAGTTGAAGATGCTTCAAAAGCTACCTGTGTCTGTTGGGCTTGACCACCGCCAAAACCGCCCGATGCAAGGATGAAGATCAACCCCAAACCCAGAACAAAGATCACAATCATCGCGATCATCGCATAGAGGAAGGTGCGATTGCTCCCACCATCTTCAGCTGTTGCTGGTTCCCCTTCTTCTGGTGGGATGTCGTCAAATTCATCTTCTTCATCAAGGAAGCTCAGTTGATCGTCTAACGCATCGGAATCGAAATCATCTATCGGATCATTATCGAAGCTGATTTCGTTATCGTCTAATCCACGTAGATTATCGAACTCGTCCCCATCAAATTCATCGCCGAATTCATCATCGCCGAATAAATTGTCGGAGTCATCGAACGCATCACCGAAATAATCATCGTCATCGTTAAATTCTCTGTCAAAATCGAAATCGTCGGACATAGCGCCCTTTCCCTCCTAAGCGGGACGAATAAACATCTCAAATTGATTTGAGTCACACAACTATAATATAGCGAAACTGTGTTATGTGCCAGCAAGTTCTAAATTTGCTAACGGTACTGCAACCACCTCATCCACGCCAATCTCTACATATGCCCCGGGTACACGTAAACCGTTCTCTAGCAAGATGCGCTGATCAGGAAGTTCGCGCACTGTGCCACTACGCCCGATATACGGTGCACGTGTGATACGTACAGTCATTCCAATGCGTAACGGCAGGCTTTGCCCTGATGCAATATCTTCGGTAGCGCGTTGATGAATCATTAGTTCAGCACGGCGATCATCGAAGCGGTGTGGATAGGCGGCATCAAGCAAAGCCTGATAGCCCTCATAGGCTTCTAAGATTTGCAAGGTGCCTCGTAGAATACGATGTTCACCGAAGCCGGTTGTCAGCATAATTGCAATCGGGCTGTTAAGCGCCTGTTCCTCTAGATTGGCATCCATGCTCGGTGCGATGATCCCTGCGATAGATTGGGATTGTGCCACCCGTATTTTGGTAGCTGTCAGTGGCGTGTGTGTGATGATGATGTCACCGCGATAGGTGGTGTTAATATCATCCTCGGAGATGCTCTCCATACCATCCGGGGGCTCAAAGCGAATAGAAGCGATCACATGACGATCATTGCCCCAAATGCCCTGTACAATAGCTCCGGTTGCTTCAACAGCGATACCACGACCTTCAAAGACCTGTACCACCTGTCCACGCACACCGGCCTGTAAGTCGATGATCTCTGGTAAGGCTTGCATGATGATACGTCCTTTATCGACATGTACAACCATCCCTTCAATCGGAGCGAATACCCGTCGTCCGCGTTCGGGATCGCGCCCTGCGAGTAGTTGTTTTTGTCTCACCGGTTGGCGTAATTGTACGCGCAATAGTTCCGGTACATCCTGTGCATTGACATTCAGTTCGTGTGCCGCGTCTATGATGATATGCCGTGCAGGCACCAAACCACGGGCGACGACCTCGCGTACATCCACGATACTCCCCAGCTCTGCTCGCACGTTACCTGTGGCATAATCTGGTAGCATCGTGCGGCGGCGAATGCGTATCATCTCAGAAATAGGGCGTTGTTCCGGGTAATACATCTCATCTTCTCTCTAGGCTATATGGGCGCCATCATAAACTGCGTAAATCATCTATATTATCGTCCTCATCGCTGAAGAGTGTGTCCAAATCAACTTCTGGTGGTTCATCATCAGCGTCTAATTCAGCGAAGATGTCGCCTTCAGGTTCGGTAGTCGGGTCAAAGATCGACCCTTGTTTGGCTTTCTGGCTCTTTTCGATAGCTTCAGGTTCAGGTATGGACGGCATGTTGTGGTCGATTGCCCAATCCTGCGGTAATTCAAGGATAGGATCATCGGTTGCGCTAGCGATCCAGTGCGGTAACAGGCGAATACGGTCGGTGACGCTAGTTGGTGGCGGTAAGGGGCGCCCGCGTGCATCAATCAAGATGCCGGCAGTGCCACCGTTCAAGGTCAGTTTCATACTGCGTTTGCCATTGATGCGGAATCCACGCTTACAGTTGATCTTGAGCGTCAATGAGAATTGGTAGGGCAAGGATAACGAAAGTAATTCGCCTGCTTTCAGGTCATATGTGACCGTTTGCTCATCGGTGATGATCGTTAGCTTAGCGGCGATACCGGTCTGGTTTGCAGACCCTTCCAGACTGATTAAGCTTCCGAGATGTTCCAGGTTATCGCCATCTAAGATTTGTACCGTAGCATCTGCCTGGGTACGGGCGATTGCGCCCATAGGCGGAATAATGCCATGCCGATCTGCCTTAATATCGGTGACACCAATCGGTTGCAGGCAATCTGCAATCAACATCATATCGTAAGCTGGATGACCGGCACCGTTCAGCGCACCTCCACCAATAATGATCAAGCCTACTGCGGGTAATGATCCGACTGTGGGCACGCCTTTCCAGGTTTGCCGTCCGTCTTCGACCATCTGGCGGATCGCAACACGCATCAGCGCCTGCTCCATGAATAAGTCACGCAGAGACATTGGGATTGATGCTGGACGTGCCAGCTTATTGAGCGCATAATTGCGAATTTCACTTCCCAACGGATAATAGGGCAACCACTCTGCGATAGCGGCTTCGTCTGTGTCATTGATCAGCGTTACTATACTCTGGCCGAGACCTTTTGTGGTGCTGATTTGTGTCGTAGTGCGATCGTTAAACGTTGCCGCAAGAATTGTCGCCGCACCACCCATGTCAACTGCCATCACATTGGTATGGCGCGTTTTGGCGAAGTAATCTGCAACAAGCCCGTAACTTTGCGCTGTTGGTAACAAGCCTGTGCTACTCATCTCACTGACATCGCTGAACGCCACTCCTTGATTTTCCCGGTGTTCGTCGTAGGCTTTCCCTAGCACATCCTGTACGGTATCGAGCGCTTCGTCGTCAATGCCAGGACGGATATTATCGCTCATCAACACTTTGGTCAGTTCAGTGAAGGTGCTTTCAACATGAGTACGAAGGGTGTTGTTGCCCGCGTACACAATTGGTGGGCGTTGTGAGGGAGCTTTGATCTTCAAACCCAGTTCGATTACATCCAGAATGGTTTTGAGTGCTGTGAACGCTCCACCATCTGTGCCACCAGCGATGAAGATCAAATCAGGGCGACCGAGCATGACAGCGTTCAAACGGTCTTCTTCGCTTAAGCCATCACGTAGATGAAATTGGGCGACAGTCTCAATATATGTACCGGAGATGGCACGTAAAGCGCTGGTGATGCTAATTTCCGGTACAAGCCCAACGACAATAGCGCGGATCGGACGACCGGCACTTGCCGTTGTCACAAAATAATCAACGCCATTGCGACTTCGATCTTCCGGGGTGATCACGCGCCCGTGCTGATTGTAGAACTGACGACCAGTCACCTGTGTGATTTGTTGTAACAGGCGACGCAATCCTACGTTGAGGTCATCATCTGGATAGCCGAGCGTGGTGCGTCCTGCGGCATGAGCGACCATCCGATATTCGCCATCGACCACATCGAATAAGACGACGCGGGTTTGTACACTGCCGAAATCAGCCGCTAATATCGAACTGACGCGATTGATTGCCATGATTAGCCTCTCGTGTAGTTAGCCACCAAACAGCATTTCGAGCTGTCCGGTCAAGATCGTTAAACTCGTCAGGATCGCTGCACCGTATAAAGCGCCAAGAGTGATCACGATGAAACCCTGTCCGATTTGTGTGATGCGTCCCATCACTGCACCGCGTTCGACAGTGCCTTGGGGGGTACGTCGTGCGCTATAGTTGAAATAGAGCAAAGATGTAATCACACCAATCACCAAGATTATATCGCTCACTAGTTGGAACGCACCGGCTTGTGTCTCGATCTCAGCGGTTTGAGATATAATTGGGATTAATGTACCGCCAATCGCACCAATAATAGCAATCACTGTACCAATCGCAATCAGGAACCCTAGTGAGAGATTCGTCAGGATGCGCACAGAGCGAAGTGGTTTGAGCAATAACAGCAAAGTCAGGATACCGCTAAATAACAGGAGCGCTGCATTGGTTCCGGTACTGTTGGTTAGCGGTAGAATCACGCTCTGAAATGTGACGATGCTGGTGAATGCTGCTGCTAAACCGACGAACATCGCCACTGCTACTCGAAATAAGGGTGTATCGCTCAAGAGATAGCTGAAGATCACCAATGTCAGGATAGTGCTGATTAAGGTTGTCATTGTTCTCTTTTTCCTAACCACCGGAAAATCCAGAATAAATTGCCAAGTGCAATCACGACAATTGCTGCCACCAATCCGAGTGCTTGCGAACTAGAGCGCGCCTCCGGATTAGTCAGCGGGGCAGGTGTGATTTGTGGCGCAAACGGCGTGGGGGTGAAGGTTGCCGTTGGCGTGAAGGTAGCGGTGGGTGTAGGTGATAGGGTCGGTGTGGGCGCAAAATCAACCTCACTGCGTGGGCGTTCCTGTACGACAATGACTCGCGTTTCGATGAAGCCAATACGCCCATCTTCCAGCAGAATTTCGGTTAGTGGGTCACCCTGGGTGATGACGATGAACTCAGTGGCGTTTGGCATTTGAAACAGCACCTCGCTCTGTGTGGCATCAGTATAAATCGGCACAGTGACGCCGGCGGCATTGCGCCCAATCAGTAAGGTATCTGTTTCGCCCGTATCATCCTGTGCCACGTCACGTGGACGACTGAAATAAATTGGGCGGTAGCCATCTTTACTCGCACCCTCCCATTCATCTTCGGGGATTTCTTCGACATCCAGCAAGAAAGTTGCTATCCAACCCTCATTACCATTTGGCAGGACAATATTGTACCAATCACCAGCCTCGTTGCTGCCGACGATACGCACACGGGTTCCTGGATCTAAGCCGGCTACCGCGCCGAAGTTCTCGCCCGGACCAGAGCGCACATTAACCCGTGCATCACTGATCACAGTGCCGATTTCCAGTGTGCTACTGATGTTGATCTCGGTCGTGCCATCAAATTCGCCCGCAGGTACTTCGGTGATTGTGACCAGAGACGTAGCAATCCAACCTGTTGTGCCATCCGGCAGGATGACCTCTACCCAATCTTCATCCGCATTGCGCTCGATGATGACCACACGTTCGCCACTTGCTAATGTGGCCATCACCGGGAAGCTAGTCGCCGCACCTGAACGCACGTTGATCGATGTCGTTGCGCTGACAAGCGCAACCTCAAGTGTCTCGGTTATATCATTTGGCTCATCAGCGTCGTTCACCCCATCAGGTACATCAGTCGCTTGAGGTGTCCTTGTTGCCAATAAGCGTGGTGTGCTAGTCGAGCTTTGTGTCAGTATTGGGCTGGGCGTGCTTGTAGGCGCATCAGTCGGTGTCTCTGTTGGTAGTTCAGTTGGCTCAGTAGCTTCGACTGCTTGTGCGTCACTCTCACTAGTGGATTCTTCTGTGACTATTTCAGCGGTCACCGTAGGTTCTGTAGTAGGTTCTGTAGTAGGTTCTAGGGTGGGCACATCGGTCGGTGATTCTGTAGGTATTTCAGTTGGGGTGTTGGCTGGTTCATCAGTTTCGTTGATTTCGAGACCCGCCGGATTATAACGTGCTAACATCATTTGTTGATATGTGAAGGCATCATCATAACTCACCAGTAAAGCAATTGCGTTTTCTACTGTGCTGACATATGGAATTGCCAGCGGACGCGCCGCTTGACCAGTGATGACTACAATTTCAGTGCTCGTTGTTGGGGCCACCTGTTCCATCCAGTTACGAACACTCTCACCACTCTCAGAGATCAGTACAATCGCTTCAAAATCATCGATGCTCGTCAAGCCGAGGTCAATTGGCGTGCTGCGCAGATCAGTGCTGATGATGCTGGTGAAATTGTTGGTAAAATCACGTAAGCCGACATTGCCACCTGGTAACAAGCCCGCGACGTAAAAGTCAAGATTCTGACGCTCAGCTCCTAACAGGCTTTCTGCAATATTCTCAGTACGCAAGAGTCCAACTGCATCGCTACTAACAATCACCGGAATGCCACCCCGCGTGATGATGTGTTCCATCATGCTGCGGGTCGCGGTATCCAGTTCGCGTGCGCCAGTTGCACCATATTCAGCGGCGATCAACACATAAGATCTTGGCGGTATATCATCAATCAGCTGGAAGGCGGCGAACTGCTCGCTATCTTCGGCGAATTCAGCCACCGGTGGGACGCCGATATTGTCAAATACTGGATAGACAAAAGGTGCGATTACAGCAGCAACCAACAGCAGCATTATAACCAACCGGTCAGCTCCGCGCGTTAGCGCACTCAGACGGTTATAGGAGCTTATACGAACTGTTTTTTCTTCAATGCCTGCTTCGGTTACAGCACCCGCCAGTGATTGTAGTAATTCTACACGTTTTTGTTGCTCTGGCGTAATGATTGGCATGGCACTGATTGCACCGACTTCGCCCGTACTTAACTTTGTCGGTATCAGTGCTTCATCAACATTAGGTACAACTTTTGCTAACCGTTGCTGGCTCTCTGGCTCATCGCGGACATCAGCGGATAGTTCTAGCCCGCGTTCGCGCAAATCCAATAGACGATCATCGAGATCATCCAGCGAACGATCACGCTGTTGGCGGATCAAAGCCGCTGCAGATTCTGCGTCTGTGCCTTTGGCGATCTCCTGTAACCATTCCGGCAGGGCCTCTGCAGGCAGATCATCCGGTAATTGTTTGCGTTGTTCCTCATCCAGTTGGCTGAATAACATATCCAGATCAGCGGCAGGGGCGATTTCGGAATCGTCTCCTCGTGTCTCGTTAACATCAAATGAGTCAATTAACTGGTCGATATCGACATCATCACGCTCACCGACACTTTCAGTTGCCTGACGCAGAGCATCTGTGTCAATTCCGCTGATCTCATCGAGCCAATCGGGCTCATCATCAACGCTGGTATCCTGTACTTTACCGAGATAAGACAGTGTGCCCGTAGCGGGCTTTTTACGTTCCGGCTCATCGTCATCTTGTGTATCAGACCAAGCTTGCACATCGTCATCTGTTTCATCAATGCGTGCAGAGCTTAGCTCTCCGGTCTCATAATCACGCGAGACATCCGCGGTAGAATCAAGCTCGTTAGTTTGGCGCTGGCTCAGTTTGTTAAGGACAGCAATTTCACGATCATCCAGTTCAGGTATCTGCGATTTATCCTGCAACACACGCTGCATGAAATCGAGTTCACCCGTGTTGATTGTGTTAAGTTTGTCGAGTAGTTCAAGCTCATCATCATCGAGATCATCAAGGCGCAGTTGTCCGCTATCGATACCTTCCTGAATGCGGGTAATATCTTCCATCAAGTCTAATTCACTGCTTTGTGTAGCATTCAGTTCCTGATTCGCCTCATCTTCATCAGCGAATAAAAAGTCTAAATCACGGCTTACATCCGCTTCATCACTGACTGGTTCGAGAAAATCGAGATCATCACTATCTTCAAAGATCGTTTCGTCACTCATTGTGCTTGTTTCAGCAGAAGTAGGTGCGTCCTTTGCGTCAAGCGTGGCAAATAGATCGTCAAGGTCATCGGCATCATCCGCATCGAGCGTCGCGAGCAGATCATCTAGATCATCTTGATCGTCGTCTGTGTCCAGTGTAGCGAGTAAGTCACTAAGATCCTCACTATCAGCATCCGCATCGAAATTGCCAAGTAAATCTAGCAGGTCATCATCGTCAGAAGTTTCAGTGACAGGTGTACTATCGTAAGTCTCCAGTTCGTCATCCATGAAGCTGAAATCATCGTCTCCATCACCGACAGCATCTGCTACAGCTTGTTCATCTTCAGCATCCAACAACCAATCTGGTACGCTGAGGTCCTCTTCGGTAGGTACAGGCTCACTATCACTTGATGGTACAGGCATATCAGCGAGCCAGTCGGGGATGTCGGGTTCACTGTCATCAGTTACTGGGTCTTCAGCAAAATCTGTATCTTCAGTTAAATTCCAATCACCAAAGTCGTCGGTGTCGTCGATGTCGTTGAGGCTAGCTGTACCGAATAGAAAGTCGTCGGTGTCGTTGTCATCGTCGGAACTGGTTGTATCGAACAGGAAGTCGTCAGTGTCATCGTCGGGGCTAGTTGTATCGAACAGGAAGTCGTCGTCATCGTCGGGGCTAGTTGTATCGAACAGGAAGTCGTCGTCATCGTCGGAACTGGCTATATCGAACAGGAAGTCGTCAGTGTCATCGTCGGGGCTAGCTGTATTGAACAGGAAGTCGTCAGTGTCATCGTCGGGGCTAGCTGTATCGAACAGGAAGTCGTCGGTGTCGTCGTCATCCTCGCCTGATGTGTCCCACAAATCGTCGTCACTGCCGAGATCCCATAGATCATCATCGTTTGTATCGTCATTGTTGGAAGCGCTGTCAGTTTCGGAATTTTGTCCCGCTCGTATCTCATCTTCATCGGCTTCTGGCACGTCTAAACCATCAAGCCAATCCGGCAGTTCCCCATCACCACTTTCTTCAGGTTGCTCCGCCATCCAATCAAGCAGTTCGTCCGTATTGCCGAATTCGGCATCTTCCGCTTGTTCAATTTGCGATGCAATATCACGTTCAGCGCGTTCCGGACGCGGCATTTGCCATGTTTGTTGATTGGCTTCATCATCTGCCGTATCGTCTCCATCACCGGCATCATCATCAGTGAGCCACGGAAAATCATCATCGCTGTCGTCGTTCAGCCAATCAAATGACTCGTTGTCATCGTCATCAGCTGGAAAATTGTCGAGGTTATCCCAGTCATTCATAAATTATTCACCATAGGTTCGGTCTTGTCCAATTAGGACGCGCACGCCCGTGATGAGGGTTGCCAGAGCAATCCCCAGCAAGATACCACGCGCTCCGGCATTTACTGGAACAGTAAAGAGCCAATCAGTAAATTGTCGTACTGGCTCAAAAGAGCTTAGCGGGATAGCCCCAATCAGTACGATTTCAACAGTCACTACAAATAAAATTGCTGATACCGTGACTTGACGTTTGAGCATACGAAATGCGCCATAGACCAGCGTGAAAAACACGAGCCCTGCTAGCGCACTCTCGATAGTTGTCTGTATATCTTCTAACAGGAAATCGCCTAAAGCAGGGTTTATGCTAGGAGCAGTGATGCCTAATATGAACGCCAGCAACAACACTGCACTGTTGACTCTGGCGCTGATCGTGTTGCCATGCAAGGTGCGCTGTACGTGCACCGCCACGAGATTGACAACCCCAACTAAAATAGTCAGCGCTAGCGTGATGACAGTCACACGCACGAAGATGAACGCGATTTGACCGGTGGGCATTGTACCCGATACCCCGCCAATGAAAGGTACAATGGTCGGTACTGAGAAGAGCACATTGCCCAGTGTCAAACCGAGTAAAGTCACAAGGCCCACAAAGCTAACGAGAATTGTCGTGATTATCACAATCAGACGTGTGATTGGGCTACGGTTCGGTGCTTGCTCCATCATTTAGCCCCCTACCAGGTTATAAATCACAAGTGCGATGATTGTCATCACTACCAAACCACGCAAGAGATCAACCGCAAAATTGCGTTTTTGTAGGCGGTAATCATCGTGCAGATACGTTGAGACCGTCAGTACTTCCTCACCAATTAATGCATCGTCGGCAACGGCATAGGCGACTGCTTGCCCGTCAAGATGATCGCTGACAGCGACTGTCGGAATATTATGGCGATGGGCGGAGTCAAGAATCAAGCTGAGTTCGATGCCGTAACGCCCTAGCAACACATTCCCACTGACTTGATCGTCAGTTTGCATAATCACCAGTGCCCCGGCGAACGCCAACGAACGTCTCCCGCTTGGATACCAGCGCGCACCGATTGCCTTCTTGCTTAAGAAGTTTACGCCATTATAGACTTGTAGCCGATTTTCTTGCTCGTAGGCACGGCGTAACGTATCAAATGCTAGAGGGAGTGAGCTACTCTCAGTCACAGTGAATAACGGCGTGGTATCACCCATTGCTACTTCACGCGTCATGTAATAGATGAACTCACTGCCGAGCAATGAGATCAAGGTGGTATCATCTCCCACTGCCGTACTGCCCAGCGATACATGCAAAGGGCGGTTGGATTCAATGCTCTTCCCTGCCATTTGCTCGATAATCCGAAATGCACTGATTGGGCGCATCGGTTGATATTCGTTCAGGCGAATCAGCACGTTGGCAAATAGCGCAATGACGAAGATGAACAAGATTAAAAATGGTGTGCTAGAGAACAGCACTTCTAATAAAGTGAAAAATTGTCCGATTAAATCCACGCTGGATTCCCCCTGAGTTGGTGGGTCTCGTTCGCTACTTCTTATCTATTGTATCGTGATTCTATGTTTCTCGTCACAGAACGATTGACCTATTGCTTGTCCAATTCCTGTCGTAATGCTGTGATGCCTTGCGGATTGTCGAGCGTTTCCGCCAATGCACCAATCAGATCATGCGCGTTGAAGATCCTAGCCATCGGTTGAGCCACCCATAGCAATTGAGATATGAGTGGGGCAATTGGCTCAATCATATCTAGCACAGTGCCAGTGATTTGCTCCCAACCACGCGCTCTTACAGCTTCAACGATAACCTGTGTTTCACTCTTATCTATCATGCAGTAGAGTATAACATAGCGCAAGCAACCACGAAACTTATTTTACAGGTTGATCGCGCTTGTGTGTGGTCGCAAAATCGTTGTAGATTTGTTTGTTTAGATGTATTCAGGTATGGAATTACCACTGATAGACCGGTGCGAAGGGTTGCACGTGGATCTGACGCAAAGCTCGCCACAGATATAATAACTCCAGCGTGATGCCTAATGTCAACGCGCTGAGTGCTACCGGTATCGCCGCGAAGCCAAGTTCAATCCCACCCCAGAGCGCACCCACTGTCACTAAAAACCCTAACATCATCGCCTGATAAATTGGGTTGGTGTTGTCTTGCTTCATCAGTAAGGCGCGCAGATAGCTCTGTGCTGTAGATAGTAATGGCGTGAGGATGGCGAATGTTGTACCCAGCACAATCAATGGGATTAAGCGTTCAGGAACATTCAAAATTATGCCAGCATAAAATTCTATCGCAGGCGAGATCGCAAATAATAAGAGGATGACACTGGTGCTGATACCGAGCATCACTGTAAATTTTTGCAACGCCAGTTTTTCTTGCTCGCCTTTGTTGAGTGCGATTACTGCTTCTTGCCAGGCTACCCCGCCTGAGCGCATCACCATCATGATCGAATAAATCACCGGATAGGCAGCGAGCGCGTCAACGGCATTATCTGCCTGTGCCAAACCGCGTTGCGTCAGAGGTAGGATAAACCATGACATTGTCGCTGTGACCGCTAATGGCAGGTGGAATTTCATCACCCGTTTCAGTGTCAACGGTGTCACATCTGGCGCGAGTTCTATAGCTTGCAAACGCGCAATATCCGGGCGCGAGATGATGTAGACATAGATCATCTCAACGGTGACCGCTGCCATCAAGCTCCACGCGCCAATTACCGCGCCTGACCATTGCCCCCAAATACCTAAGCCTATCGCCACACCTGCCGACGCCACAATACGAATCACTGTGCCAATGGTGATTGTCTGTGTGCGCCCATGATTAATGAGTATTCCCTGGTGAAAGCGCCGATGCCCGATAAACCATGTCCACAGAATTAAGATTGTCATAGGCGTGCGCGTCTCATCAATGAGATTTTGTGGGATATTGAGTAATCCGCCCAGATACCAATCGAGCAATGGGGTTAATGCCATCAATGCGCTGAGGATCGTTAATAACACATTGATGATCAATACATAGCGCGATAACACGCGGTAGGATTGGGCATCGCGTGTGAGTGCGCTACCCACAGCCAAAAACATGATGACCGGTGTTTCGATCAAGACAGCCATCCCCACCACTAAGCCGAACGCAGCAAGCTGAAGCGCCGCATCATCCTGACGGGCAATCACACCTTGAATCCAGGGGCCTTCAAAGATCATCAACAAAAATGAAAATGCTAGTGGTAACCAGAACCAGAAAATTTTGCGTTGGGTGAGCATTTTTCTCGCTTTTGACAATTGTGCTATTCGAACAAGCGCCATTATACGCTTGTTCCTTGTGATGATATGCACCAATGGTATTAATGTCTTACAGATTGAAAGGGCTAGTGATGATCCATGCCACGGTGGTGATGAACAGCGCTAGCACATCCTGCCAACGTCGATATCGTCGTGCGCGTATCAAGAAGACAACGCTAGTTATGCCGAATAATAATGCAGTCAAGATTAGCGTGATCAACCCGATCCATGTGCCGATCATCACAGCTAGTATTGTCCCTGTTGCGATGATACGCCCCCCATATCGACCTGTGTAGATCATGCTGAAATCATGGGCAAGCAATGCTAGAAGAAAACTCAGCACGCTCAACACTGCACGATAGACTAGCGTCACATCTTGATTAAGCTGTTGACTGAGGTAAGCTGTCAGCACATGACTGCCGATGGAGAGCGTTTCTATGTTCGGGAATGTCAATTGTTCATCGCTTGTGATGCTATTAATCAAGGTGAGTGCCGTTTGATCGTTATCTGACAGAGGAAAAAAGGCAAGCCCAACACTCAGCGCTGCGAGTAATGCGAAGAACAACCAGTCATCACGGTGTAACCTGCCGGGTGTGTCATCCGCGCCAGCTTGCACCATCGTACCGCCTAAGACGACCAGCGACACTAAACCAAATACCAGATAATCGATTACGAGCGTATCCCACTGAACCCAACGTGCCCATAGTGTTCCTCCACCGATAACTAGCGCTAACGCCAGTGTTGTGGCGATACCTACTTGCGGTTGTTGTGTGGATAAGGCTGGCGCAAGCATCACACCGATACCGAGCAAGATGGATGCCAGCACAAATATGATGAAGATAATCATGGGCGATCATTAGCGGGGACTGTTGGCATCTGGCGCAGGGTGTTAACCAAGATTGCCAACGTCACTTTCAGCATGTAGTAGGCGCTACGAGTAGGTATGGTGAACTGGGACACACCATGTTTGCGTTCGAGGAACGTCACTGGAGTTTCTTGCATCGTCAATCCGCTTTTGTGGCAGATGATGACAGCTTCTGGCTCAGGATAATCATGTGGATAGTAATCGGCAAAGAGTAGAATAGCACGCCGATTGTATGCTGAAAAACCGGAGGTGGGATCAGTGACGCGCTGATGTGTGATCCAGCTGAGTAAGTTTGACAAGATCGAAATACCCACACGGCGCATGAACGATGTACCATAATCAACGCTTTCACCGAGGAAGCGCGAACCAATCGCAACATCAACGGTGCCAGCTTCAACAAGTGCCAGCAATTGTTTCACATGCTCGGCACTATGTTGACCATCACCATCCAAACGCGCTACGAGATCATACCGATGCCGCGCCGCATACTTGAAGCCAGTTTGCACGGCTGCCCCAATGCCAACGTTATAGGGCATATCGATGACAATTGAGCCGGCATGTTCGGCGATGGTGCGTGTGCTATCTGTCGAACCATCGTTGACTACTAACACATCCGCATACGGTACGGCTGTTTGTATGAGTTGTACTGTCTCGTATATGTTGCCAGCTTCGTTGAGGGCAGGCAAGATGATGAGTGTTCTCAGATGACTCATGACCGTTTATCCACTGATTGTTTTCACCTGCATCTTAGCGCAAAATGATAGGGGGTGGAAGGTCACAGGCTGAAGATACGCGCAATCTTTGGCTTGCCATATTCTGCACCTGCGGTGATGACTTGCAAATTCTGGCGCATATCATTCACGCCAGTACCATGTGTGTGTCCACATAGTACCGTAAGTTGTTTGTGCGGGTTGGCATCGGCGATTTGTAGCAATACATCGCCCACTGCTTTACAGGTAAAGTGTGGCAGATAAGCATCTTCATCGGGTGGGGTTTTACCATCGTGCCAGCATGATTCTTGGAAAGGCGGTACATGTAAAGCCACTAGCATTTGATCATATTGTTCGAGGGCAATCGGCAAAATTTCGGCGATATAATCGGCAGCTTCTTGGCCGAGTTCGCGCAATTTGCCTAATAATTCGGCGCGAGGTAAGTCGCATAAATCATGAATCAACACATAATCGTTAAGGATGATCGGCGAAGCCATGAAATCGCCATAACCTCCATCGCTCCAGCTCCCATGACCGATCAAGCCGACACGCTCACTCAGTTGTACGATTCCCCGTATCGGTAGCCAGATCAAACTCGGATGTTCATCATGTAGGTGGTGCATATTTGCCCGCACATTAGCGATACTACTACGATAGTAGTCATGATTACCCAGCACAAAATAAATCGGCACACCTAAACGCCCGTGCATCCGTATCAAATAATCTTTGAGGCTATCGGCTTCGCCAATATCACCCGTGATGAGCAATGCCTGAAACGTCTCGCGCTTGAGTTGCTGTAACCAGTCTTCGATTTGGGTTGTGCCTAAGAAGTTCAGATGTATATCGGTCATCCATGCCAGATGTGTCATGGCACTTGCTGGCTCCTTTTGTACATTTTAACCACATCGAAACATCATTCTAGCACAGTCTGTCGCAAGTACAGGTTGGAAACTCGTTGTACAATACCCCTACACACACATTAATCGAACATATGCTGTGAAGGCTAATCATGGTTGCTCGATCAGTTTTCACGCGCACAAATACACATAGGTAAATCTGATGACCAAAAAAAATGTTTTAGTCACCATCGAACGCCATATTTTTGAGCAGCAGAAGCGCTTTCCGCAGGCAACAGGGACCTTCACCAAACTGCTACAAGATATGGCACTCGCGGCGAAGATCATCTCTCGAGAGACAACCCGCGCCGGTTTAACAAATATACTCGGTGCCGCAGATACCGAAAATGTCTTCGGAGAACGCCAACAAAAATTAGACTTATTTGCAGACCGCGTTATTTATGAGATGAATGATCATACCGAGCGTGTTGCCGCGATGGCAAGCGAAGAACACGAAGACCTGCTTGACATACCTCCCAGTTATAGCACCGGCAATTATGTCTTATTATTCGATCCGCTTGATGGTTCCTCTAATATTGATACCAATGCGTCTATTGGTACGATCTTCAGCGTGCATCGTAAGTTCACACGCGGTGAGCGCGGCACAATGGAAGATATGCTCCAGCGTGGCAAGCGTCTGGTGGCGGCAGGCTATGTCATCTATGGTAGTAGTACGATGATGGTTTACACGACAGGACAGGGTGTGTATGGCTTCACGCTTGATCCGGCTATCGGTGAATTCGTGTTGAGCCATTCGGACATTCGCTTGCCTGAGACGCCTAAATATTACAGCGTCAATCAAGGTAATGAAAAATATTGGACACCGGGCGTGCGCCGTTATGTCAAGTGGTTACAAGGCATCGAAGGCAAAGGACATCAACCGCTCGGTCATCGTTATATTGGCTCGATGGTCGGGGATTTTCATCGGAATTTGCTCAAAGGGGGTGTCTTTCTTTATCCGGGCGATCTGCGCGACAAAAAAACCAGCCATGCCGGCAAAATCCGCCTGATGTTCGAGGCACAATCACTGGCATTCATCGTAGAGCAAGCCGGTGGATATGCCAGTGATGGCATCGGCAATATCTTAGATGTGCGTCCGCACTCTTTGCATCAGCGTATTCCAATCTTCATGGGTGATACAGTTCTAGTTAAAAAAGCCGAAGAATATATCATGAAATATGATAAAGAATGGCGTGATCTGTACTTACCGTATCGTGATAAGGTGCTCGCTGAAGAATCTAATAACGGGTTAGACTAATCCAATTAAAACAGGCGATTATCACGCCGATAATCGCCCGTGTGATGTGTTTTAATACTGGGGCAGGGTTGGGTCGATTTTGTCCGCCCAATCGAGGATACCGCCGGCAACGTTGTACAGTTTGCTGATGTCGTAACCGGCTTCTTGCAAGAACAGGATGCTATCGGCACTGCGCTTACCACTACGGCAGTAGACATAGACCGACTTATCATGGGGGATATCCGCGAGTACGGTTTCTTCTTCTAGCTTGCGTGCGGCTTTCAGCGCGTTTTTTGCGGCTTGGATATCACCTTTGGGGATACGCAGCGCGTTATCAATCGAGGCGATTGCCCACTCGTGCGGTTCGCGCACATCCAATAGCACGATGTCATCGCTCGCATCAATCTTCGCTTTAAGATCGGTCACGCTGATCTGTTGCACAGCTTCATAACCAACCGTCTCGCCTGTATCGAAGTTGCTGTGATCATGTGCTGGCATCCCACAGAATATCTCGTAATCGATTAACTCAACATCGTCGCGTGGCACACTACATACCGGACAATTAGGGTCTTTACGTACCTTGATGGTGTTGAATTCCATGTCGAGTGCGTCATAGAGCATCATGCGCCCGACCATCGGTTCGCCAATGCCGAGAATCAGTTTGATGGCTTCGGTGGCTTGCATCGTGCCGATTGTGCCCGGCAAGATACCTAGCACGCCACCCTCCGCACAATTTGGAACCAGTCCCGGTGGTGGTGGCTCAGGGAACATGCAACGATAGCAGGGACCTTCTTCAGCATAGAACACACTCAACTGTCCCTCAAAGCGGAAGATACTGCCGTATACATTCGGTTTGCCCAGCTTAACACAGGCATCATTGACCAGATAGCGCGTTGGGAAGTTGTCGGTTCCGTCGATAATCACATCGTAGGGTTCAAACAGTTCTAGCGCGTTATCGCTGGTCAGTGGTACGTTATAGCGATCCACCTGAATATCCGGGTTGAGGTCTTTCATACGCTGTGCGGCACTCTCTACCTTGAGTTTGCCCACGGTCTCAATGCCGTGAATCACCTGACGTTGCAAGTTACTCTGATCGACGACATCATAATCGACTAAGCCAATGCGCCCGATACCTGCTGCCGCTAGATAGAGTGCTGTCGGGCTACCCAGACCGCCTGTGCCAATCAGTAAAACTTTGGCGGCTTTCAAGCGTTTCTGACCCTCGATACCCACTTCTGGCATGATGACATGGCGCGCATACCGCTTCACTTCATCGTGCGATAGTTCAGTTGTGTGTTGTACGATTGCTTGCATCCATACGACTCCTTCTATTATGCGATTTGCATCGCTTCATTTACTTGTTTGCGCAATTTGTTCTCATTCGCTACCCCATGATTGACTGCACGCGGTGTCAAAGTACCATCCAGAATAAAGGTTGTTGGGGCGCTCATCACGCCCCAGCGATCTGCCACATCAGGGCTTTCGGTTGCGTCGATCTGTATCACCTGTACTTCCTGCGTATCGCGCACACGCTTGAGTGCAGGCTGTTGTTGCACTTTACACGAGATACAGTGCGGTGTGGTGAAATAGACAATCGTTGGCAGATCAGGGTTTAAGCCCACTAAGATAGGATCCACAGCGCGTCCCTTACCGATGCGTGCCAGTTGATAGCGTGTATACAGCTGGTAAAGGACGATGCCGAGTCCCAATACTATTAGGGCGATGATGAGACGTTCGATCATGAGCGTTACTCCTGTAATGGACTCACTGAAAAACCGGGCACACCCAGACGGTTAAATTGATAGTACATCCAGCACCCCAGACAGAAATTCAACCAGAAGTTGAGGTTCGCCAGTACAATCACAATCCATACCAGTAGCCATCCGACAAGCGCCAGATTTGTCAGTAATGCCAGCGTAGCAAAACCATTGAACACCGCACCAACGAGCATCGCGAACCGATGCGGTTGCGGGTTATCGGCTTCGATACGTGCCGGAACCCAATTGTTAGCGCGGATGATATGCTGATAGATCAGGCGGTAAGGCGCGTAAGCTACGCCTAATCCACCCAATAACTGCGCGAAGGCAACAAAAAGCACCAGTATCCAGCTATTGAATATGAACCCTGCAATTAGCAGGATGATTGTCAGGGCTTGCCCTGTTTTTAAACCATTTTGATCGATCTGCGGTAATGTTTGTGACATGGCTCAACCTCTTGTGAACAGATTAACGAAGCGCGTATTTCATGAGAACAACCGTGTGATCGGTGTCCAGCGATAGGCAGTTTCTCTCAGAATACCGTCTCCATGTGGGATGATACGTTCTTCGACAAAACTTCCCCCTAAGCGATCTCGATAAAACGTGATCGCAGGGTTGATTGTCATCACCCAGACGAACAAGCAGTGCTTGCCATCGGCATGTAACTGTTGCGCCAACGCCGCCACCAATTGCTCACCAATGCCCTGATGATGTGCGGGCGGGCGTACGTAAATCTGCTGTAGCTGAGCATCACACGAGCTTTCATGATGGGCTCCTGTAATGTAGCCGAGCTTGTCGCCTGCTTGTATTGCGATGAATGTGCGCCGTGTGCGCCCTTCCTCTTGATTGAAACGCGCCTGCCATAGCTCCTGTTGATGCTCACTATCCAAATTTTTGAGCTGGATTTGCTCAGCATTTAAAAATGACCTGAACTGAGCATTCCAACTCTGTATATGGATACTCACAATTGCTGTTATATCGTCGGCGTGGGCAGGGCGAATTGAAATCATCGTTTAGCAACCGCCGGCAATGCTCGGAATGATGCGCAAGCTCTCATCATCATCAATTGTGGTATCCACACCATCCAGAAAGCGAATGTCCTCATCACCGAGAAACACATTGACGAAATTTCGTAATTCACCGTCGTTGAACAGGTGCGGTTCCAATTCAGGGTACACTTGCACCAGACTATTCAGTGCTTCTGCAACCGTATTGCCATCTACGCTGACAGTCGCTTGATTGCCAGTGTAAGCGCGTAAAGGGGTTGGAATTTTGATACTAGCCATCTTGTTTTTCTCCTAAGTACAAAAGGTTATTCAAGCTATCAGAAAGGTTCACGCTTGTAAAACTTACTGCTGTTTGAGCGCCTCATGGGCGATTCTCAGGCAATGCTCAAACTGAAGCCCACCCACACGTTCAATGTGATACGCGCCATAGATCGCATGTCCGGCTTGCATCCAGAAGACATCAACCAGCGCAAAGCCGGCTTGCTCTAGCCATCGCAACTGTGCATAGAGTGGATCTGGTTTGTCAAAATCATCGGGATAACGGTAATAATTCCACTGTTCTTCGACAAACAACTGGAAAATGTCGCGGGCTAAGGTGCGCTCAATCGAAGCGGACTCTGCCATACGATCCCATGTGCTGGCAAATAACTCCCGTGCCTGCCCGTTTTGTGGCAAGACTAAATCTGCGATCAGCAGTGCCCCCTGTGCGCTCAAACGTTGCGCCACTTGTTCGAATAACTGACGTTTGCCGGCACTATCCAGATGATGAATACACAAAGAAGACACCACCAGATCAACCCCATCGATTTGTTCAAACCAATCATCGGCGCTTATGTCAAAAGCACCGACCTCAAACCGTCCAGCATAAGGCGCGAGCCGTGCTTGTGTTGCCTCGCGCATGGTGGCTTCATAATCTAATGCCAGCACTTGAGCATGAGGGAATGCCTCTAAAATACTTGCTGACAGATACCCCTCGCCCGATGCTAACTCAACTACCGAGAAGCGTTCATCCGGAGCGAAAGGCATCAGTGTCAATAAGCTGGCAAGTTGCTCGGCGCGGGCAGGTACAGCAATGGCAGATAATTGCCGATAGAGTGTGCTATCCTGTTCTGACCAATACATCATATCAATAGCTTCCTATTCAAACGCGCTCAAGCGTCAATTCACTGAATTGACTGCGGTCATTATCCAACAACCACACTTTTTGTGTGGTTGCTACACCGTCGATCACTGAGGTAATGATGTAGATGAAATTGGGTAGGGCATGAGCACGGTCAAACTCCGATGGGATTGCGGGATGGTTGGGATGACTGTGATAATACCCGATCAACTCAAGCCCGCGTTCATCGGCTTCGTCCTCCATTGTCGCCCAATTTTGTGGGGTCATCGCGTAACGGTGATATTGTTCTTCAGTCTCGAAGATATTTTCAACCTGTATCACATCGTTGATGATGACGGTTTGGGCTTCGCGGATGCCTAACAGGAAACCACCGCCTTCATTCGGATAAGTCGCTTCCATTTGCTCGAAGATTTTCTGTTGTAATTCACCACGAATCTGAACGATCATTTGCTCTCCAATAAATCTCTACGTGTGCCTGATCTATAACAAAAAAGAGCGAGCCTGTCGTTTTTGGCTCACTCTTGTCCGGTTACAAATCACACAATGATGATTTTAGTTCCCTTCCAACACCAAAGAAACGATAGCGTTCGCTTCGCTGATAGTGCAACACATCATTCGCTTGAGTTGGGTGAGTAATGTGATCATCATGCCTCAAAAAGTAGCACATTCAATTCACAAACACAAGTAAATGCTTTTGATTAGACCAAAGTATTTACTTATATGTTACATGTTCAATGTATGTTCACATTTGTAGATTAGACGAGAACGCTCACCAATTTCTTACGCCCGTAGCAGGTTTGTGAGAACGTTCTCAATCCTCATCTAATTAGTATTAGATGAGCGTTGATACCTATCTACGGCAATGTTATAATTGTACCGTAATTC
Source organism: Anaerolineae bacterium (assembly GCA_051117475.1). Taxonomy (GTDB): domain Bacteria; phylum Chloroflexota; class Anaerolineae; order Aggregatilineales; family Phototrophicaceae; genus JAUZRW01. The sequence goes on along the minus strand of JBNPEE010000034.1, from coordinate 12,200 downwards.
ACAAGCTAATTATTGCCGTTGCAAATTGTCCATGTTGAGACAATTTCTATCGTTATTTATATAGGTTGATCAATCACTTGATCCACACACATACATTAAGGAGATTTTCATGGCAAATAAAGGTGGTTTAGAGGGTATCGTTGTTGCTGATGTGCAAACTAGCCTCGTCAATGGCGTTGAGGGTAAGTTAGTCTACGCTGGTTATAGCATTGAAGACCTTGCCGAAAATGCGTTGTTTGAAGAAGTCGTTTATTTGCTTCATCACATCAGCTTACCCAATCAGGATCAACTTGAAGAACTCCGTAGTTATATCGCGGAGAATGCCGCTATCCCTGATTTTGTAATCGAAACGATGAAGAACACACCCAAGCACACGCCTGCTATGTCTGTAGTGCGTACTGCAACCTCAATGCTCGCATCATTCGACGACGATGCCGAGAATTTGACGGATAAAGCGGTTGCAACCCAAAAAGCTTTCCGCATGATTGGTCAGGTGACGACCATCTGTGCGGCATGGACGCGCATCACCCAGGGTGAAGAACCAGTTGTACCCCGCGATGATCTGACATTGGCACAGAACTTCATCTATATGTTGACCGGTGAAGAGCCCGATCAGACTGCCGCCGATGCGATCAACGTCTATCTGGTTTGCCTCGCTGAACATGGATTAAACGCCTCGACTTTTGCCAGCCGTGTCATCACTGCCACAGGTAGCGATATGCACAGCGCAGTTGTTGGTGCCATCGGTGCGCTCAAAGGCCCATCACATGGTGGTGCAAATGCTGAAGCGATGAAGATGTTCCTTGAAATTGGCGAGCCTGAAAACGTCGAAGATTGGTTTGATACCAACATCAAAAACGGAGACCGTCGTATCATGGGGATTGGTCACCGTGTGTACAAAGCAACCGATCCACGTGCTGACGTCCTCAAGATGCATGCTGAACGCCTCGCTGCGAGCAGTGGCAATACCAAATGGTTCGAGATTGCTAGTAAATTAGCGGATACTGCCGGCGCAGATGACTATTTCATCGAACGCAAACTGTACCCGAATGTCGATTACTACAGCGCGATTGTGCTCTACACGCTCAATCTCGACATTGATATGTTCACACCGCTTTTCGTGATGGCTCGTATGGCAGGTTGGACCGCTCACATTGTCGATCAAATGCAAGGGCGCTTGATCCGGCCAACAGCCAACTACGTCGGCCCGATGGATCTCAAATGGGTTCCTGTAACCGAGCGCTAAGCACCATCCATCAATACCTGCTATAACATACCAGATGCTCTGCCCGTGCAGGGCATCTTTGCGTTTATGATAAATGAGTCAAGACTTTGTGAGATCAAAATTATGATAGTTTTCCCAACGTTTCAGAATTTCGGCTGCAAATCGATGATCAATATTTTTCAAAGACACATCAGCAAATTGCAGCGGGAATTGTTGGGCTAATTGGTTCGTTAGTAAGTCGCGCTCGAATGATATTGTTAGAGCTTTGGTACGATTTACAAGATTCGCAGGCAGAATGTCGGATGCCATCATACGATGAAGTCGTTTTGTAATCTTGATGTATGGACGTTCTCGTGAGAGACTAAGCCGTTGCCATAGAGGAATCCCCATGTTGAATTCAATAAGATCAATATCATAATATGGGTTAGATATTTGGATGTCATGGTTTATGGCAATTTGTGTGATAACATCGCTATCACCTGGTGTATGGGCAAACAACATTCCGAATAATGTCAATAACTCTAATCGAGAATAGGATGACCATGGAATTCTAGCAATTGGCATATCTGCAAGGTGTGATTTTGCTAACAATCCGTGGCTTCGATGTTGTATGTAATGATCAAGTAGTCCGTCGTCTCCTAGCATTCCGAATTGTTGTCGCAATACAGTCGGGAAGTAAGAGGACAAGAATAAATTCGATTGTAAAGTCATAGATGATGTGAGCGTGTCAAGATTTTGACCGAAGAAAACTTGTTTATGATGCTTCATCATCTCCCATAGACGCACAATCGAAAGACTAGCTCTGCTGCCCATTAAGGATGGATATGCCTGTACAACATTCTCCATCACAGAATCATAATCATCAGTTTGCAACATATCAATGGCATGACTTGCTACACCAATAACTGTAGCGTTAGTTTTAGCATAAGCTATTTCGCTACTGGTCTCACCCCATGGTGCAGATGTGTAACTATCTATCGTGATACCGTATTTGCGCAAAGATAATCCGATAAGGGCTGAATCAATACCGCCACTCAAGAATAAGCCAATGCGATCATTCTTAATGAGACGCTGTATTGCCTGGCTGAACAGCTGTTTTGCGTGATCTAATGTTTTCTGGATAGGTTGACAAGCCGTGGCTTGATCGGTTTGCCATTGATACGTATATAAGGCTTTTACAACCGACGTTGATTTGTCGATACGAATAACCGTACCTGGTGGTACTATGTGTATACCCTGTACTAAAGGGTGTATCTTACTTGTGCCGGTTGTGAGATAAATACGAAGTCCTAGTGAGTCTAACTTATCATCAGGCTGAAGTATATCAACTAGTTTGAGTGAAAATACCCAGTTATCTCCCTGTTGGCGATAATAGATCGGCACAATACCTAGATGATCGCGTAGGGCAAAATAAGCTGTCTCTGTCTCGTACACATAGGAAAATGTCGAATCACGACGGCGATGATTATACAGTTGTGAATAATTCTCATCAACAATATCCTGCTCATCGAAGTTATAAGATAAGATGGTAGTACTCATCACTTGTCGCCTTTGAGCCATAGTAAAAAATATTGCCATGTATCGAGAAATCCCCGCTTATCCAAAGAGTTCCGTAACCGCTTCAATACAATTCGCCAGAGGGACGGTTCGATGCGTCCGATGTATTTAGGTCTCAGATGTCGTGGTGGGATTACAGTTCGGTGATGTTGATAAACATCACCACCGACATGGACACGTTGTCCATGATATTGATTTAATATACCAGCTATACGCTGCAGTTCGGTAGCTTCAGCACGCTTATGGATGACTTTGACAGATCCACTCAAATATCCAGGCCCATTTGCACGACAATTATATTCTGGAGGTAGCGTCGCAAGACGTAAATTAGACCGGAACAAAGTCGCTCTGAATGGCGGTTGGTCATTATTTGGATAGGGTTGAGGCTCATTTAGATGATCGTCATAAAATGCCAACCAATCATCGCAAAATGTATTGAACGCCTTCGATTTCTTATAAACAAGCACACCAGAGTTTAATTCTGCAAAACAATCTGGTACACCTTCAACAGGATATAGTTGACGTTTTGGTGCGTGAGATGCGGCAATATCGAATGTTTCTAGAAGGTCATATAAACTACTTAAATCTTCACAAATAAATGTATCCGTGTCGAGATACACTGTTTCAGTGTATGGTGATTGTTGAATCGCACTGATTTTTGCACGGAAGCCATCATGCGCATCGGAGATTTGGATAACATGATCGAATAAATCGTGGTCTTTCAGTAAGTTTTGGGTGGAAAGCGTAACATGCGCATGTGGCATATAGGCACACAAACTCTTAACGCTTGTACAAGCTTCCTGAATATATCGTTCACCAACGGCAACATAAATAATTCGCTGTGTTGATGACATAGTTAATCCGATAGAGGTGTAAGTTAATAGATTATTGTGATGTTTATAACTATACAATGCCGATAATATAACAGCTTTGATTTTCAATCGCAAGCTAAGTGATTACTCATATACTCGCATGGGACTACGAAAGACCTGTCATTGAACGCGAAAGATTTGTTATTGATTGAAACATGATCAGTTTTTCACCACAAATGACACAAAAATACAAAGAAAAGGGCTTGATTTTATCCTTATTAGTACCTTTGTGCGCTTCGTGGTGATGTTTTTTGCCACAGGGCTTCTTATCCTGACAACTTGTTCGTATACCCTACTCGCATGACCCTGTTGCATCTCGACTATAAAGTATGCTAATGTTAACCAGACACCGTTTAGTGTAATGGATCAAGTCGCGATGAATTTACTCAAACTATTTGCACCTGTTCGCCTCGTAGGCAAAAATGATTATCGTGCCTACATGACCTTCTTCATCTTATTTGCCTATATGTGCGTTTTTGGTTGGGAAGTGGTGTTGACTAGCACGCAGGGTGCACCGATTGAAACCTTCTTCCCACAATATGCCTTCGTTCCGTGTGAGATCGGGCAAGCGCCCATCAGTGAACTAGCTGTGGATAGTGTACGCGGTTTGTTTATGACCGATAGCTTTTTGCTGTTGGTAGTCAATATGATGTATCTGTGGATATTTGGTCCGTTGGTTGAACAATTTTTAGGCAAGCGCCGTTATTTGAGTTTATTCATTTTGGCGGGTGTCAGTGGCTTTCTGCTGAGTGCTGTATTCAGTTCAAGTTGCGATCCGCTCTATGGGCCGAGTTCCGCGATTTCCGGTGTGATTGCCGCTTTCATGGTGCTTTATCCGACGAAGCGCATCGAAGTTGCTGTTAGCCCTTTGCTGTTCCGCCGTTTCGATATACCGGCTCTGTTCTTCGGCTTTGTTTATCTGGGTTTCCAGCTAGTGCTGGAAGGTGAAGGCCCTCTATCTGGCAATTTTGCACCACTCTGGGATGAGCTAGGCGGTTTCATCGTCGGTTTCTTGTTCATTTTCATCGTGACGCTGTTCAAACCGGCACCTAAACCTGATCCGTTCGAACATCTTGATGACTAAGGAGAGTGTGAACGATGATATTTCCAATTGGTGTATCTGGCAAAGATGAATCGCGTGCGTGGATGACTTACGCGCTCATCGGCATCAACTTGCTAGTGTTCCTGTGGGAGATTCTCTACTTTCAAATTTTTGGTGAAGTCGCTTTCACACAGGTGATGACGGCTATCGCCTTCAACGTATGTGAGATCGGTGTACGGTCTACCCCTCATCTGGCACTGGATAGCCTGCGCAGCATGTTCTTACATGGTGGTATCGCGCATATTCTCGGTAACATGGTATTTCTGGCGATTTTCGGGCGTAAGATCGAAGCCTACTTTGGACGTATACCATTCTTGGTGTTCTATCTGGCTGCGGGTTTTGGCGCAACCTTCGGGCATGTGCTGTTCGGTGGTACGATCTGCTCCCCATCCGATCCCAACGGTCTGGTAATCGGTGCTAGTGGAGCGGTAGCTGGTGTGATGGGTGCATTTCTACTGCTTTATCCGACCTTACCCATCAAAACGCAAATCACGATCTTACCGCCGTTCATCGGTTGGCAATTCAAAGTGCCAGCGATGTTTTATCTCATCTACTTCTTCATGATGGACTTCGTGCAAGGCTTAGGTTGGTATGTCGATGAAGGTCAACGTGTGGCGCATTGGGGGCATATTGGTGGCTTCTTGTTCGGCTTTATGATCGTCTTTTTGGCAACGATGTTCTGGAAGCCAGCACCTAAAGCCGACCCCTTTGCTTACCTTGATGACTAAGTAACACAAGTTTTTATGATGAACGCCTCGTATTGATCGGGGCGTTTTTGTTTGCATAGATATTCTATTAAAATTCGTTCGTTTTGTGTGATGATATACTTCACAGTGTTATACTCTGTGCGTCTATGAACAATATGACATTTGCTCATTCATGTACCAGAAAAACGAACCATATGGAATCTTTTGATTTTACGAAGGCTTTACCCAAACGGACATCGAGCATCAACACACAACGCGCTTATTACCGATGGGTTGATCGCTATCTGGTTGATGTTGCAGGGCTGAAAGCAACAACAGGTGATGATCGTTTGAAGCGTATGCAGGATTTACCTGTCAAGAGTTTGCAACGCCATCTAACCCCGCGTAAACTCAATAATTGGCTCAATCGCCTGGCAGAAGACGGGCAGGGGCGTCAAGCTCTCGATCAAGCGCGGGCGACGATTGTCACACTCGCCGATTTGCTCGCAGATACTGAGGTGCTGGAAGCGGAAATAGCGAGTGATATTCAGAGCGTGAGCGTGCCGCCTATTAAGAAGAACCCGACTCCCGAACGATTGTTAAGCCCAGCTGAAGTCAAACAACTGATGAGCGCGGCGCGTGATATGGCAACCTCCACCAATCAAATGCTACGCAATAACGTGGTAGCGATTGCACTTTGTACGATGGCCTTACGTCGTGAGGAACTATCGGCAGCTAAGTGGTACGATATTATCGTGCGTGAGGGGGTAGCTGTCTTATCAATGGGAACGAATGATTATGTTGATATGCCCCTGCCGGTGGTGACGGCAGTTGATCGTTGGCGGGCTGTGCTGGGCGATCCTCCTGAACACACCCCCATCATCCGGCGCATTTGGAAGGGTGGGCGCGTTGCCAAAGCGGGCTTATCCCCGGATGGCATCTGGTTGATCATCCGCAACGCGGCGCGTTTCGCAGGACTAGGGCATGTTACACCCGACGATCTGCGCCGTTCGGCGGTGGCAAACATGTACAAGAACGGTATGCCTATCGAGGAAATTAGCCGTTTGTTAAGGCATCGTAGTGTACTCATCACTGAGCGGTTTCTCGCAAAACTGCCGATTGATGAGTGAATCGCCTGGGATCACATGACGTGATCGTGATCCCCGATATGCGTTCATAAGTACGGGATGAAGAATAAGATCAAGCTGGCTGTGATCTGGCAAATCCAAGCGGCTGCTAACCCGTTACGCTCGCGCACGTAGCTATACATCATGTTGATGCTGAATAGGGCGATTGCCAGAAAGACCGCCACAAAAACGAACTCCAGCAACACATCCCACATCACCGGAAAGAATAAGATGATGTGCCACAAACCGGATAAGAAACCCACGACCCAAAAATCAAGCTGATTCTGCATTGAACCCCGGAAGAATAAGGTCTCCGCGAGTGGCATCACGAAGATCAGATAGGCTAACACGGTTCCAGCTTTGAACTCAGGGAATATCAACGTAGAGGCTGAGCGAAATTGAGGCAAGAAGAACACCATAAATGGGATGCTGACCATCACGCCGAAAGCCACCCCCCACGCGACATTTTCAGGCTTTTCTTGCCCGATGCGATCGCTATTGCCCAGCAACCAACCGATTACCCCCACTAGTGCCAATGCCCCCCATGCAATCGTGTAGCGCATGTCGGCGTTATCTGGCAACAGTGGGATCAAACCGACACTGAGCGCAATGGCAAGCACGAACCCAAATGCGGGGTCAGCACGGCTACCGCGATAGCCGTTTGAGCGTGGTTCATCGTCTGATGTGCGTGTTTGCTCAGGCTCTTCGAAAGAATTTGTCATGCCAATACCGTTTTAACTGCTTCGACTACTGCCTCAACCCGTTCTCGTGTGATCCAATAGTGCATCACAAAGCGAAATTTACGCTTGAATCCCGGATAAGGATTCGCGAGGATGTTATGATCTTTCAATCGTGCTGAAAATTCATCCGGCGTAATTTTAGCATCATCTTCCAGCCAGATCATCACAAAATTGGTATGTTGGCTGACCACACGCACGCCTTCAATCGCGCTCAGTGATTCGGCGAGATAGGCAGCGTTATCGTGATCTTCGTGCAGGCGCTGGCTCATCTCATGCAGTGCAAGCAAACCAGCCGCCGCCAGAATACCCGCTTGACGCATCCCACCACCCAGCACTTTACGCACACGTCGCGCCTCTTTGATGAATTCGGTATTTCCCACTAATACTGAACCGACAGGTGCACACAAGCCCTTGCTCAAGCAAAAATACAGGCTGTCCGCATTGCCCATCATCTCCTGAGGGGTGCGTTTCATCGCGGCGGCGGCATTGAAGATGCGTGCCCCATCGATATGCATTTTGAGACCATGTTGATGTGCGAGTTCTGTAACCTGTTGGGTGTATTCAGCGCTGAGCGGCACACCGCCAACTGTACCCTGAGTGTTCTCGATGCTGATGAGGCGGGTGCGCGGGAAGTGATAATTATCAGCGCGGATAGCCCCTTCAATGTCTTCAAGTTTGAGTGTGCCGTCGGCTTGAACGGGTACGGTATGGGGCATGATGCCACCTAAAGCACTCATCCCACCTTGCTCATAGACGAAGGTATGTGCCTTATCGCCAACAATCGCTTCATCCCCGCGCTGGCAATGTGTGAGAAAGGCGATCAGGTTGCCTTGTGTACCACTGCTTACGAACAAGCTGGCTTCTTGACCGAACGTCTCGGCGGCATCTTGTTCAAGCTGGTTGACGGTAGGATCATCACCATACACGTCATCGCCGACAATAGCATTTGCCATGGCTTCACGCATGGCGGGGGTCGGGTGGGTTACGGTATCACTACGTAAATCAATTACATCCATGAAATTGTCACCTTCGTTATGTGATCGTGCATCAATATGGTATATTCTAATCAGCACAGTGTTATTGTCCTGAACCAGACCGATACTAGCTTCTGTGATGTAGTTTCGCAATGCCACAAACTGACAGGTCTTTGAATCAGGGTTTTGTATAAACAACGCATTGAACAATATGTTGATGAGTGCAAGTCGATCATACATGTGTCATTCTGTTTGGGCTGTATCTTTCGGGGGTGAGCGATGAAAGAAGACAAACATATTTTTATCAGCTATAACCGTGAAGACACGGCGTTGATGCACGAATTGCGCACCGAGATCATGCAGGTGCACCGCTTGCCCATCTGGACAGACGAGGGCATCGCACCGGATACCCCTAACTGGCTCCACAGCATTCAACGTGCACTGACCAACGCCTATTGTGTGGTCTGTATCCTGACACCTAATACTGCCAAATCCAGTTGGGTGATGGAAGAACTCTTTTATGCCCGCACCAAAGGTATCTCAATCTATATGGTGATGGTTGACGGTGATCTGCAATCCTCGTTGATCTTCGGGTTTGCCGCGTGCCAGATCACTGACCTGACCGATCCTGAATTATATACCGAGCGACTCGGTATCTTGTGCCAGACCATCAAATCTAAGCATATCCTCAAAAACGAGAATACAATCGGTTTTACGCAAGAAACACTCAATCGCATCACCCAGACCTTCCGCGATGAAGAAGTAAAAGCCAAGATCGAAATCCCACCCCAAGAGCGCCATCTGATTCATGTGCGCAAGGGGGCATCTTATGCATTGCAGTCTCATTATCAGATTGATGAAAACCCCTGTGTGCTGGGGCGCGATGAGAGCAATTGCATCATCATTCGTGATACCTACATCAGCCGTAAACACTGTGATTTTTTGTATACAGCAGAGGGGATGTGGATTCGGGATTTAGGTTCTAGCAATGGCACCTATGTCGGCGGTCAATTGGTAGAAGATCCGTATCTCTTGAGCCATGGTGATCGCATCACTTTCGCCCCACCGGATTTAAAACGTTCGGTTGAGTTGGTTTACGCTTTTCAAGCGATGCCTGTTCAGCAGAGCGGATAAGACCACTCTGCTGTTATCCTGTGTGTGATATTTAGGTGTTGGCGATTTCGCTCAGGTACGTGATGACGGTCTGAATCCCCGCTTGATACTGATCAAGATGAAAACTCTCATTGGGGCCGTGCGCCTGCGAATCTGGTAAGCCGAAGCCCAATAATACCACTGGCACATCCAATATTTGCTGAATTTCTGGCACTACCGGAATACTCCCTCCGCCTCGCACCAACAAGGGGGGATTCGGGAAGTTGGCGCTGTAAGCGTGGATTGCTGTTTGTACTGCCGGATGATCGAGCGGGGTCAGCGCAGGAAAACCATGATGTCCTTCTTGCACTTCAACGCGCACAGTATCGGGCGCAAGTGCCATGATCTGATCGTGGATTTTCGCGTAAATATCGTTCGGGTTCTGATTGGCAACCAGTCGGGCGCTGATTTTGGCGATAGCCCGTGCGGGCAAAACGGTCTTGAAGCCTTCGCCCGCATAACCAGATTCAATGCCGTTGATTTCCAACGTGGGGCGTGCGCCGATGCGCTCAATCTTGTTGAAGCCCGCTTCGCCCCATTCCGGTAGATTGCCCATCACATCGCGCCAATGTGCGTCTTCCATCTCCGATTGTGCGAGTGTCTTGCGTTCGTCAGGTTCCAGTTCCAGCACATCATCATAGAAGCCGGGCACACTTACCCGTCCATCCGGTGTGTGCAATTGTGCGATGATCTCAGCGATAGCCTGTGCCGGATTGTGAATGATTCCCCCATACCCGCCACTGTGCAAATCTAAACGTGGCCCACTGACAATCACAGTCATCTCAACTAATCCCCGCAAGGAATAGGTCAGGCTTGGTTGGGTTTTGGATTGCACGCCGGTATCACTGATGAGGCAAATATCGGCTTGTAGCTTGTCGTGGTGTGCCTGCACGAAAGATGCGAGATGGGGTGAGCTGATTTCTTCCTCGCCTTCAATCAGGTACTTCAGATTGACTGCACATTCGTCTGTTTTCAACAGGGCTTCAACGGCTTTCAGTTGGATCATCACCTGACCTTTGTCATCCGTTGCACCGCGCCCATACAGCACCCCATCACGCTCAACAGGGGTGAAGGGGTCGCTATCCCAACCATCTTCAATCACAGCCGGTTGTACATCATAATGCCCGTAGACTAAGATCGTCGGCGCTGATGCGCCTGCGCCTAACCATTCACCATAGACCACCGGATGCCCGTCTGTGGGCATTACCTCAACCTGTTCTAAGCCGATACGGCGCATATCATCCGCCAGCCACTCTGCCGCCCGCTGAACATCGGCTTTACGTGTGGGATCTGTGCTGACGCTCGGAATCGCCACCCATTGCTTGAGTTGTTCGGTGAATGCGTCCATGTTGGCCTGTACATAATCATTTGCTTTGCTCATAGTTTGTTCTCTATCTTTCACTGGGTAAGATCGCTCAGGTTGGCGACTGCTCGCATAAAATGAATTGATGTATCAATGCCTTTGTGAAACATCGCAATGCTGAAATGCTCATTCGGCCCATGTAGGTTATCGCTATCTAGCCCGAAGCCCATCATGATAACTGGCAAGCCCAGCCGATTCTGAAAATCGGATACAATCGGAATACTACCCCCCTCACGCTTGAAGATGGGCTGTGCGCCCCAGCCCGCTTGATAGGCTTCGATTGCCGCTTGTATCATGGGAGTGTCGGTCTTAATCAGTGCGGGATAAGCGCCAGCGCGCAGAGATTTTACAGTCACAGTCACATCATCCGGACTGATGGATTCGATGAAGGCGATCACCTTGCCCTGAATATCGGATGGTGTTTGATTGGCAACCAACCGACAACTGATCTTTGCAAGTGCTTGGTGAGGGATAATTGATTTACTACCTTTGCCATAATACCCACTCGCCATACCGGTGATCTCCAGCGTGGGGCGTGCGCCGATGCGTTCCAGCAAGCTGTAGTCTGCTTCACCCCAGGGTTGCGGTGCGCCAGTTGCACGATGCCAGTCGGCATCATCCCAATGCACGCGGGCGATTTCCTCGCGTTCCTGTGCGCTCAGTTCGACTACATCATCATAAAATCCCGGTACCGCTACCGATCCATCCGCTTTGTGCAATTGTGCGATAATCTCGGCGAGTGCCTGTGCGGGATTATGTACCGTTCCCCCGAACATACCACTATGCAAATCCTGACGGGGGCCGGTGACAGTTACCTCAAAGCCCACACCACCGCGTAGTGCGTTGATGATGACCGGTTGATTGATATCTTGCATACTGGTATCGCTGATGACGCAAACATCCGCTTTGAGTTTTTCGCCATGTGTTTGCACGTATTGGGTAATCGCTTCCCCACCGGATTCTTCTTCACCTTCGATGATGAACTTGACATTGACTGCTAGCCCTTCATCGCTCTTGAGCAAGGCTTCTACCGCTTTGACGTGTGCGTAAAATTGTCCCTTATCATCGGTTGCCCCGCGTGCGTAGAGTTTGCCGTCTTTTTCCACAGGTTCAAATGGATCACTATCCCAGCCATCTTCGATCACTGCCGGCTGTACGTCATAATGCCCGTAAATTAAGACTGTAGGAGCCTCATCCCCGGCGACTAGCCACTCCGCATAGACAATGGGATGATGTCCTGGCGTTTCGATCAGTTCACTGTTCAGCCCGATACGCTCGAAATCAGCCTTGAGCCATTCGGCAGCTCGGCGTACCTCATCTGTGAAGGCGCTGTCCGTGCTGACGCTCGGTATCTTGAGCAAATCAATCCATGATTGACGGAATTGTGCGGTGTGTTGTTTGG